>NZ_JBHWFB010000011.1:0-321609 GCF_042733915.1 Nocardia sp. NPDC059691 | reverse complement strand
GCGGTCCTATGACGTCCTCGATTCCGGGATCGCCCGGGTTCATTCGTCCAATGTGCGTGGCTTCGCGCACCTACCCATCACCGTGGAGACCCGATAATGCCAAGATTCGCACCCCATCCGGAGCGCAGGCCCGCGCTCGTCGCCGGCGCCTCCTCCGGGATCGGCGCGGCCACCGCCGTCGCCCTGGCCGAACTCGGCCACCCGGTCGCGCTCGGCGCGCGTCGCGTCGAGCAGTGCGCCGAACTGGCGGACAAGATCCGGGCCAACGGCGGTGCGGCGTTCGCCCATCGGTTGGACGTCACCGAGTCGGATTCGGTGGAGGAATTCGTGCGTGCCGCCGAAGAAGCGCTCGGCCCTACCGAGATCCTGGTCTCCAGTGCGGGCGACATCGAGTTCGGGCAGGCGTACGCGATGGATCCGGAACGATTCGTGCGCCAGGTGCAGGTTCATCTGGTCGGCGCGCAGCGTCTCGTGCACCGGGTGCTGCCCGGCATGCTGCGCAGGCAGCGCGGCGACATCGTATTGATCAGTTCGGATTGCGCCTCCGAGCCGCGTCCGCGCACGGGCGCCTACAGCGCGGCCAAGGCGGGACTGGAAGCGATGGCCGCGCAGATGCGGATGGAGCTCGAGGGTAGCGGCGTCCGCCTGTCCCAGGTGCGCCCCGGACCGACCTTGACCGGAATGGGCATGGACTCCACGCCCGAGATCGTCGGCCCGGTGCTGGAGGACTGGAAAGCGTGGGGGTTCGCCAGGCATCCGTACATGTTGCGCGCGAGCGACTTGGCCGCCGCGGTGGTCGCGGTGGTATCCACCCCGCGCGGCTCGCACTTGGTGCTGGTCGAAGTGCAACCCGAGGCGCCGATACGTCCCCTCCCGGACGGCGCGGGACCGAACGAACAGTAAGGAGTCACGATGCGAGTGCTCGCCGATCTGGATCTGTGTCAGGGGCATGCCGTGTGCCAGGACGAGGCGCCGGAGGCGTTCCACGTCCCCAAACGCGGCAAAGTCGAGATCCTCGACGCCGCCGCGGACCCGCGGGCCCGCGGCGACGTACAGCGCGCGGTCCGATACTGCCCGACCCGAGCGCTGTCGATCGCCACGGACGAATAAGCGGAATTCGTCCCTCGCGGCAGGTAGGCAGGGCGCGGCCGGGCGAATACGATGAATCCGAAATCGGAACGTGTTCTAATTCAGTCGCGCGGTCCGGCCCGGCACCTGCGGCGATGCCCGACGTCATGGAGAAGATCCGATGAGCACAGCACACACCGACAAGGCCGAGAGCACCTTGCCCGCCAGGATCACCGGGGAACTGCTCGCCCGGCTGACCGGCCTGGTCGCCGCCGACGGTGGCGCGGCGCCATATGAGATGACCGAGGTCTACACCGGCGCGCCGGTCGGTGCGCTTCCACAGTCGTCCCCGCAGGACGTGCTGACGGCGTGCGCCGCCGCCCGGGCGGCGCAGACGGAGTGGGCCGCACTGCCGCTGCGTCAGCGGCTTCGGGTGTTCGAGCGGCTGCACGAACTGATCCTCGGCGAGGTGGAGACCATCGCCGACCTCATCCAGATCGGGTGCGGCAAGACCCGTCGCATGGCCGTCGAGGAATCCTGCGACGTGCCCATGGTGATCAGCCATTACCTCAAGACCGCGCGCCGGGTGCTGCGGCCGAAGCGGCGCGGCGGCGCGATGCCGCTGATCACCTCCTCGATCGAGCAGCACCGGCCCAAAGGTCTCGTCGCCGTGATCGCGCCGTGGAACTTCCCCTTCGCCATCGCCCTGTCCGACGCCATGCCCGCGCTGATGGCAGGCAACGGCGTAGTCCTGAAGCCGGACAACAAGACCGCGCTGTGCGTGCTCTTCGGCGTCGAACTGCTGCACCGCGCCGGGCTGCCCCGCGGCCTGGTCCAGGTGGTGTGCGGTGAAGGGCCCGACATCGGGCCGACCCTGATCGACAACGTCGACTTCGTCATGTTCACCGGCTCGACCGCCACCGGCCGGATCGTCGGCGAGCAGGCCGGTCGCAACCTCATCGGATGCAGCCTGGAACTGGGCGGCAAGAACCCGATGATCGTGCTCGCCGACGCGAACCTGGACGAGGTGGTTCCCGGCGCGGTGTTCGCCGCGTTCGCCAACTCGGGGCAGGCGTGCATGCACATCGAACGGATCTACGTGCACCGGTCCCTCCACGAGGAATTCCTGCGCCGGTTGGTCGCCGCGGCGGCGGAATTGAACGGAAAGATCGGCGGGGCCTACGATTACACGCCGGAGTTCGGTTCGCTGGTCTCCCCGCAGCATCTGGAACGGGTCGCCGCGCACGTCGACGACGCGCGGGCCAAAGGCGCCACCGTGCACGTCGGCGGGCAAGCGCGCCCGGATGTCGGTCCCGCTTTCTACGAGGCCACTGTGCTGACCGGCGTGACACCCGAGATGACCCACGCGACGCTGGAGACCTTCGGCCCGGTCGTCACCGTGTACCCGTTCGACGACGAGCAGGAAGCGGTGCGCCTGGCCAACGCGACCGACTACGGTCTCAACGCCAGCGTGTGGACCCGGGATGCGGCACACGGCGAGCGGATCGCCGCACAGCTGCAAGCGGGCAACATCAACATCAACGACGGCTTCGTCGCGACCTACGCCGCCAAAGGCACGCCGTCGGGTGGAGTGAAGCAGTCCGGAGTCGGCACCCGGCACGGTGACCAGGGCCTGTTGAAGTACACCGATACGGTGAACGTCGGCGTGCTCAAGAAGCAGGTGCTCGCCGCGCGGGCCGGTCAGCCTTACGACAAGCAGCTGAAGATGACCTTGATGTCACTGCGGCTGATGCGCCGGACCAGGTTGCGCTGAAAGCTCGTAGGCCGATGCGCCCGCGGCGGTCGGAAACCCGGTGATCCGGTAGCGTGGCCGTCGGGGTGGATCTACGGAATCGAGAACGGATACCTATGAGCCTTCGAGAAGTCCCGCTACGCACGCTGTCCGGCGAGTCGACGACCTTGGCCGACTTGGTCGGCGACCGCGCCGTGCTGCTGGTGAACGTGGCCTCGAAATGCGGGCTGACACCGCAGTACTCCGGCCTGGTCGAACTGCACGAGTCCTACGGCCCGCGCGGTTTCAGCGTGGTCGGCGTGCCGTGCAACCAGTTCATGGGCCAGGAGCCCGGCACGGCGGAGGAGATCCAGCAGTTCTGTTCCACCACCTACGGCGTCGACTTCCCCTTGCTGGAGAAGACCGACGTCAACGGCGACCAGCGCCACCCCCTCTACCAGACCCTGGCCGACACCCCCGACGCCGAAGGCAACGCCGGCGACATCCAATGGAACTTCGAGAAGTTCCTCATCGACCGCGACGGCAAGGTAGCGGGCCGCTTCCGCCCCCGGACCACCCCCGACGCACCAGAATTGGTCGCCGCCATCGAATCCGTGCTCTGACCGAACGTGAAACCGGAGCCGCCGTCCATCCAGGACGGCGGCTCCGCTCGTATCCCTTCACGAATGGCGCATCGCTGCGGCGAATCGCGAGTAGCCCTCTCGATGGTGTGCCACTCGACAACTTCGGGCGCGATCGGTCGCGCGGCCTCCGGGCGCAGGCGTGCGAAGTGGTTGCCGAGCCGTCGCACAAGTTGGGCGGCGGCTCGGCTGTCGTGCGATCAGGAGCGGCGGGTGAGGGGTTCGCGTAGGCCGAGGTGGGCGCGGAGGGTGGTTCCGGTGTATTCCGTGCGGTAGACGCCGCGGTCTTGGAGTTCGGGGACGAGCCAGTTCACGATTTCGTCGAGGCCGGTCGGGACCAGGTAGGGGGAGATGTTGAAGCCGTCGGTCGCGCCGTGGCGGACCCAGCGGGCCAGTTCGTCCGCGACCTGGGTGGGGGTGCCCGCGAAGCCGGAACGTTCGGTGGAGGCGATCACGACTTCGCGCAGGGAGAGGTTTTCCGCCTCCGCCCTGGCCCGCCATTCGCGGGCGATGGCGATCGGGTCCTGTCCGGAACGCGGTGCGCCTCGGGTCTCCGAGATCGGCCGGGGCTGCGGATCGTCCGCGGGCAGGGGACCGTCGGGGTCGAGGCCGGACAGGTCGCGGCCCCAGATCTGGCCGGCCAGCGACAGCGCGGTCTGGCCGGTGTACTGGCCGCTCTTCACCCAGCGCACTTTCTCCTCGACCTCGGATTCCTTCTCCGCGAGAATGATCTGCGTGCCGGGCAGGATCCGGATGTCGTCCTCGGGGCGGCCCGCCGCGCGCAGGCGTGTACGGATGTCGTTCGCGAAAGCCAGCGCGTCGTCGAAATGCGTTCCGTGCCTGGAGAAGATGACATCGGCGTGCGCGGCGGCGAAATCGCGGCCCGTGGGTGAATCACCCGCCTGGAAGATCACCGGATGCCCTTGCGCGCTGCGCGGCAGCGTGGGGGTGATCGTCACGTCGAAGTGCGGGCCGGTCCGCACCACCGGATGGATCGCCTCGGCACGCGCCCACGACGGGCTCTGCTGCGAGGTCGCGATCGCGCCGTCGTCCCAGGCGTCCCAGATCGCCCGCACCGTGGCGACGAACTCCCCGGCGCGCTCGTAACGCAGCGCGTGGTCCAGGAATCCGCCGCGCCGGAAGTTCGCGCCGGTCCAGGCGTTGTCCGTGGTGACCGCGTTCCAGCCCGCCCGGCCGCCGGACAGCAGGTCCAGGCCGCCGAGTTTGCGCGCCAGGTCGGCGGGCTCGTTGTAGGTGGTGTTCTGAGTGGCCACCAGGCCGATGTGGCGGGTGACGCCCGCCAGCGCGGCGAGCTGGGTGATCGCGTCGGGGCGGCCCGCGATGTCCAGCTCCAGGATCGCGCCGTCCTGCTCGCGCAGGCGCAGGCCCTCACCGAGGAAGAACGCGTCGAACAAGCCGCGCTCGGCGGTCTGCGCGACCCGGCGGAAGGTTTCGAAGTCGATCTGCGAGCCGCTGGACGGGTCGGACCAGATGGTGGTGTGGTTCACGCCCTGGAAGAAGACGCCGAAATGGACCTGGGCGTCGGGACGCGGGAAGTCGGTCACGGAAACGATCTCCTGACGATCAGCGGGTGGTCGCGTAGCGGTTGGCGGGGCGGTTCAGGCCGAGGTTGGCGCGCAAGGTCGAACCGGGGATCGGGCGGTGCGCGACGCCGGTGCGCAAGAGCGCGGGGACGACCTCGCGCGCGAGCACGGGCAGATCCTCGTCGATCACGGCGAGGTGCAGCCGCACACCGTCCAGGTGCGCGCTGAGTTCGGTCAGCAGATCGGTCAATTCCCCGGCCGATCCGGAGAACGCCAGGCGGCCCGGCGAACCGGAGGATTCGCCGAATCGCTGTGCTGCGCGCGTGCCCGGAACGTCCAAGGTCACTTCGACTTCGGCGAACGCGAGCGCGGCCCCGCCGGAGTCCGCCGCCACGGCCGCCGCGACGGAATCGGCGGCGACGAGCCGGACATCGACCTCGCCTTCGGTGCCGAACACCACGGGCTGACCCTGTGGCGGCCGCGGCACGATCGCGGGTCCCTTCACCGAGAAGCTCTCGCCCTGGAAGTCGATGTAGTGCAGCTTGTTCCGGTCCAGGAATCGGCCGCTGGCGTAGTCGCGGATCACCGCGTCGTCTTCCCACGAGTCCCACAGGCGACGGGCCACCTCGATCGAATCCCGTTGCTCGCGGGCCAGATCGGCGTCTTCCGACACCGGTCGACGTCCCCAGGTGGCGGCGGCGCGTGGATCGTCGACGCGCTCGGCGATCCATCCGGCCCGTCCCCGCGAGGCGTAGTCCAGCGACGCCACCTGCGATGCCGTGTGGAACGGTTCGGCGTAGGTGGTGGCGACGGTAGGAACCAGACCGATCGTGCTGGTCGTTGCCGCGACGAAGGACGCCCGCGTCACCGCGTCGATGCGACCGGGAATCTCCTGCCCCGGCAGGATCGAGTCGGCGAACGTGGCCAGGGTGAACCCGGCGTTCTCGGCGGCGGCCACCCGCCTGTGCACGGTATCCGCGGTGAGCAGACGGTCCGGCGCGTGTGCCGCCCGCCGCCACGCCTCGGGGCGGAACCCCTCTCCGTCGAGTTCTACACCGAGCGCGAAAACGCCCATCCCGCACCTTCTTTCATCCCGCGAACGATGACGCGACGATCGGTGGCCCGAGCCGGGCACGATGCGGCTCGGGCCACCGGCGGCGCACCCCTTGCGAGCATGCGCGCAAGGGGCGGCCGATCGCGATGGTTTGCGTCGCGATGATTCGAAGGTTGTCGAACGGAGGGTCGGCTACCGTGCCGCCCGAGCCGCGAAAGCGGCCGCCAGCAGGACCGTGACGCCCTCGGCGATCGCGGTGCCGCCGAGCGCATGCGCCGCACTGCGCACCGTGCTGCCCGCGAGGCCGAGGAACAGCGACCCGAAACCGGCGATCCCGACCACCACGCCGAGTTGCACGTTGGTCACCAGGATGCCGCTCGCGTCGGCCGCCAGGCTCATCGGGACCTTGGCCAGCGTGCGGGTCATGAGCGGACTGAAGGCGATACCGTTGCCCGCGCCGCACAGGCCGAGCAGGGTCAGCGCGAGCGGTCCGACCTCGCCGCCGTCACGTAGCAGCACGCCGAGGGCGACCATGCTCACCGCCCCGACGACCAGGCCGAGCGGGATCATCACCGGATGGAACCGGGCCGGGACGCGTTCCCAGTTCAGGCTGGCGACGGCGAAGGTCACGCCGAGGGGGACGAACAGCAGTCCCGCGTGCAGCGCGCTGTAGCCCAGCGTGCTCTGTAGGTGGATCGCCATGACGAACATCCAGCCGCCGAAGGTCGCCATGGTCACGAACAGCGCGACCGCGGCGGGCACGAGGCCGGGCGCGGTGAGTACCGCCCGCGCGAACAGGGGCTCGCCGCCACGGGTGGCGACGACCCGCTCGATCGCCACGAACGAAGCGAAGCCGAGCACGCTGGCGGTCAGGGCGATCCACGACCACAACGGCCAATCCAGCTCCCGCCCCAGGACGAGCGGCAACACCAGCATCAGCACCGACGCGGTGAGCGTGGCCAGTCCCGGCAGATCGAGCTTGCGCTTGAGCCGCTGGGCCGAGGACGGCAGGATGCGCGGCGCCGCCGCGAGCAATACGAGGCCGATCGGCACGTTCACCAGGAACACGCCGCGCCAGCTGCTGCCGAAGAGATCGGCGTTGACGATCAGCCCGCCGAGGACCTGTCCGGCGACCATGCCGCCGGAGATGATGGCCGAGTAGACGCTCAGCGCCCGCGCGCGGGCGTCGCCGGTGAAGGTGCGCTGGATGAGCGTCATGATCTGCGGCACCATGGCCGCCGCGCCGACGCCCTGGGCGAACCGGAAGACGATCAGCGATGCCTCGTTCCAGGCCAGACCGCAGGCCAGCGAGGAGAGGGTGAACAGCGCGAGTCCGGCGATGAACGCGCGGCGCTGGGTGAATCGGTCGCCGAGGCGCGCCCCGGTGACCAGCAGGACGGCGTAGGCGATGACGTACCCGGCGACGATCAGCTGCAGCGCCGCGCCGCTGGTGTGCAGGGAATTGCGGATGGAGGGAATGGCGACGTTGACGATGGAGGCATCGAGCACCGCCATGAACTGCCCGGTGAGAATGACGGCGAGGAGGGCAAGCGAACGCCGCGCTCCCAGCACGGCCGGTGCGGCCGCGGCGGCCGTCGTCGCCGCGGGCCCCGGCGATATGGTCTGTGTCATGCACCGAGCATGCGGTGCGCCGGGCACCGGTAACAGGAGCCCGATAACACTGGTACCGGCAGCACCAGGCTCAGTGTGCGGCACAACGCGATACCGAGTAGTTTCGAGGCCTTCCCGGCACCGTGTCCAGTGTCACAGACGTGCGCGGAGGCTATTGCCTGACCAAAGTACTTAGACGAGCTAACGTGTTTATGGAGGCGCGTTCAAGGACCGAAGGAGGTCGTCGTGGCACCCGAAACACGCGGGGAGCGGCTCATGCGCCGCATCACCCGGCTATATGCCGAATACGACGACATCCGCAACGCCACACCGCGTGCGGACGTCGCCGAGAAGATTCGCGGCCCCGGTGCGGCGCTCGCTCAGATCGTCGAGACGGTGATGGTCGGCTACGCCGACCGGCCCGCCGTCGCCCAGCGCGCGACCGAGCTGCGCACCGACGAGACCGGACGCACCACGCTGACGCTGCTGCCGCGGTTCGACACCATCACCTACGGCGAGCTGTGGGAGCGCGTGCGCGCGGTCGCCGCCGCATGGCACGGTGACGCGGACACACCGCTGCGGGCAGGCGACTTCGTGGGCATCCTGGGCTTCACCAGCAGTGACTACACCACGCTCGACCTGGCCTGCATCCACCTCGGCCTGGTCGCGGTACCCATGCAATCCAGCGCACCGGTCGCCCAGCTCACCGCGATCGTGGCGGAGACCGAGCCGCGGGTGCTGGCGGCGACACCGGAACTGCTCGACGCCGCGGTGACGTGCGCGCTGTCGGAGTCCGGGCCACAACGGCTGGTCGTCTTCGACTACCACCCGGAAGACGACGACCAGCGGGCGGCGTTCGACGCGGCCCGCGCGCGGCTGGCCGACGCGGGCAGCGCGGTGCGCGTCGAATCGCTCGACGAGGTGCTGGCGCGCGGCCGGACGCTGCCGCCGGCGCCGCTGTTCGTCGCCGAGCCCGGCGAGGACCCGCTGGCGCTGCTGATCTACACCTCGGGCAGTACCGGAACCCCGAAAGGCGCGATGTACAGCCAGCGGCTGGTCGCCAGGGGATGGGTGAACCGGCCCGATGTCGCCGCGATCAACTTCAACTACATGCCGATGAGCCATGTGGCCGGTCGCGGGTCGCTGACCGGCGTGCTGGCGCGCGGCGGCACCGCGTACTTCGCGGCCGAGAGCGATATGTCGACGCTGTTCGACGACATCGCGCTGGCCCGGCCGACCGAGCTGTTCTTCGTTCCGCGCGTGTGCGACATGGTCTTCCAGCGCTACCAGAGCGAGGTGGACCGGCGCTCCGGACCCGGTGTGGACCGCGTCGCGCTGGAAGCGGAGGTGAAAACCGAACTGCGCGAACACTTCCTGGGTGGACGACTGGTCATGGCGATCTGCGGGAGCGCCCCGGTGTCGGCGGAGATGAAATCGTTCGTCGAGTCGGTGCTCGATCTGGAGTTGCACGACGGCTACGGATCCACCGAGGCGGGCGGCGTGGTCGTCATCGACGAACGGGTGCAGCGGCCGCCGGTACTGGACTACAAACTCGTCGACGTCCCCGAGCTGGGCTACTTCCGGACCGACAAGCCGCATCCGCGCGGCGAGCTGCTGTTGAAGAGCAGCACCCTGATCTCCGGGTACTACAAGCGGCCCGAGGTCACGGCCGAGGTCTTCGACTCCGACGGCTTCTACAAAACCGGCGACATCGTCGCCGAACTCGGCCCGGATCACCTGGTCTACGTCGATCGGCGCAACAACGTGCTGAAACTCTCCCAGGGCGAATTCGTCGCGGTCTCGCGTCTGGAGTCGGTCTACGCGACCAGTCCGCTGATCCGGCAGATCTTCGTGTACGGCAGCAGTGAACGCGCCTATCTGCTCGCCGTGATCGTGCCCACCGAGGACGTGCTGGCCTGGGGCGATCCCGAGAAGATGAAGACGGCGCTGAGCGACTCGCTGCGACAGCTGGCCAAGGACGCCGAGCTGCAGTCCTACGAGATCCCGCGCGAGTTCCTGATCGAGCCGGAACCGTTCACCACCGCCAACGGGTTGCTGAGCGGCATCGGAAAGCTGTTGCGGCCCAAGCTCAAAGAGCACTACGAGCCGCGCTTGCAAGCACTCTACGCCGAGCAGGCCGCCGGGCAGGCGAACGAACTGCTCGACCTGCGCCGCACCGCGGATCACCTACCCGTGCTGGAGACGGTGAGCCGCGCGGCGAAGGCCGTACTGGGCTGCGCGGACGCCGATCTGCGCCCCGACGCGCACTTCGGCGACCTCGGCGGCGATTCGCTCTCGGCGCTGTCGCTGTCGAACCTGCTGCACGAGATCTTCGAGGTCGAGGTGCCGGTGTCGGTGGTGATCAGCCCGGCCAACGGTCTGCGCGAGGTGGCGGCTTACATCGCGGCCGAGCGCGCCTCGGGGACGCGGGGCGCCACCTACGCCTCGGTGCACGGCGCCGGGCCGCAGGTCCGCGCCGCCGATCTGACCCTCGACAAGTTCCTCGACGCCGGCACCCTCGCCGAGGCGCCGAATCTGGCGCGCCCCTCCGCAACCGTGCGCACGGTGCTGCTGACCGGCGCGAACGGCTACCTCGGCCGTTTCCTGTGCCTGGAATGGCTGCGACGGATGCACGACAGCGGAGGCACGCTGGTCTGCCTGGTCCGGGGTTCCGACGCCGCCGCGGCGCGCAAGCGACTCGACAGCGCCTTCGACACCGGAGACCCCGGCCTGGTCCAGGAATTCCAGGATCTGGCCGCCGCGCATCTGGAGGTGATCCCCGGCGACATCGGTGATCCGAACCTGGGGCTCGACGATCGGACCTGGCAACGGCTGGCCGAACAGGTCGACGTGATCGTGCATCCCGCCGCGCTGGTCAACCACGTGCTGCCGTATCGGCAACTGTTCGGTCCCAACGTGGTCGGCACCGCCGAGTTGATCCGTCTCGCCCTGACCACGCGGCTCAAGCCGTTCACCTATCTGTCCACGGTCGCCGTGGCCACGCAAATAGATCCGGCCGTCTTCGCCGAGGACGGCGACATCCGCGAGCTGAGCGCGGTGCGCGCGGTGGACGACACTTACGCCAACGGCTACGGCAACAGCAAGTGGGCAGGCGAGGTACTGCTGCGCGAGGCCAATGACCTGTGCGGGCTGCCGGTGGCGGTGTTCCGGTCGGACATGATCCTCGCCGACCGGCGTTACACCGGTCAGCTCAACGTGCCCGACATCTTCACCCGGCTGCTGCTGAGCCTGCTCGTCACGGGGATCGCGCCGTTCTCCTTCTACCGCACCGACTCGAACGGTCAACGCTCGCGCGCCCACTACGACGGCTTGCCCGCCGATTTCACCGCCGAGGCGATCACCACTCTCGGCGCGACGGCGGGGACGGGTTTCCACAGTTTCGACGTGCTCAACCCGCACGACGACGGCCGCTCGCTCGACGAGTTCGTCGACTGGCTGATCGAGGCGGGCCATCGCATCGAGCGGATCGCCGATTACGACGAGTGGGTCACCCGATTCGAGACCTCCCTGCGGGCGTTACCGGAAGCTCAGCGCCAGGCCTCCGTGCTGCCGTTGTTGCACGCCTATCGACGACCGGCCCCGGCCGTTCGTGGCTCGGCAATGCCTGCGGAGAAATTCCGGGCTGCCGTCCGAGCCGCGAAAATCGGCGCCGATCAGGATATTCCGCAGATATCCCGGGAGCTGATCGAGAAATACGTCACCGACCTGGGCGTGCGGGGCTTGCTGTAGGAGCTAGGACGGCTTCGG
This sequence comes from Nocardia sp. NPDC059691, assembly GCF_042733915.1. NCBI lineage: Bacteria > Bacillati > Actinomycetota > Actinomycetes > Mycobacteriales > Nocardiaceae > Nocardia > Nocardia sp. NPDC059691. Next base: position 310,191 of record NZ_JBHWFB010000011.1, on the reverse strand, counting down.
CACGGCATCGAGCAAGGCGTTGCCGATGCGTTCGGCTTGGACCAACACGTTCGTCTGCGCCGAGATGTAGTCACCGATGCCTTCGTCCTGCGCGGCCCGCAGATACGGCGGCAGCGGTTGCTGGATCTCGGTGCGAATGACGTTGTCCAGCAGCGACTCCATCTCGCCGCGCAACGGATTCCCGGTGGCGGCTTGGTTGTCGAGTTCGAGCCTGCCGCCGTCGGTGCTGTAGTCGTAGAGCTCGAATTCCTGTGCGGCCGCCGGGTCGATCTGGATCCGGCCGTGCACCCAATGGGAATAGGAGGCGAATTTCGCGTCCGGAGTGCGCACCATCGCGACGTGGCCCGGGGCGTCCTGATTGAACAGCATCGCGGCTTCCTCGATCGAAGCCTCGTCGGTGGTATGGGCGACCCACGGCCTGCCCGCGGCTCCCGGGTTGCGGCACAGCGCGGCGATGTCGAGACGCCCGCTGAGATGTTCGTAGCGTCCGTCGCCGCGCCATCCGTCGCCGCCGGTGCCGATGGTGAGCAGCAGGGGAGTGAAATCGACACTGGAAGTGAGCTGGTCCCTGGTGCTCGTCCCGTTCACCGGGCTCAAGTGGCCGCGCGGATCGTGGACGTAGAGCGGGACGCGCAGCGCCTCGTCGTAGGCGGCGCCGCCCTTGCCGTGCAGGCCGTGGGAGCCCGCGTAATCACCGTGGTCGGAGGTGAAGACGACGACGGTGTTGGCGGCGACGTCCGGACGCGACTGCAAGGTGTCCAGCACGCGGCCGATCTGGATATCGACCTGCTGCTGCGCCCACAGATACAGATTGCGCATCTCGATCCAGGCCTGCATGGCTTCCGGCGTTCCGTAGGGCGCCGCTCCGAACGCCACCGCCGAGACCTCCACCAGCGCCATCTGCAGGCGCGGTTTGCGCGAAAGTTGTTCGAGCGACTCAAAATTGGGCGGCAGCTCGTTCATCCAGCGTGGGATGTCGGCGTTGAACTGGTCGCGACGGGTCCAGCGCGGCCACCATTGGATGTCGTGCGGGTTGACCAGCGACACGGTCGTGCACCAGGGCGCATTGCCGGAATCGTTGTGGAACCAGTCGACGAATTGGTCGACGATCTTCGGATCCATTTGCAGCCCTTGACCCGGCGCGCCGTTGGGTGAGGGATAGGTGCCGCCGTGGAATCCGTAGGCTTCGAGCGCGCCCGGTGTCCGATCCGGGTAGCTGCCGAGATGCCACTTGCCCCAGTAGGTGGTGTCGTAACCGTGGTCGCGCAGCATGGACCCCCACGTCGGGAACAGCGGCGACAACGTCGACTCCGACACCACCATGACCCCGGTCTGCTGCGCGTAGAGGCCGGTCAGCAGGCAACCCCGGGCGGGCGTGCAGTCGTTGGCCGCCGTGTAGTGATTCTCGAACGACACGCTGCCCCGGCGGATCCGTGCGATGTTCGGGAGCACGGCGTCCAGCGTCTGCTGGTCGGGAAACCACACGGGTGTCCGCATCTCGTCCACGATGATCACCAGGATGTTCGGCTTGTCCGGATCGGTGTCCGCTCGGGCCTTGCCCGGCGCGGCTCCGGTCGTGACGGCGGCCGCGGCCGTGGCCGAAGTGGCCGCACTGGACAGAAATCCCCTGCGAGTGAACGAGTTCGGCAATGTTCCTCCACGAATGAGTCGTGTTCGGTCGAATGGAACGCGGAGAATCTCGGTGCTGTGTACCGTAGCGCCGCCCGGCCTGCGCTACCCGCACGCCGGTGCGGACACGCCGCCATGTCGTCGTACAGATGAGCTGGTCGGACCGGGTCGAGGCCGGGCTGCGAAGAAGGCGACGAGGAGACCGCCGGAGGCCGGGTTACGGCAGGCCGACCAGGTCGGCCATCACGTTCATGTGGTGACCGAAGTATTCGTCGCGGGCGTCGATGGTTCCGTTCAGGCGGCCGAAGATCTCGAAGCTGATCAGGCCGAACAGCTGAGTCCAGCCGACGAAGACCCGGTCGAGCACGTCTTCGGGCATGTCGGCGGGCGGCTTCTGCTCGATGAGTCGGCGCAGGTCGGTGCGGACGGGCGCGGGCAGCGGGGCCGGAAGCGGTGGCGGCGTCAGTCTTCCCGCCCCCTCCTGCGCGATGGCGACCAGCCGGAAGACCACGGCCGTGGCGGGGGCCACGGTGTCCTCGGGTGCGAAGTATCCGGGTACCGGGCTGCCGTAGAGCAGTCCGTATTCGGCCGGATGGGCCAGCGCCCAGTCCCGCACCGCCGAGCACACCGCCAGCCACCGGCCGCGTAGATCGGCGGCGGGAACCTTCGCGTCGGCGGTCTCGGCTTCGGCGGCCAGGGCGCGGTAGGCGTCGAGAATCAAGGCGGTCAGCAGGTCGTCCCGGCTCGGGAAGTAGCGGTAGAGCGCGGACGGAACTATGTCCATATCCCGTGCGACCCCGCGTAAGGACAGGTTCGCGCCGTCCACGGCCAACCGTCTGCGCGCGACCTCTTTGATCTCCTCGGTCATCTCGGAGCGGATGCGGGCGCGTAGGGATCGGGCGGACATCTCCCCAGTGTAGAGAACAAGCAACCGATAACAGAACATATGTTGGTTTGGTGAACAGTGCTCTTGACTTCGCACATTGTTCTGTCTTACGGTGAAGCCCATGGAGAACACTGTTCTCTAAACGGAACGCCCGACAGGATGGATATTGCCATGGTTCTGCACGTTGTCATCGGAGCCGGCCCGGTGGGCGCGACCACCGCCGCGTTGCTCGCCGCACGCGGCGCCCAGGTGCGCGTGATCACCCGGCGCGGCGTCGGCCCGGATCATCCGCTGATCGAGCGCGTCGCCGCCGACGCCGCCGACTCGGCGGCATTGATCGGGCATTGCGCGGGCACGGAGGTGATCTTCCAGTGCGCGCAGCCTCCGTATCACCGCTGGGCGAGCGACTTTCCGCCCCTGGCCGCCGCCGTGTTGCAGGCGGCGGAGGCTACCGGCGCCGCGCTGCTGAGCGTCGGAAACCTGTATGGCTACGGTCAGGTCGACGGTCCGATCAGCGAACAGCACCCGCTGCGTCCCAACAGCGTGAAAGGGCGCGTGCGCGCGGAGCTCTGGACCGAGGCGCTGGCGGCGCACGAAGCGGGCCGCGTCCGCACCGCCGAAGTACGCGGATCGGACTACCTCGGCGCCGGAGCGACGTCGGCGTTCACCGTCGCGGCGCTGCCCGCCGTGCTGGCCGGCCGCCGGGTGCTGTTCCCCGCCGATCCGGACGCCGCGCACAGCTGGACCGACGTCACCGACACCGCACGTACTCTCGTCGCGGTCGCCCACGACGAAAACACTTGGGGCCGCGCTTGGCACACGCCCACCGCGCCGCCGATGTCCCTTCGCGAACTCGCCGGGCTCGCGGCGACGGTCGCGGACGCGCCGCCCGCGCGGGTGAGCCGGATGCCCTCCGCGGTGCTCTGGGTCGGAGGGCTCTTCGATCCCAACGCCCGCGAGATGCGCGAACTGCGGTATCAGTTCGATCGTCCGTTCGTGATCGACTCCTCGGCCGCGACCGCGGCCTTCGGCATCGAGCCGACGCCCACCGCGGAATCACTGCGCGCCACGATCGCCGCCCTTCGCGACGAGGCCTCCGCCTCCATCGACTGACGGCCGCCGGACGATTCGTGGAAGGGGACCGCGAACACGTCGTGGCGGACGAAGGCCAGGCGCTCGCTCGGGTCCGAGGAGTCATGAGCGGACCGGGCGCCGCGCCGCTACCGGCTGTCGGGCAGCGACCTCGTGCGACCACAGCGTGATTTCGACCTGGCTGCCGGGAACCACGGCCGTCACTCCTATGACGAGAGACAGTGGGGGAGAGGTAACACAACCGATCCCCGGTCTAGCACGATGGCTGATTCTCGCCAGCGCGGGCGGGGTGGCGGTGACGAGGATCGTGCGCATGACGGCTGATGTGATGAGCACCCTGAGGGCCTTCTACGCGTCGGAGGCGGCGTATCTCACCGACGGGTCCGGGTTCGAGGAAATGGTCCGGCATCTGGCGCCGGATGTGGTCATGCGCCAGGCGTCGAGCCTGCCCTATGGCGGCGATTGGCATGGACACGACGGATTCCGGAGATTCCTCGCCGCTATGCGAGAGAGCTGGGACGGCTTGTGGTTCGACGAGCAGCATTTCCTCGACGACGAGGCCAGTGTCGTGGTCTACAGCCGGGGTCGTCTACGTGCGCGGCGCACCGGACGGATACTGGAAACCTCACTGCTGCAATGGATCAGCTTTCGAGACGGCTTGATCGCCGAATTCCGGCCCTACTATCACGACACTTCGGCGGTCCTGGCCGCCCTGACCGAAGGGCCGTCGGCCGCGCAGCGCCCGTCGGCCGATTGACCGATCCCCTGGCCGAACGGCTAATACCATTTACCCGGATAATTTTGAATCGCCCCGGCATGTCCGGAGACTTCATCTCTTGGAGAGGATGGAGTCGTGTCGTCGAGGAAGAAGTATCCGGCCGAGTTGCGTGAGCGGGCGGTGCGGATGTTTGTGGAGGTCCGTGACCAGCACCCGTCGGAGTGGGCCGCGACGCGGGCGGTCGCGGAACTGCTGGGAGTGACGCATCCGGAAACGGTCCGGACGTGGGTGCGTCAGGCCGAGGTCGACGAGGGCGCCCGCTCAGGTGTCACTTCCGATGAGTCCGCGGAGCTGAAGCGGTTGCGGCGAAAAAACGCAGAACTCGAGCGCGCTAACGCAATTCTGAAAGCGGCGTCGGCTTTCTTCGCGGCCGAGATAGACCGGCCGCAGCGCTGATCACGAGGTTCGTCACCGAACACCAGGGCCGCCGGGAAGCCGACGGCCTGGTGTGGGGTGTGAAGTCTATCTGCGCTGCGCTGACCGAGCTCGGCGTAAGCCTCGCCCCCTCGACATATTACCAACATTGCAAGCGAGTCCCGACCAAGCGTCAGGTGCGTGAGGAGAACCTGAAACTGGAAGTCCAGCGCGTACATGGGTTGCCGACATCACGTATGTGTCCACCTGGTCAGGCTGGGTGTACGTGGCGTTCGTGATCGACGCCTACGCCCGTCGGATCATCGGCTGGCGTACTTCGACGTCGATGACCACGACGCTGGTGCTGGACGCGATCGAGCACGCGATCTGGACCCGGGAGCGGGCGGGCTGGAACGTGAAAAATGTTGTCCACCACCGGTTGAACCTGATCAATACACATCTATTGCGTTCACCGAACGCCTCGGCGAGGCCGGGATCCAGCCCAGCGTAGGCGCGGTGGGCTCCAGCTTCGACAACGCCCTCGCCGAGACCGTAAACGGCTTGTACAAAACCGAGCTGATCAAGCCGCGTGGCCCCTGGCGCAGCGTCGACCACGTCGAGTTCGCCACCGCCGAATGGGTGGATTGGTTCAACCACCGACGCCTCTACCAATACTGCGGCGACATCCCACCCGCCGAGATGGAAGCCGCCCACTACGCTCAGAACCCGGCCCAGCAACCCGCTGAGCTGTCACACCAGTAAGTCTCCGAACTCACCGGGGCGATTCATCTGCACGACCGGGTCGGCTCTGGGTCACTGCAGCAGCAGGGTGTGTGGATGGTCGGGCGATGCCGGGCAGACGCTGATGATCTGGTCATAGGAGCCGCCGCCGACTCGAACCCTGGTGGGTTGCCTGGCATCACTGGTGTCGGTCATGCCAGCGGCCTGGTCCTCGTAGGGGATCCAGTGACCGACGTTGGTGTGCCACTCGGAGGAGGCGATCGTCAGGAACGGCTCTGTTCGGGCACCGCAGGCAGGACAGGGCTGAGGGTAGGGATCGTTCGCTCCCCAACGTATCCAGCCCCCGACCTTCCACCCAGGTGCGATACACAGATCGTCGTACTGATAGTCGTTATCGGAGTGACCATCATCCAACTCCTGGTCGGCGAGCTCGGGCATGGTCCAGTCCTCGAGCTCGGCCATGCTCCAATCCCCTTCCTCCGCCAGCTCCACCCCTTCCGCCGGCCTCGCCTGCTCGTCATCGAGCTCCGACTCGGAAGGGTATTCGATGATGTGTTCCGGGTCGATCGTGCACGGCTCGAGCACGTAGTCCCCGCCGAATAGAACCGCCGCAGGCTCCGGGGGGTCGACAAGAATGTCGGTAACCGCGTCCGCGGACCGCCAGAACAGCGCAGTCCTAGGCATTCCCGCGGCTCCGGAGTCCGAGTCATGGTCGAACGGGCACCACAACACCTGCACCAGGTCCGCCCCTGCGGGCGGGCGTAAACCGGGCACGTCACGCACGTACAGTTGCGCGACCGGCAGCATCGCAATCGGACCATCGGGCATCGGGATACCCTCAACAATCCGTTCGAGGGTCTCCCGCTCCTGCGTCGTCAAATCCCTACCCCGGCGGGCCGTCTCGATCCGCCGTTTCAGCCTGGCGTCCGCCAGCGACATTGCGACCGGCATCGGCCTGGGTTCCGCTGGCCTGAAGTCCACCAGCGATACCGTTATCAACGGGCGCACCCCGGTTTCGTGGGGGCCGTGACAGTGCGGCCACGGCTCGGACGCCGGCCACAGCAGCGGCCCGCCGATCGAGCTGTCATGCGGGGAAGGGGTTCCAGGGCGTGGGTGCAACCGGGTCGCGGTCCGGGCCAACCGTGCCAGCGCGGGGAGGACAGCCGCGACGTCGAAGGGCCGGGGCGGAGTGGTGCGAGTCATATAAGCCTCCGGGACGCAGGGATACGCGATAGAGCATCGACCGCCGACGGTCGCACTTCGAGTGCCCAGGCTAGTGACACTCTGGCGAGCTTCCCGCAAATGGAGACACCGGCAGGCGCACCAGCCCTCACCCGAAACGACGGAAGCTTCCCCCGCCGACTGTTGACTTCCCACAACCAGATGCATCCGACCGATCGCCCACATCACCCGCCGCCACCCCCGCACTGACGTGATCATCTTTCGTCTACACATCGCCGTTCCGGCCTTCGGTGACGCTCAAACTGGTCTGGATTCAGTGTCCGTTTTCACCTGTCCAGCCAGGCTGTTCCAGCACCCGAGAACACCGTCCCCGGACCGCGCATGCGGTTGTCGCCTTGCAGGAGTGGCACCGTCTCCGGTGCCGGCGCGGCGCTCGATGCCGGTGCGCCGGGGGTTCTGGTGGTTGCGGTCGTTGTCGCGGCGGCCGCCGATCTGGTCGCCGGACCCGGCGAATCGTCGGATGTGGCGCAACCGGCGATCACGACCGCGGCGGCCAGGACGACAGCACCCAAGATTCGTTGCACACACTGACCCATTTCCAACCCCAGACCGTGGACGCACCCGTTCGACCGGACGTCGGCGGTAGCCTTCACGATCGGTCGATTCGACACCGACCCGAATGTAGGGCATCCGCACCGCATCTGAATGTCAGCTGTTCGACCGATATTTCGGAACCGGAGGCGGGAGAAACGCGGTATTCGGGTCGCTACTGCGATGCCGAAGTTCGCTCCACCCGCCTGCTGGTCACACTGCTGGGATCAGATGGGACGGAATCCGGCGCCGACGTCGTCGCGGGAGTCGATGTCGGCGAGGATGGCGTTGATGTCGGTTCCCACCTCGGGCCCGAGACACCCCATGCCCCAGTAGGCGTTGACCATGCCGACCAGGGTCGAACCGATCACCACCGGCGCGCCGGAATCGCCCTTGAGCACACACATTTGAGTCCAGGTGTCGCTGCCACGGCCCATCATGTCGCCCCAGGCGACACCGCAGGTTCGGCCGGTCGTGCGGCCCTTCTTGCACACCACGTCGGGAAATCGCGCGGGTGCGCCGAGGCCGTCGATGGAGAAACCACCGACGTCTCGGGCTGGAGCGACCCGCGCGTCATCGAATTGGATGATCGCGTAGTCCAGTTCGTGATCGGCGTAGACGAACCGCCCGAGCACCCCGTAGCTGGGATAGGTCACCGACGCCACCTGCGCCCCGGGCTCGCCGCAATGCCCCGCCGTCAAACCGACCAGCCTGCCGGCCGCGTCGTAGCCGATGGCGGTGAGCGTGCACTCGGCCCGGTCATCGATCACGATCCCCGATCCACCGCCGATCGGCGGCAGCGGCAACTGCGGTACACCGGCCGCCGCACCGGCTCCGACGGAAACCGGGCCGCACACCAGCGCGGCCGCGGAAATCACCTTCATCAGCGAACGAGACACCGTTCCTCCCACCGAGCCGAGCGAACCTCACCACCACCGAGCTACCCACACCTACCACGCGGAAACGGAGGATCGGTCGCAAAGCTGTCGCTCCCGAGGTTCGGTCAGCCGTTTCACGGCGAGGCACTTTGCCGTTGACGATCGCGATCGGGTATCCATGCGGGTTCCGCGGCGGAATGTGAGCGTCGGGCCGCGGCTCGGTAGTACGTTGTCGTCAGGTTCCCATGGACGTTCCGGCTGCCCGCGCGGCAGTCGGTCGTCGAGTCCAATGCTTACTCGAACGCGGCGTCAGGGAGGAAATGTGGACATTACCGAGCTGATTCTCGATGACCATCACGAGCAGCGGCGGCTGTTCGCGATCCTGGAGCAGATCGATCGCGGGGAAACCGCCGCGCTGTCCGCGATCTGGGACAGACTGGCGGCCTTCCTCGAGCTGCACGCGCAGGCCGAGGAGGAGATCTTCTATCCCGAGTTGCTCCAGGCAGGGATCGCGGCCCGGCGCGCGAGCGGGACGGAGGACGAGACACTCGACGCGATCCACGACCACAACGAGATCAGGGACGCGGTCGCCGAAGTAGCGCGACACCAGGTCGGCACCGACGATTGGTACGCGGCCGTAGCTGCGGCGAACCTGGCCAACAGCGACCATATGGCCGAGGAAGAACGTGAGGGGCTCACCGACTTCCGCCGCCTGGCCGGGTTGGCACGGCGCCACCGACTTGCCGTCGCCTTCGCCGCCTATGAGGCGCGCAATTACACCGGCGTCGAGCCTGTGGACAAAGATCCTGTCGGGTACGTCCGCGCGGCAGAGGCGACACTGCGCACCGGGGCGAGTGGATCGCTCAGTGTCGGCAGCCTGAAGCGAAGTCCACCGAGCTGAGCACCGTATGCGGAGGGGGAGCGCATGTCTCGACCCGTGCCTCACTCGAATTCCGTTGCCTCCAGGGGCTTTTGGATCGGTTGGCCCGCTCTGCCAGCGTGGGACGTGCTCTGCTGAGGTGCCATCCACGCTCAGTCGATCAGTCCTCGGCGAAGGCTCGGCCGAGCGTGGCAATCTGGATGAGTGCCCCTCCCAGCGGGTGGCCGTCGGCACGACAACGCCAGGAGGTCGCAGTTACATGGTCAGTGTTATCGGTGGTGGGATCGCGGGCAGTTGCCTGGCCGGTGGTCTCGCGCGGAAAGGTCGTCAGGTAACGGTCTACGAGCAGCAGCGCCCCGGTCCCGGAGCCGGGGCGTTTCTGTTCATCGATGGGCGCGGACACGACGCGATGGAGGCGATGGGCGTCGATCGTTCGGCGCTGTACGCGGTTTCGTATCCGCTGGCGGGGCTCGACTATGCAGACAGTCGCGGTCGGCGCAGCGAAATGCCCAGTCGCGGTCATCGGTTCTGGTTGCGCCGCAACCTCATGGGTGTGTTGTCGGAGTTCGTCGCGGGCTCCGGCGCGGAGCTGCGCTACGGCGAGCCGATCACCGAGGTGACCTCGGGTGACGACGGCCACGAGATCCGGCGCGGCGCGGACGTCGTCGCCGCCGAGGGACTGGTGGTCGGCGCCGACGGCATCGACTCCGTGGTCCGCGCGGGCCTGGAACCCGGCCGCATCCCGGTCTACGCCGGTGACGTTGTGCTGTACGGGATGACCGGCGCGCCATTGGATTCCCCGCCGGCCACCGCACCCGCAGTCCTGCACTTCTTCGCCGAGGTCGCCGAAGACGGCAGTGCCGGCAGTACTTTCGGGCACATCTGGCGCCCAGAGGATCCGGCGGCTCTGTGGTTCGTGCGGATCCCGCGCGAACCCCTGCCCGCTACCCGCGACGATATCGGGATGCGGCCGACCAGTGAATGGTCCGAAACCATCTTGGCCGCAACGCCTTCCATTGAGGCGCTGGTGTCGGATTTCCTGTCGCACACGGAACTGGTGCACGTCAGCAACGCCCGCGACGTTCCCCTGGACGGAGCTCGCGCGCCTCAGGATTCGGTGCTCCTGATCGGTGACGCCGACCACGCCATCACTCCGGCCGCCGGAGTCGGCGCACGTGACGCGCTCGAGGACGCACGCGCGGTGTTCGATGCGATCGTCGGCGCCGGCTCACCCGCCGAAGCGATGACGCAGCGCCGCAAGCAGATCATCACCGATCGCGAGGCAGCCCAGCGGGCCCGACGGCGATAATCCGGCATTCGGTCCGCCTCGGTGCGGTCGCTCAGCAGCCTTGCCCACAGTGGCGCTGCACTCAGCGACCGAGATTCGCCGCCAGGATCGCGTCGAGGAGTGCCGGAAGTCGCCGCCCGGGGCCCGCGCTGGAGAACAGGCCCGAGGTGGTGAATGTGCCGACGATCCCCAACTGGAGCTGGTCGGCGAAGGAATCGGGATCGGGCACGGCAAGGCGTCGACCTAGCCTGCGAAGGCGCATGCCCAGTTCCCGCTCGTGCTGAAGGCAGCGGTCACGGATCTCGTCATGTCTCTCGGAGAATTCGGCCGCCGTGTTGACGAAGGCGCAGCCTCGGTATCCAGGTGATGCCGCCATGTCGGTCATCCATGTGATCTGGGCCCGTAGCTCTGCCTCGGCATCGTCGGCGAACTGCTCCGCCACCTCGTCCCACCGTGCCCACAGTTGCTGGTCGATCCGGTCGAGAACCGCGAGGATGAGCGCGTCTTTGGTGGGGAACCACCGGTAGAGGCTGGCTTTGGCGATGCCGGCGCGGCGCACGACCTCATCCACACCGACGGCATGCACACCGTTGTCGTAGAAGAGTTGACAGGCGATGTCGAGCACCGCTTCTCGAAGCGCCGGTCCACGCAGCCGGGGGGCGCGAGAACCGGCGGTGCCCTGTTGCCGGGGCGGGGCTGCCGGCGTCCCGGTTCGCTGGGTGGTCATTTCGCTGAGTCCGGCATCACGATGACGGCCTTGCCGATGCCGGATCGGCTGGTCACCCACTGCTGTGCCCGACTCGCCTCCGCGAGCCCGAAGGTCGCTCCGATGTGCACGCGCAAGGAACCGGCTTCCGCGAGTTCGGATAAGGCTCTCAGTCCTTCGGGATCCGGGTCGACCAGGCAGGACACCGCGTCGATTCCTCGCGCGTTCGCTTCAGCACGGTAGTCCGGGACTGCCCAGCCCAAGGCGAGCGCAGCGCACCCGGCCGGGGCGATCCGGTCGAACAGCCGCAGGGCCAGCTCGCCGCCTACGACATCGCACAAGGCGTCGGCCGTGCCGATGGCGGCGACCGCCGCGTCGTCCCGGTAGTCCACGCAGTCGTCGGCGCCCCATGAGGTGACCAGCGAGTGGTGCTCGGGCCGAGCGAGCGCGATCACTTCCGCATCGAGCGCGCGAGCGATCTGCACGGCGAGATGTCCGACACCGCCGGAGGCGCCGTCGATCAGGACACGCTTGCCCCGCTCCACCCTCGCCGCTCGGAGCATCTGCCAGGCGGTCAGCCCGCACAACGGCAGCGCGGCCGCCTCCACCATGGTGAGGCCTGCCGGAGCGCGCACCACGTGGTGTGCGGGAGCCGTCACGTACTCCGCGTAAGCCCCGGCCGGATGGGGGAACCGGACCAAGCCGAAGACCGGGTCGCCGACGCGGTGCCTCGCCACGCCGTACCCGACCGCATCGACGGTTCCCGCCACGTCCCAGCCCGGGATGAGCGGAAGTGTCATCGACTGGACGTAGCCGTTCCCGCGACCGGTGTGCATGTCGACGGGGTTGACGCTCGTCGCCGCGACCTTGATCCGCACCTCCCCAGGGAGCGGCACCGGCCGGGGCAGTTCGCCCACGGCGAGCGGCGCGCCGAATTCGACGTGATGGGCGGCCAGCATCGTGACGGGCGTCTCCTCCGCGGCTCCGATGATCATGCGCCCGCCCGCAAGTCTGACTCCGTAGCCATGAAGGACTCCATCCGTCGCGCCGAAAGAGACTGATCTGTCTCGTTAAAAATAGGGACAGATCAGTCTTGTTGGCAATAGGTACGTCCGAATCCACCGACAGGAGTCCTGTTCGCGGCGCTCCCAGCGCCACCGCTCCACGAACTGACCGCACGAGCGATGTCCACAGAATCGGCTTCGAACACACTGGCGACCACTTCGAGTGGCATCTTCAAGATTCAGGCTGGCTCGTATGGGCGCAGATCACCTCGTAGGCCCGCGCGGCGTCCTCGGGGAAGACGAGAACGAGCAGGCGGTGGAGTCGGCCGCATCGGTCGGTCCGTCCCACAGTGGAACGGATCCCGTTGGCGCGCAAGGTGTCTCTTACGACGTTGCCCGCATGCTCGCTGGCGACGGTGGCCGCGGGGACCAGCAGGCCGTAGTCTTCGGCGTGCCCGGCGCGCCTCCGTCTCATCGGTCGTGCCTTTCGTTGTCGCGGCGCTGCTGGTATTCCCGGAGAACGGCAAGTTGCCTGCGTTCTTCGGTGTGCTCGGTCATCACCAGGCGCTCCGCTTCGGGCGCCGGATCCGGGCGCAGGAACGAGCCCGGTCCGGGCTTGCCCGCCAACCCCAGTTTGTTCATCTTTTTCGGTACCGGGGCGCCTTGATATTCGAGCGGAACCGGGTGGCCGTGGTCGTCGACTGGGCCCAACGGCTGGTGCATCTCGATGTATTCGCCGTGCGGTAAGCGTTTGATCACGCCGGTCTCGATGCCATGGGCGAGTACCGCGCGATCGCTGCGTTGCAGACCCAGGCACATTCGGTAGGTAAGGAAGTAGGCCGTAGGCGGGCACAGCAGCACCGCGATGCGGAAGAACCAGGTCGTCGCGTTGAGCGAGATGTCGAAGTTCAGTGCGATGATGTCGTTGACACACGCCAGCGTCAGCACCACGTAGAACGTGAGGGCCATGGCGCCGATTGCTGTGCGCACCGGCACGTCTCGCGGCCGCTGCAGCAGATTGTGATGCGCGGTGTCCCTCGAAAGACGCTTCTCGATCCAGGGGTACACCATCAGCGCCAAGAGCACCAATCCCATCGCCAGCGCGACCCAGAAGGCTGCCGGCACGGTGTAGTTGCCGATGTACAGTTCCCAAGGCGGCATGAGGCGTGCCATGCCGTCGGTCCACATCAGGTAGAAGTCGGGCTGCGAACCCGCCGATACCTGTGACGGGTTGTAAGGACCCAGGTTCCAGACCGGATTGATCTGGAAAAGGCCACCCATGAACGACACTGTCGCGAGGGTGAACATGAAGAAGGCGCCCTGATCGAGGGAGAACACCGGCACGATACGTGTGCCGACGACGTTGTTCTCGTTCCGGGCCGGTCCGGGAAACTGAGTGTGCTTCTGGTACCAGACGATTCCGATGTGTGCGACGACCAGCGCCGACATGATCGCCGGGAACAGCAGCACGTGCGTGATGTACAGACGGGGGATGATGATGTCGCCGGGGAAATCGCCCGCGAAGATCAGCCAGTGCAACCAGGTGCCCACCACGGGGATGGAAATCGTGAAACCCGAGAAGGCCGCGCGCATGCCGGTACCCGACAGCAGATCGTCAGGCAGCGAATAGCCGAAGAAGCCTTCGAACAGGGCGAGGATCAGTAGTAGTGAGCCGATCACCCAGGTGATCTCGCGTGGGCGGCGGAACGCGCCGGTGAAGAATATCCGGCACATATGCACGATCATCGACGCCACGAAAAGCAACGCGGTCCAATGGTGTACCTGCCGCACGAACAGCCCGCCGCGGACCTCGAAACTGAGATTCAGCGTCGACTCGTAGGCCCGGGACATGGTCAATCCCCGCATGGGCTGGTACGCGCCGTCGTATACCACCTCGCTCATAGAGGGATCGAAGAACAACGTCAGGTACACCCCTGACAGCAGCAGGATGATGAAGCTGTACAGGGCGATCTCGCCGAGCAGGAACGACCAGTGGGTCGGGAATACCTTGTTGATCGAGCGCTTGACGAAGGCGGAAGCGCGGTAACGTTCATCCAGGGCATCTGCTCCCCGTGACATGGTGCTCATAACTGGCGGGACCTCCCGGTCATCGACGGCTGCCCATAAGACATTTCGGGCCGCCGATTTCTGACACGATGTGATGGACATCACCAATGGATCCCCGTAGGCCGGGGGCGAGCGGCCGACGCCGCGGCGGGTACCACCGGTACGTGCTCGGCGAACGTGTACACGGCGTCGATCGCGGTTCTCGATATGAGTGTTCTATCGGCGGATCGAACTGGGCGACAGCGCGTTTGCCCTCGACCGGGCCGGGAGAGGATTGCGGCGTTCGAGCTGAAACCCCGATTCGGGGCACATCACTGGAGGCCGCGCATGCGCCCCGTAATCCTGGACCTCGCCGCGCACGACTACGCGATGATCGACGCGGAGGAATACCTGCGCGCCGTGCTGGCCTGGCATTTCAGCGAGGAGACGGGCAGCCCGTACTGGCTGCGCCGCGCGCGGACATTGGATTTCGATCCCATCGCCGATATCCGGACCTTCGCCGACCTGCGCCGTTTCCCCAACGTCATCGACGAATTCCGCACGGTCGCGGTGGAGGACTTGATCCCCCGCGGGCTGACGGGCGCCGACCGCGTCATCGCGGGGATCTATGAGAGCGGCGGCACCACCGGTGCGCCGAAGCGTTTCGTCATGTTCGACCGCTGGATGCAGTTCGCGCTCGGCTGGGACGAGCACCACTACGCCGGGCTCGGCACGGTGAACACCTTGGCCGTGGCGCCGAGTGGCCCGCACATGTTCGGTGAGTTCGCCGAACGCCGGGCGCGCAGGCACAACGGCGTGCGGTTCACCATCGACCTCGACCCGCGATGGATCAAGCAGATGATCGCGCGGGGCGACACCGAGAACACCGAGCGGTACGCCGAACACGTCGTCGACCAGGTCGCGCAGATCCTCACCACGCAGTCGGTGGGGATCCTGATCACCACTCCGCCGCTGCTGGAGCGCATCGCGCGTCGCGACGACCTGGTGGAGCAGATCCGCCGGAAGGTCAAGTTCATCTGCTGGAGCGGCGCGCACATGGACGCCGACACCCGCGACATCTTCCGGCAGGAGATCTTTCCCGGCATCCCGCTCAAAGGGCTCTACGGCAGCACCACCATCCTCGGCATGTCCCGGGAGCGCGACGAGGAGCGCCCCGACGGGCTGCCTGTCTTCGACCCGCCGAGCCCCTACCTGGCGTTCGAGGTGGTGGATCCGGAGACCGGCGACGACGTCGGCTACGGCGAGCGCGGTCAGGTCGTGATGCATCACCTCACGAAATACGCTCTGCTGCCCAACAATCCGGAACGGGACCTGGCCATGAAGGTCGAGCCGCCGAAGCAGGGTTCCGGCTGCTCGGTCGCCGATGTCGCGCCGATGACCTCCTTCGGCGGCGCCGAGGTCATCGAGGGGGTGTACTGATGGGCGAGTTCGTGCACATCGACGCCCTCGGTCCGCAGGGCAGCTATCGCGCCCGCGACCGCAAGTCCCTGACGACCTTGTCCGGCATCGAGATCGGGGAGATCTCCCAAGTGCCGCCGCTGTATGTGCGCCGGGCGCTGACGGCCATGCGCAAGGCGCCGGTGCTGCCCGCCGCCGAGCGATTCGCGGTGCTGGAACGGGCGGCCGACCTGTTCACCGCCGCCGAGATCGGCGGGCTCGGACCCGACGAATACGCGCGACTGGTCAGCGTCGCGTCGGGAGTCCCGCTGGCCGTCGTGCGCCAGTCGGTGCAATGGGTCGCCGATGTGCTGCGCGAGCAGCGCGACACCCTCGAACTCGCGATGCCGAAGGGCGCGGTGGCGGATTGGCAGGACCGGCGCACCCTCGCCGGATGCGCCGTCTGGACGCGCAGGGGCGATCTATTCGCGGTGCACGCGGCGGGAAACACCCCGGCGGTGCACGGTTTGTGGCCGGAGGCGCTCGCGTTGGGCTACAAGGTGGCGGTGCGGCCGTCGACCAGGGAGCCGTTTACCGCTTTTCGCCTGGTCAGCGCTCTGCGCATGGCGGGGTTGCCGCCGGAGCTGGTCACGCTGCTGCCGACCGACTACGAAGCGGCCGACGTGCTGGTGGCGGAGTCCGATTTCGCCATCGTCTACGGCGGGCAGGACGTGGTCGACAAGTACGGTGGCAGCGCGCGGGTGCTCACCCAGGGGCCGGGGCGCTCGAAGATCCTGGTGACCTCGGACGTGGACTGGCGAGCTGAGGTCGCGCTGATCGCCGAGTCGGTGAGCCACCTCGGCGGTACCGCCTGCACCTGCACTACCGCGGTGCTGGTCGAGGGCGATCCGGAGCCGCTGGCGCGTGCGCTCGCCGCGGAGTTGGGGGCCATTCCCAGCCTGCCGCCCGAGCACCCGGATGCCATCCTCACCGTGCAGCCCACCGAGTCCGCGGCGGCGATGGACCACTACCTGCGTCGGGTCGCGGGCGACGCGCGCCCGCTGCTCGGTGGTGACACCATCGTGGACGAACTGTCGCCCGGCGCGGCGGTGCTGCGCCCCGCGGTGCACCTCGTCGGCAGCAGCACCGCGCCGCAGCTCGGTGTGGAACTCGCCTTCCCCTGCGTGTGGGTGGGGCCGTGGTCACCCGCCGACGGCGTCGCCCCGCTGCGCGATTCGCTGGTTCTCACGGCGATGACCGAGCGGCGCGAACTCATCGACGCGCTGCTGGACGAGCCGACGATCACCAACCTCTATCTGGGTGACCATCCGACCACGTGGTTGCGTCCGGGGGTCCCGCACGACAGCTATCTCGGCGAGTTCCTCATGCGGACCAAGGGAATGATCCGTTCGGCGGCGACCCGACCGCGCACACCGGTCGGCTAGCCCGCGCCAGGTTCCGTTGGCGTGACCCGGTGGTGCAGGGTCAGCAGGAGATGATCGAAGCGGGTGCGCTGCTGAACCAGCGCACCGCCCATCGCGACGACGTCGGCGACGAGCTGCTCGGCCAGCGCGCGGATCTTGATGTTGGTCTCTTGCGAGCGCCAGCGCAGCACCCGGAACGCCTGATCGGCGTTGACGCCGTAGACGAACATCACGACGCCCTTGGCCTGCTCGATCACCGCGCGCGCGTCGATCACGTCCGGCAGCAGGTCGTCGAGGGCTTCCTGCCGGTTGTCTTCGAGGGTCTCGGTGACATCGATGAGGTAACCGGAGGAACCCACCACGGCGCCTTGCTCGTCGAACAGCTGGTCGCCGATGACGATCACGTCGTGCGTCTCGTTCTCGGTGTCGATGATCCGGTGACGCGTGCAGAACGGCGACGCGGTCTCGATGGCCTCGGCGAGCGTCTGGGCGACCCGCTCGCGGTCGTCGGGGTGCAGGTGGCGTTGCAGAAGTTCGGTGGACGGCTCGGCTTCTCCCGGTGCGTACCCGTAGATCGTGGCGACGTCGTCCGACCATTCCCACCGTTGGTCGGCGAACCAGAAGCGAAAGCTGCCGATATCGGGGCAACCACCGAGCATCTTGCGTGCAGTCTCCTGCTCGCACTGACCTATCTCCGTCACCGGTCCAGTATGGCGCGTAAACAAGTCCAGGTCAGGCGGGAGGGTCGGCGCTGCGTGACCGACCGGTGACCGGCTCGTGACTGCGCATCGCCCGGCCCAAGGAAAAAGTGAAACGGGAACGGCCGCGAATCGAAGTCATCTGCGAAGATCCATTGAGAAACCGATGTCTGAAATCGGTCTTCTTATTGGTATTCCATGGTTGCCGAAGGCTAGCGTCGACAGTGTCGTCGCTGACGATCCAGACGCGTGGGATCGATACCTCCAGGTGCCACGTGGACCAGCGCGACAGGACTCGATGACGCGAACCCCGACCGAGCGGGTTCCGGACGACGGAGACAACACACCATGTCGAAGATCCTTTTCGTGATGACCGGAGTCGACCACTGGACGCTGGCCGACGGGACGAAGCACCCGACCGGCTTCTGGGCCGAGGAATTCGTGGTGCCCTTCGAAAAGCTGAAAGGGGCGGGACACGAGATCGTGGTGGCCACGCCCGGCGGCGTCGTACCGAGCGTGGACAAAGGCAGCCTCGCGCCCGAGGCCAACGACGGTCAGGAGACCGCAGACCATCGAGCGCGGGTGATCGCCACGAGCGCCGAGCTGAACAACCCCGTCGACCTGGCGAAGGTGGACCTCGCCGACTACGCGGCGGTGTTCTACCCCGGCGGGCACGGGCCGATGGAAGATCTCGCGGTCGACGCCGACTCCGGTCGGCTGCTCGCCACCATCCTGACCTCCGGCAAGCCGCTGGCGGTGGTGTGCCATGCGCCTGCGGCCCTGCTCGCCGCCACGGGGGAAGATGGCGCGAACCCGTTCGCGGGCTATGCCTTGACCGGGTTCACCAATGCCGAAGAGACCCAAGCGGGCTTCGCGGACAAGGCCCGATGGTTGTTGCAAGACCGGCTCGTCGAGATCGGCGCCGACTTCCGGGAGGCCGATCCGTGGGCGCCGAATGTGGTGGTGGACCGCACGCTGATCACCGGCCAGAATCCGGCTTCCTCCGCAGGAGTGGCGGACGAACTGCTGAAAACTCTCGGTTGATCACGGGACCCGTCTACCCGATCGCGGAAAGGTGAGCGGCGGCCGCGTCGCCGTCCCGATCGGGGCAGTCCGCATGCCAGGTCGGCCGCGCGGGATCGCTCAGGATCGGTGGTATGCCGGTGGTAGGCGGTACCCGCGGTCGGACAGCACTGTGCGGAGCACGTCCGGGCGATTCGTGATGAGACCGTCCACCCCGAGGTCGAGCAGAGCGGTCATGGTGGAGCGGTCATCGACCGTCCATGGCACCACCCGCATGCCGCGGTGATGTGCGGCGCGGACGAGTTCGGGCGTGGTGAACGGCCGGTAGTCGGGGTCGGTGACGGTGCCGTCCTGCGGAGTGCCGTGCACCGGCGAGATCGCGGCCGCGCCGATGGCCGCCGCGGCCGCGACGTACTTCTCCTGCAACGATCCCGGAAAATCGTCGATATCCATGCCGCCCGCCCACGGTGAGCCACCGGGCTCTCCGGGTTGCAACTTCGGCCGGCCGTCGGTCAACGCGACGGTCGGCAGCTCGGGGGCCACCTCCCGCAGGCGCGTCAAGGCGCCGAAGTCGAAACTCTGGACAGTGACCTGCCGCCCGATGCCCGCCCGGCGGATCTCCGCCACGACGACGTCCACGAACTGCTCGCGCGGCGCGGTCTGTTCCGGGGCGGCGGCCTCGACCTTGGTCTCGATGTTCAGCATCACCTGATCGGCGCCATACGCGCGCACCAGATCGAATACCTCGGCCAGCAACGGCATTCGCGCTCCCGGCGCCCTGCGCTGCTCCGGGTGATCCGCGGACGGCACCGAACCGCAATCGATCGTCCGCACCTGAGCCAGCGTCAGGTCCCGGATGTAGGTAGTCCCCGGCACATACGGGAACTTCGGGTCGCCCGCGACGGCCGGCGCCGTGTCCACGCACTTCGCCGGACTCGGATCGCGATCGTGGGTGACCACCGCGTATCCGTCCGCGGTGATCTGCACGTCCAGCTCCAGCGTGCTCACCCCGAGTTCCAACGCGTTCGCGAACGCGGGCAGCGTATTCTCCGCCACCAGCCCCGCCCCACCTCGATGGGCTTGCAGATCGAACGCGGCCGGACCATCGGCCGCCACCGGTCCCGCCGCCGTCAGCGCACCGCCCGCCACAAGCCCCGCTACCACACCGCCTGCGCACATCCGCCGCATCACTTCATCGTGCCGCTCTGCGACCGCTCCGGGGTGAAGAAGCGATGAACGGACAGGCAACCGTCGAGGCGAACTCGGCCTCGACGAGACCGGGCCTGCGCACGTTGCCACCCCAGAGTGGATGGGGCAGCGCGGTCGGGATCGGCATCATGCGGACGTATTGACAAGGCGGAGGCATCTTCTCTAATCTCTTCTTCAACGAAGAAACTGCTCTAAAGATGAAACATCTTGTAAGCAGTAAATGCTGTGGGAAGGGATTTCACCATGACGTCGGCTATCGCAGGGACCGAACCGACTGCCTCGCGCAGTCCGCGACGACGCACCGTGGTCCGAGCCGTGGGGGTCGCCGTGCTGACGCTCGGCGTCGTCGGCGGAGGCGGGTACCTGTGGCTGGACCGGACCTCGGATGTCCGCAGTGCCGGCGTCATGGAGTGCACGCAGGTCGTTGCTGACGGTGGCAGCGCCGACGACCTGCGGGCCGTGTGCGGGACCATCGCCGCCATGACGGCGGCCTGGGCCCGCAACGACGCCGACGCGTTCGGCGCGACCTTCACCGAAAATGCCACCTACACCACCTTTCTGGGCACCCACTACGTGGGCCGCCGCGATCTGACCGAGGCGCACCGTGCCCTGTTCTCGGGATTCCTGAAGGGCACCGAACTCGCCGACTCCTTTCTCGGAGTGCGCTTCTACGGTGCCGACGTGGCGATCGTCACCAGCCGAGGTGACCGCTACGAAGGCGATCGCCCGGCGGAGTTGTCCAAGACGCAGACTTACACGTTGGTGCGCGAAGCCGACAGCCAGTGGCGGATCGCCAGTTTCCACAACACCAAGCGGCAGCCGGTCATGGAGCGCATCTCGTTCCTGTTCGACCCGGCGACGAAGCCGGAGGCCGAACGGTGAGAGCGTTGGTGACCGGCGCCAGCGCCGGGATCGGACGCGCATTCGCGAAATCGCTGGCAGCACAGGGGTATTCGGTGACCGTCGTGGCGCGCGGGATCGAAGCGCTGGAGATGTTGCTCGCCGAACTCGGTGACGGACACGACTATCTCGCCGCCGACCTCGGCACCGAAGAGGGACTGCGGGCGGTCGCGGAACGGCTTCGCGGCGGCGGTTACACGCTGCTGGTCAACAATGCCGGGACCGCCGCGCACGGCGATTTCACCGAGGTTGCGCTCGAAGCGTCGATCGCCACGTTGGAGGTGAACTGCCGGGCGGTGGTCGTGCTGGCCCACGCCTTCCTCGGTGCGGCCGCTCCCGGCGGCGTCCTGGTGAACGTGTCCTCCACGCTCGGGCACATACCGAAGCCGGGCCTCGCCGTCTACAGCGCTACCAAGGCGTTCGTCACGGCCTTGTCCGAAACGCTGTGGCACGAACAGCGAGCACGCGGCGTACGGGTGCTGGCTCTGTGCCCCGGCGTCACCGCCACCGCCTCGCAAACCGCCACCGACGTACCGCCCTGGCTGGTCCAGACACCCGAGCAGGTGGTGGACCGTGCGCGAAAAGCTCTGTCCGGCGGGTCCGGTTCCGTCGTACTCACCAGCCCGTTCAACCGGGCACTCATCGCCGTATTGCGGCTGTTCCCCCGCCGGGCCGCACTGGCCCTGCTGGCCGACTGAAGGAGATCGAAATGACCACCAGCACCGACACCGCCGCCATCCGCGCCCTCATCGAGCGCAGCAGGCAAGCGTGGGATCGCGGCGACGGCGCCGCCTACGGCGCCTGCTTCACCGACGACGCCACGGACATCACCTATGTCGGCACCGTCTACCACGGCGGTGCGGAGATCGGCCGGGCCCACCAAGCGCTGTTCGACAGCTTCCTGAAGGGCACGCGTCTGACCGTGGACATCGTCGAAATCCGTTGCTACGGACCGGATGCCGCCGTAGTCGTGACCCGCGGCGAATCCTCGAAGCGGCGGCCGGGCAAGCTCGGCAAACTCGCGACCTACACCGTCGTCCGCGACACCGACGGACAGTGGCGCATCGCGGCCGTGCAGAAGACCCAGCGCAAGCCGCTGATGGAGGCCGTGTCGTTCTTGACCCAGCCCGCCACCCGGCCCGCGGCGCACTGATGGCCGCCATCGCGGTCCTGGGCGCCACCGGCCGAACGGGGCGGATGGTGGTCGACCGGGCGCTGGCACGAGGACATCGCGTCACCGCGATCGTCCGCCCGGCCACTACCGCGGCGCCCGCGCTCGGGTCGACCGTGGTGACGGCCGACCCGTGTGCCGCGGGAGCGTTGACCGGCTTGCTCGACGGGTACGACGCGGTGATCTCCGCGCTCGGCGCGACCGGGCGCGGCCCCGCCACCGTCTACTCCGCCGCCACCGCCGAGATCATCGCCGCCATGCGTCCGGGCGGGCGGCTGCTGGTGATCTCCTCCGCGGCGCTGGACGTCCCGGCGGACGCGGGGCCGGGCGCCAGAGTCCTCGCCGCCGTCCTGCGGAGGGTCATGCGGCACACTTACTCGGATATGGCGCGCATGGAACACCTGCTCGCGCAGAGTGATCTGCGCTGGACCTCCGTCCGCCCCACGGGATTGACCGATGCGCAGGCCGACGGCAGTCCGCGCGTCTCGGTGGGGGCGAAAGGTAAGGTCGGTCCCCGCACTTCGCGTGCCGACCTCGCCGACTATCTCCTCGACGCCATCGACGACCCGCACACCTACCGGTCCGTTGTCGCTGTCTCGTCCTGATCGCGACCAACGCGGCGAGCTGTTGGTCGAGGCTTTCCGGGCACGGCTGACCGAGCGTGAGGAGTAGGCGCCGTTCCTCGACATCGGCAGGCTAGCTATATGGACCAGGAGACATCACGGCGAGGCGCCGACCTGCTGGCGGCCGACATCGAGTCGGCTCTCGGTTTCGAGGTGCACATCGATGAAACGATCCCCGAGCGGCTTCGCCGCCTGGCGGATCCACCGGGATGGCGGATCGAATTCACCGTCCCGGCTTTGAGCGTCGTAATTGGCACCACCCCCGTCGAGCGCACTCCCGACGGTGTGGCGTGCAGACTGGCCCGGGAAGTCCACGACGACATCCTGTCCCGCAGTGGAAAGATCTGGCCCGCCGACCCCGAGTGTGGGGACCAACCGTTGCTCCCCACTCTCGACGGATGGCGCGGCGCAGGCGGCTTGGTACCGTACGGGCAGGTCGACGCGGCGAAGGATCCTGATCCGAGCCTCGACGGTGTGGTCCGATGGTGGCTGCCCGACACCTACGACGGACTCATCGCCAGCCACTCCGGCGACGTATGGTTCTCCCTCTGGCAATACCAGGGCGACGAACAACTCATCACACCGGGCATGCCGGTGACATGGGTCATCGGCGAAGGCCGACACGGAAAATACAGCAAGGCAAGCGAAGTCCGACCAGCTCAGCCGTAGCCCAGACGGTTCAGTATTCGGCCCCGGAACCCCGAAGCCTGTCAGGCAGTGTAGGTACCGACGTGGTCGGTCGGTGTGCCGCCGATGGCGCGGATGGCGTCGTCGACGGTACGCATCGTCAGCCGCCGGTGGCGGGGCCTGACCGTGCGGGTCTTGCCTTCCGTTGGCCGACATCGGCTCGCGCATGCCGGAAACGATGGGTGACACTGCCACCAGATGGGGGCGATCTGTCACGAAATGCCTGGTGACGGGGCCGCCAAGGAACGTGTATCGTCGCCTATCAGCGGCACAGCGGCAGTTTGCGCAGGCCTGAACAGCAGTTTCCTCTCAGGCCATGGATGCGTGCGTCGCTCATTCGGTTCGGGCATCGGCAATTTTCGTGAATGTGCGAGAACGAGCGGGAAACCAGTTCGCCACCCCCGGTGATCGACCGGCGCACGGTGGTAGGGAGAGTGGAGCGATGGCGGGAGGCGAGCTGCGTCACGGGGTCGAATTGTCCAATCTCGATCAGCCGTTGTTCGACGAGGCCGAGGCGAGCAAAAGGGATCTGGTGGACTATCTGGAGTTCGCCGGGGAACGGTTACTGGGAGTGTTGCGCGGACGGCCGCTGTCGGTGGTAAGGGTGCGGCCGGGGCAGGAGCCGTTCATGCAGAAAAACCTCCCGAAGTACACGCCGGAGTGGGTGGCGCGGACGAAGGTCTGGGCAGAGAGTTCGCGGCGGGAGATCACCTACGCGCTTTGTGACGACCTGCGGACCCTGATCTGGTTCGGTAATCAGCGGGCGGTCGAATACCACCCGACCCTGTTCCTCGCGGAATCCGCACCGGACCCCACACATCTTGTGCTCGATCTCGATCCCGCACTGGGACAGACTTTCGCCGACGCCGTGGCAGGCGCCCGGCTGATCCGGGAAGCGCTGACTGCCGACGGGCTGTCCGGAGCAGTGAAGACGAGCGGTTCCAGGGGATTGCACGTGTTCGTGCCGGTGGTCTCAGGGACCGATGTCGAGGACGCGGCCGCGGCGACGCGGGCCGTGGCGGCGCGAGCCGAGCGGATCGATCCTTCGGTCGGCACGACAGCGTTCATCCGGGAAGACCGCCACGGCAAGGTCTTTCTCGACGCCACCCGTGCGGGTGGCGCCACCGTGGCCGCCGCATACAGTCCGCGTATCCGTCCGGGTGTCACCGTGTCGTTCCCGCTGCGCTGGTCGGACCTCGACGAGGTGACGCCGTCCGATTTCACTGTGCGGACCGTGCCGGACCTGCTCGGCGACAACGATCCGTGGCAGGCGGAGATGCCTGCCCCGCAGCATCTTCCTCCGGATCTGATCGAGGAGGGACACACGATTCCAGTGGCCCGGGTTCAGGCGATGCACGAGGGCAAACGGCGCGCCCGGGCACGCCGCGGGGCGGACGCGCCCCCGACCAGCTGATCCCGTCCGTGTCGGCACCGAACACGCGCGAGTACGCCAGGAAGTCGCCGGTCAGCATGGACTTCACCGCTTCGAGATCGTGGTCGAGGGTTTCCGGCGTGCAGGACAACAGCGCGACCGTGCCGCGGGAGGCGGCATCGAGCGCCGCCGCGGCGTCGCCGTCGGTTCGGTTGTCCGCCCGGTATCGGAGGAACAACAGCATCCGGCCGAGGTGATCGAGGTACCGGGCGTGTCGAGTGGGCAGCGGTTCGAGATCGTGTCCGCCGCCCTGCCCGGCGGCAACGCCGAAGCGCCCGCGCACCTGAGCCACGATCCGGACACGGTCGTGCAAGCAAACAAGACGAGTATCTGCGGGCCTTCCGCGACTACTTGTTCGGACATCGCCCGCAGCCGATCTACCCTCCCGGTCCCGGACGGCTTCCACTCGATGCGGGACAACACGATGCGAGGAACGAGCAAGAGCCCTCAGGGCCAAGAACATCCGGCAACGCCGGATAGTGCGCAGATCATGGGAACTGCGCATCGAAATCCGCGAGTTCCTGCGAACCCGCCGCGCGCGGCTGCCCCGCAGCAGGCCGGGCTGCCCGCCTACGGCGGCAACCGTCACGTGGCCGGGTTGCGCCGCGAAGAGGTCGCCCTGCTCGCCGGGGTGACATCTCTGCTACGCACTCCTTAATGCTCGCCTTGGGCAGTCACTCCCAACACTGGGACGAGCGGAGGTGAAGGGCGGGCACTGCTGCCCGCGCAACCCAGCGTGCGACCCCGATCGCCAACCCTCAACCAGGATGATCCGGCAACGCTGTGACCCGGTCGAACACGGAAGGTTATCGGTCGCCGGCTATTCCGTGCGTGCGTTCCGGTCCGTGTTCGGGGCCGCCACGGACAACGCTGGGTGCCCGACCAGGCGGCGTCATCACCGCCGCTTGCGGGTGCCTCGCCTGCCCTATCCACAAGAGTTTTCCACTTCCGACAGACGCGTTAGTTGAGCACCAGGGGTAGTTGCGTTAGTTGAGCTGTTGCGGTACCGCCGTGAACCCCGTCTCGCCGACGGTGATGACGCAGTGCGCGTCATGCCGGTCGAGCTCGTGCAGCGCTTCCAACAAATGGGTGGACATCAGCGATTGCCACTGTTGCCATTTCTGGTCTTCGGGATAGAGCGAGGACTTGCTCACCTCGACGTAGTAGGCGCGCAGTTCATCGTCCGTGACCGCGAACTCGATAGGCACATCCAGTCGTTCACCGCCACGCGCGGTGATCTGCAAGCCCTGATCCGACGACGAGATCTCCACCTGCCACTCGCGGCCTGCCGCGATCACCGATTGCGTCAGTTCGGCTGTGGTGGGGTGCGAGCTAGGCACGACATTTACCTCCAGGGAACGCGGTGACGATGACGCCGTTATCGACGATGACTGTGGGTTCGACGGTTTTCGCGATCTGCCCGTTGACGTGGTTGACCAAGTATATCTGCCCTGAGTAACAGGTTCTGGCGCCCTGCGGGACAACGAGGTCGGGGGTATCCAACGATTTACTGATCGCCATGTCGGCGATGTCGCGCCAGTTGCGGATTTCTATCACTGCAAGCCCTTGCCACTCCTCGCCGTGCTTGGTTTGGATGTGCCGGAATCCATAGCCGGTGTTACCGCAGGTCAACCGCGCTTTGCTGTACTTCGCGACAACTTTGTCTTCGGGAGTGCTGATACCGCACGCTCCCCACACTTGCTGTGCGGAAGCTGTTGGCGCGGAACTGATGACGGCGGGTATCGTCGCTGCGATCAAGGCAACGATGGTGAGTTTCGTGTGGTTCATGGTCTCCCCCTTGGGTGTTGCGATGCATGCGCATCAGCAACTGTTGAGTTGCCCTCTGGGATAAGCCCTCTCATTCATCTACTTGGACGTGGCCGTTCCGTCAGAAGAGGGTGTCGCGGCCCGCAACGGTCGTAGCCGGTGGGTCCACACTGGGCTGGTTCGGCGTCGATATCAACCTCGATCGCACCGAAGAGGTCAATGTTGTCCGAGTGGGCCGGTGAGATATGGGCAGGCTATTGATTTGCGCGATTTCACCGGCCCTCGTATTCAACTGCGCCCCAGGTGATGTGATCTCATCCAGATCGGTCTTCAGCGGCTCGACCATCGGGAGTTTCTCCATTGTTAGCACCGAATCCCCGCTACAGCAGGCGCGAACGCATCACTCCGGAGGCGGCGGGGTTGCGGCCCGGCCTGGCCCATCGACGGGTGCCGGGGTTGCGGCGCGAGGAGTTGGCGCGCGCGGCGGGGTCTCGGTCGACTACTACGTGCGCATGGAACGCGGCAGCCTCGCAGGCGCCTCCGAATCCGTCCACGACGCCCTGGCCACCGCGCTGCAAGCCCCGCTGAGCGCAACGTGAGGGTCAGATGGTGACGACGATTTTGCCGACCTGATGTCCCTGTTCCAGGTGGTGGTGTGCGGCGACGATGTCGTCGAGGGTGAACACGCTGTCGATCGTGGGGTGCAGGGCACCGGTGCGGATGCCCGCGGTCAGGAATGCCGCGATGCGGCGCACCGCCACAGGGTCGAGGGTGTGCTCGAAGCTCATGTACCGGATCATCGTGATCGGGCTGACCGGGAACGGCGCGGGCCGGGGATCGAGCCAGCCCACCGTGACCAGGATGCCGCTGAACGGCTTTGCCGCGTCGGCCAGTTGGGCCAGGCCGGGACCCATGACGGAGTCCAAGACGATGTCGGCGCCGGCCCCGGCGGTGTGCCGGTGCGTGGCCTCGACGACATCGTCGTGGTCGGTGACGATGACAGCGGCGGCGCCGGTGGCCAGCAAGATGTCCCGCTTCGCGGCGTGCCGGGTGACGGCTAGGGGAACGGCGCCGATCTGGTTGGCGATCTGGATGGCGGCGAGGCCGACAGAGCTGGAGGCGGCGGTGATCAGGACATGGTGACCGGGTCGCATCGCGGCCTTCTCGACGAGGGCGCCGTAGGCGGTGGAGTAGGCCACCCATAGCGCTGCGGCGCTCGTGGCGTCCAGTCCGGCGGGTCGAGCGATGACCCGATCGGCGGGCAGGACGATGTGTTCGGCGTAGGTGCCGTTGATGTCCATGTCGGGCACGGCGGTGACGACGACCGCATCGCCGATCGCCCATCCCTCGACCCCGGCGCCGAGGGCATCGATCGTTCCGGTTGCTTCGACTCCGAGACGGGCGTGTGGCATCCGGATCGGCCGCGGGGACATGCCCGCACGCGCCATCTGGTCCAGTCGGTTGATGCCGATGGCTTCGACCTTGATTCGCACCTCGTCGATGCCCGGGTCGCCGACCGGTTCGTCGATGATGCGCAGGACTTCGGGGGCGCCGGTCTCGTCGAAGACGACGACTCGTGACATGGAAGACTCCTGACTCAAATTTCTTGTACAGTCGTTCTAGGAACAATTTCTAGTACAGTCGTTTTAGGAATGTCAATCCGCGAACGAGGGAGCGCAACGATGGCAGGGCGGCCGGTCGACCATCGACACCGGGAAGAGCTGCTCGAGGCGGTGGTCGACTACACGATCGAGCATGGGCTCTCCGAACTGTCGTGGCGGCCGGTCGCGGCAGGCCTCGAGGTCTCACCGACCACCCTGGTGCACCACTTCGGCACCAAAGAACAAATGCTTCAGGCCATCCTCGAGCGGTTGCGGCGGCGCATGTTCGCTGCCACCGGTGATGCGGCGGGAGCGCATCCCGACCTGGCGACGGCAGCCCGCGCGGTCTGGACCCGCAGCTCCGACCCGCGGCGGTGGGCGGAGTTCAAGCTGTTCTTCGCCGTCTACGGGCGCGCTCTGCAAGCTCCGCGCCAATTCGCCGACTTCCTCGACCATGTCGTCACCGACTGGAAGATCGCACTGTGCGAAGCCCAGGCGTCCGACACCGACCCCGAGACCGCGGCTCGCACAGCCACATTGGTGATCGCCACGATCCGCGGCCTGCTGCTCGACCTGCTCGCCACCGGCGACCGCGACCGGGTCCAGGACGCCGCCGAAAGCTTTCTGGCAACCCTCGAGCGCCGGGCGTGACCATCGCGGTGACCCGCGGGCGACACCTCCGGAAATCTCGCTCGGCTAGACGGGGCGGCCGGTGAAGCCGTAGGCGCAGAAGCTCCACACCTCGGGGTCGAGCGGCGACGGTCATCTCGCCCGCTCGACGAGCCTTACCGGCTGCGGATTTCAGGCGACGACGCTTGGCGAGTCGCCCAGTCGTTTCCGCACGGTGGCCGTGATCCGGTGTCGTCCGGAGCCGGACGTCGAAGCCGCGTAGGCGCTGACGAGTATCACTGCGCAGCCGGACAACTGGAGCATCGTGGGCTGCTCGCCGAGGACGACCGCCGCCAAGGCGAGCGCACCGACCGGGGTCAGCATGAGCATGGCCGCGCTCACCGTGCTGCTCAGGTGAGCGGTGGCCAGGGCGATCAACAGCCAGCCGCCGATCTGTCCGCACACCGCCGTCAGGGTCAGCCAGCCCAGAGCCGCCCAGCCCGGCGTGAACGTGGCCCCCGGCCACAGCGCTCCGACGACGGCCGCGGACAGGAGCACCACCCGGTAGGACTGGACCACCTGCCCGTTGTGCCCGCCGCGGCGCAGGAGGAACAGGAACGCCGAGTAGCACAACGCGGCGAGGACGGCGTGGACCGTGCCCGATCCGGGGTCGCTGCCGGAGGCTCCGGTCTCGAAGACGCCGCCGGTGAGCAGGATGCCCGCCACCAGGAACGGCGAGACGACGAGGAACGCGCCCCGGATCGGCTCGCGGTCGATGAGCAGCGCCAGCAGCGGGACGATGACGACCTGCGCGTTCACCAGCACCGCGGTCAATCCGGCGCCGACCTCGTAGATCGCTCGCGTCCACAGCAGCGCGTCCGCGGCGAACAGCGCACCGGCCGTGACGGCGACCGCGGCCTGTCGCCAGGACAGCGCGCCTTCCCGGCCCCGTTCACCACCGGCCAGCGGCCACAGCAACGGCAACGGCAACGCGAGGGCACAACGGAAGAACGTGGCGGTGGCCGGTGCGGCGCCGGACAGATCGATGAAGACCCCCGAGGTCGCGACGCCGAGCGCGCCCACGGCCATCGCCGACCGGGGCCGTGCCCGAACTCCGCGCGACACCGCTCCCAGAAATCGCTGCCGCTGCGAACCATTGAGCATCCGCCGACGCTACAACCGAAGGTTCGGCGAGGGCATCCGATTATCCGCGCCATGGCGAGGTGCGCAGGCGATTGGACCGGAGCACTGCTTCGAACACGCGTGGCGTCGTGCTGAGATTCGGTGTGAATCCTTTTCCCGCGGTCGGTCCTCTCATAGTCGTGCCGGCAACCGGGTCGGCACGGTAACGAGGAGGTCGTTGTGATCATTGCCGCTATCGCTGTCGCCGCCGTGCTGGTCGGCTGGTGTAGCGTGACGCTGCTTCGCCGCCGGAGCCGCTCCCGTGACTGACCGGATCTGGCCCGACGAACAATTGGTCGTGGCGGCGCGCGAGGGCGACGCCGCGGCGATCACCACACTGGTATCGGGCTCCTATCCGCATGTCCGCCGGTTCGCCCACACACTGTGCGCCTCCGCCGAAGACGCGGAGGACGCCGCACAAGAGGCGCTGATCATCCTCTACCGCAAGATCGGGACCTTGCGGGCCTCCGGCGCGTTGGCGTCGTGGATGTTCCGCATCGTCCGCAACGAGTGCCTGCGGCAGTGGCGAACGAAGACCAGGCAGCCCGAGCCGATTCCGGACGCCGCCGTGGCGTCGGCCGAGGAGGAGGCGGTGCGGCGGCTCGAAGCAGGCCGGGTGGCGGCCGTGATCGCGGCGCTGCCCGCCGACCAGCGGCGGGTACTGATCATGCGCGATGTGCAGGGATACAGCGGCCGCACGGTCGCGGGCATGCTCGGGCTCAGCGTCGCGGCGATGAAGTCACGGCTGCACCGCGCCCGCGCGACGGTCCAGCACGAGCTGCGGAACACACCGTGGCCGGACTCCGGAGAGGCGCGAACGAAATGACCGACGAGCGAAGCTTCGCCAGCGCCTCGGTGCCCCGGCACCTGGCCCGCGGTGTCGCGGGCTTCGGCGCGCTGATCGGCGCGATCGCATTGCTGCCGGTATTCGGGGCGTTCAGCTTGCTGCTCGCGCCGGTGGGTCTGCTCGCACTGCGCGGGTGCCCGACCTGCTGGGCGATCGGATTGGTGCAGACGATCTCCCGGGGCCGGTTGCGGCGTTCGTGCGTCGACGGTCAGTGTCGATTGACCCTTGCCGGGCACTGTCGGACAGAGCACACGACAGTCGATCAAGTGCCCGACTCGGCGGTATCGCTCTTCGCCGATCACCGTGTCGCGGTTCGGTCACCGCGGGACTTGTCACGCCGGGACTGACGGGGCCGTCGTCCATCGAGGCCGAGCGCATGATCGCGGGGTGCGCTCGGCTCGGTGCGGTCCGGGTCGCTGTGCGCCGCTGAGCTGCCGAATTCTCTCCGGACAGGTTTCAGCACCGATTCACCTGTCCATCAGCACGTTCCGGACACGATTCACTGGCGCGCGACTTCGCGCCGGATGGGGAACGAAAGCGCGGGCCCATTCCGCCCGCGTCACATCCCGTTATCCGCGTCTGCCGTGGCGTCGCCGAACGCCGCGACCGCGCAGGCGACGGTGCAGCTGGCGTGATCCGAGAGCTGCTCGAGGGTGATCACGCTGCCGGTGATCGCTATCGGTGGGGTGACCGGCAGTACGCGGACTCGGAGGGAATCGGTTTCGGCGATCTGGTCCGCCGGAAGCAAGGCCCAGCTGTGCGGGTCGGAACCGATCTCGACTACGGCGTCCTGGGTGGTTCCGATAGGCCGGCCGAACTTCGGACGCACTCCGGCTTCTCGGAACGCGGCGTCGATCGCGTCGTGCAGCGGCGGATCGGACTGCCGGGACGGGACGCGCAGTGCGTCCCCGGCCAGGTCGGTGATGGCGGCTACGCCGTGCGCCGCGGCGGGATGATCTCTGGACACCACCGCGCGCAGCGGTTCCGACCAGGTCGGTGAGACGGTGAGCCCCGGCGCGGAGACCACACCGCGGGCCAGCGCCAAGTCGAGTTCGCCGCGCCGCAGCGCGTTCAGCCGCTCGACGACCGGCAGATCGACGAGGACGACTTCGAACGCCGGGGTGTGTTCGCGTAGCGCATCGATGCCGCGCTCGAGGCGGGCGGTCAGTCCTGCTGTCGTGCCGATGCGTACTGTCGCGGCGGGCCGACCGGCGACAGCACGAACTCGGTCGGCGGCGGCGAGCGCGTCCCGCGCCGCGGCGAGCACGCGACGCCCCGCCTCGGTGAGCTGGACGCGGCGTGGCGATCTGTCGAACAGCCGGACCCCCAGTTCTCGTTCCAGTCGTGCGATCTGCTGGCTGACCGCCGGTTGCACGATGCGCAGCCGCTCGGCGGCCCGGCCGAAATGGAGCTCCTCGGCGACGGCGACGAAGTATCGCAGAGCACGTAATTCCACTGTGCCTCCCGTCGGTACCTGCGGCGATCACATCATGTTATTGCTGCGCAGCGGAATCGGGTCTGGCTGCCTCCAACCGTCCTGTGCTGGAGTCGAAGTCATGAGCATCGAACTGGGTAGGCTCGGAGCCCACCTGCGCCACAGCGAGGTGACCCTGCGGCAAGCGGCCGAAATCGAGAGATCCGGGTACGGCGCGCTGTGGCTGACCATCTCGCCACCCGCCGATCTGACCGTGGCCGAGCGGATCCTCGACGCCACAGAGCATCTCGTGGTCGGCACCGCCGTGGTGAACATCTGGACCACCGACGCGAGGACGGTCGCCGCCTCCTACCACCGGATCGCGGCCGAACACCCCGATCGGTTGATCCTCGGGATCGGCGCCGGACACCGCGAAACGGATCCGGAATACGCGTCGCCCTACGACGCGATGGTGGCTTACCTCGCCGAGCTGGCCGACGCCGGTGTGCCCTCGGACCGGGTGGTGCTGGCGGCATTGGGGCCGAGGATGCTGCGCCTGGTGCGCGACCGCGCCGCCGGGACGATCCCGGTTCTGGTGACGCCCGAATATATTCGGCGAGCGCGGGAGATCCTCGGCGCTCGCCCGCTGGTGTTGCCCGGCCAAATGGTGGTGCTGGACAGCGACGTCGAACGAGGCCGCACGACCGGCCGAGCCCACGCCGCGGCCCCTGCCTTGCACGTCGCCAACTACACCGCCAATCTGCGCCGCATCGGCTTCACCGACGCCGACCTCACCGAGCCGGGCAGCGATCGCCTGATCGACGCTCTCGTGCTGCACGGCGATCCGGCCACCGTGGCCGCGGGCATCCGGGTCTCCCTCGAAGCGGGCGCGAACCACGTCGGCCTCACCGTCCTCGGCGACGACCCGATCGGCACGCTCCGTACGATCGCCGACGCGGTATTCAGCGCCGTGCCACGGAACTGACACCGGCTACCCGTTCGTTTACGAACCGCCTGGCCTCATCGAATTCGCCCGATGCAGGCCGTCGGAGGGCTGTTCGCCATGTCGGCGGACGCGGTGCGTTTCTTGTTCCGGAGACCGTTCCAGACCAGAGAGTTCCTCGAGCAGTCATGGTTCATCGTGCGGGTTCGATCGGCGCGGAAACGCCACCGGCACCGTTGTGCTGGTTCGGCTTCGAACCCGGTCGCTCGACACCACTCGTCACCGGAACCTCACCCGGGCGTGTGGCAGGCGAAAGTGGCGGTGTCCCGCGTCGGCGATCTCAACGAGTGGGAGCGGTGATGCGGCGCAGGGCTTCGGCGAGGTCGCTTCCGGTCGGCGCGCTCCCGGGGTCGATGAGGTATTGCGCCGCGACGCCGGTGAGCAGGGCTTGGTAAAGGGTGCCGAGGCTGCGCGCCGCGGCGGTGTCGGTTTCGGCGACGCCGTCGAAGAGTCGGGCCAAGCCGGAACGGGCCTCGTCGAGGTTCTCGGCGAGCCGGGCGCGGGCCTCGGGGTGGGCCAGCGCGTCGAAGGTGGCCGACCACACCCCGCGATGGGCGGCGAGCGTGGCCAGCACCGCGTCCCAGCGGTCGGCGAAGCGCTGCCACGGGTCGGTCTCGTCGGGCAACCGGGTGAGCGCGTGTTCGAGATCGGTGCCCCATTCGCGGGTCGCCTCGGCCAGCGCTTCGGTGAGCAGGGCCTCTTTGGTGCCGAAGTGGTAGCCGATGGCCGCCATGCTCACCCCGGCGGCGGTGGCGATGTCGCGCACCGTGGTACGTGCGTAGCCCTTGTCGAACAGGCAGCGGCGTGCGCCTGCCAGTAGATCCTCACGGTTTCCCATACGGATCATGGTAGCGCAATCGCCTTAGACATTTGTCTTGCACAGATGCGCAAAATGGTTGTACGGTTCATGGCATGCGGCAGATGAGCAATCGAAACGTCCTGATCTCCGGCGCCAGCATCGCCGGTCCCGCCCTGGCCTTCTGGCTGAAGCGCTACGGGTTCACCCCGACGATCGTGGAGAAATCGCCGACCCTGCGCGAGGGTGGGCAGGCCATCGACGTGCTGGGCACCGCCACCGAGGTGGTGCGGCGCATGGGCCTGCTCGACCGGGTGCACGAGATGAGTACGGGCAAGCGCGGCACCTCCTACGTCGACGCCACCGGCAGAACGCGGGCCAGCATCAGCAGCGAGACGTTCAACGGTGTCGGTGCCAACGGGGACACCGAGATCCAGCGTGGCGATCTCGCGCGAGTGTTGTATGAGGCCACCAGCGAGGACGTCGAATACCTCTTCGGCGACTCCATCACCGCTCTGGTGCAGGACGAGGAGGGCGTGCGGGTGAGCTTCGAGCACGCCCAACCGCGCACCTTCGACCTGGTCATCGGCGCCGACGGCGTTCATTCCCACACGCGCACATTGGTTTTCGGGCCGGAGTCGCAGTTCGCGCGGCATATGGGCTACTACATCTGCATCTACACGATCCCGAACTTCCTCGACCTCGATCACTGGGAGCTGGACTACAACACTCCCGGCAAGATCGCCGGAGCCTACAGCGCCCGGGAGAACACGCGGGCCAAAGCGATTTTCGCGTGGGCATCCGATCCGATCGACTACGACTACCGCGACATCGAGCAGCAGAAGAAGATCGTCGCCGACACCTTCGCCGGCCTCGGCTGGCAGGTGCCGCAACTGCTCGCCCACCTCGATCCCGCGCCGGATTTCTATTTCGACGCGATGGCGCAGATTCGCATGGACAGCTGGCACAAGGGCCGCATCGCCCTCGTCGGTGACGCCGGCTACTGCGCGTCACCGCTGTCCGGGCAGGGCGCGGACCTCTCCCTGGTCGGCGCCTACACCCTCGCGGGCGAGTTGGCCGCCGCCGCAGGCGATCACAGCATCGCGTTCGCTCGCTACGAACAACGGATGCGGCCCATGGTCGACGCCTGCCAGAAGTTCGCCGAGGGCGTGGGCGGGTGGTACGCACCCGCGAGCAAGGCGATGATTCGCTTCCGCGATCTCAACGTGCGCTTGCTGCCGTACCTGCCGTGGCGGGGCCTGATCGGCGGCGCCCCGCAGAAAGTCGCCCGCACCATCTCGGCCGGAGATTACGCGGACCTCGAGCGAGCCTCAGGGCGTTAATTCGGGTGACTCCTACCGTGACATGGTCGATACTCGACCGTTCATGGGTCGATGTCCGGAGGTGGGGAAGTGAAGTTGGCGGAGGCGTTGGCGTTGCGCGCGGATTCGGCGCGCCGAATCGAACAGTTGCGTGCTCGGATCGTGAGTAACGCTCGCTTTCAGGAGGGGGAGGAGCCCGCTGAGGACGCGGCGGATCTGCTGGCGGAGGCGGGACAGGTGCTCGGTGAATACGAGACGCTGATCCGGCGCATCAATCGGACCAACGCCGCCGCGCGGATCGGAGACGACGGCACCTTGACCGACGCGCTGGCCCGCCGGGATGCGTTGCGGCTGCGGCACTCTCTCGTCACGGCTGCGGCGGACGCCGCGGCGGGCAAGGGGCAGCCCGGGTACGCGCGCCAGTTGCGATCCGAGTTGAAGATGTTCTCGGCGTTGCCGGTTGCGGAACTGCGCGGGCAGGCCGATGACCTCGCCAAGGAACTGCGGGAACTCGACGTGCGCATCCAGCGCTCCAACTGGGAGGTCGACCTGCTGGACTGATGCGAGAGGTGGAGCGGGTAGCCGTCACGGAGGCGTGCACGAACCCGACGGGCCGGCGGGATATTCGGCCCACTTTCTCGGCGCACGAGGGGCAGTGCGCGGGGTTCGATTCCCCGTCTCACACCGCAGCCCAGCACCGCGCACACGAGACAGTGCACAGCACACAGCACACCACCATGTGCAGATCCGTGACGACGAGGGCGGGTAAGGGGCACTCCACCTCTCGCGTCGACCCAGAGTCCGCCGCACGGCAGGGATGGCAGGCCGGGGCGTACGTCGTCGTCGACGGTGATGACGAATCCGCTGTGGGCGCCCAGTTCCGCGACGTCCGCGATCTGCGCCGTGCCGCGTGATACTCCACGGCGAAAGCGCCCGCGTCGATGTGGATGTGCCAGAGGTCGCGGGCCGGTGCGATCGGATTTCCGGCGCGCACCGTGTGGGCGGGCCGGGACATCAGGGTGCCGGTCGCCCGGAGCGCCTACGCAGCAGCAGGGCGAAGAACAGCACGAGGACGCTGGCGAAGGCCAGACCGCCCGGCCGGGTGGCGCTGCTCGCACCGGCGGCCTGGAGCAGGTCGATCGGCTCGGCCGGTTTGCGCGCTGGGGTCTCGGTGGCCGGTGTCGCGGCGACACCGGCCACCGGCACCGCTGACAACGTGCCCGGCTCCGGCCCGGCCTGCGCTGAACCCGATCTACGTGGTCCCCGAGTTCGCCAAGGTCACCCTGTTTGTGCGCCGGTCACCCTCTAGGGCTTGGGTGACGCCGACTCGATCCACCCGTATCAATCGCTCGATGCGCAGCAGCAGGCCCACTGGACCTTGATTAGGGAAACGAACTTCCGTTGCTCGCATGGTCGACCGAACTCGGCGCGGCCCAGGCAGACGGTGTCTGCTGCGGATGCGTACGCGAGAGGGCGTGGATTCGCGCCGTTGCACTCGCCGGTTACTCTCTTTTTCGACCACTTGCCCCGGGCTATGCTCGAATCGTCGCTCGCGCCATCTCGGCCATCGGCGGCAGTGCAGTCGAACCGCCATTGTGAACAATCACTATCGCTTGCCGACCGCGCTTGCCGAATATCACGTTACTCGGAGTAAACCGTTCTCTACGTTCTTGCGCTGGCTACGCTGGTGCAATAGCTCAGTTAACGGGGGTGGAAGGAAGCTCCACCATGGCTCTCACCTTCGCCGGACGGCAAGGACTCACTGTATCCGGACGGCCCATGTCGCTGCCGCTGAAAGACGTGCGCGCCTTGTCGCGGCAGATGGTCGGGCATTTTGTCGAAACCGTCGCACCCTGCGGTACCTTGCCTGGTGACGCGATCCATGGCGACATCACCATCATCACCCGTGTGTGCTTGGAGCTGGCAGTCAGCATGCTGGACGGCAGCAACATCTCGGAGAAGACCGG
Source organism: Nocardia sp. NPDC059691 (assembly GCF_042733915.1). Classification (NCBI taxonomy): domain Bacteria; kingdom Bacillati; phylum Actinomycetota; class Actinomycetes; order Mycobacteriales; family Nocardiaceae; genus Nocardia; species Nocardia sp. NPDC059691. The sequence goes on along the minus strand of NZ_JBHWFB010000011.1, from coordinate 273,063 downwards.
GCAACTCGAGGAGGCGGCGGCGCAATGGGCTCGCGAAGGTGTGCCCATCGGTACCATTCACCACGCTATCCATGAGGGTTTCAAGATCGGCTTCGACCTGGTGGTGTCCACAGCCTTGGCCGAGCAGCGTGCCTCCGGCTCAGCTGACACCGATCCGATGCTCACCGTCAGTACGGCCGACTATCGAAGCATCCTCGACGGCGCCAAACTCGTCGTCGAAATGCTCGACACCATGACCACGGCGGTCTCGGCGGCTTATGTGCGTGAACTGCGCGCGGTCGTGTCGGAGCACCACACCGCGGTGCACACGCTGACCTCGGCGCTGCTCGGGGGTCATCCCACTTCCACCATGGCCCGAGAGTGTGGCATCGACATCTCCGAGCGCTATCGCGTAATAGCCCTCGCCATTCCGTCTCACCCGGACGAGTCCAATCCGGTGCTGGACGCGAAAGTCGTTGCCCGCCGCAAACTCCGGCGTGTGCAGGCGGAATTGGCCACCCGCTGCGACGATACCGTGCTTTCGCTGCTTTCGGTCGACGGTGGCACCCTGCTCATCCCCGCCGATCACATCACCAAGGGCGCCCTGAAGGAACTGATCGGGCATCTGTCGCGGGCGGCTCGCGTGCACATCACCGCCACCGAGGTGACCGCCTCTACCGACACCGTGCCCGCCGCCGCGGATCAAGCCCACGAACTGCTCGACATGGTCACCCGGCTCGGGTCGGTGCCTGGCCTGTACCACTTCGACGAGCTGGCTCTGGAATACCAGCTCACCCGCCCCGGCCCTGCCCGCGAACAGCTCGGGTCGCTGCTCGATCCCCTGGATGAATATCCGGAACTGCTGGAGACTCTGCAAATCCATATAGCGCACAACCTGAACCGCCGGCGCACTGCGCGGCTACTGCACGTACACACCAACACCGTGGATTACCGGCTCAAGCGGATCGGTCAGCTCACGGGTTTCGATCCGGCCGAGGCGAGCGGGCTTTGGCGCCTGCGTTCCGCGTTGGTCGCCCGCACATACCGCACGTGATCGGCGTGCGGTCGAGTGGGTGCGGAATCACTCCAGTCGATCAGAGTGCGCCGTTCGCGGTCGCAGCGCGGTAGCGCTGACGCCGGGCGAGCGTCAGTAAATGCGATATAGGGGAATGTTTGCATTCTCCATTCATGCCCGGACCCGACCCGACCGATTATTCGTGAAACCAAAATCAGGAGGCCGACATCGATAACGGTTGAAATGCATTGGGCCAGAGTCGAAGAGTTGGAAACCGAACATGAATGATATGCGAAGAACCGAGGTCGAAGGATTTCACGTGACATGGCGGCTGTTCCAGGATCACTTGATCTCCATCGTCGCCGTCCACGAGGCATCCGGCGTCACGCCGATCGTATCCTTCGGTCCCGAGAACTTTCCGGATCTCGCACAAGCGCGAGAACTCCTTCCGGAAATGACCAAGTTGTGGGACGCGGTACGCCATGACTTCTGGACGAAACTCATTCCGCCGCAACCGCGGTGCCGGCAGCGGCGATGGAAATGATTTCGAAACCAGATCAGTTCCGGCGTCAGCGAATCCGACTGCCCAACCCTGGGACAGCGGCGTCGCCCGCTCGGCATTCCCGCCGCCGCGGTCCGCGACCTGCCGGAAGCGCTGGATGCCAGCCCCGAAATCGTGGCGACGGCGGGGAATTCCGTTTGGTCGGCAGCCCGATCCGGATCGCCGGCTACGGGCCCCGCTACGCGCCACCGCCGCGATTGGGCGAGCGTGGCAGCCGAGGCCGTGACCGGCGGCCCTGTGCGGGCGGCCGCGACCACGAAGCCGGACGAGGCACTAGGCCTCGGGGCAAGGCGTGAGCCACCACCATCCGCCTGCCAGCTCCGTCGTTGGGCAGATAGGATCGCCGAACCCGTCGTACGGCCCGGCTCCGGGTGTTCCGGTGAAGTGCCCGTAACCGACTGCGCCGTCAGGGATTCCGACGTAGTCGGGCACGAAACGTACCGGCTGTCCACCGCTGGTGCCGATGACCGCCACCTTGCAGTTCGCCGAAACGAAGCACAGGTGACGCGGTAGCGCGACACCGTAGTAGTCGCCTGCGCCAGGCTCCGGCACTTCCACTGTGGCCGCCGCAGCGAACGCTGGGCGCTCGAGCTGAAACCGGGTCCACGCGGCGGCCTCGGGTTCGAGGATGAGGAAGACAGGTCCGCAGAGACCGATCACCGCGAGTACCGCCGTGACCGCCAAGGGCCATCGCCGCGCGTCGCGTCCCGCCCGCCACAGCGCGAGAGTGAACAGTGCGATCGAGATCAGGAACGCCAGCGCGGACAACGGCAAGGCGAGGAGCCACAGCTGAGTCAGTATCCAGCCGCGATGCAACGTATAGCCGAGTGTGACCACGGTCAGGAGAGCGGCCGCAAGAGGTGGCGTGGCCGAACGAAGCGTCTTCACGAACACAACGGCAAACCTACGTCGGCTGTGTGGAGAACTCGTGCGTGCGGTGTGCGGATGGTGTGTGCCGGGCGTGCTCGATGCGGTCACGACCGGTGGACGTCGATCTTCCGCCGTGCATGGCTTGTCGGGATTCGGGATTCGGGATTCGGGGTGCGCGGGTCGACGTTCGTCGCTCTCGTCCCTCGAGCGTGAAGTCGCGAGCGGGTGGGCGCGCCTCGTGCTCTCACTCGTAGTCGACGGTGATCGACTCGGTGTCCGGGACGGCGTGGTAGGTCAGTAGGTAGCCGTCATCGAACTCGTCATCGGTCAGGGCGTTGTTCCGGCGCAGTGTCGCGCTGCGTGAGGTCACCTCGGCGATGCAGGTGGCGCAATTGCCCGCCTCGCAGGAGAACGGCGGAGCCGAGCCGCCGCGGACGGTGGTCCGCTGCCCTGGCCGCTGCACACCAGCTTGCTGCTGGCCAAGGAGTACGCGCTCACCGGTGCGAAGATCCCCGCCGAGCGGGCCCGCGCGATGGGGTCTGGTCAACCCTGTGGTCACCGATCCGCGCACCGAGGCGCCGGCCTGCGCGAAACGCATTCTCGACCTGCCGCGCCGAGCGGTCGAGAGCACGAAGCGGCTGCTGAATCTGCACTTGGAACGGGCGGTGCCGGCCACCCTGGATTACGCGACGACCACGGAGGATCTCTCCTTCCGGACCGCGGACTTCCACGCGGTGATCAGCAAACTCACCGCGGGCCGGGGCTGACGCCGCGTCGCCGGTCGCAGGCGGCGCCGCCGGAACAGTAGCCGTGCAATAGCCCGTCGGACGCGCGAAGATTGCGCGGAACAAACTGCACCGCAGGATATCTCGCGGCAACCGGCGGTCCTGCAAAGGGTGCTTGGCTAAGTGAACATTCGCGGGGCACACTCTAGGTAACGACGTCCGGCGCCGCCGGTCGAATGCGGGGGCGAGGTCCGAGAACGATGAGGATTCGGCCGAGGCAGCAGTTGCTCGAGCTGTGGCGAGCGGTGCTGGCCTACTCCTATCGGAACGGAACGTGGACGTGGGGCGGGCGCGACGGCGCCAACTCGATCAGCGACGCCGAACAACTGCTCTGCCTGCTGTATCCGGCTACCGAGATCGCGGCGTTCGCGCTGGACCAGCCGAACGACATGAGTCCCGACGTCCGGTCCGCTCTCGCCCCGTTCGGCGAGGAGACCCGCATCGGCGGCGTCCTGGTCGACTTGGTGGAGGACTATCTGCGCCGCTACACCGGACCCGACGGCGAACCGGTCTTCGCCAGCGGCTCCTACTTGCGCTCGGGCGACGACACTCCGCTCACCCCGGGTCAGCAGGCGGTGGAGGTCGTCGACTCGTACTCGATGTCGTTGAGTCTGTGCATCGCGGCGCTGCGATTCCTGCGCGGATTCATGCGCTTCGTCAGCGGTGAGGTCCGGCTGGAGGCTCGCCAGCTGCGCGAGCGGATCCCCATGGTGATCGAACAGGTCAGCGCGCGGCTCACCGCGGCGATGGCGGGCCTGGTCCGCAGTTTCGTCATCCACACACCGGAGCCGAAGACCGAATACGGCCAGTCGATCGTCTACATGCTCAATCAGTCCCGCACGCCGTCCGACGAGGTCATCGAACGGCTGTCGACACAGCTGGAACGCCTGCGGGTGCAGGCGGCCAACGAGGTCAGGCTCAGCCAGACCACCGAGATCGATATCGCCGACGACGGGCGGCTGTTCGAATGCGGATGGAGCTGGGGCATCGTGCGCAGCGCCGAACCCATCGACCTCGTGCCCGGCCGGGTCAGCAGCACGCCCGGGCACGCCGAATCCCGTCCCTACCTGTACTTCACGGCCGTCGCACTGGACGGCATCAGCGACCTGTCGTCGCAGCGCATCCGGGAACTCGATCTGCTGACCGACGAGCAGCGCACGCTCGCCGACGCGCTGCAGTTGCGTTTCGAGCTGACCCGCAACTACTGGTCGAGGGTCGCCCGCTTCGACAGTGGCCGCTGGCCGCTGGAGGACATCCCGTGGCGTACCTCCGACGGCGAGGAATCGGAGTACTTCAGTCTCGTGGTCGCCGCCGTACTCATCCAGGACCTGGTCTACCGGGAGAGCACCGAGGATCTGGCGCGCACGGTGTCGGTGCTCGACCAGCTGGCCCGCCGGGGGCGCATCACCAGCCGGTTCACGGTCGATGATCCGGCCGCGCCATTGCACTTCCCGGGTGTGCGACTGAACCTGGCCGGCAGCGAGGACGTCGCCGACGGATCCCGATTGATCTGGTACGTCCCGGATTTCGCGACCTTGCTGCTCAAACGCTGCCTGGATGCCGCACGCCTGCGCACCGACGTGGACACCCGGGATCGGTTGATGGAACTCGCCGAGGCGGCGATGGATCACCTCGACCGGCGGGTGCTGCGGAACGGCTCGGTGGTCGGTTTGTGGGATGACATCGGCAGGCTGGTCGGCACGGGCGACATACGGACGGAAGGGCCGTCCTGGTTCGTCACGGAGCGAATGATGGAGTGCTTGGTCATCGCGTACAGCACCTTCGAGCAACCGCCGCTGGCTCCGCAGGCGATGGTCGCCCGCGCGGTGGACCTGCTCAGCGAGGCCGAGCATCTGCTCAATCAGGAGGAACTGGAGGTCGAGGGCCAGGATCGCTCGCCGAAACAGGCGGCGATCAACCGGATCCGGCAGTCGCTGGACCGGGCCCGCCGTGTGCTGCGCGAACGTCCCGGCACCGCCTACAGCCTGGCCACCCAGGCGTTGGTCCAGCTCGACGAACTGGCCTACGCCCGCCGGGACGCGACACGGTAGGGGCGGCATCGTGCTGGTGTTCTCCACCTCCGACAAGGGCGGCACCGGACGGTCGGTGACCAGTTGCAACATCGCCTACCGGCTGTGCCGTTCCGGCCTCAACGTCGTCTACGCCGACTTCGACCTCGGCTCGCCCACGGCCGGTGCGCTGTTCGAGATCGGCGCGGCCGAACGCGGCGTGCCCAGCGGCGGCGTGCATTCCTACCTGCTCGGCGAGAGCGGAACCGTCGCCCGCGTCGACGTGGGCGCGGCGACCGATCGGCCGGAACTGCGCCGGATCGGCCCCAACTCGGGGCGGCTGGTGCTGCTGCCGGGAGACGAGGGCGGCGCCGAATTCCTCACCGACGACGACGCGGTGGTCGAGCGCTGCGCGGAACTACTGGTCGCGCTGGATCACGAGTTCCGGGTGGTGTTCGTGGATCTGAGCGCGGGCCGTTCCGCGGCGCTGCAGATCGTGTTGCAGGCGACCGCCTTACCGCAACTGCGCGGGCTGACTGCTCGATGGTTGATCTTCCACCGCTGGACGCGCCAGCACATCTTGGCCGCCGCCGGCCTGGTGTACGGCTCGCACGGATTGCTGAAGGCGGGAGCCGAGTGCGGCCACGACCCGGAGGAGTTGCTCGGGTCGGTGCGTTACGTGCGCACCGCGGTGCCCGACGCCAACTGGGACGGTGTCGCCCAGCGCCCGGCGCAGGCGGCGTGGCTGCAAGAGCAGGACACCGCGCTGCGGCGGCTGGCCACCGCCAAACGGCTCGGCACGACGGCGGTGCTCGGCTCAACCCCGATCGAGCCGGTGCTGCAACGGCGCGAGCAGCTCATACTCGACGCCGACGTCAACGCCCAGATCGCCAACGAGCAGACCGCGCAGGCCTATGCCGAGCTCGCTCGACGACTGGTCGACAACGCGACCTGGGAGAGGCTGTAGATGGGGGAAACACAGGGCTACAGCGAGGCCACCGAACAGCCGCGAATCGCTCAGGTCCCGTTGTCGCACTTGTCGATCGAGGTCGGGCATTTCTATCTCAACGACATCAGCTCCGACATCGAACGGGTCGGCGCGGAGTTCCGCCGCATCGTCCCGCTGGTATCTGCCTTCACCGAGTCGGCCAAGGTGCAATTCGGACCGAACGCCCGGGTCAGCACCTGCTACCTGATCGACGACTACTTCCAGCCCGACACCGACCCCGCCGCCATCCTCACCAAGCTGCTGGGCGCCGCGGACGAAGCCGGGTTGGTCATCGACTATCTGGCCCGGGAGTCCGCCTGCTGGCGGGCCTCGAGGTTCGTCGACGGTGTGGCGTTCGGTGAGCCGATTCCCGTGGCGGAGATGGTGGCCGCGCGCATCGTCGCCGAGCCCGCGCCGCCGAGCACCGGCCGCAGGCCGCCGACCGCGGAATCGGGCTGGCTGTGCAACGGGCGGCGGTCCTCCGAGGACGAACGCGGCCAGGCCATGCGGCAGCGGATCTATCAGCCGCCGGAGGAGTTCGGCCGCCGCGAGCATTCGATCTTCCTGGACGTGGAACTGTGGAGCAAGCACGTCGTCGACGGGGTGGCGGTCACGCGCTGGTCGTGCCCGTTCCTGGCCGCGGTCTGGCATCTGTTGCGGCTGGGCATGCTGCGCTACCACGGCGCCGCCGTGGTGGATCCGCAACCATGGCGCCGCGAGGATCTCGCGCCGCGTCGCTGGCACGACATTCCGCCGGTGGTGCGGCTCAATCCGTCCGCCGCGCCGTTCGCCGCCTACAAGACCTTGTCGATGCTGCCCAAGCGGTACATCGGCATCGAGCACGCGGTGCGGCTGGTGCTCGACCATCTCGATCTCGACGACGACGTGGTCGAACAGACCATCGTCCGTGGCGGCGGAGAGGTGCCACCGGTGCCGGTGCCGCGCGCGGTCAGCGAACGGCTCTCGCACCTGCTGCTCGACGGAGCCTGACATGGCCTCGACCACGCCTTTGGTCGTGCTCGGTGAAGTACGCACCTGCCTGCTGCCGTCGGCGACCGCGCTGACCGGACCCGAGGCCTGCGATCTGCTGGCGCTCATGCCGGGCTGCACGGTGCGTTGGCGGGAGCGGCCGGGCACGCTGGCGGTGTCGCCGACCACCGCGGTCGGCGTCGATTGCGATCTGGCCGTGGGCGAGCAGACCGCCCACATCGTCGGGACCGTGGCGACCAGCGCGGTCCTGTCCGGCGGCCGCGTGCTGCAGTCCAGCGCGCGCACCGAGGTGGTCCGCGCGGCCAACCGGCGCAGGCAGACGTGGTCGCACTACCTCAGCCGCAAGGGCGTGACCGAGGTCATCAGCCGCCTGCCCGAAAGAAGCGGCAGCGCCGAGGCTTTGGCCGAGGGCTATCTCACCGGTCCGGTCGGCGCCGAGACGCTGGACCTGGCTTCGATCAGCGAGCGGCTGCTGGCTCGCCTGCGCGCCGACACCAGGCTGGACCAGAAGCCGCCGGTGCGGACCGGCGCCACCCGGTTGCGCTGGGTTGCCTGGATCGGGGGCGGTGCGGGCCCCACCGCCAAGCTGCACCTGGACGACGCCACCGTGCGCACCGTCCGGATGCGGGTGCGCAACGAGGCCGATCTGCATGAGGCGCAGCGGTTCTGCGAGGACCTGGCCGCGCACGACTGGCTGCTGACCGTCGTCACCGACGCGCTGGCCGAGGCCGACCGCTTCCCCTCGCACAGTCGCGAACGCACCGACATCCTCGCCCCCGTGCTGGAGGATCTCACCGGACTGTGGATGCCGGGAGCGCACACTCCGGCATCGATGCGGACGTTGTGGCAGAAGTTGCAGACGGATCCCGGGTTGTCTCGCCAATGGAACGCCCTCGTCGCGCGGTTGCAGAACCGTATCGCCATCGCGACGCTGGACGCGCTGCGGCACAAGGCTTTCGACGCCGAATGGTAGCGCCGCGTCGCGCTACATCCGGAACCACTTGCGCACCAGCAGCGCGAAGAACACCGACATCGACACCGTGCCCATCCACGCTTCCACGGCGAACAACGGCCGGGCGATCGGGCGCAGATCCTCGGTGTCACCGGGGCCCAGGGGATTGATGAAGCTGGTCACGCAGGTATAGACGGTGGCGGCGGGCGAGGGATTGCCGTTCAGGGCCAAAGCGGCGACGGTGAACAGCACCAGCTGCACCGCGACCCAGCCGAGCAGCCAGAATGGCCGGTACCCGTAGCCGCACAGCACATACGACAGTTGTCCGGTCCACCGCCGCCAGCCCGGCGGCAGCGCGAGCGTGCGCGCCCGCGCCAAGCGCAGACCGCAGCGGTCCTGCGCTTCGTCGTCCTCGTTCATCCGGTACAGTGCGGCGCCTCTGCGATAGGCGAGGGCGGCGTGACCGGGCAGACGCGCCGCGGAGAGCTGAGCGCCCAACTGCTCGTACACCTCGGCCAGCATGGTGTTCTGCCGACTGCTCAGCCGCAATGGGCCGCGGAATTCGAGTTCCGCGGCCAGCAGCGCCGCCGGGATCGCGCTCGGCACCCGCCAGCCGGCCTCGTCGGGTATCGGTTGCCGTGCGGCGGCGTACAGATGCCGGAACACCAGGGAATCGGAGCGCCGCCGCGTGCTGGGCGGGTCGTAGTCGGCCAGAACAGCCTCGGCGTGCGCTGCGAACCGCTCCAGTTCGGTCTGCTCCGAGCGCTCACCCCGATCGAGTTCGGCGGTGTATTCGTCGGCGCGCCTTGTGATCCGGGTCGAGACGGATGCGACGAAGGGCGAGATCTCCCCCATGTCACGAGTCTAGCGGTCGGCCTTTCAGCCGGTATTCGAAAACGTCGCGGGGCTCGCCAGGGCCGAAATACCGGTCGTCGTGCTCGACGAACTCGAAGCCCGCTCGTTTGAAAAGGTTGCTCGCGTGCTGATTGTCCGGCCGCACGGTCAGGTACACCACTTCGGCTCCCACTTTCCGGCACGTCTGCAGTGTGCGGCTCAGCAGGCCGCGCCCGTACCCTCCACCCTGGTGCCTCTTGGCCACCGCGAAGGTGAACAGCAACGCCCGGCCCTTCTTCTCCAGGGTCAGCGCGTAACCGATCACCGTGCCGTCCACCTCCACGACCAGCCATTCGGATCCGTGCAGGTCGAACAGCTGGCGCAGCATCAGATACAGGTACGGCTCGGCGAACACCTCGGCCTCGATGGCCGCGATGTCGTCCAGATCGGCGAAGCAGGCCCGCCGGTATTCCGGCTGAGGCGCTTTGGCGATGTTCATCCGCTCCCTACTGCCAGGGCATAGGCCGTCCGATTCCAGCTTAAACGTCACTCACCGAGCGGGGTCAGTGTAGAACCAGCGAAATCGTTCCCCGGCGCGGCGGGCGGTCGGTGTCGCGTCCGCGCCGGACGACCCGGGCGATGCCGCGAGGCTGTCACGGAGGCAGTCGGGCTCGCTCGCCGCGCAGCGGGCTACTTCGGCGGGAAGCGCAAGGCGCCGTCGAGGCGGATGACTTCGCCGTTGAGGTAGTCGTTTTCGATGATGGCGGCGGGCCAGCTCGGCGTACTCCTCGGAACGGCCCATGCGCTCGAGGAACGGCACCTGCGGGCCTCAGTAGGCCTCCTCCGTGGGTGTCGACCGAGATGCGCAGGGCCCGAGCGATTCCGCTTCGGCGACGGTGGCGAGCACAGAGTCTTCGTCGGTGGCGTCGGTGTGCACGTAGCGGATTCCGAGTTCGGTCTCGAAGATCGGCATGCACCAAGTGTAAGTTAAACTCTCTATCGAGAGAATGGAGTTCTCAGTAGCGAGCGAAACCGTGGGCGCAGAAGTTCCATACTTCGGACGCGGTGATCGGATGCTGCGTCTCGTCGTCGGCCGCTCCCGCGGATTGCGCGGTGAACATGACGGTCTGCATGACCATGGCCGCCGTCCGGCGCGAATCGACCTCCGGGCGCAGTCGGCCCGCGTCCTTGGCCAGGTCCATCAGTTCGGTGAACAGCGCCAGCATCGGCGCGTGCGCGACCTTCACGTGATCAGGATGCGAGATCAGCAGCTGGGGTGCGAAATCGGTGAACAGTGGGCGTTGCGCCGACGGATCCGGCAGGCACAGCTCGAACAGCAGCTCGACGGCCACCTGGAGTTTGTCCAGCGGCTCGGTCTGGCCGTCGGCGGCGGCGCGCAGCTGGTCGGACGTGCGGCTCAGGGCGTCCTCGAAGAGGGCGAGCAGCAGTTCGTGTTTGCCGTCGAACTGCAGGTAGAAGCTGCGCAGGGACTGCCGTGAGCGGTCCACCACCTCCTGCACCGTGAAGTCCGTGCTGCCCTTCTCGGTGATGATCGCCTGAGCGGCGTCCAGGAACCGCTGCACGCGCTCCTCGGCGCGCAACTTCGCGGTGCGAAGGGAGCGCTCGACGGCGCGCTGCTTCCAGGCCGGTTTCTCGCTCGGGCTGGTCACGGGCGCCTCGGTCCTCGGTCATATGGAGAGAACATGAGTGCACTGTACGGGAGAACGGTGTGTCATCGGGTTCTCGAGTCGCCGTGTCCGCCCAGTTGTGAGACTATCCTTTCCTGATACGAGAATAATATTATCGCACCTGAGCGGCGGTGGGGAGGAGGCAGACCGCGGTGGTCCGTTCGGACCGCTCAGGTCGCCCTTCGGTGCGCCGTCGCCGCCGGACACGAGCTCGGCCGTCTTGTACTCCGAGGAGCTCGATTCGTACATTCGCTATGAGGCCGCCGACCGGATCGCCACCATTACTCTCGACCGCCCGGAGGCGGCCAACGCGCAGAACGGCGAACTGCTGGATCAACTCGACGCCGCCTGGGTGCGTGCCGCCGAGGACGACGAGGCGCGGTCATCGTGCTGCGCGGTGCGGGTAAGCAGTTCTCCCACGATCACCACCGGGATATGCCGTTGCGGGCGGCAGAAATGCGCTTCGCGCGCCCGCTACTTCCCGGCGGTCACGGGCTCGTCAACGCGCGGGACTCGGAGCTCGAGTGTTCAGCTCTCACGCCTTCGAGCCGGCCGCGATCGTTGCGGTCGGCATGAATCGGCGGGAAGCGGGTCATCCGTTGCTCCCACTCGCCGTCGCGTACTTCCATGCGCCAGGTCTTGTTCCAGCCGAATGGCATCATGTGCACGGCGAAGTCGTGATCGCGCAGGTGTTCGGCGATCCGGGCGAGCACGGTTCTCGCCGTCGTGGTGTCGCATTCGTGACCGGGCCGGGTGAGATGCGAGAAGCCATTGATGACGATCCAGGTAGTGTCGGTCTTGCGCGCGATACGGCGGATCGCTTTGGCTGCGGCACGGGCGAACGTCGAGTCTCCGCGCTCGACACCGATGAGAAGAAGCAGGCACTCGCCGAATTCGTGCGTCACTCCGGGTATGTCGGGCTCGAGCGGCATCGCGGCGGAACTGGGAGTGGTTACGGCATAGTTGAGTGTTCGACAACGTTGACTCAATATGTTCACGCCGAGTCCTCACCTGGAAACCATCTGATCACCAGCCAACCGTCATCGCCCTTGATGGCCGGCCGCGGTGTGAACTATAAAGGCCGACCATCGCCGCGGCGCCTTCCCTCGGTTGGAGGGCTTGGGCCACCACTCGGACTGAGGAGCCTGCCGTGGTGTCGACTACATCGAACACTCAGATCTACACCGGGCGTGTCGACAAGGTCGCTTACGCCGAGATCTGTGCCCCGTGCCGACATCGCACAGGTCGCCGCTGATCGACCTGAAGCCGTCGATGAGCCCATGGAGTGTTGCGAAATCGGGATGTTCTCGAGCACTCGCTCCTCGGCACTTGATTCGACCTGCGGATCCCGGAGCCGCCCCGGCGCGGTCCACCCGTCGTCGGGCGAGGCTCGCCCACCACTCTCGGATTTGGGTCACGGAAGATCCAGTGTGAGAGTTTGAGTTTTGGATGGAACCGAACGACTGTCCGGTGCGTCCAACCATTCGAAACCATCCTGTGGGGGGATGAGAGGGCATAGCAGTTGACGTACGACCCGTCTGCCACAACCACGTTCACCGTGGTTCCTGAAACCGTCTCCGGTGCGGGGCGCTATGTGCAACAGACCGCGCAGGCCCTCATCAGCGGGTTGCGTTCGGCCAGTGCCGAAGTCGACGGGCTCATGTCGAGCTGGCGCGGCGCGGCGGCCAGCGCATACGCGGGCGCCTGGGACGAGACCCATAGTGCCGCACTCGAGGTGTTCGAAGCGCTGGCCGACATGGCCGACTTGCTGGGCGTGGTGGTCGACCGCAGCGCGGCCGCCGATACGGAGGCCGCGAACCAGTACAGCTCGTTGAGCTTGCCCCCGATCTGACCGCGATCCAAACCGAAACCGCTGGGAGAACCCGTGACCGAGTATCGCGTCGATCTCGCGCACCTGGAATCCGTAACCGCCCGAATAGAGGGCTTGAACGGATTCGTGGCCGATTCCTTGGTCGAAATAGACGAACGCATAGCCGCTCTGAAAGGAACATGGAACGGTGAAGCCGCCGAAGCTCACGCCCTGGCTCACGCCGAGTGGACCACCGCCGCTGCGAAGATCCGTGACGGGCTCGCGAGGATGAAGTCCGCCGCCGCATCCGCTCGCAAAGAGTACGAAGCTGTCGTGGCGGCCAATCTGGCCATCCTCGGGCGTGGCGGTAGCGGTGGCGACGGGGCCCCGCGGTGACCGTGCTCGACGTGTCGGTGCCGGTCTACTACGACACCGCGCAGAAATTAGCCGATGCCGCGTCGCGATTCTGGATGTCCATCGATGACGAGTGGCCGAACATGGCCATGGCTACGAATATGGCGGGCTCGTATTCGGATGCGAAGAAGTGGGGCGAGTCCTACGACAATCGGGCCGCTGCCATTCTGAGCATGGTATCGAAAATCGCTACCGCCGCGCACGACTACGCCACGATATTGCAGACCCTCGGCTACAACCACGAGCTAGCCGAACACAATGCAACCATCGGTGAGGCAGCGCCACCACCCGCCCAGCCCCCGCCGTTCCTGCCTCCGGTGGTGGTGTGCCGAATCCCGTTGCCCTCGGCCGGCGGTCCCGGAAATGGTTTGGTCGATGAGGGCATCGGGCTCGCCGAGATGATCGGCATCATCGTGCCGGACGGCAACGCCACGACCATCTCCAATGCGGGCGATACGTGGGCGCGGACCGCGGCGGCCGAAGCGGTGGCATCTTTCCCGGCCGCGCTCGAGGCCGCGGCCGTGGCCTTCGATTCGCTCACCGCACCCGAAGTCGCGTTCATCGATGAAGACCTGCGCACGGTCAAGGCTTCCGCCGAATCGGTGATCACCGCGATGAACGATCTTGCCCAATCCTGCCGCGACCACCGTGTCGCGCTGGACGAGCTACGCGCCAACCTCAAGACCCAACTCGAGGCGATTCGGGATGCGCTGCTGACCGAGCTGGCCATCAACGCGGCGATCTCGATTGCCTCGAGCTGGATCACCTTCGGTGTCTCCGCGGCTGTCGGTGTTGCCGGTGCCGCTGCGATCTGTGCGCGGTATGCCCGGCCGATCCGGCTCATGATCGAGCAATGGCAGACCGAACGCAGGATCGCGGCCGGGGTGAAGCTGGATGAGGATATCGCCCGGCACGTGCGGGACCTCGAGGCTCTGCCAGGCGGGCGGCTGCCGGTCAAACCGGATCCGGTCGGACCGCCGAAAAAGGACCCGATCGAGCTACCCAAGATCGAACATCCCGAAGGCATTCCCAAGGTGGATCTACCGCGAGCGGATATCGACACGATCGGCCGCTACACCGGCAACAGCGCACCACTCAACACCGCGATCCGATCCGGCGAGCCACTGACACCCGCACAGATAGCCGAGCGCGACGCGATGAATGCCGCGTTGGACAAGTGCCCCGTCTACCAGGGGGCGGTGACCCGGCGCGTAGACATTTCCGCAGAAGACCTGGCACGGTACGAGCCCGGATCAACGATCATCGAAAAGCCGTTCACCTCGGGGTCCGCGACACCGGAGGCTGCGAAGGACCTGCCGGTGGAAATGCAAATATGGTCGGCAGACGGCCGCTACATCGGCCACCATTCCGGCGTCCCCGAAGAACTCGAAGTCGTATTCAAAACCAATACACCGTTCAAAATCGAAGACAGGTTTCCCGATCCGGAGACAGGGCGCATCATCATCCAAATGCGCGAACTGCCCCGGCCCTAGAAAGGACAAAGAAGGACGATGCCAGAAGAGGTCAACGGGAAGATTTTTTACGCACCCGGCGAATACCCGTATGAGGACAATATTTCAGACGAGGAACTGGCGAAGATCAAAGCGGGATTCGCGGCATTCAACGCACGCCGCGACGCCGTACCGGAAAACGAGCGAATCCACTTGCGCGACCGGTTCGGAGACGAAGACAAATTGGGCACCCCGCAGGAAGCCGAGTACCTGGCCGAAGTGGAGGAGCGCAAGAAGCGGGGCGAGTACTGGGGGTAACCACGCGGGTCGGGTCGGGGCGGATGCTCATCGGGCGAACTGTGAGCACCCGACGGCACGGTCTCTCCGGAGCGAATCAGTTGCTCGGATCAGATCCTGAGCCGGAGTGGGCGGGCGCTTGATTGCCGTACAAGAACTGGCTCTGACCAGGGTGATGCTCTTGCGATCTCTTCAGCGTGGGGCTCGCTGCCGCAGCAGCGGTACTGTGATCCGCATGCGGGGGTGCATGATCTGCGACAAACACCGTGGGAGCGGACCGCTGGTGAGCCCGGTGATCCATGCCGATGAGCTCGTGCTGGTGACCCACCGGCCTGCCCACGGCGAATGGGCGCGGCCGGGGTACCTGTTCGTCGAGCCTCGCCGCCACGTCGCGGCCCTCGACCTGCTCGACGACGCCGAGACAGTAGCGCTTGCCCGCTCTGTCCGCTCGTCGATCGGCGCCCTGCGCCGGGTCCTCGAACCGGGCCACGTCTTCACCTTCGTCGCCGGCCTGAGCGTGGCCCACGTCCACCAGCACGTCTTCACCCGCCCATCCGACACCGCACGAGATGTGCCGTGGCACAACGCCGATACCCCGGACGCACCTCGGATCCCCGCATCCGAACTCGACGCGCTGTGCGCCGAACTGGCGGCGGCGCTGCCAGGCTGAGGTAGATCAACTCGACCTTCGGTTCGCCAGACTGAACGGCTCACCGTTCTGCGGTCGGCGCTGATTGCGGCTCAGTTGCCGGGATGGGCGTCGCGGTCGTGGCTGGTGGGGTGGCCGTCCTTGTCGTACCACTGGCCGTTCGCATCGCGGGTCCAGCCTTCGAATTCGGTGCCGATCAAGCTGTCGACTCCCCAACGTTCCCCCAGGCCCAGCGAGGGGGGCTGTGCAGGTTCGGGCGGGGCATTGCGGCGTTTCTCCTCGAATGCGGCGAGTAGTTCGTCGGCGCGCGCGAGTTCTTCGTCAGAAGGGATCAAGCCTCGTGCTTCCGATTCCTCTCGACTGTAGAAAGTGAAGCGGCCGACTCTTTCTGACTCCGGTTCTGGCATGGTATGTCTCCTATGGTTCGACCAGTGTGATAATAGTGCGACCCGTTTTCGAAGAACTTCGGCGGGCGGCTCAGCGACTCGAGACCGATCCGCGGCAAGGTCGTTTCCGGCCTGACAATCCCGCAGCCTGTTATCGCGCCCGCGCGCAGTTTGGCGAGGCGCGCACCGCCGCGTGTTTCGACAACTTCAGCGGCTGGTCCGGCCGGTCGTGATCTCAGCGTGGAACCCTCGGCCACCCGGAGGTCGTACCTGCGAGTCAGATTTGCAGCGTTCCTTGAACGGGGGTGCTCTTGCCGCCATTGGGATGTGATGTCCCCAAGGGCGGCGACAAGAACGTCAGATCAGGAGGAAGCTGATGACCGACGGATCGGCGGTGGTATTGGAGGCGACCGACGTCTGGTACTACTCACGTGGTGACGAGGCGGTGTTCTTCGAGTGGCTCGACAGGATTCCCTCGGTCCGCTCGTACGGTGGGCGACTCAGCACGCTGGAGATCGTCGTCGATACCCCGGTAGACGACGACTCCCTGCGAGAGCTCCTGGCCCTCTTCTACCGGTACCGCATCGACTTGGCTCAACTTCGCCAGCTCGATAACAGCCAAATCGGCACTTGGTTCCGCGACCCTGAAAAGTGCTGGCACGAATCTGTTTTCGGCACCTCCGCCAATTGATCACAATCCCCTGGACGATGCCTACGACCTGGCCACACGTCGGCGATGGACGTCGGCAGGTGCCGCACGAAGTCGCCGGTCGAGTCGGCCGCCTCCGCGTCGCCCCCCTCGCCTTCGGAGGCGACCACCCTCACTCGCGTATCCGGGTCCAGTTGGCGGGGCACGGAACGGACGAGTCGCTGCAGGCAGTCCTGGACCCCGGCATCCCAGCCCAAGGGAATCAGGAGGTCTTCCCGAAGATTCGCTATTCGAAGTCGCGGACCAGCAGGGCGGAACGGGATCGCGGTGACGATGCTCACCGAGAAGGTGAGCGACCGCGCAGTACTGTGAATCGGTCACCTGCGGTGCGGGTGTCCGGCTGGACGAGAGAACTGACTACCCATGAGCGACGAGCGACAAATCCTCATACCCGGCGAAACCTGCTGGCAGATCGCACGGGCCGACCGGCTGGCATGCATTGTCGACGCGGCGGACTATTTCCGCTATGCCAAGTCCGCCATGTTGCAGGCCCGTAAACGCATTGTGCTGATCGGCTGGGACTTCGATACCCGGATCAAGTTCGAGCCGCAGGAGAAGACTCTCGAAGGGCCGAATCGGCTGGGCAAATTCCTGTCCTGGCTGCCGAAACAGCGACCGGATCTCGACATCTACCTGCTGAAGTGGAATGTCGGCGCGTTCGCGGCGATCAGCCGTGGGATGACACCGATCTTCGTTGTCAATTGGATGACCGATCGGCGGTTGCACTTGGAAATCGACGGCGCGCACCCGATCGGTTCAGCGCACCATCAGAAGATCGTGGTGATCGACGACGCGCTCGCCTTCTGCGGTGGTATCGACATGACCGTCGATCGCTGGGACACCAGCGACCATCGGGACGACAACCACTACCGAACCGAGCCGAACGGCAACCGGTACGGACCATGGCACGACGCGACCACCGCCGTCGACGGCGACGCGGCGAAGGCGATCGGCGAACTGGCCCGGGCCCGGTGGAAGGCGGCGACGGGAGAGCAGTTGGCGGCGGTCGACGAGATCGCCGGTGACACGCCGTGGCCGGACGGGTTGGAGCCGACGATGCGGTCTGTGGATGTTGGTATCGTGCGGACCTTCCCCGAGCTCGCCGACCGCGCCGAAGTCAGGGAGGTCGAGGCGCTGTATCTGGCGGCGATCGCGGGCGCCACGCGGTCGTTGTACATCGAGAGCCAGTACCTGGCCTCGCGCACTCTCGCCGAGGCGATCGCCGCACGGCTACGTGAGCCGAATGGTCCGGAGATCGTGCTGGTACTGCCGCGTCACGCCGATGGCTGGCTCGAGCAACAGGCGATGGATGGGGCTCGCCGCCGCTTACTCCATCTGTTATGGAAGGCCGATACCGAAAACCGGTTCGGTGTCTACTACCCCGTCACCGAGGCGGGCGCGCCGATCTACGTCCACGCCAAGGTGCTGGTGGTGGACGATCGGCTGCTGCGGGTGGGATCGTCGAACCTCAACAACCGCTCGATGGGCTTCGACACCGAATGCGACCTGGCAGTCGAGGTCACCCCCGCCACCGAGGAAGGTGACCTGCTGCGGGACACCATCCTCGGTATCCGGCGCCAGCTGATCTGCGAACATCTCGATGCCGAACCCGCGAAGTTCGACGCCACACTCGCCGAGACGTCGTCGCTGCTGCGCACGGTCGAGGCCCTGCGCGGCAACGGCCGGACCCTGGTGCGGTTCGAGCCGGGGACCGTCGAGGACGAAGACAGCCCACTGGCGGACAACGAATTGCTGGATCCCGAACGCACGCCACCGCGCCTGCGGGACAACCCGTTGCTGATCCGGGGTATCCGCAAGCTGAAGACAGCGGTGGGCGTGCGCTGACGTAATGGCATGCCGCACAGCTGCGTCCGCGGATCACAACGACCAACCGCCGTACGTCGTTCCAGATGCGGTGACGGCGGTCGGCGGCACGCCTATGACGTTGCGCAGCAATTGAAATCAGCATCGGTAGCGTTGGACCGTGAGGTTCAAGCGATATTCGGCACCAGGAAGGGGAGTGCCGCCGATACTTATCGCGAGGGATGGGACGACATGCAGGACGGCGCGATAAGGCATGGGACGCGCTCACCGGCCTGGCCTCGAAGCTCGGCGTCAGTGTGTCGACGCTGCAGAATCCGGACAGCTCCAACGCGGCGCCGATCATATTTTGAACGCACGGTAATGCCGATCCCGGGTGATTGGGGAGTGTGGACGCGATCTCGGCTGCACCGATGATTTTCGGGTGAATCTGTCGTCGATACCTCTGGAGATGCCGACAGATAGGAGTCCAGGCATGACGAGACCGTTTCGGTTGGGCATGACGTCGGTGCGGGCGAACGGTGTGGATCTCGGCATCGAGAGCTTCGGTCGCGAGGACGATCCGCTGTTCCTGCTGGTCGGCGGCACAACAATGGTCTCCTGGCCCGACGCGCTGTGCGAGCGGCTCGCCTCGGGCGGGCGGCGCGTGGTCCGCTACGACCTGCGCGACTCCGGCGCGTCGACGACCCTCGACCCTCAGAATCCGGCATACAACCTGCGGGATCTCGCCACCGACGCGGCCGCGCTCGTCGAGGTGCTCGGCGCCGGGACCGCCCATCTCGGTGGTGTCGGCGTCGGTGGGATGGTCGCTCAGGTCGCCGCATTGGACCACCCGGACGTGTTCTCCGCACTAACCCTCGTCGGCACCCGGCCGGTGGCCCCAGGCCCGGTCGATGAGGACCTGCCCGACCACGACCGCGCGGTCATGGGCGCGTTGTTCTCCCGCCCACGGCCGGACTGGACCGACCGGGATGCGGTCGCGGCGTTCGCCGCCGAGGGCGCCGCGCTGATGGGCAACGATCCGCAGCAGGCGCGGGCGACGGCGGCCCGAATCTGGGATCGGACACCGTCGAGCGATCCCGCGGTGCACCAGGAGAACCAGCTCGGGATGGTGTTCTCCCGGCTCGACTGCGCCCCGCGCTGGCGGGAGCGGCTCGGTGAGCTCGACGTGCCCACGCTCGTGGTGCACGGTCGCGCCGACCCGTTCTTCCCGGTCGGCAACGGTGAAGTCCTCGCCGCCGAAATCCCGGGGGCGCGACTGCTCGTCCTCGACGACATGGGTACCGCTCTGCGCCCAGCGGCGGCCGACCAGGTCGCTGCCGCCATACTCACCCTGTAACCGCCCGGCTGGGAGGCATCCTGAGCCAGCGGCACGCACCATGATGCCGCTGATCGCGCTGACCGAACCGGCCCGGCGCGGCACCTCGGAAGATCAACGAGCAGTAGTGCCCGTCCGACGCCGGCCGATCGCACCATCATGCCGAGTACAGGGCGTCCGCAGGAGCGTGTACGCGACCTCGACCGCACCCGATGAATTTCGGGTGGCTCCCTCGTCGAATGGAGTGTCGAACTCGAGGCGTCGCCTGCTGATGCCAACAGGACGAGATGCGCACATGTGTGGCTCGGCCTCCGCTCCGGAGCCAGCGTAAGGCGCCGAGTAGCTCGCCTATCCCGTCGGTGCGTGCCATCGCGTCGACAACTGGCATCCCACCGCGAACTCTTCGGCGTCGCGCAGCGCTCTGCCCGCGATGAGGTCCAGTTCGAGCGAGTCGTCGCCGTATCCGGTTGTCGCCGCGATCATCTGGCGGGCGGTGGACCGGATCGCCGACTTGTCGCCGGTCACTGTCCAGCGGTTCACGGCAGGCACGTGGATGAGCCAGCGTGGGCCGCAACAGTGCACCGTGACGCGGTAGTGGCGCACGGTCACGGCCTTCGCGCGCGGACGGCCCGATGGCGGGTCACTCGCTCCACGACAGGGCTTCGGTGAGGGTCACCGGAGGCGGGGGAGGGGTCGGCACCCCGCCTCCGGGACGTTCGGGTGTGTCGGCCCACTGCCGCAGCGCGTCGGCGTAGCGCTCGAGCACGGGCAGCGGCACGCCCTTGTAGGGGGCGCGAGCCCGTGGGAACGGAACGCGTTGCGGTAGTGCGTTGGTCATGTGTCCTCCCACTGTCCGAGTGGCGGCGAACGGGGAGTCACGCCGCGCCGATCTCGCGGTCAGTGGAGCACCGGATGCGGGCCGTATGGATATTCCCGCGCGAATTCGCGACAGAAAGTGGCGAAAGCCCTGGACACCTTCCAGCGACCCTGCACAATAGCCTCCGGTGGGGCGAAAGACCGCCTTCCACAAGGACTTTCGGAACATTCCAGTCAGTGGGTGTGAATATTCCACGGAAGGGAGCAAACAGCATGGGGGAGAGCGATGCGGGCGCCGGTATTCGGCAGCTCAAAGCCGACATTCGCGGGACGGGAGGCGTTCCACACCGCAGCCTCGGCCGCTGCCTGCGCGGCATGAGGCAGGAGGCGGGATTGTCCATCGAAGTGGCGGCGCGGGCCATCGGGCGCGGGGCGGGGACGCTGCACCGTTTGGAAACCGGTGCGCCGAACGTGGTCGTCCGGGAGGAAGATCTGCGGCGGCTGTGCAGGCTGTATCAGCGGGTGGAGATGCTGCCGGTGTTGAAATCGCTCGCTGCACAGGGGAGGACGCCGTCGTGGTTGGACGAGTTTCCCGATCAAGTGAATCCGACATTCAACGCCTACGTGCAGATGGAGGCGGCAGCGTCTCGTATCACTGTCTATCGCCCCGATATGGTGCCCGGACTGTTTCAGACTCCGGACTACGCGCGGGCGCTGGATCGTGTCTACTTTCCGATGGACACCGCAGAGGAGATCGAGCGTCGCGTCCGAGTGCGGCGTAACAGGCAAGCGTTGATCTGTCGTGACTTCTCGCCGCTGGCAGCTGTGCTCGTGCTGGACGAGGCAGTGACCAGGCGAGTCGTCGGCAGTCCACGCGTGATGTCGACGCAGCTGCGCCATCTGGCCGGTCTGCCGCCGAATGTTCGCGTGCAGGTGCTTCCTTTCGGGGCAGGCTTCCCGCTGGGAGTCTCGACCGGTCCCTTCACGATCCTGGATTTCGCCGGTGACGGAGAGGGTCGGCCGCTGGAGCCGCCGGTGGTCTATGTCGAGAGCTACACAGGCAACATCTACCTGGAGCGCACCAGCACCGTGCGTCGGTACCGAGCTGGATTCGAGGTAATCCAGCGAGTAGCTTTGGATGTGCCGAATAGCAAACGCCTCCTGCGGCAGGTAGCGAAGGAGTTCGACTGTGTCCGTTGATCTATCCGGAGCGCACTGGTTCAAGAGCACCCGTAGTGCTGCTGGAAACGACTGTGTCGAGATCGCGCATCTGGACGGCGGGCGCGTGGGGGTTCGTGACTCGAAGAATCCTCACGGTGGGGCGTTGGTGTTCACGCCCTCGGAGTGGGATGCGTTTCTGTCGGTCGCTCGGGGCGGCGAGTTCGACCGATCTTGAGCTCCGCCTGCTCGATCGCCGGTGTTCATCGATGACCGCAGTAGGTACGCTTCTGCGGCCAGCAGTACTTCCGAGACCGAGAGCTTCGACGGATATCGTGCGCTACATCGGCTGCGTCGGCGGGTTGGGGGACCTGCCGACCTCCTCGCGCAGCGTACCGCCGATATCAATGATCGACGGTGTCTTCAGCATCGGCACCGCATACATTTCATGACGCGGCGAGACCGAGGAGACCGATGAGTACACCGATTCCACCGCGAACGTTGACCGACCTCGAAACCGGTGTCGCCGTGAAGCTGCTGTCGTCGGGCGACCCCGGCGCCTCCGAGTACCAGGCGCAGGTGCCGTATTCGCGGGTCGTCGCCACCTGGGGTATCGGTTCACCCAGCATCGATCTGGCGGTGCGGGCCGGTGCGGTGCGAGCATCCGGTTCGCCGGACGGGATCTTCGCCAGCGGAGGGGTCACCGACCGCGACGGATCACCGATCGGCGAGGTCATACTGTGGGTCGAGGACGGCTGGCTCAGCGGAATCGAGTACGCCTGGCATACGGACGAACTCCCGCACGCGCTGCCCGAGCCCGGTCGAATCGAGCTTCTGTAGCGCGAGATGATGATTGGGCCATATTGAGCCGCATGCCGCACACCGAGATCGAGATCACCGCGGAGTTGGTGCGGGGTCTGCTGCGTGACCAGCACCCCGACCTAGCCGACCGCCCTGTGCGGCTCGGCGCGCGTGGCTGGGACAACCAGCTGTGGCGGCTGCGATATCAGTGATGCGCTCGAGCTTCGGCTCGTAATCCCTTCGGGTCGATGCTGTATCTGCGGTACATGCCGTGCGGCGTAACGACTAGAGGTTGATCACGGATAAGACGTGCAGCCGGGCCGGTGTTCTCGAACTCCCGGTACCGAGGCCCGGCGGCCGTGTATCCGGGCATGTCGATCAGTGTGCAGACTCAGAGGGGAAAGATCATGCGCTCAGTTACCAAATTGGCCACGACCGCCGCTGCCGCCGTAGTGGCTTGCGCCCCGGCGTTCGTCTTCGCCGGTACCGCCTCGGCCGAGGCCGTCAACCTCCCGGTGCTCTACACCACGGCGACGGAAGCGGGCCTGTGCTACGGCACGATTCGCGGGAACGTTGACCAGGACTCTTCCCAGGGACTTCACCTCACCAGCGCCTTCGAGGGCATCGGCACCTGCGCGACCACCGCTTACGTCTCCTGGCACAACGTCGACACCGGCGCGCGGGGGAGCACCACGATCAAGCTGGTCGGCTCGTGGTACAACTCCGCCACCATCCCCTCCGGCCCCGGCCACGTCGAGTTGTCCGTCACCACAAAGGAAATCTTCCACTCGCCCGATTCGGTTCAGGTGCAGTACGTCATCCCGGGGTGATCGGTAGTGAAGCCGGGCATCACGGCCGCGGCAAGTCGCATTGGCGGACTCGAGTGCGGCGGGTAACTTCGAGCAAATGGATGCCGGCGTAGCCTACTTCCCGACCCACGATGGCCTCGGGCCCGCGGAGCTCGCTCGAACCGTCGAGGAACGCGGCCATCGGTGGCTGATGTGGGCGGAGCATACGCACATCCCGGCGGCGCGGGAGACGCCATGGCGCGGCGAGAAGGGCGCGCCGCCGCTGCCGCGAAAATACGCGCACACCTATGACCCTTTCGTGGCGAGCGCCTACGCGTTGAGCGCCACGAAAGCGCTACGGGTCGGGACCGGTATCGCGCTCGTGGCCCAGCGTGACCCGATCATCACCGCCAAGGAGGTCGCGTCGCTCGATCATCTGTCCGGCGGGCGATTCGACTTCGGCATCGGCGCAGGCTGGAACCGTGAAGAGATGGCGAATCACGGCACCGATCCACGGACCCGGATGAAGCGCATGGGCGAGCACGTCCGAGCGATGAAGGTATTCTGGACGCAGCACGAGGCCTCGTTCGACGGCGAGTACATCTCGTTCGACCGGATCTGGAGTGATCCCAAGCCGATCCAGCGGCCGCACCCGCCGATCCTCGTCGGCGGCAATGGCCCGACGGTGCTGGATCGCGTGCTCGAGTACGGCGACGCATGGATGCCCAATCACGGCCCCGGGATCATCGAGCGGATCGCCGAGTTGCGGACGCGGGCCGATCGCCCGATCGACGTCGTTGTGATGGGCGCACCCGCCGATGACCTCCAGGTTCTCGAAGCCTACGAGCAAGCGGGAGTCGACCGCGTGCTGTTCTGGTTGCCATCGGCCCACCGCAGCGTCATCGAGCGCGAGCTCGATCGGGTCGAGGCGACGATGGCCGAGCTGCACGACCGCCCGGTGTGAAGCGCGACCGGCCGTATCGTGTCCCAGCCGTGACGCCGAAATCCCCATATCGGAGCCGAATCAGCGATTTGCCCGCCGGGCGCCGGATCGATCCCAGCGAACTGGGCCAGGAGGTGGTCCAGCAGCATGCCTACCGGTGCGACCAGTGCGGGTCCATGACGTTCTTCGCCGACGGTTTCCTGCCGCACCCGCTGCCGGGACGCACGACCGCTCGGGGCTGAGCACGGCACGACAGCCGGTCCGGAAGCGGAGCGATGGCTCCGCGTTGACTACGCTGACGCGGTGTCCCAATCCGTGCCACTGACGAGACTTCTCGATGACGCGGGCTTGCTGTCGCTCGAGCACCGCCTGCACCTCGAGGAGGTGCTCGGCGCACACGTGTTGGAGGCCGACCTGGACGGACGTCGGCTCGAATTCCTCGGTGACGAAGGCTCCTTCGTGTGCACCGACGTCCACCTGCTCGGAACGGCGGATGCCGACACGTGGCTGTGGGGATGGGTCAA
Source organism: Nocardia sp. NPDC059691 (assembly GCF_042733915.1). Taxonomy (NCBI): domain Bacteria; kingdom Bacillati; phylum Actinomycetota; class Actinomycetes; order Mycobacteriales; family Nocardiaceae; genus Nocardia; species Nocardia sp. NPDC059691. The sequence goes on along the minus strand of NZ_JBHWFB010000011.1, from coordinate 248,506 downwards.
CCCCTGGGGCTACCCGCCGTCGCTGCTGCGCGCGGCGGAGACCGTGCGCGAGTTCGGGTCCCGCTACCGTGTCGCCGAATTGTGTTCGGCCGAACTGCCCGTGGTCCTCGGTGGCGCGGCGCCGGAGCCCTATCAGGTGGCCGGCTTGATGGCGGATGCCGCGAAGATCGTTTGCGGGCGCTGGAACTCCTACTGCGGTGTCATCGATGGCGCCTGCGTGGCGTTCCTCATCGACCACCCGGCCTTCGAATTGCCCGCGCCCACCCCCTCCGGCCTCGCTCGCGTGCTGGCGCACGGCTTCGGTGCACTGCCACTGACGGATCACCGGCGTGCCGTGTACAGCTACCTCACCCGGCGGGGACTGAACACCGAATTCCTCGACGACTACCGGTTGCTGGAATTCGGCGACGACGGTCTCGCCGGCGAGGTCGAGTTCGACGCTTCGGGCCGGATCGCGAACCTCGATATCCGGATCGTCATGGACGGGATCGACGCACCCTTCGAATCGCAGCCCCAGCCGGCGTGATCCGACCGGTCAGCTCGGCGGGAACTGTTGCTCGAACCAGCCGAGGATCTCGGGGACGGCTATCCGGGCCGTTCCGGCGTGGTCCACGTCGCCCAGGTCCCGCAGCGTGGCGTTGCCGCTGCCGAGAGCTTGCAGGCAGTGCTCGGCATTCGGAAACGGCACGGCGCGATCGCCGCGGGCAGCGTAGAGGTGAACGGGTACCCGCGGCGTCCAGTCGCAGGTGCGGTCGCTCTCGGCGATAGCCGCCGCGGTGGCGCCGGTCGGCTCGGCGGCGGACTGGATGAACCCGGATGTCAGCAATTGTCCGGGGGTGGGCGCCAGCGAGGTCACGATGGTGATCTCGGTGTGGAAGCCGTCGAAGAGTTCTTCGACCTTGTCGGCGTAGGGCTGCTGGAAGGCCTCGGTCGGGTCGTCGTAGAGGTGGTGGATCCGGTTCATGGAAGTGATCCAGTAGGAGAGGAAGAGCACCGCCGCGCCCGGTAGCACCCGCCCGTCCAGTGCGGCGGGCGCCTGGACGTGCCGTAGGTCGTAGGGTCCGCTGATCGGGGCCAAGGCGGCGACCCCGAACCCTGGGATCGCACCGGCGGCCAGCGCTTTGCCGAGCGCCATCGCGGCGTGGCCGCCCTGGGAGAAGCCGGTCACGAGCACGTCCGGATCGAGCTCTCGGCGCTGCTGGGCCACGAGGGAAGCGGTCGCGCGCAACAGGTCGGCCGAAGCGCTGACCTCCGAGGGCGCATGGGTGTAGGGATGCGTCCCCGGACCGTTCCCGAGGCCCAAGTAGTCCGGTGCGGTCGCCGCGTAGCCCGCGGCGGCGAAGGCCACCGTGCGCAGCCGATCGGGGAGGTTGCGGGTGTCGACCGACGGCGCGTCGCTCTTCAGCGTCATGGTTCCGTGCTCGTAGCTGACCACCCGCAGCCGCCGGGAGTCCGTGCGCGGCAGCGCCACCAGCCCGCTGGCGGTGGTTTGGTCGCCGTGCGGGGTGATCGTCCGGTACTCGATGCGGAAGGCGTCGACGCCGTTGCGCACCGGAGTAGAGATTCCGCCGTTGGTCAACAGGGCGGCGGTCTGCTCGGGCGGCAGACTCAGCAGGGGCGTCGTGGAAACGATCTCACCGCGGGCGGGCGGCGGTTCGTGTTCGGTGTTGCCGCATCCGGCGGCTCCCAACAAGACGACCACCGCGACCAGGCAGCGCCTCAGACGGTACATCCGTCGGTCCTCTCGACGATCATCGGCTTCGTTCCATCATCGCGCGTGCGCCTACAGGTCGTCGGGCGGTGCGGCCGGGCCGCCGGGATCGGACGGTGGTTTCGGGTCTCGTGGAAGGCTCGGAGTTCGCGGCGAGCGGAGGGAAGCCGCTCCGCTCGTCCGCATCCCGCGCGTCCGGTGCCTGGTCGTAGCTGATCCGGCCACAAGCAGTTCACCCTACCGTTAAGTAAATGTGTGTTCCAAGTGATATAGGGCTATCTACCAGTATGGAGAAGCTATATGTTATGAATCATTATCGTCGACTGCGGTAGTTCGGTGTGGTTGCTACCCGGGCGGCGCGAGGTTGTCGACGCTACCCGGCCGACGCCGTCCGGGCGGCGTCGACATCCCAATCGCGGCTGATCGAGGGACTACCCGAGGAGTGGGCATGAGCACGCCGACGGCGAGCGCGACTACCGAGATCTACTTTCGCGCGGCGGCCGCGACCCTGGTCGAGGCGGCGACGGTGCTTGCGGACTTCGGATGCTCGCCGGTGGATGTCTCCGGGATACTCGAGCGCTCGCGCCGAGTCGAGCACGCGCTCGGCGTGGTCATCGGCAACTTGACCGCCGCGCTGGAGTCCGAGCCCGTGGCCGCCGACGCCGCGCAGTTGTCCGAACTCGGGCGGGCGCTCGGCCGCGTCGTCGAACGAATCCGGGCGGCAGCCGCGCTCGCGGACGCCCGCCTCGTGACGTCGGTGCCGGACGAGGTGCTCGAAGTCGTGATGACGATAGGTCGCTGCGCACATCTCACCGCCGCTGCGCTGGGCGCGTGCGACCAACCGCTGCTCGGGTCGTATCGCGCCGAGTTGCTGCGCCTCGCGGTGCACGCCGAGCGGACCTTCACCCGGTGGTCGCTGTCGCGGCCACGGACCGGCGCGAACCCGACGGCGGAACTCGGCAAGGCGCTCGTCTCGGTCGTGCACGCGTTCCTGGCGGTCGGTTACGCGGCCGCGATCGTGATCAGGGCGTGAACGCTATGTGGCCATGCATTCTTTCCCGCGATCCGAAATAACCAGGGCAAACGGGTTTTTAGTTAGTGGTTGTTCATGTCGTGTGATAGAACTCACTGGCGAAACGAAGGGGACTGTTCGACATGGAACCAACAGCCAAGCAACGCGCGGCGATGAACGTCATCTGCGACACGTTCAACCCCGGCGACGGGTTGACGCTGCCGTCGGCGAGCGCGCTCGGAGCCGTTGACACCGTCTTCCAACTGCTGGGGCGCAATCCGCGCGAGGCGGAGAAGAAGCAACTGGCCACGCTGCTGAACCTGTGGGATTCCCGGCTGACCGGCCTGCTCACCGGCAGCGGTCTCCGGCGCTTCTCCCGCCTTTCGCAGGAGGAGCGGGAACGGGCATTGCTGCGGCTGGCCGATTCGCGTTTCGAATCCGTGCGGGTGATCTTCGGGGCGCTCAAACAAGCGTCGCTGCTGTCCTACAACATCACTCCCGGCCCGACGGGCGTCAATCCGCTGTGGAAGGAGATCGGGTATCCGGCCCCTGCCGGTCCGCTGACCACGGCGCCCGCACCCGTGTTGACACCGCTGCGTTGCACCGAGACGACCGAATTCGACTGTGACTTAGTGATCGTCGGTTCCGGCGCCGGAGGCGGTGTGGCCGCCGCGGTATTGGCCGAAGCGGGCCTGGACGTCGTGGTGCTGGAACGCGGAAACTACTACGACGACCGCGATTTCGGCGCGGGCGAGCTGGACGGGTTGCAACACCTGTACGCACCGGGGCCGCCGGGCACCGCCGACGGTCAGATCACCCTCGTCGCGGGCACGTGCCTAGGGGGTGGGACGGTCGTCAACTGGAGTACGTCTTTGCCGACGCCGGAGAATGTCCGGGCGGAGTGGGCCGCCCTGGGCGCCGCCCAGTTCGCCGAGGACGAATTCGGCGACGCGCTCGACGTGGTGCGGCGGCGGCTCGGTGTCACCGATCGGCGGTCGGTGCTGTCGGCTCGCGACGGCGTTCTCGAGCGCGGCGCCCGCGCGCTCGGCTGGGCGGTGGACACGTTGCCGCGCAACGTGACCGACGCCTGCGACGCCGGTGTGGAGTGCGGCCGGTGCGGTTACGGCTGCCGCCTGGGCGCCAAGCAGTCGGTGACCAAGACCTGGCTCGCCGACGCGGCGGATCGGGGCGCGCGACTGGTCGTGGACGCCGACGTGCGGCGGATCAGTGTGCGAAATGGTCGCGCGGAAGGCGTTTCGGCGGTCACGTCCGACGGCGTGGCGATCGAGGTGCGCGCTCGTGCGGTGGTGGTGGCGGCCGGTGCGATCCAGACTCCGGCGTTGCTGCGGCGCTCCGGGCTGCGCAACCAGAACATCGGCCGCCATCTGCGCCTGCACCCGGCGGCCGCGGTGTTCGGGGTGTTCGAGGAAGAGATCCGGCCGTGGGAGGGCGGCTTGCAGACCCGGATCTGCCGCGAGCACAGCGATTTGGACGGCAACGGCTACGGCGTGATCTACGAGACCGGGCCGATTCATCCCGGTCTCGCCACCGGGTTCATGAGCTGGCGCGGCGCGGAGAACCATCGGACCACCATGCTCGATTTCGCGCGTTCGAACGCGATCGGCATCATCACGCGCGACCGCGATTCGGGCACCGTGTCCGTCGATCGCGGCGGTGAGCCGATCGTGAACTACCGGTTGTCGGACTACGATGCCGCCCATTTGCACACCGGGTTCGAGGGGGCGGCGAGCATTCTGGAAGCAGCGGGTGCGCAGCGCATCTTCTCCGGGCACCAAGCGGGCGTCTCCTACGAACCGGGCCGCCGCGGCTCGCACGCCGATTTCGCCGCCGCGTGCCGGGCCGCCGGGTACGGACCGGGGCAATGCTCCCTGGGCGCACTGCACATCATGGGTTCGGCGCGGATGGGCGGCTCAGCGGAAACCTCGGCCACCAACCCGGACGGCGCCACGTGGGAGGTGGCGAACATCGTCGTCGCCGACGCCTCCAGCTTCCCCACCGCGTCGGGCGTCAACCCCATGGTCTCGATCGAGGCGATCGCCTACATGAACGCGAAAAGGCTTGTCGCGCGGTTGAGCTGAATACCGGCCGGGGTCGGGTCAGAGCGCGCGAATGCCGTCGAGCACCGCGCGCAGGAGACCGAGATCCGATTCGGACCCGACCGTGGGCTCCGCCGACCGGTAGATCAGCCTGCCGTCGTCGAGCAGGTCGCCGATGAGGACCTTCGTCATCGTCAGCGGCAGGTTCAATCGCGCGGACACCTCCGCTACCGACTGCGGGGTGCGGCAAAGCTGCACGATGGCGGCGTATTCCGGTTCGGTGCGCCGCAGTGCGGTGCCCGGCGCGCCATCGACCACCAGGGTGACCAAGTTCAGTTCCGGGCGCACGGCACGACCCCGGCCGCGAGTGATGGCGAAGAGCCGGACCATCGGACCGGCGTCTTCCTCGTACCAGGGATCGTGCTGATAACTCATGGCTGTGTCGAAGCGGGTGGGTGCGGGCGCGTGTCGACCGACAGATGTGTTCCGACTCGCTGCACCGTCTGATTCATTTCGTAGGCCACCATACCCATATCGGCGGTCTCGGACGCCAGCAGTGCCAGGCAGGCGTTGGTTCCGGCCGTGGTGACGAACAGCACGGCGTGGTCGAGTTCCACCACCGTCTGGCAGACGCCGCCTGCGTCGAAATGGTGGCCGACGCTGCGGGATAGGCTGTGCAGCGCCGATGTCATCGCGCAGAACCGCTCGGCGTCGGCCTTGTCCAGTTGGGCCGAATGGCCGATCAGCAGCCCGTCGGAAGACAGCAGCACCGCGGATTTCGCTCCGACCAATCCGGTGACCAGCTCGTCGAGCAGCCAACCGAGGCCGGTTCCCTGGGAAGTAGTCATCGTCGCCTTCTGCAGAGGGGGATTGCGGACTAATCGAAGTCGGGACGCTTCCGGCGTCCCTGGCGGGTGCCGTTCTCGATGGCACTCATCAGATTGCGTGCTTCATCGGCGGTCCGCTGTCGTATCGGGGCGGCGGGCGCCGTCTGCTCCTGCTCCTGGGGAGATTGACGGCGGCGGCGTGGGAGCGGCGGCCTGGCGTCCGCGGCCGGACCGGGATCTGGTGTGGCCGCGGTGTCGAAGCCACGGTCGTCGCTGTGCGGGGTCGGTGCCGGGGCCTGTTGCTCGGAGGCCGGGGTGAACCATGCCGATCGGCCCGGTACCGGCGCCGGTCGAGGCGGGAGGTCGTCCGGCGCCTGCGGCCGCACGGGCTCGATGGGGTCAGCGTCGCTCTGCTCGCGCGGCGAGGTCTCCGACCGCAGGAGTGCGCTCGGAATGAGCACCACCGCCCGCACGCCGCCGTAGGCCGACTCACCCAGACGTACCGAAACACCGTGCCGGTGAGCCAGTTTCGCGACGACGAACAATCCGAGCCTGGTGTCGCTGGACAAAGTCACCACACTGAAATCCGGTGGGGTGGACAGCAGTTCGTTGCGCGCGGCGAAGTCGGCCTCCGACATGCCCAAGCCCTGGTCGATGATCTCGACCGCGACGCCGCGCCCGACCACGACGCCGGACACCTCGACCCGCGCCTGCGGGGGTGAGAAGGCTGTCGCGTTGTCCATCAGCTCGGCCATCAGGTGGATCAGGTCGGCGACGGCGTTGCTCGACACCTGGAGTTCCGGCAGCCTGCCGGTCTGGATCCTGGCGTAGTCGAGACTTTCGGCGACGGCGGCGCGGACCAGATCGATCAGTGGAACCGGCTTGCGCCAGCGTCTACCCGGCTTCTCGCCGCCGAGGATGATGAGGTTCTCGGCGTTGCGGCGGGCCCGCGTCGCCAGGTGGTCGAGCTGGAACAGCAGCTCGAGCTGGTCGGCGTTCTCCTCCTTGCGTTCGGCTTGGTCGAGCAGCGCCAACTGGCGGTGCACCACGACCTGGCTGCGATGGGCGATGTTGAGGAATACCGCGTTGACGCCCGTTCGCGTCTTCGCCTCGGCGACCGCGGCGGATACGGCCGCGACATGGGCGCGGTTGAAGGCGTCGCCCACCTGGCCCAATTCGTCGGAACCGAAATCCAGTCGGGCCAACCCGGCCTCGGAGTCGATGCTTTCGCCTCGGCCGAGCCTGCCCATGAGATCGGGCAGCTGCTGGTCCGCCAGTTCCAGTGTGTCGCGCCGCAATCGCCGCATTCGCCCGATGAAGCGATTGGCCATGATCAACGCCGCGAGGAAGGCGATGGTCGCGACCAACAGCACCCCCGCGCCACCGAGCATGGAATGCCGCGCGGTTTCATCGCCTCGCTCCCGCGCGATCTGGTGCGCGTCGCGGCTCTGGTCGTCCCAGAGCTTCAGCAGGGCCGCCGAGACCTGGCCGGAGGCTTCTTGCCAGGCCGCGACACCCATGGGCAACGACGACGTGGTCCTGGAGGCCGAGCGGCCGCTCTGGGTCCTGCCGGTACCGGTGGACTCGTCGGAGTCGGAGCCCGCCTCCACCGGACCGCGCACCAGCACCGCGTCCTGCATCGCGACGAGCTTCTGATAGGCCGGTCCGGCGGTGATCTCCTGGAGCTGGGCGAGTCGCTTGTTCTTCAACACGCGGCCGGAGTAGGCGACCTCACTGCGGAATTCGCCTACCAACCGGCTGAATTCGGTCAATTGCGCGGGAGTGTTCTCGCCGACGGTCAGCGCCACCGCGCCCAGGGTGTCCGCCATCGACAGGGCTTCGGCCGCGCGTAGGGGCTCGACGCCGTAGTTCAGTTCCATGGCGATGTCGGCTTCCGGCGCCACCCGGGCGGCGAGGGTCGACGCGGCGATGATCGTGCCGATGACCCCGCTGAAGACTTCGAAAACCTCGTGCGGCGCGGCCTGCCGGGTGTCGACCCCGCCGCGCAGCGTCGGAACCATCGCGAACAGCTTGTTGTAGCCCTCGATATCGGAGGCGGACCCGCCGGGATTCAGTTTGCGGGCGGCATCGCCTTTCGCCATCACCCCCGCCAGCGCCGCGTCCGAACGCTGGCGTGCGGCGGCGAGCCCGCGGGCGACTTCGGTGTCACCGGCCAGGGACAACAGCGACAGGCGACGCTCCTCCTGGAACGCCTGGACCATGAGGACGGCCGGTGCCGTCGTGCTGCTGGCCAGCTCCGCCCATTCCTTGGCCGCCTGGGCGGATCGCACCAGATAGCCGGCCGCGCCCACACCGATGATGAGTAGCGTGACGCTCGATATGAGCACGATCGCCAGCAGGCGTACCCGGACACTCACTCGACCACGGACATCACGCCGGCTCGACCGAACCACTCCCATAGCGGATTCGCGCAGCTCTGACCACTTGCTCACGGCTGGAAAATGCCTACCCTCTGACACGGCCCCGCCCGACCCGGGCGGCACCTCACCTGTACCCGTTCCGAAGAATAACGAAAGTGTAGCGGTTCGATCGCGAATCCCACGGATTCGCTTGGGCCAGCAAGTGAATCGAAATTATTCCGAAATTCGAGCACGCGAGCTCGGGTGCGACGGGCTCCGCGCGTGATCGTCGACCGTAAACGCGCGCGGATGGATTGCTACTCAGCGGTATAGCGTAGCCGATCCGCAGCTGCGAGAACCAGAGCGAACATCTGTCTCTAACTTACCGATGGTTCTGGTCGTATATGGACAGCTCGTTCGATTCCTCAGCTGTCCGTCTGTGCGATATGGGTGATCGGTTCCGTGTCATCGAACCAGACACCGAGAAGGGCAGCCCAATGTCCACGGAACCGGGTGATGATATAGCGCCGACTTCGATATCCGATTCCCGCTGCTGGCAATAAATCCGTCGCTCGATCGCCACACCGACACTCGCCGCTGCGACCCGCGCTGTTCGTGCAAGCGCTGCGAAGTCCCGGAGCGCCGCAGAGTGCCCGGCGAACGATTCCCGCGGTGGCGCGGCTCTCGTTACCGGACCGTCGGCGCCGCGCCGGGAGTTCGTGTCATCGCGGTGACCAGGCGGCCCGCAGTTCGAGCGCGGCGATGACGCGATGAAGCGTTTCGACGGGGTCGGGGCCGCATTCGAGATGCAGGCCGCCGGGAACGGTGCCGGTCGTTCGGCACGTGTCGAAGAACGCGCGAATCACGTCGGCGACATCGTCGGCACCGAAGTCGCCGCCGAAGTCGCCGCCGTGCGGCATGCGCGTGGACGGCATCGGATCGCACACCCAGCAGATCGGTGTGTCACACGCGGCGGCCGCGGCGAACAAGGACGGAAGCGTATCGAGGGTACGGGCGACGCCGAATCGGGGGACCAGTGTGAGCCGCCCCGGCTCTTTCCGCGGATTCAATGTGCGACAGAGGAACTCGATGTCGTCCGGCGTAGTGGCGGAGCCGAGTGCCACCGCGACAGGGTTACCGGCATGGATGGCGACCCGCATTCGGTCGTGGGCGAGAGCCCCCGCCCGATCGTCGAGCCACAAAAGGTGTGCCGAGCGATCCCACCATCGTTCGTCGGGTCCCTGGCCGGGCGGGACGACCGGTTCGCGGGAGATGCGCAGCAGCGGTAGCCAATTGTGCAGTTCACTGGCGCCCGGCGGTGCGATCGCGGCGACGGGCAACAGCCCGCTCACCGCGCGGAGCAGGTCGCGTCGCACCGGATCGTGCGACCGGTCGGCGGCGCGGCGCAAAATGTTCACGCACAGCGTGATCGGCAAGCGGTCGGCGGGCCACTCGTCGAGCGCCGCGACAGCGCGGAGGTCGCCGTGGTGTCGTCCGGGCGCTCGTTCGATGGTGACCGTCGCTGCTCCCAGCCCATGGGTCATGACCGCGGCCGCCGCGTACGTCAGTGCCCTGCGCGCGGCAACCGTTCTGGTGTCGGCTCCAGCAGAGGCGTCGTCGCGGCCACCGAGGTGCAGGACGAAACCATCTCCCCGTGCTGCCTTCGCCAAATCCGCTGTGAGGACCTCACATTCGTGGGGTTGTATGGGCCCGGGCCGCGAATGCCGCAAGCGGACGGGTGGCGCTGCGGAGTCCGCACCCCGCTGTACGCTGCCCAGGAATTCGTGCGCCTCGAACAGTCGGCTCGCGACCAGGAACGACCCCGGCCGCGCGGGTTCCGGTTCGTCGGCCCAAGGCGGATCGGCACCGGCCGTGGCGGCGTGGTCGGGTGGGATGACGTCCGGGTTGAACGACTCCCGGATGTAGCAGAGCGGCCGATCCCCGAGCGTCATGACGTATGCCCGTGCCGCGCAGAGGCGACCGTCCGGCCACCGCACCACGCCGGTCCGCAGGAGATGCCGCCGCTGGGATACGCCACGGGAGATGAGTCCGGTCCCGATCGGCACCCGCACATCGTCCATACCGGAAGCGGCCGCGCCCGCGCGCACCGCGACGACGTAATTGATGGATGCGGTGACCAACTCGGCGTTGACCAGGCAGGAGCGGCGGACGATGACGCGATCGGAACCGGATACCCCCAGAGCGTCGGTGACCGTGGTCGGCAGCCGACCGGCCGCGATGTCGTCCTGACGCAATACCCGCACCTGCAGGTCGGTGCGAAGAATCGCCGCCAGCGCGGGGGTGGTGAATCCGTCACTCGCCAGCAGCATCCTGGTCAGCGGGTGGTCGAATCGCCCGATCTCGTCGTGGGTGCGCAATCCCGAACCACCGGGCGGGCGATCACCCGGTGGTTCGGGGCCGGTGTGCGTGATCGTCACGACCGGCTCCGTGCAGTGCCTGTCACGAGAAATCCGTGCCGGTACCGGCGCTAAAGGGTGGTGGCAGCCGTCGGTGGAAGAACGGGACGAGCCACGGCGGCGATCTCCGCTTCGGTCCGCGGCCGATCGGTGAGGCCGAGCACCGGCTCGGTCGTGATGCGCAACTGGCCGGTCGTCGTGTCCGCCAACGGATCGCGCCAGTGATCCCACACGACGGACATGTCGAGGTGGCCCATGTACTCGAGGTTCGCCGACTCCGCGTGCAGACCTTCGGCCGCGGAGATGATGGTCGCGGTCGCGGCGCGCTGTTGCACGCCCGAGGACTCGTCCATGTCGGTCAGGCCGGCCATGATCTCGGTGAACTGAGCCTGCTTCGTGTCGCCGCTGTGCCCGGTGGTCAAGGTGCCCGCGTGCGCGAAATACTCCTCCGAGCCCACATACTGCTCGTACATCCGCGACACCAGGACGAGGAATCGCGTGTAGGCCCGGCGATAGGCGTCCTCGTAGAAGGCCAGCGCGGCGGACTCGCTCAGTTCGCCGCGCAGGATCGTCGCGATCGCCGCCGCGGCGACCAGGCCGGAGTACGTCGCGAGATGCACGCCGCTGGACAACAGCGGATCGAGGAAGCAGGCCGCGTCGCCGACGACCACCCAGCCCGGACCGCTGAACCGGTCGGAGGTGTAGGAGTAGTCCTGCTCCGCCTTGACCTCCGCGACCTGCCGCGCACCGACGAGCAACTTGCTCATCGCCGCGCTGTCGGCGATGGTCTGTGCGTAGTACGCCTCTCGGCCGAGTTCGCGGAGTTTGGGAGCGGCTTTGCGCGCCGAGACGACATAGCCGACGCTGTGGCGGCCGTTCGAGAGCGGAATGTTCCAGAACCAACCTCCCTCCGGCGTGGAGACGACGTTGATCGCGCCCTCCGGGCTGTCCGGATGTAGGTGTGCGCCTTCCCAATACGACCACACGGCGACGTTGCGAAAGGCGGGATGCTGCTGCCGATCGACGACCTGGTGTTTGGCCAGCACGCCCGCGCGGCCGGAGGCGTCGACGAGGAAGTCGATCTCGGTGGTGTGCACTTCGTCGTCACCGTCGACGGTCCATTCCACGGCCGTCGGCCGGTCGCCCTCGAACAGGACGTTGGTGACCGTGGCCTGCTCGATCACCCGCGCGCCCTGCTCGGCGGCGTTGCGCAGCAGCAGTTCGTCGAAGACGTCGCGCTGGACCTGCCAGGACCAGGCCTCGGCGTCCACGAGCTTGGACCAGTCCAGCAACCAGTTGTCGTCCTGCCACTGGAAGTGGCCACCTCGTTTGATCTGGAAGCCGTGTGCGGCCACCGCGTCGTAGGCGCCGGAGACGCGCAAGGTCGACAGGACCGAAGCCAACAGGCTCTCGCCGATGTGGTAGCGCGGGAACTTATCTCGTTCCAGGAGGGTCACCCGGACCCCCGATTTCGCGAGCAGGGCTGCGGTGGTGGACCCGGCTGGGCCGCCACCGATGACCAGAACATGCGGATTGTCCATAGCGAACTCCCTGGAACTGCCGACAACGGATCGTGCGCCCGCCTCAGTGGTGGAAGGACTCCGGGCGAGCCGCGGTCTTCGACGCGTCCGAATCAAGTTTTGCCACTGATTAGCTAAACTAACGGTGCACGGTTCGATTGTAGCAATTGATAGCCAAACCTCAATAGATACAAGCTATTTGGCAACCATCGGCCTACCCGCCTGCGGGTTACTGAAGGGTTGCCAAAATGCCCGCAGGAGACCTTGCCGCTGGACTGTCGTCACTGGGCATGAGCTGCGATGCCGAAGATGGTGGACATCGCATCGTCGATGGAAACCGTTGCGGGAGGGAGTATTTCGCCAGCGCTATGCGATCGCGGCGGGGAATGTGGAGGTCAGGGTAGGCGGCGATGACATAGGTCGTTCGGTCATCACCCCTCTTTCCCAACGGATCCAAGGATACGGCGGACCCTCGCGTTGCACGAATCGTTCACCAAGAGTTACCGCGTTGGTGACCAGGTCTCCGCTTCGGCCAACTCCCGGCGACGGTCCAGGCGGGCGGACGACATTGTGGCGCGGCGGATTTGCCGACCCTTCTGACCTGCGCGGTAAAGAATTTCGCGGTGTCGGTGGTTGTGACACTCCGATGGGCGAACTCGGTGGCGTGCGCCGAGCCGTCATCGCGCGGGCGCGAACGGCGACACGACCGCCAAGTCATCCGGGAACGGGCGTTCGCGATCACAGAAGTCGGTGTCGCGTCGCGTGAAGGCGGCGAAGTGCCGGGAAATGGGCGAGAAGGGGCGAGTTCAGGCCGGGCCGCGTCCGGCGGCGACCCGGCCCGCGACGGGCCGTACGTCGCGGTGGGATATCAGCCACTCGCCGTCGTATTTCTCGTATCTGTCCTGCACCAGGCCGATGGTGGTCCAGTCCGCGGGGCGGTTGGTGTCGGCGAATTCCCTGGTGGTGAACCAATGCCATACCGTGGCGTAGGCGGTGAGCAGCGGGCCGTCCTCGGTCCACTCGATGGTGGCCTGCCCGGCGACATGCGCCACCATGGCGCGCTGGGATTTCGGCGCGCGGCTCATGTACGCGGTGAACTCGTCGCGTCCGTGGAAGCGCACCACCGGGCCGGGCATGATCCGGTACTCGATCAGCGCGTCCGGTGTGAAACATTCGACGAAACGTTCGCTCTCCCCGGTGTCCGCGAGTCGGAAGAAGTGATAAAACGTGCGGTAGATCGCCCGCTCGGCTTCGATGGTCGCGAGCAGATCTTCGGGTGCGCCGGTCACGTCGGTCCTTTCCCCGGCGACAAGGTATCGCACGGTGAGTCGTTCGGTGTCGAATTCGGCGGCAGCAGGACTTCGCGGGTGCGCTGCGGCTCTCACCGGGGTGTGGCGGCTGCGGTGCGCTCCTGCGCGTCGACGGTGGAGGCGAATGCCGTGTCGAAGCGGAAGGGCTACGGGCTCACGAGTTTTCCGGCGCTTCGTAGGCGCGCAAGAAGGTGTCGACCCCCGTCGTGGCGACCGCGCGCATCTCGGTGGTGGAGACCTTGCGCGTGCCCAGCCGTGAGCGGCCCTCCATCGGGCCGGTGATCAGCGCGAGGAACTGTTCCGCGGCGGTGGCCGGGTCGCACGCGCGCAAGCGGCCGGACAGCGACAGGCGCGCCAGCCGATCGGCCAGCGCATCGGCCAGTTGGTCGGACGTGCGGCTCACCACGATGTCGATCAGGTCGGGGAACTGGGCGACCTGCCCGTAGGTCAGCCACCGCAGCGACCGGGATCGCTCGGAGCAGCAGACCCGGATCAGCCGGTACGCCAGGTCCTCCAGCGTGGCGCGCAAGTCGGGGCCGGGGTTGCGCAACCGTTCCACCACCGCCAGGTTCTCGGCCAGCACCGCGTCGCCCGCGGCCGCCAGCGTGTGCCGGAACAGGGTTTCCTTGTCGTTGAGGTGGTTGTAGATGGTCGGCTTGGCGACGCCTGCCGCCTCGGCGATCTCCTGCACACACGCCTGCGCGTAACCGCGGCGTGCGAAGACCGCGAACGCGGCGTCCAGGATCGCCTGCCGTTTGTCGATCCGCCCGCGCGAAGCCGCCTGTCCGGCTTGCGATGTCACTGCTGCCACTCCCGCAGTCTAGTACGCTGACGAATATTAGATTGAACCGGCGGGTACAAAGCTTCGCTTGTTTCGGCTCGAGCCCGTGACCATGAGACCCGGCGCACGGCGGCACCGATGAGTTTCCGGCGGTCACGGCGTCGTTGGTGATGGAGTATCCGTGAGCTGATCAAGGAGAATCATGACCGACGACCTGGCTGCCGCCTCCACGGCCGATCCCGAATTGCTCGATGTCCCGGAGGTCACCACGGCGGTTATCCGTGACCGTGTCCCACCCGCGGGCTTGCGAGACTTCTTCGACCGGTCGTTCCGGATCCTGCCGGAGGTCGTCGCCGGACAAGGCGCGACGATCGAGGGGCCGGCATTCTGCGTGTATCGGGCGGAGTCCGATGCCGCGCTGGACCTGGAGGTGGGGTTCGCGGTCGACCGGGACCTGCGCCCGGAGCGCGACGTCAGGGCCGGTTGCCTGCCCGCGGGCCGCGTGGCGAGGATCGTGCACGCCGGTGGATTCGACGGCTTGGCTGCCGCCTGGGAACACCTGCGGGCCTGGATCGATGAGCAGGGACTGGCCGCGGAGCCGCTGCGGTGGGAGGTCTACCTGACCAAGCCCGCTCCGGACATGGACCCCACGGATCTGCGCACCGAGCTGAACTGGCCGGTTGCGCAGCGATGATCGAACCCGCGCCCGCCCGGCGGCGCGGCCGACGAACTGTTGGCGGCAGCTTCGGCGGGACGGCGTCGAATCGAAGACCTCGCTTCGAACGCGTGACCAGCGGCGTCCCGGAATCTCACGACGCTGATCCTCGCGTCGGCCCGGCTTCGCGGGTTCACGTATCGGGGTCTTCGTCTCGGTCGGTGTGGGGCCCTGGGCCCGCCAGATTGCCGGCATTCTCGGAGTGGCCTTCGAGAATGCCCTTTTCTCGCGCGTTCGAGGTTTCGTGCGAGTCGTCCTTGTCGGTGGTGTCGTGGGGCTGATTCATGACTGCTTCTCCTCGGGAAAAGTCGACGTGGGTGTCCGGTCCGGGTGGAGCTATCGCGAATCGGCCTACCCCTGGAGCCACGGGACAAACCGAGGGGAGCGCCCGGTCCAGCCATATTGGACGCGGTGCTCGACGGGTTCAATCGCGCTGTAAGTCAATTGAATGCGTGATGCACGGCTCTCGCGGTGCGGTGGCGGCGAACAGCAGGGAAAAGAATGACGCAGGTCAGGCGGTGACGGGCTACAGGCCGAGCAGGGTTTCCGCGACCTTTCCCATGGCGTCGCGATACTCCGCACGGCTGGATTCGTCGGCGGTCCGACGCGCGAGGATGCCCGCGGTGAGGGTGTAGCCGATCGTTTCCGCGATCACCCGCGGCGTCGCCACCGGGGTGATGCGGCCCGCGTCGAGTTGACGCTGGAGATACCGGGTGAAGCGGCGGATCGGCCGTTCGGTGATCTCCTCGGACAGCGCCGCCACTTTGGGGTCCACGGATCCGCGCTCATCGATCAGGCGCAGCAGAGGTCCCGCCGCGGCGACCGCCGTGGCGAAGGATTCGATGGTGGCGCGCAACATCTTTCGCGGATCGTCATCCTCGATGCCCGGCTCCTGCGCAGCGAGGAAGTCGTCGCGCACCCGCTCGGCCAGCGCGAGAAAGATCTCCTCCTTGGAGGCGAAGTACACGTACATCGTCGCGCGGGAGACGCCGGCCTCCGCGGTGATGGCGGCGACGGTGGTGTTGTCGTAGCCGCGCTCCGCGAACACGCGGGTCGCGGCGTCGAGCAGATCACGGTGCCGGGAGGTGTGCGAGCGCTCCCGCGCGGCGCGCACCGACCAGGTGGACTGGGTCACGCCGATATGGTGACTCATATTGACGTTGACGTCAATGTCAACCAGACTGGGCGGCATGCAGGTCGTCGTGGCGAACAGGGGAGAAGTAGCGGTCCGCGTGTTGCGCACCGCCCGGGAACGGGGTTGGCGAACCCTCGCGGTGCATACCGCCGAGGAACGAGACGCGCTGCACGTCCGGCTGGCCGACGATGCCGTGCCATTGCCCGGCGTGGGAGCCTCCGCCTACCTCGATGTCGCGGCCGTCGTCACGGCGGCGAGGAAGGCGGGCCCCGGCGCATTGGTGCACCCCGGCTACGGATTCCTCAGCGAGAGCGCCGAATTCGCGAAGGCGTGCGCGGCGGCCCAACTCGTGTTCGCCGGTCCGTCGCCCGAAGCGCTCGAAATCTTCGGCGACAAGACCGCGGCACGCGCGGCGGCCGAGCGCGCGGGTGTCCCGGTTATCCCGGCGAGCCGCCGCGGCGCGGACATCGCCGAGGTGCGGGCACTGCTCACCGCGCACCCCGACGGGGTGATGGTGAAGGCCGCGGCGGGCGGTGGCGGGCGCGGTATGCGTGCGGTGCGCGACGCGGCCCGCCTCCCGGAGGTGTTCGAACGCTGCCGCGCGGAGGCGCTGGCCGGATTCGGTGACGACGCGGTCTACGCGGAGGCGCTGATCACCGGCGCGCGGCACATCGAGGTTCAGATCGTCACCGACGGACCCGTGGCGGCGGCGGTCGGCGACCGCGATTGCAGCGTGCAGCGCAGGCAGCAGAAACTGCTCGAGGTCGCGCCCGCCCCCGAATTGCCGGCCGGGTTGCGCGAGCGGTTGCATCGCTGGGCGGTCCGGCTCGCCGAATCCGTCGGCTGCCGCGGTGTCCTCACCGTCGAATTCCTGGCGCGCGGCGACGAGGCGTGGTTTCTCGAGGTCAACCCGCGGCTGCAGGTCGAGCACACCGTCACCGAAGCGGTTCTGGGAATCGATCTGGTGGCGGTGCAATGCGATCTCGCCCGCGGCGCCACGCTGGCCGATCTCGCGCTCCCCGATCCCGGTTCCGCGCGCGGTTACGCGGTGCAGGCGCGCCTGAACGCCGAAACCGTCACCGCGGGCGGCGACGTGCTGCCCGGCACCGGCACGCTGACCCGGTTCGCGCCACCGACCGGAGTCGGCGTACGGGTCGACACGGCCGCGTTCACCGGTATGCGGCAGGACGCGCGCTTCGACTCGTTACTGGCCAAGGTCATCGCCTGCGGACCGTCCTATCCGGCCGCGCTGCGCCGGTGCGCCGACGCGCTGGCCGAGACCGTCGTGACCGGGGTGGACACCAATATCGCCGTGCTGCGCGCGATCTTGACGGATCTGTCGGAGGGCCGCGTCGTGCCGACCACGTGGTTCGAGCGGAACGTCGACGAATTGGTCCGGCGGGCGGATGACTTCGCCGTCGTCGTGCCCGCTGCGCCCGACCGGGAAGAGAGCGCGGCCGCCGAAGTGACGCTGGACGGCGACGAGGAGGCGGTGCGGTCGCCCATGGGTGGCACGGTGGTCGCGCTCACCGAGCCCGGCGTCGTTGTCGCGGCGGGCGGCGAGGTCGCGGTGCTGGAAGCGATGAAGATGCAGCACGTGGTGCGCGCCGAGCAGGACATGCGCGTGTGCCGCCACGTGGCGGCGATCGGCGCGGTCGTCGATTCGCACGCGCCGCTGCTGACCTTCGTCCCCGCCGAGCACGAGGGCGCGGTCGTGGATCACACCGCGGTGGACCTGGATGCGGTGCGCGCCGACCTCGCCGAAGTCCACGCCCGCCGACGGGGAGTGCTCGACGAAGCCCGGCCGGAGGCGGTCGCCAAACGCCATCGGCTCGGGCGGCGCACCGCCAGAGAGAACATCACCGACCTCGTCGACGCGGACAGCTTCGTGGAGTACGGCGCGCTCGCGGTGGCCGCCCAGCGCCTGCGTCGCAGTCCGGAGGACCTGATCGCGAACACGCCCGCGGACGGCCTGATCGCGGGCGTGGCCACCGTCGGCGCCGAGCGATTCGGTCCCGGCCGCTCGCGCGCGGTGGTGCTGTCCTACGACTACACGGTGCTGGCGGGCACCCAAGGGATGCGCAACCACGTCAAGACCGACCGCATGCTGGAACTCGCACGCGAACAACGGCTTCCGGTGATCTTCTTCACCGAGGGCGGCGGCGGCAGACCGGGCGACACCGACTATCCCGGCATCTCCGGTCTGGACGTGACCACCTTCCGCGCGATGGGCGCACTCTCGGGCCGGGTTCCGCTGATCGGCATCGTGTCCGGACGCTGCTTCGCGGGCAACGCGGCGCTGCTCGGCATGTGCGATGTCGTGATCGCCACTCCCGACGCGAATATCGGCATGGGCGGCCCCGCCATGATCGAGGGCGGCGGCCTGGGCGTCTACGCCCCGGAGGACATCGGCCCCGTCGAGGTGCAGCGTCGCAACGGCGTCGTGCACATCGTGGCCGCGGACGAGGCGGAGGCGGTCGCCACCGCGCGGCGCTATCTCGCCTACTTCCAAGGCGACATCGAGGAATGGACCGCGCCGGACCCGCGGCTGGCGCGGCACGTGGTTCCGGAGAATCGCCTGCGTGCGTTCGATATTCGTGCCGCGATCGAGGCCGTCGCGGATGTCGGGTCGGTGCTGGAGCTGCGCCGCGACTGGGCGGCCGGGATCATTACCGCACTGATCCGGGTCGAGGGACGGCCGTTCGGTTTGATCGCCAACGACTGCCATCATCACGGCGGGGCGATCGATGCTCCGGCCGCCGACAAGCTCAGCATGTTCCTACGTCTGTGTGACGAGCACGGCTTGCCGATCGTCTCCTTCTGCGACACACCGGGCTTCATGGTGGGCCCCGACGCGGAGAAGGACGCCACGGTGACGAAGTTCAGCCGCCTGTTCATCGACTCCGCCGCGCTGTCGGTGCCGCTGGGCACCGTCATCGTGCGCAAGGGCTACGGTCTGGGCGCTCAGGCCATGGCGGCGGGCTCGTTCCGCGCTCCCCGGTTCGTCATCGCCTGGCCGACCGGCGAGATCGGCGGCATGGGCCTGGAGGGCGCGGTCCGCCTCGGGTTCGCGAAAGAGCTGGCCGCCATCGAGGATCCGGGCGAGCGGCAGCAGGCGTTCGACAACCTGGTCCAGCTCGCCTACGCCAACGGCAAGGCTCTCACCGCCGCCACCGTTCTGGAAGTCGACGACGTCATAGATCCGGCCGATACGCGCCGCTGGATCCGTACGCTGCGCTGACCGGTACGGCAGCCAGGGATCCGGCGCGACCCGCCACCCGCTCCGGGTTGAGATCATGATCCGCACGCGCGCCCTATCAGGCGCCGTGCCAGAACGGTCCGTCCTCACCACGGGATCGAGGACGGGCGAGCCGGCAACGCCCGCGACACATCCACGGCAGAGAGACCTGCCACGAGTTGACCGTGACCACCGATCCAGCGACCGGCACGGCGCGGATGCGCGTGGCACTCGGCGGTGACGACGCGACGACCACGCGGATCGCCGACCGGCTCGCCGGACTCGTCGACGTGCACGTGACCGTGCGCTGAACCGCCGCACCCGGTGACCGGGTAAGCCCGCGCGCGTCGCGGCGGAGCGAACGCTCAGCGCACGGTCGCGTGCGCGCCGTTCAGCGCGTCGACCAGGTTGCGGGCGCGCAGATCGAGCGCGCCTTCGACAATGTGGTTGGTGACGTAGGCGAAGGCGAGACGGCGTTCGGGATCGGCGAACGCGAGACTGCCGCCGCGGCCCGGATGGCCGAACGAGGCGGCTCCGCCCAGTGGCAGTTCCGCGGTGGGCAGCATGTACCCCGAGGCATAACGGCCGGGCAGCATCAGGACGTGATCGGTGCCCGCGACCTGTTCCCGGCTGGCAGCGGCGAGAGTGTCGGCGGTGAGCAGGCGCGTGCCCTCGACCTCGTCGACGAGCGCCGCGTACAGACGCGCCAGGCCGCGGGCGGTGCCGATGCCGTTGCTCGCGGGCAGTTCCGCGGCTTGGACGGCCGGTGAATTGAAGTCGATGTCCGCCGGGTCGGTGATCTGGAAGGCCCGATTGACCAGGGCCTGCGGATCACGCATCGCCGCGAGCAGCGGACGCAGCGACTCGGGAACGGCGTCCTCGGGCACCGCGGTCAAGTCGGGCGCGGGCGCGAATACCAAGCGGCTGACCCGGGCCTGCTCGGACGGTGGCAGGCCGATGAAGAAGTCGATATCGAGCGGACCCGCGATCTCCTCGGCGAGAAACCGGCCGGGCGTGCGACCGGACACGCGGCGGATCACTTCGCCGACCAGCCAGCCGTAGGTGCGCCCGTGATACCCGAACGCGGTGCCGGGGGGCCAATTCGGCGCTTGCGCGGCCAGTGCGTCCACCATCGGCGTCCAGGCCAGTGCGTCACCCAGTTCGACCGGCTTGTCCAGCGCCGCGAGGCCCGCTTGGTGCGTCAGCAGCCAGCGCACCGGGATGTCGGCCTTACCCGCCGCCGCGAATTCCGGCCAGTAGCGCGCCACCGGAGCGTCGAGATCGAATTCGCCCCGTTGCGCGAGCAGGTGCGCGATGGTGGCGACGACGCCTTTCGTCGCCGAATAGACCAGCTGCAAGGTGTCGCGCTGCCACGGTCGCCCGGTATCGGGATCGGCCGTTCCGCCCCACAGATCGACCACCGGCCGCCCGTCCAGGTACACGCAGACCGCGGCGCCGACGTCGCCCTGCTCGGTGAAATTGGCCGCGAACGCCTCCCGCACGGCCTCGTAGCCGGCGGCGGCCGTTCCCTCGATGATCATGCGGGACAGCATGTCATGACGCGGCCGAGCAGAGCATCCGGCCTGGTGACCACCATCGAGAAGTTTTTTCCACCGCGATGTCCGAGAATGGTCAGCGGCTCCGACGTTCCAGACGAGCGGCGCCACCGGGGCGCCGACGACCCAGAGGAATCGCCATGAAATACATGATCCTGAGCTACGCCTCGCAGCGGGACTATGACGGCATGGTCGGCAAGGACACGGGCAAGCCGGCGTGGACGGCCGAGGAATTCGCGGCACTGACCCAGTTCATGACCGAACTCAACAAGAAGCTCGAGGAATCGGGCGAACTCGTGGAGACCCGGGGACTTGCGGAGCCGGTACACACCAGGCGGCTGGGCATCAAGGACGGAAAGCCGTTCGTCACCGACGGCCCCTACGCCGAGACCCAGGAAGTGCTCGCGGGATTCTGGATCGTGGAATGCGAGAGCTTCGACCGCGCCACCGAGATCGCGGCCGAACTCAACAAGTGCCCAGCTCCCGCGCACGTGCTCCAATCGGTCTACGCCGATGTGCGCCCGATCGCCGAAGCCGCTCCCGAATTCGGCTGACCGTGCCCGATCCGGTGGCGACGGACCTGCTGCGCCCGTTGGCGCCGCAGGTCCTCGCCGCGCTCGTGCGCAAGTACGGGCACTTCGACACCGCGGAGGACGCGGTGCAGGAGGCGTTGCTCGCCGCGGCGACGCAGTGGCCCGCCGACGGTGTCCCGGCCAAACCGCTGGCCTGGCTGATCACCGTCGCCTCGCGCAGGCTCACCGATCTGCTGCGGGCCGAGCAGGCCCGCAGGCAACGCGAACAGACCGTGGCTCGCTGGGCGCTGCCGGAGGACTGGCTGACGCCGCCCGCCGACCGGCAGCCCAGCGACGCCGACGACACCCTGATCCTGCTTTTCCTGTGCTGTCACCCCGCGCTGTCGCCGTCCTCGCAGGTCGCGCTCACGCTGCGCGCGGTCGGCGGCCTCACCACCGCGGAGATCGCCCGGTGCTTCCTGGTTCCGGAACCGACCATGGCGAAACGCGTCGGCCGGGCGAAGCGCACTATCGCACGCAGCGGCGTGCCGTTCGCGCCGCCGTCCGCGGCCGACCGGGCCGACCGGCTGGCCGCCGTGCTACACGTGCTGTATCTGATCTTCACCGAGGGCTACGCCGCCACTTCCGGCCCCCATCTGCACCGGGTCGAGCTGTCGGCCGAGGCGATCCGGCTCACCCGCCTCGTGCACCGCCTGCTGCCCGAGGACGACGAAGTGGCGGGACTGCTGGCGCTGATGCTGCTCACCGACGCCCGTCGTGCCGCACGCACCGGCCCCGGCGGCGAGCTGATCCCGATGGAGGAACAGGACCGCGGCCGATGGGACGCGGGCGCGATCGCCGAGGGAATCGCACTGGTCACCGCCGCACTGCCACGGGGCATTCCGGGGCCGTATCAGTTGCAAGCCGCGATCGCCGCACTGCACGACGAAGCGCCCAGTTACGCCGCGACGGACTGGCCGCAGATCGCCCTGCTCTACGAACGCCTGCTGGCGGCGTCCGACAATCCGATGGTCGCGCTGAACCACGCGGTCGCGGTGGCGATGGCGGTGGGACCCGCGGCGGGGCTGAAGCTGGCCGACGATCTCGGCGAGCGTCTCGCCGGCGACCACCGCTTGCCCGCCGTGCGCGGACACCTGCTGGAGATGCTCGGCGACATCGCCGGCGCCCGCGGGGCCTATCTTGCCGCCGCGGAGCGGACGACGAGCATTCCGCAGCAGCGCTACCTGCTGTCCCGCGCCGCCCGGCTGGAGTCGAGCGGCGACTGATCTCGATCGGCGGCCGAACTTGTCGTTGCGCACCGGAATACTCGTCGCCGACCGATCTTCGTGACGAACTGGAGGAGTGCATGGCGCGCGAACTCGACGACCTGCCCTACGCGCGGTATCTCACCGCCTTGGACGGGGACCTCGAAGCAGAGGGCGACTACGACTGCGTCCGGGTCGACGGCGGTGCGCTGGACGACGTCGATGTGTCGCACGCGCGCTTCAACGAGTCGGCGTTCAGCTCGAACACCTTCACCCGCGGCACGCTGCGCTACAGCCGGTTCACCGATGTGTGGCTGCGCCACGTCCGCTGGGTCGGCACCGAATTGGCCGACACGGCGTGGCTGGACAGCGAGGTGGTGGCGGGCGCGATGTCCGGTGTCGACTTCGCGGGCGCGAACCTGCGGCGGGTGCGATTCGAAGGTTGCAAGTTCGACTCGGTGAACTTTCGCCGGGCCCAATTGCGCGAGGTGACCTTCACCGACTGCGTGCTGCGCGATTGTGACTTCGCCGAGGCCGCGCTGACCGAGATCACGGTGCCCGGCTCGGCGCTCGTCCGGCTCTCGCTCCGCAACGCTCGCGTGGTGAAAGTGGACCTGCGCGGCGCGACGGCGCTCGATGTCGCCGACGGGCTCGACAGCCTGCGCGGGGCGACGATCAGCAGTCCACAGCTGATGGATCTCGCGCCCGCCTTCGCGCGTTCCATCGGTATCACCGTGCGGGATTGATGGCGCCGAACTCACGCGACACCGGACACGGCTACCGTTCCGGCGACGAAAACAGCTGACTGCCAGCGGCTGCCGTGACGACATTTCGGCGAACCGCCGATGCGCACGACACCCGATTGATACATTGCGCCGATACCGCGCAGTACCGCTTCATCGAGGACGCGAGTCATGGTCGATCCGGATCCCCTCCGCAGCACCGCAGGCGTGCGTGCGCTCGTACGCATCGCCGGAGAGCGGGGCATGGCGCCCGCCGAGTGCCTGGCCGGTACCACGCTGGCGCCCGCCGAACTGGGCGACCCCTCCGCCGAGATCACCGCGCAGGACGAACTGCTGGTGGTGCAGACGGTGCTCGGCCGGTTCGGCGACGAGCCGGGACTCGGTCTCGCGGCGGCGGTCCGGCACGATCTGCGGTCGCGCTGGCCGTGGGGTCTCGCGCTGCTGGGCAGCCGGACGCTGCGTGAGCTGATCGAGGTGGGGTCGCGCTACATCGGTCGCACAGTGCCGTTCGGGCGACTGGCCATCGAGGAAGCCGACGGCGAAGCGCGGCTGGTTTTCGACGACGCCGACATCCCACCCGAGATGCGGGCCTTCTTCGCCGAAGCGGCCCTGGCCGGATTGCCCGCCTTCGATCGTGAATTGTTCGCCGTGGGCGTCCCGGTGCGGCGGGTCGGTTTCCGGCACGCCGGTCCGCGCGACATCAAGCGGTACCGCGACGTCTTCGGTGTGGCGCCGGTTTTCGGTGCGCCGACGAGCGCGGTGGTCTTCGACCGCGGTGTGCTGGACCGGCCGCTGCCACCGGCGAACGCCGCCGCGCGGGACAACTGCGGACAACTGTGCCGCGACCTGCTGGACCGGCGCCGGTCACGCACCGGCGTCGCGGCGTCGGTGCGCGACCGCCTCGTTCGCACTCCGGGTGAGATCCCCGATCAGGCGACAGTCGCTCTCGGGCTGTTCATGAGCTCGCGCACCCTGTCGCGGCGGCTGAACGAGGAGGGCACCTCGTTCCGGGCGCTGCTGGACGAGGTACGCCAGACCATGTCGGAGGTGCTGCTCGCGCACACCGACATGACCACCGAACAGGTCGCCGCGCGACTGGGCTATGCGGAGGCGGCGTCCTTCATCCGGGCCTTCCGCCGTTGGCAGGGCTGCCCTCCGCAGACGTTTCGCACGCGGGGGCGGCGGTCGCATCGGTCGCCCGAGCTGGTCTGAGCGACGAGCGGCTGCCCTCGTGCGGATCATCCGGCGCGGGGTGCCATCTCTCGCGGGTGCGGGCAGACCGTCGGCTATCGTGCTGCCGGGCAGCGGGCAGGGAGATCCGGCACCGGGATCGAGACCCGGAACACTCCCGTACTATCGCGATCGGAGTCGGCCTGCCGGGGAGATGAAGGAGGAGGGTGTGGAAGTTCGCACCAGCAATACGCCACTGTGGTTACGGTTGGGCCAACGACTTCCGGAGCATGGCGCGCCCGCGGGCCACGGCACTGTCGGCCGGGGAGCCGTTCGATGAACGATGAAGGTGCCGACCTACGCTGCGCCGGATGCTCGGCTGTCGGACTCGACGGCCTGCGGTGCGGGTCCTGCGGTCGGGAACTCGGTTATCGATACATAGCGCTGCCCGGTCCCGACGCCACGTCGTGCGCCGATTGCGGAGGCGACCACTTCTACGCCGACGGGCGCTGTGCGCGGTGCGGCCGGTCGCGCCCGGTGCCGGATCGCTTCGACACCGATCTGGGCGCGGTGGCGGTGCTCACCGATCGCGGCATCGCCCACGCGCGCAACGAGGACGCCGTCGCGGCCGGGGTGCTGGAAGGCGTAGTGCCGGAAACGGACGCGTCGGTCGTGATCGCCGTCAGTGACGGCGTGTCGACTTCGTCCCGGCCGCAGGTGGCCTCCGGCGCGGCGGTCCGGGCCGGTGTCGGCGCGACCGCCGCCGCGCTCGCGGCCGGACAGCCCGCGACCGAGGCGATCATGGCCGGGTTGGCGGCCGCGGTGCAGGCGGTCCGCGACGTGGACGTTCCCGATGGTCCCGCGCCCTCGTGCACGTATGTGTCCGCCATCGTCGCCCACCACGGCTCGGAAACCGAGATCACCGTGGCGAACGTCGGTGACAGCCGCGCCTATTGGCTGCCGACCCAGCGCGACGAGCAGGCCCAGCGCTTGACCGTCGACGACTCGTGGGCACAGGCACTGGTCGACGCGGGTGCGATGGACGAGCGCGCGGCGATGGCCGATCCCCGGGCGCACACGCTGATCCGCTGGCTCGGCGCGGACAGCCCGCCGAAGCCGTGGGCGGACAATTGCGTTCGGACGGTGCGCGTCTCGGGGCCCGGTGTGCTGCTGCTGTGCTCCGACGGGCTGTGGAACTACTCGCCCGCGCCCGCCACGCTGGCCGACCAGGTGGCGGCGAAGGCGCCCGCGGAGGCGGCCCGCGCGCTCGCGGAGTTCGCATTGCGTTGCGGTGGCGGCGACAACATCACGGTCGCGCTCGCGCCGGTTCCGTGGGAGAGCCGTTCGCCTGTTCCATAGACAGTGATGTTCATGGTTGCGTATGGTCATCGACTATGACGAAGTTCGCCGGCAAAACCTGTCTGATCACCGGCGCGGCCAGCGGTCTCGGTCGCAGTACGGCGCTCGCGGCGGCAGCCGAAGGCGCTTCGCTCGTGCTGACCGATATCGCCGCTGACGGCCTGGCGCGGACCGCGGCCGACGCGCGCGCCGCGGGCGCGACCGTTCACGTCGCCGAGGCGGCCGATGTCAGTGACTACGACCAGGTCGTGGCGCTGGCGGCCCAGGTGCACGACGTGGTCGGCAGCGTCGACATCGTCATGAACGTGGCCGGTATCGCCACGTGGGGGACCGTGGACCGGCTGACGCACGATCAGTGGCGGCGCACCGTCGACATCGACCTCATGGGCCCGATCCACGTGATCGAAGCGTTCGTCCCGCCGATGATCGCGGCCGGACGCGGCGGTCACGTGGTGAACGTGTCCTCGGCGGCCGGTCTGTTCGGCTTGCCGTGGCACGCGCCGTACAGCGCCGGCAAGTTCGGCCTGCGCGGGGTGTCGGAGGTGCTGCGCTTCGACTTGGCACGCCACCGCATCGGCGTGAGCTTGGTGTGTCCGGGCGCCATGGCCACGCCGATGGTCGACAGCGTCGACATCGCGGGCGTCGATCGCACGGCCGAAGCGGTGCAGCGGGGCATGGCGCTGTTCATGCGGCACGCGGTCACCCCGGAGGCGGCGGCGCGCTCGATCGTGCGTGGTGTCGAGCGCAACCGCTACCTCGTGTTCACCTCGCCCGACATTCGCGTGGGCTTCTGGGCGCAGCGGTATTTCCCGCCCGCGTACAACGCCGCGATGCGCGGATTGAATTGGGCGATGAACCGCTATGTCGAGCAGAAGGCAGGCGCTCGGGCGAACTGAGCGTCGGCGGGGTCGCCGTAGCCGGTCGTGGCGGGGCGCGCCATGATCGTCGTCATGGCATCGGCTGTCTATCTGATCACCGGCATCCAGGCCGCGGGCAAATCCACCGTCGCCCAGGCGCTGGCCGAGCGGCTGCCGCGCTCGGCGCACGTGCGCGGGGACGCCTTCCGCCGGTTCGTGGTGAACGGGCGTGCAGAGATGACCGCGGACCCCTCGCCCGAGGCGCTGGCCCAGTTGCGGCTACGGCACAGCCTGGCCGCGGCGACGGCCGACGCCTATGCCGATGCCGGGTTCACGGCTGTGCTGCAGGATGTCTTCCTCGGTGAATTCCTGCCCTGGACGGCGGATCTGATCGTCACGCGACCGCTGTATGTCGTCGTGCTCGCGCCGCGCACCGAAGTGGTCCTGGCGCGCGAGGCCGGACGCGGAAAAGACGCCTACGACGAATTCACCGTCGCGGGGCTGGACAGGGTGTTGCGCGAGACCACTCCCCGGATCGGGCTCTGGCTGGACACGTCGGATCTCACGGTCGAGCAGACGGTCGATCGAATCCTCGCCGATGCCAGGCCGCTGACGGACTGAGCAGCCCGTCGCCCGTTCACCGGGTGTCGCGCGGCTCGTGCAGGGGAGTGAGCGAGCTGGTGGCCGGGCCCTCGAGCAGCGTGCCGTCCGCGGCGAAACGCGAGCCGTGCAGCGGACAGTCCCAAGTGCGTTCGGCGTCGTTCCAGTTGACGATGCCGTAGAGATGCGGGCACACCGCCGAGACCCGGTTGGTGACGCCGTCCACCGTGCACACCGCCGTCGGGTGCAGGCCCTCGCGCAGGACCATGCCGCAGTCTTCGGCCGGAGCGTCGCCGTCGTGGTGGGTCGCGACCCGCAGCCAGCCCGCGGAGAGTTTCTGTGCCACGGCGCCGTTGATCTTCGTCGCCGCGGGCAGTGCCTTGAGCTCGTCCGGACGCCAGCTCGCGAGCGCGCCCGCCCATCGAGGTGCCGCCCCGGTGAACCGTCCGGCCAGCGCGATCGCCGCGGCGACCCCGTTGGTCAAACCCCACTTGGCGTAGCCGGTGGCCAGCTGAATGTCGTTCTGCCCCGGCAGCAATGGACCCACATAGGGAAGCTCTCCGATAGGGGAGTAGTCCTGAGCCGACCAGCGGTACGTCAGCTCGGCGCCCGGGAACCAGGTGTGCGCCCAGTTCACCAGATCCTCCACTTTCTCCCGGGTCGATCCGCCGCGGCCGACGACATGACCGTTGCCGCCGACCAGCAGAAGCTCGCCATCCGGTCCCTGCGCGCGGCGCAGGGAGCGAGTCGGGCTGCCCGCGCTGATGTACATATCGCGCGGAGCCGGTCGGTCCAGGCGGAAGGCCGTCAGATAGGAGCGTTGCGGAGTGAGGCGGGCGAAGAATCCGCCACGATCGAGGATGGGCGTCCCCGTGGCCAGCACCACCCGGCCCGCGCCGAGGTCGCCGTGTTCGGTGGAGACGACGAGATCACCGCCGCCACCGTGATGTACGCCGCGCACGAGGGTGGATTCGTAGATCGGCGCGCCGTGTGACTCCACGTCGGCCGCGAGCGCGGCCAACAGGGCCATCGGATCGAGTTGGGCCTGATCGGCCAAGCGCACCGCGCCGCGCGCGGGAAAGTCGACGTCCAGCTCGCGTAACAGCTCGGTGGGCAGGCCCGCCTTCTGCGTCGCGGCGTATTCCGCTCGCACGGCCGACATTTCGTCGTCGTTCTGCGCGTAGGTCAAGGCTGCTGCCCGCTCGACGGTCACGCCGTGTGCGGCACAGTACTCCAAGAGCCATTCCTGCCCTTCGCGATTGGCCGCCACATAGTCGCGCAGGACGTCGTCGGAATGGTGCCGGGCGATCTGCTGCGCACGCGTCCCCTGCAGCAGGCTGACCTTCCCCGTGGTGGCCCCGGTGGTGCCCGCACCGACGCGTCTTCCTTCGACCACGGCCACTTCCACGCCGTTCTCGACCAGCAGCAGGGCGGTCACCAGTCCGGTGAGCCCGCCGCCGATCACCACCGTGTCGAAGCGCGATCCCGGCGTCAACCGCAACCGCGCCGGAACCTGCGCGCCGTGCAACCATAGGGACGTCATATGCCCGAGATAGCCGGTCTCGACGGGGCGAAACGCCCGTGCGGATTCCTTCTCATACTCGCACGTGGCCGCTGAGCTGCCGATCGGCGGCGGCGAGCACCTCGGCGGCGCTGATCATCGCCAATCCGGGCGCGGGTGTGTCCGCCCGCGGGTCGCCGGGGTGCCCGGCCCACAGCGCGACATGCGCCGCCCGTTCCGGTGGCGGCCCCCAGACCGCGGGCGAGTCGGGACCGAAGATCAGCACCGACGGTGTGCCGAACGCCGTGGCCAGATGCCCGACGCCGGTGTCGCCGCTGAGCACGAGGGACGCGTCGGCCACCGTCGCGGCGAGTTGGCGCAGCGTGAGTTCGCCTGCCAGGACGTCGTTTTCGGGCAAGCCCGCCTGTGCCGCGACGCTGAGGGCGAGCGGACGGTCCGCGGCACTGCCGACGATACGTACCGGACATCCCCACTCGCGCAGGCCGGCGGCCACCGTCGCGAAACGGTCGGCCGGCCAGCGACGCGCCGGGGCGCCGCCCGGATAGACGATGATGGAGCGCCGCTCTCCGGTGCACTCCGGTGGTGGCGTGATGTCCAGCCGGGCCGAATCGGCCGGGATGCCCGCCCAATCCAGTAGCCGGCACCACCGCATGGTGTCGGGCACGCCTGGCTCGTACAGCGGACCCGGCGCCTGCGGAAAGTCCTTGTGGCGGTGGGTGATCATCCGTTCCGGATCGGTCGCGAGCAGCGCGCGTATGCTCTCGGCCCCGCAGTCGTGCAGATTGACCGCGAAGGTCGGCGCCGCGGCGTTCCAGCGCAATCCGGCGGCCATCGGCGTCGCGTGGAGTTCGTCGACGCACGCGGCCAGTTCCACCACCGGGCGCAGCCATCCCGGCGCGGCCAGAACGAGCCGGTGTCGCGGGCGCGCGTCGTGCAACGCGCGCAGGGCGGGAACCGCGGTCAGCAGCTCCCGCAACCCGTGCGCGCGCAACGCGAGCAAGACGGTCATTTCGGCACGAAGATGCCGGTGAGGTCGGCCTTGCGGATCGGGGTGTCCGGATTGGCCTGCGCCGCGCACATCAACTTGATCGCCGTGATCGCCGCGTCGACGGTTCTGGCGTCGGGCGTCTCGTGACCCTCGCGCTCCTCTTCGAGGAACTTCTCGGTGGTGACGCGCTGCTTATCGGGATCCTGGGCGACGTATTCGTTGCACGGTGTGTCACCGCCCTTGTTCACGATCTTCTCCGGCTCGTCGCCGCACCCCGCCGCGCACACCGCCAGCGCGGCAAGGACGGCGACGCCCATCCGGCGCGCGGCGCTCATCGGCCGAACCCCGCCAGCGCCGAGGCCAGGTCCGGTACGCCGAGCGCCTGCACCGCCTGTTCGCGCACGTCGGGGCAGGTCTGCGTAGTGACGGCGTCGACCGTGTCGCGGTGGGTGACGACGACGTCGTTGAGCCCGCCGTTACGGGCCGCCCAGTTGTGCACGGTGCCGTTGAACGTCACCTTGGCCACCGTGGCGCTCTGGCCACGCCAGGTGTCGATGTCCGCGCCCATCATGTCGCACAGCTGCTTCGCCGCTTCCGCCGTGATCTGGTCAGTGTTCGGCACCTGGGGGCTGCTCGGCCCCGGCATGGTGATCGAGACGGTCGCGGGCTGGGGCGTATCCGCGGCCGGATCGCCGCCGTCGACCGAACATGCCGTGAGCGCCGATCCCGCCGCCATAGCGCCGATGAGCAGGGCGAAGCGGCCCAAGGGCCGATTGGGCTGGTGTGTCATTCCTTCTCCTGGAGTTCGAAGCCGCATCCCCGCGGGCGGCACGCGATCGGGCGAGGATCAGTGACCGGCGGCGTCCCGCAGCCGCCTGCCTTCTCGCGCCTTGATCCGGCGGTGCTCGGCGACGATCACCAAGACGCCCGCGATGATGCAGACGCCGCTGACGACCCCCGCCACCACCGCCCACCCCGCGAATCCGTACCCGGCGGCGGTGAGCGTCAGGGCCATGGCCACGATGCCCACCGCGACCAGGATGATGCCCGGCCAGTTCCGGGCGTCCTCGATGGATTCTCCGGCGTGTGTCCGAATGGTGCGGGTGTCGTCCGGAAACGCGTGGGTCCGGGGTGCGTCTCCGGCGCCGGATCCCGCGGTCGGCTCGTTCGGTGCTGGCAGCATCGGAGGTCCTTTCTGCTGAGCGGCAACGATTTCGGTGCGCGGACAACCCGCGGCCCGCGGCGTTGCGAGCGGGCCGTCCTGGGCGGCCATACCGGTCGGATGCCCGCGTTAAGGGATCCGAAACGGGGGTAGGACGTCAGCGAGCGACCCTGTTCCGGGCCGCTCGTACCCGCGAGAAGATTCAGGAGGATCCCGATGACAACAGCACGGGACATCATGACCCCGAACGTGGAGTGTGTCCGCTCCAGCGACACGGTGGTTGCGGCCGCGCAGCGCATGGCGGAGTTGAACGTCGGCGCCTTACCCATCTGCGGTGAGGACGACAAGCTGAAAGGAATGCTCACCGATCGCGACATCGTCGTAAAGGTGATCGCCCAGCGTAAGGACCCGCTCGGCGTCGACGCGGGCGAACTCGGGGGCGAGGAATTGGTCACCGTCGAAGCCGACGACGACGTACGCAAGGTGATGTCGGTGATGTCGCAGCATCAGGTGCGCCGCGTGCCGGTACTGGAGAAAGGCAAGCTGGTCGGAATCATCGCGCAGGCCGACGTGGCCACCACCGTCGAGAACACCCAGTCGGGCAGCACCGTGGAGGCGATCTCGACCGACTTCTGAGTCCGGCCCTACTCAGACCGCGGCCGGGTGCATGTCGTAGACCGCGTACGCCGCTCGGATCACCGGCTGGGCGACATTGCGCACCCGGATGCCGCCCGGAGTGGTGCCGCGCTCGGTGCCCGCGTGCGCATGACCGTGCAACGCCAGGTCGGCGCCGTGTTCATCGATCGCCTCGCCGAGCAGGTAGGAGCCGAGGAACGGATAGATCTCCCTCGGCTCGCCGTGCAGGGTGTCGCTGATCGGGGAGTAGTGCGTGAGCGCGACGGTGACGTCGGTGTGCAGATTCGCCAGCGCATCGCCGAGTGCGGCGGCCACGTCCACGGTGTGCCCGGCGAATTCGCGCATCAGGGGTTCACCGAAGACGCTTGCGCACTTGCCCGCGAAGCCGCCGCCGAAGCCTTTCGTGCCCGCGACCCCGAGCGTGCTCCCGTCGAGGTGCAACGTCACCGAAGTGCCTTCCAGCACCGTGATGCCGTGGTCGGCCAGCACGGTGCTGATCTCCTGATCGGCGTCGCTGTGATAGTCGTGGTTGCCCAGGACGGCGACGACCGGCACGCCCAGATCGGCGAACTCCTCCGCGACCACCCGGCCTTCGTCGACGGCGCCGTGGCGCGTCAGGTCGCCCGCCAGCAGGAGCACATCCGCTCGTGCGGACAGTCCGTCCAGTGCCTCCCGCCATTGCCCGCGCGAATCCACGCCGAGATGTACGTCCCCGACCGCGGCTATCCGCATGCCGCTCAACTCCTTTCGGATCCGTCCGGCTCCAGCGTCTCGGTTTCGACGGGCGCCTTGGGACGGGTGACATGGACGTCGTTGTGTATCCGAGCGTGCGGAAGCTGTTCGCGCACGACGGTTTCCATCTGCTGTTTGCAGTTCTCGCTGCTCACCTCGCCGCACAGCACCACGACGTCGCCGCGAATGGTCACCTGCACACCGAGTTCGGCGGTGCGGGGGTCCTCGGCCAGCGCCCGGCGTAATCGTGCGACCAGGTATTGCGGCTGCTCCATCTACTCCACCTTTCCGGTGCGGGTGATGCCGAGATCGTCCAGCAGGCCCAGGAAGGCGCGCGCGTAGGGCGAGGCCTTGGTCTGCTCGCGCACCACCTCCCAGTCGACCTGTTCGCGCAGGTCGCGCGCGATGTGCAGAATCGGGCTGAGATCAAGGCGGTGCGCGTCGAAGACGAGCATCTTGTCGATCATCAGGTCGGTACCGCTGATCACCGGGGCCTTGGCGGGCCCGATCCGCATCTCGGTGGCCCGGTCGAGCAGTTCGTCGGTCACCTCGCGATCGTTCGGGCGGTGAATGACGTCCACCAGGATGTCGTCGGCGTAGACCTTGCGTAGCCAGTTCTCCGGCGGGTCGCACACCCGCAGGCCCGCACGGGCCAGCGTTTGGATCGCCCGCCCGCTGTCGGCCGGTTTGACGAAGATGTCCACGTCGTGCTGGGAGGTGGGGCCGCCACGGGCGTAGACCGCGCAGCCGCCCGCCACCGCGAAGCGGATGTCTGTCGCCGCCAAGGCGTTCACCGTGCGGGTGAGCGCATGCAGCAGCTGATCGGTGGTAACGGCCATGCAGCGGTGGTACCCGGCGGACACCGGGTTAATCGACGTTTCACCGGGTATGCGTCCGGATATCCGGACGCGCCCGACGCGGCCCGGCACCGGGCTTTCGGACCACTTCGGACCAACCTCGCGAGCAGGGAAGGAGCGACACATGCCCAAGACGACAGCGCGCGGCGATGTGAAGAAGTCCGAGCTGCCGAGCACGCTGAAGCGGTCGGAGGAGAAGGCGCAGCGCACCTTCGCCGAGGCGCACGACGCCGCGCTGGAGCAGTACGACGGGAACGAACAGCGCGCCCACCGCGTCGCCTATGCCGCGCTGAAGCACAGCTACGAGAAAGTCGGCGACCACTGGGAGCCCAAGGCGCACCGCGGTCCCTCGGACGAACGCGCCAGGCAACACGGGCCGGACGCGCGAGGTGAGACGGCCGAAGGCGTCGATGCCAACGCGTCGAAACAACACCTGCTGGAGGTCGCCCGGCGACTCGAGGTCACCGGCCGCTCGCGGATGAGCAAGGACGAACTCGTCGAGGCGATCAAGAAACGCAACCGCCGGGAGGCCGCGCGTGCCCGAGGGTGAGGACGACGACTGGGCCCGCCGTGCGCGCGGCGAGACCGAGCTGGAACGACTGGACCGGAACTGGGCGAGCCTGATCCAAGAGTTGCGCGTCGTACAGACCGGTGTGCAATTCCTGTTCGGGGCGTTGCTGGTGCTGCCGTTCCAGGCATCGTTCGGCACGCTGGCGCCGGGCCTGCGAGCGCTGTACATCGCCACTTTGGCTGCTGTGCTGGGGGCGACGGTGTTCCTGATCGCGCCGGTGTCCTGGCATCGGATCCTGTTCCGCAGGCACCGGCTGGGCAATGTCGTCTGGGCGGCGCACCGGTGCGCGATGGCCGGCGTCGCACTGCTGGGTCTCGCGTTGATCGGCGCGGTGGTTCTCGTGGTCGACTATGTGACGGGCACGGCAGCGGCGATAGTGACCGGTATCGCCGCCGTCGCGTTGTTCGTGTCGACATGGCTCGTCGCCCCGTGGCGCTGGCGCAGCGCGTCCGAGGACGTCCGCGCCGAGCACTACTGATTCACCGCGCCCAGGAGACGACCTCGCCCGCGTGAGCGGGGGCGCCGCGGTGGTAGGCGCTGAGCGTCTCGACCGCGACCCGATCCCAGGAATTGCGGCTCGCGGCCCGCTGATAGGCTGCCGCGCCCCAGGTTTCGCGCAACGTCGAGTCCGCCAGGAGCGGGCGCACCGCCCGCACGATGGCAGCGGGTTCGGGCGGAGCGACGAATCGTCCCGTGACGCCGTCGACCACGGTATCCAGCAGGCCGCCGACAGCCGTGGCGATCACCGGCTTCCCGCAGGCCATAGCCTCCAGCGCCACCCGGCCGAACGGCTCGTACCAGGGCGTGCAGAGCACGACGTCGGCGGAGCGGTACAGCCGGGGCAGGGTCGGCCGCGTGACCGGTCCGGTCAATCGAAGCCGTTCTCGCACACCATGATCCGATGCGATGCGGCGCAGCCTGCGGCCTTCGGCGTCGTCCTCGTCGTCGGCGGCGGGGCCGCCGACGATCACCAGCTCCGTGTCCGGCAGCTCCGCCAGCGCTCCGATAAGGGGGTCGAATCCGCTGCGGCGCACCAGCTCTCCGGCCGCGAGCAGCCGGTGCGTGGCGTGCCGATCGGCGGCCGCGCCCTCCGGGGTGAACCTCGTGAGGTCGACCCCGTGCGGCACGATCGAGGTACGGAAGCGCGGCACGCCCATCCTGGCCAGCTCCCCGACCTCGTCGGAGCAGGTCGCCACCACGTGCGCCGCCCGCGTCGCGATGAGCCGCTCGAACCGGATCCGCGAGCGTGGGCTCGGGTCGGCGAGACCTTCGCAGCGCCGCTGCACGGTGCCGAGCCCGTGGAAGGTCAGCACCACCGGGATGCCGTGGGCGCGGGAGGCCAGTTCGGCGGCGAGCCCGGACTTCCAGTAGTGCGCGTGCGCGATGTCGGGCCGATCGGCACCCCAGTGCCGTCGCAGAACGGTGCCGAAGTCACCGAGGTAGGGCAGGGTGCGGTCGCTCGGCAAGGGGTTGGGCGGTCCGGCCGCGACGTGCACCACGCGATAGCCGCCGTCGGCGAGCAATTCGGCCGGGGCGTGCGGACTGATACGTCGGGTATAAACCGTCACGTCGTGGCCCCGGCGGGCATAGGCGGCCGACAACTCCGCTACATAGGCGCCGCGGCCGCCCCCGTCGGCGGGGCTGCCTTCGGCGAGCGGGCTGGCATCTTCGGAAACCATGGCAATCTTCACCGGGTGCTCCGTTCTCGTCGCGGGCGGCATCCGGACGCGCGGATACGCGCGGTTGCCCTACGACCGGCATCGCGTGACGTTCGGGAATATGTTCGGTATATGCCCGCGGCCGGCCCGATGAAACCCCACGTCAGCGGTCAGATTCCCGGCCGAACGGTCGGTTCGTCCCGGTCGCGGGCTCTCCGGCGGCGGGTCACGTTCTCCTACCGAACGCTGTCGGGAAGGGGTCGGCCGTGCCACACTGTAGGGAGGTTGAGATCACAGCCGACCCCGGTTCGACGCATTCGGCGCAGCCGGTCGATGGGACGGCACGGCAACCGATTCGCGCGCTGCCCTCTCCGGCCGTCGCGGAGGACTGGATACCCCCTACACGGGAGGTTCGACTTGTCTGCCATTTCTCTGCTACGGGACCACGCCGAGGGCGTGCATCTCAATGGTTCGGGACCGGGACGTCGTCGGGACAACCGGTTGTGGGCACAGCGGGTGGACCGCCGTCGCGAATGCGTGGTGGTCCGGGTCGAAGGCGAGTTGGACGCCGCCGTGTCGGCCGAATTCTTCGAGACGGTCGAGCGTGCGTTGCAGTCACCGTGCGATGCCGTCGTGATCGATCTGCGAGCGGCGAGGTTCTTGAGTCTGCGCGCGGCCGTGCGGCTCGGTGCGCTGCGCAGAGAGGGGTTGGGTCGTCCGGACCTGCGCATCGTCGTGGGCGGACCGGGAGTCGAGCGGGCACTCGAGGTGACCGGCGTGCGGTCGTTGTTCCCCCGCTACCAGTCCATGCGCACAGCTTTGGACGCCTGAGCCGAAGACTGTCGCCCGAGGCCGGGGCTCGCCGGTGTGACCGCTCCCGATCCGGTCACACCGGGCGCGTCGGCATCGGATACTTCAGCGGTGAGTGAAAGCAGGTCGGTCCAGCCCGAGAACGCCCTCGCGCTGGACCAGGTGATCGGTACCGGAAGGCCGCAAAGTGTCGGCAGTTTCCGTTTCTGGTTCGCCGACCAGCGTTGGGAATGGTCGGACGAGGTCGCGTCGATGCACGGTTACGCGGTGGGGACCGTGACGCCGACCACGGAGTTGTTGCTGAAGCACAAGCACCCGGACGATCGCGAAGCGGTGGCCAGCGCCTTGGCGCGGTCGATCGCCGACGCGGAACCGTTCTCCAGTCGCCATCGCATCATCGACACCGCCGGCGCGGTCCACCACGTGGTCCTGGTCGCCGACCGGATGATCGACGACTCGGGGCTGGTGGTGGGCACCTCCGGCTACTACATCGACGTCACCGACACCCTCGCGGAGCACCGGCAGGAGACGCTGGACGACGCCCTGCCCGAGTTGTACGCGGCCCGAGCGGTGATCGAGCAGGCGAAGGGCGCGCTCATGCTGATCTACGGCGTCGGCCCCGAGCAGGCGTTCCGTGTGCTGAGCTGGCGATCGCAGGAGACCAACGTCAAACTGCGCAAACTGGCCGCGCGGCTGGTCGCCGATCTGCCCGGTCTGGCGGGCGTCACGATAGGGCTGCGCACCGAATTCGATCATCTGCTGCTCACCGCCCACGAGCGCATCGACGGCGACTGACCCGGCGTTTCGATCCCATCCCGGCGGGTACGTCCCGGACGAGGAACGCGGCGATATTCCACTCCACATTCCGTGGCGTCCGCGGTGTTCCGGTGGCTGAGAAGGAGAACTCGGCGGCGGTATGCAGGCCGCAGTGGAGTGGCTGTGAGGACAAGGTGGTGATGGGCAAATGGGGGAGTCGACTTCCCGATCCTCGACCGACACGACGACAGTCGGTGTACGGGTGCCCGCTCGGCTGGAACAGTTGACCATGCTCCGCGCGCTCGCCGAGACAGTCGCCCTCATCGCGGACTTCGCCTTGGACGAGGTGACCGATATCCGGCTCGCGCTCGACGAGGTGGCGACCTCGCTCATCATCGACGCCGCCGTTGGCTCGACGATCGACTGCGAGTTCACCTATGACGACGGCAAGATGTTCGTGCACGTCTCCTCGGTGGCGGTCACCGAGTCGGTGCTCGGGCACGCCGGGCTCGGCTGGCACATCGTACGCACGCTGACCGATTCGATCGCCGCCGCGCAGGGCTCCTACGACAGTGTGCTCGGCGGATACCCGACAGTGATCGACTTCAGCTGGGTGCGAGGTGCGCCGAATGGCGGGTGAGCCGAGGTCGCGCGGGGATACCTACGACAACATCGAGCCGCTGTTCGAGAAGATCGCCGCGCTGGATCCCGGCGATCCACGACGTGCGCCGATGCGTCGGGAGCTGATCGAACGATGCCTGCCGCTGGCCGAGCACATCGCCCGCAAGTTCGCCGGGCGCGGCGAGAACTTCGACGACCTGCTGCAAGTGGCCCGCCTGGGGTTGGTGCAGGCAGCGGACCGTTTCGACGTCACGCGCGGATCGTCGTTCCTGTCCTTCGCCGTGCCCACGATCATGGGCGAGGTCCGGCGGCACTTCCGGGACAACACCTGGGCGGTGCGGGTGCCCCGCCGGACCAAGGAGATCCAGCTGAGTATCGGTCCGACCGTCGAAACGCTGTCCCAGCGACTGGGCCGGATGCCACGCGCCAGGGAGATCGCGGCGGAGCTGGATGTCGAGCTCGTCGAGGTGACCCAAGCGCTGATCGCGGGCAACGCCTACCAGTCGTCGTCCATCGACGCGACCGCCGGTGAGGACGCCGAGAACACCGCGCAGCCGCTACTGGACAGCCTCGGCGCCGAAGAGTCCTCCTATCACCTGGTCGAGGACGTGATGGCGGTCCAACCGCTGCTCGGCGAACTTCCCGAGCGTGAGCGTCAGGTGCTGACCATGCGTTTCTTCGAGTCATTGACGCAGAATCAGATCGCCGAGCGGCTCGGAGTCTCCCAGATGCACGTTTCGCGCATTCTTTCCCGGACCTTGAACGCGCTGCGCGAGCAGGCGCTGCGGGACTGACGTCGGCCGTTACACCGGATTCGGCGGAGTCGGGTCCGGCGACGGTCCGGGTAGACCGGGGTCCGGCGAAGGGCGGCCGGGATCCGGCGCGGGGGGCGTCGGCGCCGGTCCTGGTACCGGCGGACGTGGCGCGGGGCCGGGCACCGGTGGCAGCGGATGCGGATCAGGTTCCGGCGGAACAGGATTGGGCTCCGGAATGGGGTCCGGCTCGGGAATGGGCGGTACGGGATCCGGTTCCGGGATGGGCGGTACGGGGTCCGGCTCGGGCGTGGGCGGGACCGGCTGTGTCGCGCTGTCGGTGGACATGCGAACTCCTCCTCGTTCGGGTGATCGGCGTGCGCTACGGCTGTGACCGCGCTTCGTCCGGCCGATCATCGGCCGGTTACCCACCGATCACGGCGCCAACCGGTTCGCTCGGCAGCCACGGTTCGGCCGACCAGTTTGCATAACAGGCCCAACGGGTAGTTAGACAGGAACCGGACAACAGATGCCGATGGCTCGAGGAGCTCGTCATGACCGACCAGCGCCGCCCAGGCACCCGGAATCCGCGGTTCGGACCGGGTGGGCCGGGGGCGTCGATCCAGTCCCGAGGGATCTCCGTCACCAGGAACCACGATGTCATCCGCCGCTGGGCCGCCCAGCGCGGAGCCCGGCCCGCGACCGTGCCGGGCAGCGAGCACGACGGACGGCTCGGGGTGTTGCGATTCGACTTCCCCGGGTACGGGGGCGCCGTGCTGCGCCCGGTGCGGTGGGAAGAGTGGTTCGCCACGTTCGATGCCAGGAAACTTCGCTTCTGGTACGAGGAGCGCGGCACCGATGATCCGCCGAGCAACTTCAACCGTTTGGAGCCGCCGCGATAGCCGGGCGGCCGCTGGAATAGTCGTGAGACCGGTCACGGTGGCGCGCCCGTGATCAGCGCATCGGAATCAATGTGACGCACGGCACGATAGCCTCGCGAAACCTATTGTCGGCCCTGGGGTTCGCGCAGGCGCGACCTGATGCGATCGATTATTCGAAAAATGCTGTTACCGTGCACGTTTCGCGTTCGATGTCGTTCTCCGCGTCGTGCCGCGGTGCGCGGAAGGCGAGTTCCGCTGCCGCCCCGGTGCTGCCCGAGTCGGGCGGGCGTATAGCGTCGATGGAACAACCAAGAGGCCCCACATCGGTCTGCCGGACGTTTACCGGCCGGGCACAGGGGTACTCGAAGCCGAGCAAAGGTTGCTCGAAAAGCGGAAGGTCGCGTCGGTATGGGGATGCGGTTGTCCGCATCGTGACGCGCTTCCGCATGTCTGCAAGGGATAAGGTCTTGAGCGCAAACCTGATGATCGTGGAAGACGACGACCGGGTCCGCGGTGCCTTACGGCTCGCTATGGAAGACGAGGGATACGACGTCGACGAGGCGGAGGAAGCCGAGGACGCGCTCACTCATCTGCGCAGCAATGGTGTTCCCGATGTGATGATCGTCGATCTGATGCTCGGCGGCATGGACGGGTTCGAGTGTATCCGGGAGATCCGCCGCGACCATGACGTCCCGATCATCGTGGTCAGCGCTCGCGACGACACCCACGACGTGGTGGCCGCCCTGGAGGCGGGTGCCGACGATTTCGTGACCAAGCCGTTCGAAATCAAGGAGATCACCGCTCGTATGCGCGCGGTGCGCCGCCGCTTCCGGCTGACCGCCGAACGGGAGACGCCGCAGGAGATGGTGCTCGAGG
The DNA here is from genome assembly GCF_042733915.1 of Nocardia sp. NPDC059691. NCBI lineage: Bacteria > Bacillati > Actinomycetota > Actinomycetes > Mycobacteriales > Nocardiaceae > Nocardia > Nocardia sp. NPDC059691. The sequence goes on along the minus strand of NZ_JBHWFB010000011.1, from coordinate 208,539 downwards.
CAGACGACACGGCTCCGCTGGTCCTCGCGCAGGACAGCGGGGTGGTGCGCCGCGGCGACGAGGAGATCAGGCTGACGCTCACCGAATTCCGTTTGCTGTGTGAGCTGGCCGAGACGCCGGGCCGGGTGCTCAGCCGCACGGTGCTGCTCGAACGTGTTTGGGACCGTGGGTTTTTCGGCGACGAACGCATCGTGGACGTGCACATGCGCCGGTTGCGCACGAAGATCGAGCGGGATCCGTCCGATCCGCGCATCGTGGTGACGGTGCGCGGGCTCGGCTATCGCCTCGATGTGCGCCGCTGAACGCTGCTCCGACGCCGAACGCTGGAATCCGAACGCCTGGAGCCTTCGCGCCAGGGTGACCGCCGCCTTCGCGACGATCGCCGCGCTGATGTCGCTGGTACTGGTCGTTTCGGTCTTCGTGATCAGCCGCGGCTACCTGGAAGCGCAGCGAACACACGCGGGCAGCGAATCGCCGGGAGACCTCAACGCGGATCTCGATCTGCTGCGCAACGTGCTCATCTGCTGCGCCGTCGTGGTCACCCTGATCGGCGCGGCGGTCGGCTGGTGGGCGAGCAGGCGGGTGCTGACCCCGCTGCACCAGTTGGCGGGCACCGCCGCACGGATCGCCTCCGGTGATCTCGACCAGCGGTTGCCCGCGACCGGGGACCAGGATCTGGCGATCACCGTCGAGTCGTTCAACACCATGGTGGACTCGCTGCAACGGCGCATCGAGCGCGAACACCGGCTGTTCGGTGACGTCAGCCACGAGCTGCGCACGCCCCTGACCACCCTGATGGCCAGCGTCGACGTGCTCAACCGGCATCGCGGCGATCTGCCGGAACGTTCGCAACGGGCGCTCGGCCTGATCACCGCCGAGGTCGAGCACCTGCGCAAACTGCTGGACGATCTGCTCGCTCTGGCGCGGGTGGAAGCGGGCATGCATCACGGCGACGCCGAGCCGCTGTCGGTGCGCGACCTGCTGGTGCACACGCTGAGCGACCGTCGCTATCCGGGCGAGCTGCTCACGGTGCGTCAGGACGTCACCGTGCGCGGCCGCAAGGTCGAACTGGAGCGCGCGGTGGCCAACCTGCTGCACAACGCCGACCGGCACGGCGGCGGTGTGGTCGCGGTGAGCATCGACCGCGACGGCACCGACGCGGTGCTCACCGTCGACGACGCGGGCCCCGGCGTCCCCGCCGCGGACCGCGACCGGATCTTCGAACGATTCGCCACCGCCCGCAGCGGCCGCCGCTCGCCGGACGGAACGGGGATCGGATTGGCGCTGGTCGCCGAGACGGTCGCCACACACGGTGGCGGGGTGCACTGCACCGACCGTCCCGGCGGCGGCGCGCGATTCGTCGTGCGGTTGCCCCGGCTCGGCGACATCCATCCGTAATACGACCGTAAAGAAGTCGACAGGTTCACCTCAAAGTCGCTTCGCAAGCCTGGATAAGTACAGCTGATCAGACGAGGGAGTTGTATGTCATCGCCAACCCTGTCCCCAGCGGAGATCGAGCGATCGCGCGTCGGGAACGCCGCCGCCGCTCTGGGGGCCACCCCGTCTCGGAGAAATGCCGGACCCGCCGTGGTCCTGCGCACGCCCCGCTTGGGCGACGGCGCCCCGATGTGGCGCATCGCGAAGAATTCCGCGGTGCTGGACGTCAATTCGAGCTACGCGTACCTGATGTGGTGCCGGGACTTCGCCGGAACCTCGGTGGTCGCCGAATCCGACGGCCGCGTCGTCGGATACGTGATCGGATTCGTCCGTCCGCAGGCGCCCGACACCGTCTTCGTCTGGCAGATCGCGGTGGACCGCGCGCAGCGCGGCCGCGGCATCGGTGCCGAGCTGCTCCACACGTTGCTCAACAGCGTCGCGGCTCAGGGAGTTTCAGTACTCGAAACCACCATCTCGCCGGACAACGCCGGTTCCATCGCGCTGTTCACGTCGGTGGCCGCTGCGCGCGGCGCCGAGGTGACCAAGCGCCACTTGTTCGACGCGGGCGTCTTCCCCGACAGCCACGCACCCGAAGACCTGTATCGCATCGCCCCGACCGCCCGCACCACCGAGGAGGATCACCGATGATCAACGCGGACACCACCGTTTTCGAGAGTCTGGAGTCGAACGTGCGCGGTTACTGCCGCGCCTGGCCCACCGTGTTCACCACGGCGAAGGGCAGCTGGTTGCGCGACGAAGAAGGCAAGGACTACCTGGACTTCTTCGCGGGCGCCGGTGCCCTGAACTACGGGCACAACAACGATGTGCTCAAGCGCTCGCTGCTGGACTACATCGCGAGCGACGGCATCACCCACGGCCTCGACATGTCGACCGGAGCCAAGCGCGAACTGCTGGAGACGTTGCGCGACACGCTCTTCACCCCGCGCGGCCTGGACTACAAGGTCCAGTTCCCCGGCCCGACCGGCGCCAACGCGGTCGAGGCCGCGCTCAAGCTGGCGCGTAAGGTCACCGGCCGCGAGACCATCGTCAGTTTCACCAACGCCTTCCACGGCATGACCCTCGGCGCGCTGTCGGTCACCGGCAACGCCGCCAAGCGCGCGGGCGCCGGTGTGCCCTTGGTGCACGCCGCGCACATGCCCTACGACGGCTACTTCGACGGCACCACCGCCGACTTCCAGTGGATGGAGAAGGTGCTCGACGACACCTCGTCGGGCTTCGACCGCCCGGCCGCGGTGATCGTGGAGACGGTGCAGGGCGAAGGCGGCGTCAACGTCGCCCGCGCGGAGTGGCTGCGCCACCTCGCCGGGCTGTGCACGGAGCGGGAGATCCTGTTGATCGTCGACGACGTGCAGATGGGCTGCGGCCGCACCGGACCGTTCTTCTCCTTCGAGATCGCGGGCATCACGCCCGACATCGTGACGTTGTCGAAGTCGATCGGCGGCTACGGCCTGCCCATGGCGCTGGTGCTGTTCAAGCCGGAGCTGGACGAGTGGTCGCCGGGTGAGCACAACGGCACCTTCCGCGGCAACAACCCCGCGTTCGTCACCGCGACGACCGCGCTGCGCCACTACTGGTCCGACGACGCCCTGCAGACCGCGACCCTGGCCAAGGGCGAGAAGATCGCCCGCAGCTTGGGCGAGCTTGCCGCGCACTTCCCCGGCGTCTCGACCCGTGGACGCGGACTGGTGCAAGGCGTGGTGTTCGACGATCCCTCGCAGGCGGGCAAGGTCTGCCAGATCGCCTTCGAGCGCGGGCTGCTGGTGGAGACCTCCGGCTCGACCGACGAGGTGGTGAAGCTGCTGCCGCCGTTGACGGTCACCGACGAGGAACTCGACCAAGGGCTCGGCGTCCTCGCCGGCGCTGTCGAGTCGGTGTGCGGGGGGATGGGGGCGATCGCATGATCGTGCGCAGCACCGCGGAGATCACCGGTACCGAGCGCGACGTGGCGGGCGAAGGCTGGCGCAGCAAGCGCATCGTCCTGGGCGGCGACGGCGTCGGCTTCTCGTTCCACGAGACCACCATTGACGCCGGGACGGTGCACGAGTTCCACTATCTGAATCACGTGGAGGCCGTGTGGCTCGTCGAGGGCGAGGGCACGCTCACCGATCTGGACAACGGCGTCACCTACGAGCTCGCGCCCGGCTCGATGTACCTGCTCGACGGACACGAACGCCACCGCTTGGAGGTGCGCACCACGATGCGGATGATGTGCGTGTTCAACCCGCCGGTCACCGGTCAGGAGGTTCACGACAGCAACGGCGTCTATCCGCTGGTCACCGCGACGATCGGAGGTTGAGGACACCAATGGTTCTGCAGCACACCGAAACACCGCCCGAGACGGCTCGCTACGATCGCTACCCGACCCGTCTCGGCGCGCCCGCTCCGCACTTGGAGCGTGCCGACCCCGCGGTGTGGGGGGAGGTCGAGAGCCCGGAACTGGCCTCGTTCGACGCCGATGGGTTCGCCATCCTGGATCAGCTGCTCACGCCCACGGAAGTGGGCGAGTACAGCGAGGAGATCACCAGGCTGGCGAACGATCCGGCGCTGCGCGACGACGACCGTGTCATCGTGGAGAAGTCGTCGAACCGGGTGCGTTCGGTCTTCGAGGTGCACAAGCTGAGCGAGGCGATCGCCGAACTGGTGCGTCAACCGCGGGTGCTCCGGCTGGCCGAACAGGTGCTGGGGTCGCCGGTGTACGTGCACCAGAGCCGGGTGAACTACATGCCCGGTTTCCGCGGCACCGGTTTCTACTGGCACTCCGATTTCGAGACCTGGCACGCCGAGGACGGCATGCCCGCGCCGCGAGCGGTGAGCCTGTCGATCGCGTTGACCGACAACTATCCGATCAACGGCAGTCTCATGGTGATGCCGGGCTCGCACCACACCTTCGTGCCGTGCCTGGGCAGCACTCCGGCCGAGCACTACCGGGAGTCGTTGCAGGAGCAGGAGATCGGCGTGCCGACGAGCGACGACATCACCGCGCTCGCGAACCGGTACGGGATCAGTCAGTTCACCGGCCGGGCGGGCTCGGCGCTGTTGTTCGACTCCAACCTGATGCACGGGTCGTCGAACAACATCACGCCGTTCCCGCGCTCGAACATCTTCGTGGTGTTCAACAGCGTGCACAACACGCTCGTCGACCCGTTCGCCGCGCCCGCGCCGCGACCGGGCTACATCGGCAGCCGGGACTTCACACCGCTGTCGGGGTGATTTCGAGCCGCCCCGCGCGTGCCTCCCGCCCTGATCGTCGGGCGAGCCGTACGCGCGGGGCGTTTCGCCTGACGTCCGCTGTTTTTCGCGTGGATCAGGCGAGCCGCCGGATCGCTTCCGGACCGAGGTCGGCGATCGTCGGGTAGCCGTCCACCGCCATCAGCAGATCGGCCTCGGCGAGCAGCGAACGCACCACGTGCACGAGGCCGTCGACACCCCCGAGGGCGAGCCCGTAGGGGTAGGGGCGTCCGATGCCGACGGCCGTGGCGCCGAGCGCCAGCGCTTTGACGATGTCGGCGCCGGTGCGGACGCCGGAGTCGAACAGCACCGGCAGGCCGTCGGCCGCCGCGACCACCTCCGGCAGATGCTCGATCGCGGGGATGCCGCCATTGGCTTGTCTGCCGCCGTGATTCGAGCAGTAGATGCCGTCGACGCCCGCCTCCTTGGCGCGCCGTGCGTCGTCGGGATGGCAGATGCCCTTGAGGACGAGCGGCAGGTTGGTCAGCGATCGCAGCCACGTCAGGTCGTCCCAGGTCAACGCGTTGCCGAACAGCGAGATCCAGGTGAGAATGGCGGTTTTCGGATCCTGTTCGGGTGGGCTGGGCAGCAGCGCTCGGAAGACCGGATCGCTGAAGTAGTTGGCCAGGCAGTGGCCGCGCAGCTGGGGAAAGTTGGAATTCGTCAGATCGCGCGGGCGCCAGCCGGGCACCCAGGTGTCCAACGTGACCACGATGGCCTTGAATCCCGCCGCTTCCGCCCGCTGGACCAGGCTCTGCGCGAGATCCCGATCGGTGGGGGTGTAGAGCTGGAACATCCCGGGGGTGTCGCCGAACTCGGCCGCCACGTCCTCGAGCGGATCGACGGTGAGGGTGGAGGCCACCATCGGGACGCCGGTGCGCGCCGCGGCCTTGGCTGTGGCGATGTCGCCGTGCCCGTCCTGGGCGCACAGCCCGATCACGCCGACCGGGGCCAGGAAGATCGGCGTCGGCAGCGTCATGCCGAACAGCTCGATCGAGAGGTCGCGCGTCTTGCTCGCGCGCAACATGCGCGGGATCAGGCCCAGTTTCTCGAAGGCCGTCACATTGGCGCGTTGGGTGAGTTCGTCGCCGGCTCCGCCCGCGACGTACGACCAGATCCCCGGTGGCAGCGCCGCCCGGGCCTTGGCTTCCAGGTCGGCGTACGTCATCGGGAAATCGGGCAGCACGCCGCCGAGCCCTTGGAAGTAGATCTCGTTCTGGTAGTCGCCGAAGTTGGTCACGCTGCTCCTGTCCACGTCTCGATGCATGAATGTATCCGATACGTTCCTGTAGCGGGTTCGGTGCGGCCATGCTTCCCCCTACTCCGGAGAAACCCAACTCGACCAGCCTGCGGTAAGCGCCGAGCTGCTCGCGCGGCACCAGCGGCTCGGGCCGGTTGCGCAACCGCAGGACGGCGGCATCGACTCGCGGAACCGGATGGAAACTGTGCCTGCCGACGCGCGCGCCCAGTTCGATTGCCGTCGTCGGCCAGTGGGCGACGGTGAGCTTGGTCCAGCGGCCGTAATCACCGGAGTGCCTGCGAGCGAACTCGAGCTGGGTGAGCAGGGTCGCGGCGGTGAGCCCGTCCGCGCCCAGGCGCCAGCGCACGATGTCGGTGGTGATGGCGAACGGCACGTTGGCCACGACGGCGAACGGCTCCCGAGGCGGGCGCACCGTGCGGAAATCGCGGTGGTACAACTGGATTCGCGGATCGTCCGCGTATCGGCGGCCCAACAGTGCCGCGTAGCGCCGATCCTTCTCGTAGGCGCGGACCCGGCCGTTCACGGTCAGCAATTGCCTGGTCAGTATGCCGGCACCGGGTCCGACTTCGAGAACGAGATCGTCGGCGGTGACGCCGGAGGCGTGCACGGTCAGCCGGGCGGCGCGTGCGTCGGTGAGGAAGTTCTGCGAGAGCCGCTTTCGTGTTGTCGCCGGGTCGCTGACGCGGATTCCGCTCGAACGGATCAGGAGATCGCAGCGGTACGGTGCACCGGCAGAGCGCGGGCCTCCGTACGCAGCCGGAGGTAATACGCGCCGACCGCGTACGCTCCGTTCATGCCGGGACTGCCACACATGTCCCGCACCGTACGACCGTCACCCAGCCGTGTGCCACTTCTTTTCCGGATGCGGCACCGTGGAGTTCAGCGCGGCGTCGACTGGCCGACCACGTCCGGGTCTTGCCGCTCGGCGGCGTAGGCCCGCCAGGACTTGGCCTCCGCGTGCTTGCCGAGCTGGTCGAGGAGATCGGCGAGTTCGGCGATGGCGCGCGGCTCGTGGCGGTCGGCGGCGGTGCGCCACCAGGATTCGGCCCCGACGGGATCGCCGCGCCGCAGCCGGACCCTGCCGAGTTCGTAGGCGGCACCCGCGTGCCCGGCATCGGAGGCCTGCGCCCACAGTCCGCATGCCTGCTCTTCGTCGCCGCGGCGGTACATCGCGACGCCGAGGTCGTAGAGCGCACCGCGATACCCGGGGTCGCCCGACTGCCTGGACTCGCTCGCCCGGGGCGGGGCCTCGACCGGAGCGGGCCGTTCGCCGGGCTGCGGGACTCCGTTCGGCACCGACGCCGTATCGGGAACCCGGGTACTCGACACGCTCGCCGGGGGGGTGCTGTTGGTGTCCACCGGGTCGAGCTCACGGACGGGTTTCTCCGCTGCCGGGGGCGTTTGCGACACCTGTCCGCCGAGCGGTGAGTTCGATTCTCGCTGGATGTGATTCGGCTCCGCAGCGCCGGAACTCGAAGGCGAAGTCTGCGCCGGGGGCTGGGCGTGCGTGCCGGCGAGGTCGAATGCGCGATATGGGTCCGCCGTCGGACGGTTCGCGACCCGCGGGCTCGATCCGGCGTGCGGACCGTCCGCCGAGGGGGAGGTGGTGGGCGGGACTCGAGTGTCCTGGGGGACGGGCCCGGACCCGGGAGGTGAGGTGCCTGTTTGGGGCTGGGTGTGTGTGCCGATGGGGTCGAGTGCGCTGGGGTCCGCCGCAGTTGGACGGTTCGCGAGCGGGCTCGATCCGGCGTGCGGACCATCTGCCGAGGGGGAGGCGGTGGCCGGGACTCGAGTCGCCTGAGGGACGGGCCCGGACCCGGGAGGTGAGGTGCCTGTTTGGGGTTGGGCGTGTGTGCCGACGGGGTCGAGTGCGCGATATGGGTGCGCGGTCCACGGATTCGCGACGAGCGGGCTGGCTTCGGTGCTCGTGCCGTCCGCCGCGGGGCGAGCGGGTAGCGGAGCGTTCGGTGCGGGTGGCGTATTGCCGAGGAGCAGGCCGGTGCGGGAGCGTGCCGGGTCCTCGGGCGGATGTGTATGTGCGACCGGAGGTCCGAAGGTTCCGTACGAGTCCGCCGCCGTTCTCTCGTGCGCGATCCTCGGATGGTGAGCGAGGTTCCGGGCGGGTACTTCGGACTCCGGCTGCGGCCCAGGCGACTGGGTGGTCGAGCTCGACGCCGGCTGCGCGCTGTCCGGGGCTCGGGAGCCGGGAGCGGAAGATGGAGTTTCCGCAGTGGATCGTGTGGCGCGGGAGGACTGCAGATTCACGAAGAGACTGCCTGCGCGGCGGGGCGGGGTCGTTTCCGTCGTTTTCTCGGCACCGCCACCGACGGCTGCCGAGGAAACCCCGGTGAGCCGTTCGGCCGCCGTCGCGGATGCGCTCGCGGCCGTAGCGGCGTCGATACGCGGAACGGGCATGGTGGGCGCGGTGGGCGGGCCCGCCGACGAGATCGCCTGCGGAATAGGCGGATTCATGCCGATCGTAGCCGTCGCGGGCGCGGCGGGAGCCGGAGGCTCCGGGGCGACCGGTGTGGGAGCGGTGGACAGTTCCACGACCAGGTTCGCGAAGTTCGGTGGCCCCTCGCCGACGCTGCACCACAGCACGACGCGACCGTTGGGCCGGTGCTCGACGACGATGCCGTAGTTGCCCGTCCACGACTTCTGCGTGCCGAATTCGTCCACCCAGACGGGGGTCAGTGTCACCAGGGTCACCGGCGCGCTGGGCGTGACGGCGAAGCTGACCCCCGCGGCCAGCGCGTCGCTCCACGCGTCGACTCCGGCGAGTGAACGTCCGTGCAGGTCCAGATAGCCGTCGACGACCGACAGACCCATGCCGAGCCCACGCAGCCCTGCGGGCGGTGCGGCGGAGATCATGGTCAAGGCGATGGTGGTGGGCGCGGGGCCGACTTGCTCGGTGTACATCGGGTAGACCATGCTGCCGTGCCAGCGGATCGGATCCGCGCTCTGGTAACGCGCGGCCAGCGGCAGCTCTTCGGGCGTATTCCGGGCAGCCCACGACGAATACCGCTCGTTCACTGTCGCGCGCCTGCCTTTCCACCCGATCCCTACCGCCGCCCCCGCGCCGGGCAGCGGGATATACCGTACTCGCCGCGAACCGGAACTGCGCCGCGATCCCCTGGCGGCAGGTAATGCCCCGAGCCTCAACGCTACCGGGGAGTTCACGCCATTTCCCAATGGTGCGCAGTGGCGAGCCGGGCGCGGAATCGGGCGGCGCACGCGTGTGCGGACCCTGTTGTCGATATCCGAAGCGAGGAAAAGGATCGCATCGGCGAGGCCGGTGTCCCGCGCTGCCATGGGCGAACGGTCCGCTGCGACCGTCGCTCCCGGAACCGGCGGACGGAGTGCGCTGTGGCGCTCGAGGGGGATCGGAGCGCTTTTCCGGAACGCCGAACAGCCGACCAAGCGCTTGCTACGCTCGATTGATGATCTCCACGGTGGTCTGGGGAACCGGCAACGTCGGCCGGGCGGCCATCCGGGCCGTCGACGCGCACCCCGCGCTGCGTTTGACCGGGGTGCTGGTGCACGATCCGGCGAAGGTCGGCCGCGATGCGGGCGAACTCGGCGGGCTGGATCGGGACTTGGGCGTCGCCGCGAGCGATGATGTCGGCGCCATTCTCGGCGCACGCCCGGACGCGGTGGTCTACGCCGCCTCCGGCGACATCCGGCCGGACGACGCGCTCGCCGATATCGTGCGCGCCCTGCGCGCGGGCGCGGTGGTTGTCACCCCTGCTCTCTACGCCCTCTACGATCCGCGCAACGCACCGCCAGAGGTACGCGACCCGGTACTGGCGGCGATCGCCGAGAGCGGCGGATCGCTGTTCGTCTCCGGTATCGACCCCGGGTGGGGCAACGACGTACTGCCGCTGCTGATCAGCGGGCTCGGGAGCACGTTGGAGACGATCCGCTGCCAGGAGATCTTCGACTACTCCACCTACGACCAGCCGGACTCGGTGCGCTACCTGGTCGGCATGGGGCAGCCGATGGACTATCAGCCGCCGATGCTCGCGCCGTCGGTGCCGACCATGGTGTGGGGCGGGCAGATCCGGCTGATGGCACGGGCGCTCGGTGTCGAACTCGACGAGATCCGCGAGACGCTGGATCGGCGCGCCCTCGACGCCACCGTCACCACGACGTCCATGGGTGAATTCGAGGCGGGCACCCAGGGCGCCGTGCGTTTCGAAGTGCAGGGCATCGTCGCGGGGCAACCGCGACTGGTCGTCGAACACGTCACCCGCATCCATCCGACGTGTGCGCCCGATTGGCCCGTACCGGCCGGCGGCGGCGCGGGTGCGCACCGGGTGATCATCGAGGGGCACCCGCGCATCGAAGTGACCGTCGAGGCGACCGACGAAGACGGCAACCGCTCCGCGGGCGGGAACGCCACGGCCGTCGGCCGCCTGGTCGGCGCGATCGACTGGCTGGTGGCGGCGAAACCCGGACTCTACGACGCACTGGATGTCCCGTTGCGTCCCGCCGTCGGCAAACTCGGAAGGAAGCACCCATGATCATCGACGTTCCCGAGGGCAAGGATCCGATCGGCTACGTCTGGGGTGAGATGGTCCCCGGCATCGGCGTCGCCGCCTCGAATTTCTCGCTGTCGGTGTACTCGCACAGCACGCTCGGCCTGCGTGAGTTCGAGGCGGCCCGGCTGCGCATCGCCCAGATCAACGGCTGTCTGTTCTGCATGGACTGGCGCACCGAACGCGACGGGGTGAAGGTCGAGCCCGAATTCGCCGACGCCGTCACGAACTGGCGCACCACCGACGCTTTCGACGAACGCACCCGGCTCGCCGCCGAATACGCCGAGCGTTACGCCACCGACCATCACAACCTGGACGAAGAGTTCTGGCATCGGATGCTCGCCCGCTACAGTCAGGCCGAAGTCGTCGAACTGAGCATGAGCATCGGCTCATGGCTGGCGTTCGGCCGGTTGAACCACGTGCTCGGCTTGGATTCGGTGTGCGTGCTGCCCGGCCATACCGGCAACCGGTGAACCGGCGCCGAAAAAGCTAGACCGGCATTCTCGACACCCACGCGGGCTGCCCGTCGACCAGGCCCAGTTCGAACTCCTCGGGAGCGTCGAGCACGGCGCCGAGCTGGCGGAGCGCTCGATCGGCGGAGATTTCCGCCGGGAAACGAATGTATTCGAGGGTGGCGCCGGATATCCGGGCCCGGAATCGGTACCGGAATTCCACCTGACCCGCGTAGGTCAGCGCGATACGACCCTGCCAGTCGATGTCGTGCCTGCCGTCGGATCGCCGGGTGAACGACACTTCCTGGTCGGCGACCGAGTCGTGCCCGAGCAGATAGATGTTGAACGCAAGGTATTCGACGTCGTCGGCGTGCGCGAGGGGCAGCGGGTCGACCGTGAGGCGCTGCGGTTGTTCGGATTTCAGTCGAAAGGGCCGGCCCGGCGCCGCGGCGCGCAGGCCGGTGGCGTCGTCCTCGCCCCAGTACGTGGACGACAGCGTGCAGCTGTGATAGTTCTGCCACACGATCGGCGACAGCCAGTCCTCGCCGTCCTCCTCGCCGTGGGCGGGGTCGCGTTCGGCGTTGTACGCCGCGGAGCGCAGATGCAGATCGAACCACAGGCTGCCGGCCTGGTCCATCCGGCCGGTCCACGCGAACTCCTCGATCGCGTGCCCTTCCGGCCACGGATTGCCCGGGAACACAATTCTCCCGGCGGGCGAAAAACGCACCAGGTCGGTCCTTTCCATGCCGACACACCCTAGCGACCGAGGCCGACAAACTCGATACGCCAGATCAGGGAAGCCGCGACCGGACCGGTCGTGCCTCAGGCGTTGGCCGGCGCCTCCTGCTCCGGCTGATCGGCGGGCGGCTCGTCCACCGTCCGTTTCGGCCCGGTGAACCAGGTCCGGGCCGACGCCAGCCACCAGATGCCGATCGCGCCCACCACGCCGACCAGGGTGATCGGTGCGTAGTTCACGGTGTTCCAGGTGAATTCGCTGTGCCACGGATAGCCGCGGGCGTCGGTGGGCAGGATGAACAGGAAGCTGATCAGCACGATCCAGATCAACGCGACCACTCCGACCGGGCGATACCACGCGCCCAATCGCCATGGGCCGGTGCGGAATCGGCTACCGTGCCGCTGCCGCAACAGGATCGGAATGCCGTAGGCGATGTAGAGCCCGATGGTCGCGACCGAGGTCGCCGCGGCGTAGGCGGTCGGTGCGTTCGCCGCGGGCACCAGCATGGACGGAATCAGCAGCACGAACGCGAAGAACGAGATGAACAGCACCGCGTGCACCGGTACCTTGCGCGTGGAAAGCCGCGACCAGAACCTCGACCCCGGCACGGCGCCGTCCCGCGCGAACGCGAACAGCATGCGGGAAGCCGAGGTCACCGAGGCATATCCGCAGAACAATTGCGCGACCGCCGCGATGATCAGCAGCGAACCCGACCAGAAGCCGTTCAGCGAGTTCTCCAGGATGTAGATCACGGGATAGCCGCTGTTCTTCGCTGGATCCAGCGCGTCGTCCAGATTCGGGATGGCGAACGTCACCGCCATGATGAGCAGATATCCGGCGATCGCCGACACGACGATCGTGTTGATGATCCCTTTGGCCGCCATCCGCGACGCGTCGTGTGTTTCCTCCGACATATGCGCGGAAGCGTCGTAGCCGGTGAAAGTGTATTGCGCATGCAGCAGGCCGAGCAGGAAGCTGAACGCGACCCCGCCGAATCCGATCGCGCTGTTGTCCACCGTCTCGGTGAAGACGAATCGGGCACTCTGGTGGTGTTCCGCTCCGAAGCCGAGGACGACCACGAAGATCGCCACACCACCCACGTGCCACCACGCGGACACATTGTTGATCACCGCCGACAGATGCGGGCCGATCACGTTCAAGACGGCGTGCAGGACCAGGATGGCGGCGAACACCAGGAAAATCGCGGTGCGGTCGGTGCCGATGTCGATTCCGACGACGTTCAACACCACGGTGGTGAAGATGGCGGCGCCGTAATCGATCGCCGCGGTCACGGCGATCTGCCCGATCAGGTTGAACCATCCGGTGAACCAGCCCCACACCGGTCCGCCCAGTTCGGCGGCCCACCAGTACAAGCCGCCGGAGGTCGGGTAGGCGGAGGCCAATTCCGCCATGGCGAGTCCTACGAACAACACCATGAGCGAGACCAGCGGCCATCCCCAGGCCATGGTGATCGGGCCGCCGTTCGCCAGACCGATGCCGTAGCTGGCCAATCCACCGGTCAGGATGGACACGATCGTGAAGCTGATGGCGAAATTCGAGAAACCCGACCATGATCTGGCCAGTTCCTGCTTGTAGCCCAGTTCGGCGAGCCGACGTTCGTCGTCGGAAGGGGGTCGGATCTCGGTCATGTCGTGCTCCCGGGTCAAAACGCTGCCCTCATACCGCGTTTGCCAGAAGATCAGTGTGAAGTACGGATCGGTCACCCGCAGCGCAACCAGCAAATTCGTGGAACGGGTGGCCCACGCGGCCGCCGGGTGGACGCCGAACGTAGCGTGAAGCCATGAGCGAGCGACTGGTGGTCATCGGCGGTGACGCGACCGGAATGTCGGCGGCCTCGCAGGCGCGCCGGATGAAGAACGCCGACGCGCTGGAGATCGTGGTCTTCGAACGCGGCGGGTTCACCTCCTACTCGGCCTGCGGCATTCCGTACTGGGTCGGCGGTCACGTCGTCGACCGGGATGCCCTGATCGCCCGCACGCCCGAGGAACATCGGTCCCGCGAGATCGACTTGCGGCTGCACACCGCGGTCACCGAGATCGATGCCGAGCAGGCTCGCGTGCGCTATCGCGACCGGGAAACCGGCGCGTCGGCATGGATGTCCTACGACCACCTCGTCATCGCCACCGGCGCCCGCCCCGTCCGGCCGCGGCTGCCCGGTATCGACGCGAACGGTGTGCACGGTGTGCAGACGCTCGACGACGGGCAGGCGCTGCTCGACACGCTGGAGCGGGCGCGCGGCAACCGCGCCGTCGTGGTCGGGGCCGGTTACATCGGCGTGGAGATGGCCGAGGCCCTCATCCGGCGCGGCTACGACGTCACGATGGTCAACCGCGGCTCGGAACCCATGTCCACGCTCGACCCCGACATGGGGGCTCTGGTGCGCGACGCGATGTGCGGAATGGGCGTCAAGGTGGTCGGCGACGCCGAGGTGTCCGAGTTCCGGACGGATGACGACGGCCGGATCGCCGCGGTTGTCACCGACACCGCGGAGTACCCGGCCGACGTGGTGGTGCTCGGCATCGGCGTGCGCCCGGAGACCGAGCTGGCCCGCGCCGCCGGTCTGCCGGTGGGGGAGTACGGCGGGCTGCGGACCGATGTCGCCATGCGGGTACGCGGGCACGAGAGCATCTGGGCGGGCGGCGATTGCGTCGAGGTGCTGGACCTCGTCTCGGGCCGGGAACGCCACATCCCGCTCGGCACCCATGCCAACAAGCACGGTCAGATCATCGGCGCGAACATCGGCGGGGGATACGCGGTCTTTCCCGGCGTCGTGGGCACCGCGGTCAGCAAGGTATGCGAACTCGAGGTCGCCCGCACGGGTCTTCGGGAGAAGGACGCCAGGGCAGCGGGCCTGCAATACGTGACCGTCGCGGTCGAATCCACCAGCCGCGCCGGCTACTACCCGGACGCGGCGCCGATGACGGTGAAAATACTCGCCGAGCGGCTCACCGGACGCTTGCTCGGCACCCAGATCGTGGGACGGGAGGGCGCGGCCAAGCGCGTCGACATCGCCGCGGTCGCGCTGACCGCCCGGATGACCGTCGATCAGATGACGATGCTCGATCTCGGTTACGCACCGCCGTTCTCCCCGGTGTGGGATCCCGTTCTGGTAGCAGCGCGCAAGGCCGTCACCGCTGTGCGCAAGCGCGGGTAGCCCGCTCAGCCGAAGATTTCCAGCAGCTCGGTCTTGCCGAACATGACCGCGGCGTCGCGGGCCGACGGGGTGCCCGCGTCGGGGTCGGCGCCCGCCGCTGCGAGTTGTCGCACGATCTCGCTCTCGCCCTTGAAAACCGCCCCGGCCAGCGGAGTCTGGCCCTTGTCGTTGGCACGGTCCGGATCGGCCGACCGTTGCAGCAGCGCCGCCACGGCATCGGGGTGCCCGTGGTAGGCGGCGAGCATGAGCAGGGTGTCGCCCGCGTCGTTGGTGAGGTCGACCGGCACGCCGGCGTCCACATAGGCGGCCAACCTCGCGGTGTCTCCGCGCCGAGCGAAGTCGAACACCTTGGCGGCCAGTTCCAGCAGTTCCGGGTCGATCTCGTCGGTGCTCATCCACTCACTCCTGTCCTGGGCCGCGTGATCAGCGCGCGGCCGCCGACTTTCCGAGTTGTTCCCGCACTATGCGCAGATCGTCGACGAACGCTTCGTAGGCGGCGGTACGGTCGGGCGCGCGCAACACCGACGAGGGGTGCACGGTGGCGATCGCGCGGAAGTCGGCCGTCTCGACGACCTCGCCGCGGCGTGCGCTGACCTTGAACGCGGGACCGAGCACCGCCTGCGCCGCGATCGCGCCGAGGCACACCACCAACCGCGGACGCAGCAGATCGAGTTCGGCGTCGAGCCATGCCGAGCAGGCGACCACCTCGGTGCGGCCGGGTTGCTTGTGGATGCGCCGCTTGCCGCGCTCCACGAACTTGAAATGTTTCACCGCGTTGGTCAGGTAGACCGCGTCGCGGTCGATGCCGACCTCCGCCAGCGCCCGGTCGAGCAGCCGCCCCGCCGGACCGACGAACGGATGGCCTGCCACGTCCTCCTGATCGCCGGGCTGCTCGCCGATCAGTACCACGTCCGCGTCCTGGGGCCCCGCGCCGAACACCGTCTGCGTGGCATGGCGGTAGAGATCGCACCCGTGACAGTCGCAGGCCGCTTGCCGCAGCGCCGTCAGATCCGCGTTCTCGGGGACGTACATCGCGGCGCCGGGCGCCTTCGTCACCATCGGCCGACCTCCTCTGCCCCTCGTGCTGGTGGCGGCTTACCCGTTTCCGCGGCCCTCACGCGACAGTCGCGTATCTGCCTCCCATGTGGTGAACGAGCGGACCCGGGTCGGTATAGTCGCCGCGGATGAGTAGTGTCACCGCCACCGCCGGAACGCCGATGTCCCAGAACCGTCGACTCGCGCGCGTGCTGCGCCCGGCGCCGGTTCTCGCACTCGCGTTCTCCGCGTTCTGTCTGCTGACACCGGTCTGGCCGTTCCACAAGATCACCGGCGGGTTCATCGACCTGCAGGTCTATCGCCTCGGCGTAGACGCCATGCGGCACGGCGCCGACATGTACGGGCAATTGCCGCAGACCACCATCGGAGCGGGTCTGCCGTTCATCTACCCGCCCTTCGCCGCGCTCGCGCTCGGCCCCTTCGCAATGCTGCCCTGGGACGTCGCCGCGTTGAGCTTCTTCGTCTCGTCGGTGGCCGCGTTGGCCCTCACGCTCTATCTGGTGGCGCGGCGGGTGTGGCCGGACGAGTCGCAGCGCCGGCTGGCAGTCTGGGCCACCGCGTGCGCCACTCCGCTGGGGCTGCTGCTGGAGCCGATTCACTCCACGCTGGACTTCGGTCAGGTCAACCTGTTGCTGATGGCCCTGGTCGCCGCCGATTGCCTCACCCACAAGTCGCGCTGGCCCCGGGGCATGCTGATCGGCGTCGCCGCCGCGATCAAGCTGACGCCCGCGGCGTTCGTGCTCTACTTCCTGGTCCGGCGGGACTACCGCGCGGCCGCGACCGCCGCGGTCACCGGCGCGGCCGCCACGGCGCTCGGCTTCGCGATTCTGCCGAAGGAGTCCGTCAAGTATTGGTTCGGCGGCCTGGGCAACGTGTCCGGGCTGAGCGGTTCGGCATTCCACACGAATCAGTCGATTCAAGCGGTGTTCTCTCGTTTCGAAACGCCCGAGCCCGCGTTCACCATCATCTGGTTGGTCCTCGGCGCGTTGCTGCTCGCGCTGGTGATCACCGCCATGCGCCGAGCCGCCGACTTGCCCGCGCTCGCGCTGTCCCTCAACGCCGTCTTCACGCTGCTGGTTTCGCCGATCTCTTGGTCCCACCACTGGGTGTGGATCGCGCCCGCGTTGTTCGCCATGGTAGGTCACGCGTCCCGCCTGCCTGGTAGGCGGGCGATCGGGTGGTGGGTGACGTTCGTGGTGACCGCGGCGGTATTCGTCATCGGCCCGCACAACTGGCTGCCCGACGGCGAGCACCGGGAGACCGCGTGGACACCCTGGCAGCATTTCATCGGCAACACCTACGTCTGGTTCAGTGTGGCGCTGGTCGTGCTGTTCCTGGTCGCCAGCAGGCGGAAGGTCGTTGGCGGCGGGAGCCCCGCCCGCGAGGAACCGGCCCACACGTCCGAGGCCCCGCCCTCAGCGCTGTCGGCGCGCTGAGGAACAGCGGCGGTCTCCGTCGCGTCAGCCCATGCCGGGAGCGGACGGCGCTACGAAGAGGAAGCTCTTCTCCTCGACGCGCTGCTTGATCCGCCACTGTCCGTCCACGCGGACGAACGTGTCGTGGTACCAGAGACCGCACAGCATCATCGTCGGCGGTCCGTCGCCCCCGGACACGAGCATCGGGTTGTGACACATCGTCCGCCCGGTGGCGGTGTCACCGTCGACTTGGATGGACGAGTTGCTGATCAGGTGTTGGAAGGCCGGGAAGTTGGGCAGGACGGCGGCCAGGAACTGCTTCGTCGCCGCCAGATCGCCCACCGATCCGCCCATGGCCGAGTAGTCGATGTGCGCGTCCGGGGTGAACACCTCGTCCAGCAGGTCCCACTGTCGAGTGTCGACCGCGTGCGAATACCGCACCATCAGGTCTTCGATCTCGAGTCGATCCGAAATCTCCTGCAACGACAGCATGCCTGCCTCCCGATTGACGTCGATACCGGGTAGATGCCACCAGGATTCGGCGTGCGAGGCAAGGTCCGCGCGGTCAAGCCTTGCGCGGCAGGATGTTCAGCACGAGTGTGAGCCCAGCCACGATGCTCACACACGCCACGAGCGTGGTGAACGCCGATTGGGTGAGCGCCGCGATGCCGATCGAAAAGGCAAGGCACGTGGTCAAAGCGAGCGCGCCGGTTCCCGGTTCCACACCGGCGATGCGGGTTGGTCGGTGATCCGTCATTGCTATGTGCTACCCACCGCGGCCCGTTACGAAACCGTGATGCCGGCTGATTTTCCGCCGGGGCGTGCCAGCAGGTCAGCGCCCGATGGCGGCTCGGGCAGGATCGAGTCGTGACCGTCGCTGTGCAGACCCTCCTCGCCGAGGATGACATCCGTTCCGCCAACTCCCTTTTCCGCACGGCCATGGTGGGCTTGCCGCCGCTGACCCCTACCGCGGAGCTGTCGGAGCCCGGTCGCACGCTCGGCGCCTACATCGATGGCGAACTGATCGGCACCGCGGAGTCGTACACCAGCAGGCTGGTCGTCCCCGGCGGCGCGCGCCTGCCGCACGCGGCGGTCACCCACGTCGGAGTGCTGCCGACCCACACGCGCCGCGGGGCGCTCACCGCGTTGTTGCACCGTCAGCTCGCCGACATCGCCGAACGCGGCGAAGCGGTCGCCACGTTGCGCGCGTCGGAGGGCGCGATCTACGAACGGTTCGGCTACGGCATCGCCAGCTCGTTCGCGCGGGTGGAGTTGCAGCGCCGTCGGGCCCGGCTGCGCGACACGGTGGCGGCGTCCGGTCCGGTGCGTTTCATCGACGGCGCCGCGGCGTGGAAACTGTTGCCGCAGATCTACGCGACGGCCGACGTCGCCTGGACCGGCGCTGTCGATCGGCCCGAATACTGGTGGCGGTTGCAGGAATCGCTGAGCACGGAGCCGAACTACTGTCTGGTCCACGGCCCGGCCGGCGCCGAGGACGGGTTCGTCCGCTACCAGCCGGTCGATCCGAGGAGCTGGCTGTCCCGGCCGGAAAAACAGGTGGTGATCAACGATTTCGTCGCGACGACGCCCGCGGCGTATCGCGGGCTGATCCGCGGGCTGATGTCGATCGACCTGGTCGATACGTTCGTGTTCCCGTTCCTCGCCCTGGACAGTCCGCTGCGCCACCTGCTCACCGACGAACGCGCGGTGCGCGTGCTGTCGACCAGGGACGAGACCTGGTTGCGCCTGGTCGATGTCGGGCACGCGCTGGCGCGGCGCACCTATCGCCAGGCCGCCGCGGTCGTGGTGGAGGTGCGGGACCCGATCCTGACGGCGAACTCCGGCCGCTACCGGATCGCTGTCGACGGCGTGCGACGAGTTCGGGAGAACCCGGATCTCACCACGAGTATCTCCGATCTCGCGGCGGTCTATCTGGGCGGAACGACATGGCGCGAACTGGCTTTCGCGGGACGTGTCGACGAACATCGTCCCGGTGCGGTCGCGGACGCGGACGCGCTGTTCGCCACCGACTCGTTGCCGTTCTCGGGGACCTTCTTCTGAGCGCGAGGCAGGCGTACAGTACGTACGTACGGTTTGGTAGCGAGCCTCGGAGTGGCCTATGTGGGATCCCCAGCAGTACCTCGCCTTCGACGATCACCGGTCCCGCCCGTTCTTCGACCTGCTGAGCCGGGTCGCCGCGGCCGAACCGCGGGTGGTGGTGGACCTGGGCTGCGGTCCCGGGCATCTCACGGCGGTCTTCGCGCGGCGCTGGCCGGGCGCGATCGTGCGAGCGCTCGACTCGTCGCCGGAGATGGTCGCGGCCGCGCGAGATCGTGGCATCGATGCGACGCTCGGGACGGTACAGGAATGGCAGCCGAGCGCGGAGACCGATGTCGTGGTCTGCAACGCCGTCCTCCAATGGGTGCCAGGGCATCCGGACTTGCTGGCTCGGTGGATGCGAGAGCTTCCAACGGGCGCGTTTCTGGCCGTGCAGGTGCCCGGAAATTTCGACGCGGCCTCGCACCGGGCGATCCGCCAGGTGGCCGCTCGCGACGATTGGCGCGACAGCCTCGGACGAGCGGGCATCCTCGAGCCGAGGGCGGTGCTCGATCCCGCCGGATACGCCGACCTGCTCGCCGCCACGGGCGGGGCGGTCGATGCCTGGGAGACGACGTACCTGCAACGCTTGAGCGGAGAAGATCCGGTGCTCGAGTGGGTCACCGGCACGGCGTTGCGGCCCGTGCGCGGGGCCCTCGACGACGCGCAGTGGCAGGAATTCACAGCGCAACTCGCCCCACTGTTGCGCAACGCCTACCCTCGACGCGCCGACGGCGCCACTTGGCTGCCCTTCCGGCGAGTCTTCGCCGTCGCCCAGAAGCGATAGGCCGCAGCGGCGCTCAACGGCCGTGCTCGTGCGCGGTCGACAGCAGCCGGTCGACCCGGCTGCGCAGTTCGCTGGTCACGGCGGGCATGCCGACCGACGGTAGCTCGGCTGCCACATTGGCGGCGAGAACGCGCAATTTGGTGTTGGTTTCCTGCGACCGCACGCGCAGGATGGCGAACGCTTCGTCGGCGTCGAGGCCATAGACCAGCATGACCGCGCCTTTGGCTTGTTCGATCACCGCCCGCGCGGCTACCGGGTCGAGGTCACCGCCCGCCGTGCCGTCACCGTCGTAGCTCACATGCACGCACTACCCGTCCACGGCGGTTCGACACGCGCTTCGCGCGCGGGAACACCGGCGTTGCGGTGGCCTCGGCCCGGTGAGGGGTTGACGCGAGCCTCGGGGATCGCGATACTTCGAACGTCATAGCGATTGCGTATAACTTGTCCTGCGGAAACGCGACGGAGACAGATCAATGACGATCCATACGGCAGTCGAAGCATTTCTTCTGGCTCAGGTGGACGACCCGGTCCCCGAAGCCCCCCCGAACTCGGAAAAAATTCTCCAGCTGTTCCGGTATTTCACGTGGTTCGTGATTCTCTCCGGAGTCACCGGAATCGCCTATGCGGGTGGAAGATTCGCCTGGGAAAAATGGAACGGCGGTCCGCTCGCGTCGGCGAAAATGGTCGCGGGCGGAATGCTCGGCGGCGTCATCGCCACCAGCGCGGGGACGATCATGAATGCGCTGATCGGTTGAATCGGTCGGCCGGCGCATCCGAATCCGGCCGCCGCGGTCAGTCGGTAACCTCCAATTCGACCAATTGACCCGGCGTGAAAGACTTTTCGCGCCGATTGGTCTCGACGCCGAAGACCGCGACCACGAGGTCGCCGCCCGGCTGGACCACTCCTGCTTGGGTGAGGGTGCCGTACCCGACGATGGATTCGCCGACATGATCGGCGAGTTCCACCGCGGGAATTCGAATCGTCCTGCTCACGGGGCACCTCTATCGAGTCGAAGTGTTACTGGCTGCTGTGTCCGAGTTCGCAGGACTCGATCCTAATCCCAGAAAAGCGGCGCAGCACCCCCTGTCGCCGCCGATTCACCGCGCCGCGCCCGCACGGCGGCAAACTGCGCCGTCAGGACGGAATTCCGTGCGCCATAACGATTTACCTCATGGCCTTGACCGGTTCGTGACCAGCGCGAGCGCGTCGGCGACCTTGGCCTGGAAGTGCGGGCACTCACGGAAGTCCGCGGCGGCGCAGTCGAGAGCGTGCGTAATGGTCTCCAGCGCCGCGGTGGACTGCGCGATCCGGCTGACGAGCTGGTCGCGGTGGGCAAGCAGCAAGTCGCGGCGAGCGGAGCGGTCGGACGCCTCGGCGAAGAGCGTGGCGAGTTCCTCCAGCGACAAACCCGCCTGCTTGCCGATCAGGATCATCGCCACGGTTTCCGCATCGTCGTCGCGGTAGCGGCGACGGCCCGCCCCGTCCCGCCGCGGCGCGAGCAATCCGGCATCCTCCCAGTGCCGCAGCACATGGGTGGCCAGACCGAACCGCGCCGCGAGTTCACCGATCGGCATGTCGTCGCCCGCCATATCCGCACTCTAGGCGGCGCGGGCGGTGAGCCGCGTGTACAGCCCGATGGGCTGACGCCGCGGACGTACCGCTTCCCGCCGCACGGTCGCCGCCTCGAACGAACGGCGCAACGCGCTGAGCGCGGCCGCCGAGCGCAGGAAACGGAAGTCGTAGATCGCCACGGCGCCGCCGGGTCGCGATACCCGCGCCAGCTCGGCTATCGCGCGGTCGACCTCCGGCCACTCGTGCATGCTCAGGCTCGAAACGACCAGATCGAAGCTGTCGTCGGGGTAGGGAAGCGCGGCCACGTCACCGACCGACAGTTCCACCGCGCCGCCGGACAGCTTCGCGGCGGCGAGGTCGATCATGTGCGGGGACAGGTCGATGCCGTGCAGCCGCAGATCCGGCCGCCGAGAACCCAACTGCGCCAATAGTTCCCCCGGCCCGGTCCCCACGTCGAGCACGCACGCCCCCGATTGCGCGATTGCGTCGACGTCCGCGGCGATCCGGCGGTACAGGCCCCCGAGCAGCCGGGAAGCCCGCTGGTCGTAGCCGCGGCTCTGCTTTGCTCCGAACGTTGTCATGGTCACCTCTCCTCGTGCTGCGCTCAGCTTGCGAGTTGAGGTCGACCTGAAGTCAAGAGTTGCTTTCGGCGCCGAGTCGCCGAGGCTTGCCACCCGCATCGCGCCTCAGTGGACGACCGGCGATCGCGGGTGCGGCACAAAGCAGGTCCGATGGTGACAGTGCCGCCGCAACGGTCGATCCACGTGCGGCGGCGACTGCGACGATCTGCCTTCCTCATGTCGATTCGCGTGACACCGGGCGGGATGCCTCGCACACCGCCGATCATCGGAGCTGGAGAAAACTTCCAGCCGAGAAGCGCGGCCCCGCCGGAACGCGGCGGGGCCGCACAACAGGCGCTCTCAGATGCACCAGACGGCGCTGCCGAGCGGTATGCAGAAGACTACCGAGCCGAAAACCGGCGTCGCGGCGCCGGACGGCGTCGTTTCGGCGGTAGCGGCGGGAGCCGCGATGACGCCGAAGGAGACGGCCATTGCGGTCGCTGCGACGATTTTCGTGATTTTGGTCGACATTGTGCATCCTTTGACTCGAGTGAAACTTAACTCTGACTCACGAGATTCATGCTTCACCCATAGTCCGGTGAGCACCAGGCAAGGAAACGTCAAGTTCCCCGGCTTTACGTAACAGGACGATCACCGATGGCGCTTTTTTCGGGGTAGTGGCAGCCAACCCGGGCGAAAAACCTACCGGCGGATTCTTTTTGCCCACAATCACCGGAATTACGTGCTTCGATATGTGTTCGACTCTCCTTTGCCCAATGGAGATCTGGCTATCTCCGATCGTGTCGTGGAGTGATAGCCGTCGGCCCGATGCGTTGCCACGGCAGGCGCTGTGCGGATTGGTTCGGCGCGAGGGAGAGCCGTTCGGTAACGGTGATCGTTACGCCCTGGAAGCGGGGTGGGGCCGCCTGTTGGGCCGCGCCGCCGCATCCGCATGAAGACTTCCCACTGTTGGTGAGTTGGGCCCGAATTCGGTCGGCGCCGCGACCCTAAACTGAGGTAATGGTGCAGCCAACGCCCTGGCAGTCGGACGAAACGCGAGACGACCGGTCCGCCCGGCAGGACCGGGCGGGAAGCGGCGCCGTCGTGCCGGCGAAGGCAATTCTGGCCGCGCTGCGCGGATATTGGGGCTATGTGTGGGCCGCGGTCGGAAGCCTGGTGACGCTCGTGCTGCTGTTCCAGCCATGGCTCACCGCCGCAGGCGCCGATGGCAAGGTCAGCACCAACGCGTTCGGCCGGATGGAGATCACCACGCGGTTCCTCAACGTCTGGTCGCGATCGGCGCCTCCCGGCGCCCGGATCACCGGCTTCTGGGCGTTGCTCGCCTGTGCCGCTATCGTCATCGCGCTTTTCGCGATCGTGGTGAACCTGCGCCTTCGTATCGAGGCGCTCAATCGGCTGGCGACGCTGGCCACGTTGGTCGCCGCATTGTTCGTGGTGTTCACGGTGCTCTACATCAACAGCAAGGGCCCCGAGCTGAAGGCGATGGTCGGACGCAAGACGGATCTGGGCGGGCAGATCGGATCGTTGATGAACTGGGCGTTCGGCAACGGCAAACTCGTCGTGCCCGGTATCGGGCAGGTCGCCTACACGTCCGCGACGCTCACGCCGTGGGCGCTGCTCGCGGGCGTGACTTCGCTGGGCTCGGCGGTCGCCGCCGTCACCCAGTGGGTCCGCAACCGATCGGGCAACCTGTTCCGCCTCCCGTTGCGGATCAACGTCGTCACGTCGAAGCCGTCCGCCGAATCCGAAGACGCGGACTGACCGTCAACCCCCGCGGGGCCGAGTAGACTCGCCCGAATCACTGTGTGAGTACGCAGTCCGAGGCGGTAACGCATGGTCGGCACAGAGGTACTCATTGCCGGTGCTGGGCCGGTCGGGTTGACCGCGGCAATCGAGTTGGCCCGGCGCGGTGTCGCCTGCCGAATCGTGGACGCGCTGCCCGAGCCGCCCCGATACGCGAAGGCCGTGGGCATCCAACCGCGAACGCTCGAGGTGTTCGAAGGGTTGGGTGTCCTGCGCCGGATGCTCGACGCATCCCTCCAGTTGCGTGGCCAGCTGATGTACGTGAACGGCGCCGAGGTGGCCAGGACGGAACTCACGCTGCCCGCGGACGTCCCCTACGGGTTCATCGGGCTGCCGCAATACGTGACCGAGCGAATCCTGCGGGAGCGATTGGCCGAGACGGGCACCCGGATCGAACGCGCCACCTGGCTGACGACCTTCGAGCAGGACGACAGCGGCGTGCGCGCGGTGCTCGTCGACGCCGACGGCGAACACACCGTCGACGCGCAGTTCCTGATCGGCTGCGACGGAGCGCACAGCATCGTCCGCAAGCGGCTGGGCCTGTCCTTCGGGGGAGCGGCGTTCGCCGAGCAATACATGCTCGGCGATGTCGAACTCGACTGGTCGCTGCCCCGCGGCTACGTCATCCGCTCGACGCACCGCACCGAAGGCGTCACCGATGACCTGCTGGTGTGCATACCGTTGCCGGGACGCGGCCGGTACCGAGTGTCGATGCTGGTCCCCGACGAACTCACCACGGCGGAAACGCCCAACCCCGACCAACTCGTGCACGGATTCGAAGGCGGCCCCACGCCGCGGTTGCACCATATCCAAGCCGTCCTCGACCGCCTCGCTCCCGAGCCGGTCACCGCGTCGAAACTGCGATGGTCGTCGGTCTTCCGGATCAGTCACCGCATCGTCGATGCCTACGCGCGCGGACGGGTTTTCGTGGCAGGCGACGCAGCGCATATTCATCCGCCCACCGGCGCGCAGGGGATGAACACGGGCATTCAGGACGCGCACAATCTCGCGTGGAAGCTCGCGCTGGCGGTCAACGGCGACAGTGCACCGAAACTGCCTGTCAGCTACGACGCCGAGCGCAGGCCGGTCGGCGAAGAAGTGGTCGGACGCACCGTGCGCAGTGCGCGGGAGGGTATCGGGGCCGGGGAGCCGGACCTGGATTTCGTCATCCGGCGTGAGGCGCAACTGCTGATCGATTACCGCGACAGCCCGATCGTCGCGCGCGCGGCCCACCGCTGGCCGGGTCTGCGGGCGGGACTGCGCGCTCCCGACGCCGCCGGGTTGGTCCGCGGCGCGGTCACCTTTCCGATCCGCCTGTTCGCGCTGTTCGGACGGACCGATCACACCCTCCTGCTCTACGCCGACGACAGCGCCGGGACCGAAATCGGGGCGCTGGCCGATCTTGCCGCAGCGGCGCGCCGCCGAGCGCACCGGCGCCTGGACGTGTACCTGCTCGCCGCACCCGGAGCGCGGGTCGGCGATACGCTGCTGCCGGTCGTCCGCGACCGTGACGCCGATTTCGCGAAGGCCTACGGCGCCACCGGCGCAGCCGCGTATGTCGTGCGTCCCGACGGATACCTCGGTTACGCGGGGTGGGCGTCCGCGATCGACGATCTGACCGAGTACCTCGGCGCGACGTTCCGCTGACGGCGCCACGCCCATTGTGCGGACGAAGGACCTTCCCCCCTTGCGTGCGACCGACTCGATCGGGTACCCCGGATAACAGGAGGTGTTCGATGCCGTCCGCACACCCGTCCCCGACGCGGACAGAAGAGGTCATCGTGCCGTCGGAGTCCACCCGACTGGCCGGGGTGCTGGCTGTGCCGCCGGAGCGCACCGCGCTGATCGCCTTCGCCCATGGCAGCGGCAGCGGCAGGCGCAGTCCGCGCAACCGGTTCGTCGCCGAGGTCCTCAATCAGGCGGGATTCGCGACGATGCTGGTGGATCTGCTGACCGTCGAGGAGGAAGGCGACCGCGCCCGCGTGTTCGACATCCAGTTGCTCGCTCACCGGCTGGTCGAGGTGACGCACTGGCTGCGGACGCGGCCGGAGCTCGGTGGCCTGCCGACCGGATATTTCGGGGCGAGCACCGGCGCGGGCGCGGCACTGTGGGCGGCGACCGAACCGGGCACCGAGATCGCGGCGGTCGTCTCCCGTGGCGGTCGTCCGGATCTGGCCGGTTCGCGGTTGGGCTCGGTCCGCGCACCGACACTGCTCATCGTGGGTGGCAACGATCGATGGGTGCTGGAGATGAATCGGGAGGCGCAGTTACGGATGCCGTGCCCGAGTGAGCTGGACATCGTTCCCGGCGCGACACACCTGTTCGAGGAACCCGGTGCGCTCGAACAAGTCGCCGACTCGGCGGTAGCGTGGTTCCTCCGCCATCTCACCGTCGTGCGCCACTGAACACCACGGGGAGGTCGTCGGTTCCGGGCGCGACGCGGGTGCCGAAACCGCGGCTGATGTCTTCGATTTTGGCGCAGAGCCAACGGGATTCGGTGCGCGGGGCCCATTCCAGGCGCATGTGCCGCACCTGCAGTGGAATCAGCCGGACCTCCGCCGAACCGTGGTCCACCGCCACGAGATACAGCGGATGCAGATCGGTGTGGTACCGCTCGTGGCCGCGGATGCCTTCGTAGTCGTCGATGACGTCGCCGCACCCGTAGAGGATCGGTTTGCCACGGTAGATCTCGATCGGACGCGGATGATGCGCGGAGTGCCCGTGCACCACGTCGACTCCGGCGTCGATCAATCGGTGTGCGAACTGTGTTTCGGTTCGCGTCACGTCGTAGCCCCAGTTCGGCCCCCAATGCACGGAAACGATGCCGATGTCGTTGTCCCGCTTGTGCGCCGCCACCTCGGCGGCGACATCATCGGCCGCCGTGGCGCCGGGGGAGTAGCCCACTCGCCACAGGCCCGGCCGGTCGCGCCGTGCCGACCAGGATTCCGGAACACCGCTGGATCCGGCGGCGACCGACACGATCACCACGCGGCGGCCGTCGGCGAGTTCCACCGTGGCGGGGGCACGCGCGCCCGCGAGGTCGGCGCCCGCGCCGGCGCGGTCGATATGCGCGGCGTCGAGCGCTTCGAGGGTGTCGGCGAGCCCGGGAATTCCGAAATCGAGCACGTGATTGTTGGCCAGCGCGCAGACCACCGGTGCGATCGCGGTCAACGCGGGCACGTTGTCCGGATGCATCCGGTAATGAATGCCCTTCGCGGGAGCGAACGCGCCGTCGGCGGTGATCGACGTCTCCAGGTTGAGCAACCGCACCTCGGGATCGAGCTGGGCGAGCAGCGGCAGCACATCACCCCACAAGTGCCGGTATCCGACCGGATGAGTGAACTCGCCGTGCGCGCGCTCGGCCAGCTCCACGTAGGTTCGTGCGTCGTTGACGTACCGTTCGCGCAGCCTCGGGTCGCCGGGATGCGGCAGGATCTGGTCGACACCCCGGCCCAGCATGACGTCGCCGCCGAGCAGCACCGTCGCCATGTCACCATTGTCGATCATCGCGGCCTCGATGTGAACGCGCCGCTAATCGCGTACCGCACCCGAGTACCGGGCGTGACCCGTACTCGCCGACCTCCTGGAGTGGTCGGCTACCGAGTCGCCTGCCGGGCCATCGAAAGCAGCTGCTGCGGGTCGTCGGCGTAGACGGTGGCGATGACGTTCGCTCGCGCGGCGAGATCACGGGCGAGATCGCGGATCTCCTCCGACGCGGCCGGGTCGGCGTCGATCCCGGTCAGCAGATCGCGGGTATGGATCGCGGTAGCCTGCGCGCAGCGTCGCAGGCGTGCTTTCGCGACGGTGTCGAGCGCGGCGGGACTGAGATAGCGCTGAATGTGCTCGCCGCGGTCGGTGACCTGGTTGACGATCGGTTCGGTCGCCGCGTCGGTGAGCCAGCGTTCGGCGTCGGCCGTGATCTCGAAGACGAGATCGTGGTCTCGGATGTCGGTCGGATTGGCGGAGGTGGTCAGCAGGGCCATGCTCGCCCGTCCGATCGCGAGGAACCCGCTCATCGCGTGGGCGAGCAGGATATGCGGGTTTGCTGTCGGCAACTGGTGTAGACGTTCCCCCACGACGGTGACCCAGCAGGCGAGGTGTTCGGCTCCGGTGTCGATCGACGTCGCTGTCGGCATAGCGCGACCATACGCTGTTACCCAGGTGAGATATACGGAGAAACGCTGAAAGTTCGCCAGAAGTCGCGATTGGGCGTGCTCGCCGACCGGCCTCGCTCCGTTGCGCCGCCGCGGCAGCGCCGGAATCGGCGTTCCCGATCGTCGCGTTCATGCTGGCCTCGGGCGACGATCCCAGGGGATACGAGGGCGTGGAAAGTCTCTGCCGGAGTGGGTCATCGGGGGACGGAGGCTGGCCGTCGCGTCCGGACTTGGGCGTTAACTGTGATTGTGCCCGTGCTCGGCTTCCGAAAGGTTCGGCCGCCGTGCCGAAATCGCATTCGCACGTGCATCCGACCAGGGGTCCGGTTGACCGATGTGGCACTTCCAAGTTCGGCTACCGCTCGGATGCCGGATGCCGGATGCCGGATGCCGGATGCCGGATGCCGGATGCCGGATGCCGGATGCCGGATGCCGGATGCCGGATGCCGGATGCCGGATGACCGGTACCGGCGGCCACGGGTCCGGTGAGTGGGATACGGGTCGTGCTGCCGTCACGTGGAAGCCAGATACTAGCTGTCGAGCGCCCTTACGCGCGGAGGTGGCGCTGTGGGCCGCAGCCCCTTCGCTTCGCTGGCCTACCAGCGCACTTCCCGCTATTTGGAACTCATCCTATGTTTATAAAGAGGATAGTAGTACTCTAAACTATCTACCTGCAGTTTCAATATGTGAGATCCGGGCTTCGCGTCGCCGATGGCTCGAATCTATCCAGCGAGGGAGTGTCGCGTGCTGGAAATCGACCACTTCAGTCACGGATGGCTTACGCCCATCGTCGCCTACGTCATGTCGTTCACCGGATCATTGCTGGGACTTCGATGCGTAGCCAGATCTCGTACCGGGTCCGCACGCGACGGCTGGCTGATCGCCGCGGCGGTCGCGATCGGCGGCACCGGCATCTGGGTCATGCACTTCATCGCGATGCTCGGCTTCGCCATCGAGGGGGCGACGATCCGGTACGACGTTCCGATCACCCTGCTCAGCGCCGTGATCGCCATGGCTGTGGTGTGGATCGGACTGCGCATCGCACACCAGCGAGCGCTGGGACCGGTGGGACTGCTGGCCGGCGGCGGGGTGACCGGTCTTGGCGTCGGCGCGATGCACTACGCGGGCATGTACGCCATGAAATCCGACGCGATGATCGGCTACGACGGACGGATCGTCGCGTTGTCCATGGTGATCGCCGTCGTCGCGGCGACCGCCGCGTTGTGGTTCACGCTGCACACCCGCAGCACGCTCGTCACCGTCGGCGCGGCGGCGGTCATGGGTGTCGCGGTGTCCGGCATGCACTACACGGGCATGCTCGCGATGCACGTGCACGAAGCCGAGCACATGCACGCACCTTCCGGGGCCGGCGCGACGCAGTTGCTCACCCCGCTGATCGTGAGCATCAGCCTGGTGACGGTGCTGCTACTGCTGCACCTGGGTGTCACGGAAGTCGACGACGAGAACACCTATGTGCCGCAGGGCCGGCACGCTGCCAGCTACTGGCCGACTCGTGAGTGAACCGACCAGGTAGCGCTTTGTCGCCGGTCGGCCGAATGACGCGGTAGCCCGTTGCCCCGGCACCGCCCGGGGCGCGGCGACGTTTTCACCGCCGCGTGCGGGTACGCGCGCCAAGAGCCGGTTCGCGCGGTGGCCGGACGCTCCCAGTCGAACCAGGAGGTGGCGATGCGCATCGGGTACAAACTGGCGGCCGAGGCATTCGGTCCGAACGAGCTTGTCCGGCAAGCCGTTCGGGCGGAAGAGGCGGGTTTCGACTTCGTCGAGATCAGTGACCACTTCCATCCTTGGCTGGACAACCAGGGGCACTCGCCGTTCGCCTGGACCGTGCTCGGAACCATCGCGGCGAAGACCGAGCGGATCGAGCTCGCGACCGGAGTGACCTGCCCCATTCTGCGATACCACCCCGCGATCGTCGCGCAGGCGGCAGCCACTCTGGCGATCTTGTCCGGCAACCGCTTCACCCTCGGTGTCGGTTCTGGTGAACGTCTCAACGAGCATGTCGTCGGCCGGGAATTCCCGCCCGTACGCATCCGGCATCGCATGCTGCGCGAGGCCATCGAGATCATCCGCTTGCTCTGGAGCGGCGGCTATCACTCCTACGACGGGGAATTCCTGAGCCTTTCCGACGCACGGGTCTTCGACCTGCCCGAGACCCTCCCGCCCATCGCCGTCGCCAGCGGTGGGCTGGAGGCGGCCGGCATCGCCGCGGAACTCGGCGACGGCCTGTTCGCGACCGAGCCCGAGTCCGAAATCGTCGAGCGCTACCGCGCGTCGGGCGGCGCGGGCCCCCGATACGCGGAAGTCGGCATGGCGTGGGCGCCCGATGAGGAAACGGCGGCGAAGGCGGTGCTCGATACGACCCGCTGGGCCCTGACGGGCTGGAAGGTGATGAGCGAGTTGCCGAACCCGGTCAATTTCGCCGCGGCGACCACCACCGTCCGGCTCGAAGACGTCCTCGACAACTTCGCCTGCGGTCCGGACCCGGCCCGCTATCTCGATGCCGCCCAGCAGTACACCGATGCGGGCTTCGACCATCTCGTGATGCAGAACGCCGGTCCCGACCCCGACGGCTTCCTGGACTTCTACCGCCGTGAACTCGACAAACCTCTCCGTGCACTGACCCCGAGCGTCTGAGCGCGAAACTTCCGTCACCGACGGGCGCGCGGTCGTCGTCGCTATCTTCCGTCGCGCCGTGCACGTCGCGGGTGGGCAGCCGCTCACGCCCGCCGGCGTGCGGCGCATGTCCGCTTGTTCCGCGCGTAACGCGTTGCCCGCGACGAGGTGTTGCATTGCAACGCAAGGCGACCGCGATCAGGTCCGTCGAGTGGTCGTTCCACGGACCGTGGTGAACAGGCGCAGGCAGCGCTGGGTCATGTCCTCGGGCGTGTGGTCGGGATGGTCGCTCCACCACGAGATGGTGGTGGACACGATGCTGAACCACAGCGCCAGCAGCAGCGAGTGATCGCCGGGATCGGAGATGCCGGCATCGGCCAGAATCTCCGATACCCCTGCCGAGCCCATGCCGTTCAAGGCATCCTGATAATGCCGGGCCACCGCGAAGGCCGCACCCGGACGTGGCAGTGTGGGGTCGTAGACGATCTTCCAGTTCTGGGTGCGTCCGTCCAGTGCGTGGAAGATCCCGGTCAGTGTCGCCAGCGCCCGGTCGTGCGCACCATGCGTGGACTGGGCCGCCGCGACCGCGTCGACCAGGCTCTTCCCGGCGCGGTGCACGCAAGCCGCGTGCAGTGCGTCGCGGGAGCCGAAGTAGGCGTACACGAGCGGCTTGGACACGCCTGCGGCCGAGGCGATTTCGGCGACCGAAGCCTTGGCGTAGCCGCGTTCGCCGAATTCGGTGGTGGCGATGTCGAGGATCTGCTCTTCCCGCCGCTCGCGGGGCACGCCCTTGGTGCCCGGCCTGCTCACCGGTCCTCCCCGGTGGCCCGGTGTACGACCGGGTCGATCAGCACACCGGGATTGAGGATGCCCGCGGGATCGAGTGCCGATTTGGCCGCGCGCAGCGCCGCGGCGAAAGGTTCGGGTCGCTGGCGGTCGTACCAGGGGCGGTGGTCGCGGCCGACGGCGTGATGGTGCGTGATGGTCGCGCCGTTGCGGTGCAGGGCCTCCGACACGGCCGTCTTGATCTCGTCCCATTGCTCGACGGTCCGTCCCCACCGGCCCGCGGCGTAGATGCCGAAGTACGGCGCGGGTCCGTCCGGATAGACATGGGTGAACCGGCAGGTCGAAACACCGGTCACGCCGGCGGATCGGAACGCGTCCGTGGTCGCTTCCTGCACCGCCGCTCGCAGGGCCTCGAAACGGTCCCAGGTGCAGGCTGTTTCGAAGGTCTCGACGATCATGGATTGGGCGGCGAGCGCGTCGCGCTGGTAGGGCATGCGGAGGAACGCCGAGCGCCACGCGTCGGCCGCGCCCGTGCGCGCCGAGTCTACGGCGGAATCGGTGGTGCGGACCCCGTCCGGAATCGTGCCGCCGTGCTCGCGGCAGATCCGCACCGCACGACGCATCGGCTCGTCGACGGGATGGTCGGCGGACTCGAAGCCGAGGACGAGCACCCCGCCCGCCGCGCTGACGCCCGCGTTGATGAACGCCTCCACCGGATCCAGCAGCCGGCAGTTCGCCGGATACAACGCGGACTGGGCGATGGCGCGCGTCGCGGCCACGGCCGCGCCGTAGTCGCCGAACACCACCGACGCCCCGGACCGCCAGCGCGGACGATCCTGCAAGCGCATCCACGCTTCGGTGATGACGCCGAGGATGCCCTCCGAGCCGAGGAACATCCGATCGGGTGACGGACCCGCGCCGGACCCGGGCAGCCTGCGGGATTCGCTGATCCCGGCCGGTGTGACCACCCGTAGCGATTCGACCATGTCGTCGATGTGGGTGTAGACGGTCGCGTAGTGCCCGCCCGCCCGGGTGGCCAGCCAGCCGCCGAGCGTGGAGAACTCGAACGACTGCGGAAAGTGCCGCAGCGTCAGACCATCCGGCCGCAATGCCGCTTCCAGCGCCGGGCCGAGTATGCCCGCTTGGATTCGTGCGGCTCGGCTGGTGCGGTCGAGTTCGACGATCCGACTCAGGCGGCCGGTGTCCAGCGATACCGACCCGGCGTAGGCGTCGGCGCCGCGGAGTTCGACACCACCCACCACCGACGTTCCGCCGCCGAACGGCACCACGGCGACGCCCGCGCTCGCGCACCAGTCCAGGATGTCGAGGACGTCCTGCTCGGTCCGCGGCCGCAACACCTGGTCGGGTACGTGGTCGACGCGGCCGAGCAGATTGCGCACCACATCGCGGAATGCCTGCCCATGGCCGTGTGCGACCCGGTCGCCGAGGTCTTCGGAGGCCAAGGGGGTCAACGCGTCCGGCACCCGGACGCGTGGCGGAGGCACGCTCAACGACGTCAGGTCCGGCGCCTCGTGCACGGTCAACTCGGCTTTCGGCAGCAGTGCCGCCACGCGTTCGGTCAGGACCTTCCGCTCGGTCCCGGTGACCGCGTCCTCCCGGTTGCCCCAACCCCACCACGATTTCGTCGCCATCGCTGCGCTCCGTCCGCTGAATTGACTCGATGGTAAATTACCTGACGATCAATTGGCGGCGAATGCTCGATGTCGCGGGCGGGTCGACGCCGCGCCGCGACTTACCGGACGAGTGCGTTGTTCCGCGTGACGATCAACGGATCGCTCGGCGTGAAGGGCAGGTCGGGAAGTGCGTCCAGGGCGACGCCGAACGTCGCGGCCAGCACTTTCCTGGAATAGGCGCTCATCGAGGCGCGGTAGCCGATGTCCGCGGGCGTGGGTTGGTCGAAGAAGATCAGCAAGTGGATCTCGGGGGAGTCGACGACTTCGATGTGGTGCGGGTAGGCGCGCGGGACGAAGTACACCTCGCCTTCGCGCACGATGTAGGTGTCCAAGGTGCCGTCCGGATCCATGATCGTCATTCGCGCCGAGCCGCGATGGACGTAGCCCATTTCGGCGGTCACCGGATGCCAGTGCGGTTCACGCATGCCGTCTTCGCGCACCCGCAGCGAGTACATCGAGATGTCACGCAATGCGGGCCAGAACTGGGCGCGGGCGGTGCGCGCGGAACCGACCGGCGAGTCCACCGGG
This sequence comes from Nocardia sp. NPDC059691, assembly GCF_042733915.1. Classification (NCBI taxonomy): domain Bacteria; kingdom Bacillati; phylum Actinomycetota; class Actinomycetes; order Mycobacteriales; family Nocardiaceae; genus Nocardia; species Nocardia sp. NPDC059691. Next base: position 174,583 of record NZ_JBHWFB010000011.1, on the reverse strand, counting down.
GCGGGCATCGCCTCGATCGCGAAGTGGTGCGGATCGCCGTAGCGGGCGGTGCACGGGATGTCGGGCTCGCCCTCGCGTCGCACGACGAGTTTTGCGGTGGTGTCGCGCCGGATCTTCGCGAAGTCCTCGGCGGGCAGGTCGTAGGTGTTGCCGAGCACCGAATCGGTCATCGCGCCGAGGCTCGCGCTGAATCCGAAGTCCTCCGGTCGTTCGTGGCGGAAGGCGAGGATGAACTCGGCCTCGGTATCGCCGACGTTCTCCACGTGATGCAGCGCGCCGGAGTCGATGTGGAACATCTCGCCCGCGCTCACCAGGAACGAGGAGAATCTGCTGCCGTCGTCCAAGACCGAGACCAGGGCCCGGCCCGCGGTGCAATAGGTGAGTTCGGTGGCGTTGGCGTGCCAGTGCGGTTCGCGGATCGCGCCGGGGGCGAGCGTCAGGCGTTTGATCGAGAGACCGCTGAGGATCGGGAAGCTGTCGGCGGTGAGCCGGGTGAGCGAGCCGAGTTCGCTGCGGTGGATCTGCTCACCCTTCCGTAGGGAGGCCACATGGATCGATGGTGTCTGCACGGTTGCTCCTCGCTCGCGGTCGAAGGATCGGTGTTGCGCGCTCGCGCCGGTATCGGCGCATGGCAGCTCGGGGAGACCGCGCCCCATGCGTCATAGCCGAAAGCCTTGCATAGTGATTTGCGGCACAATGAATAGTGCTGATGGGTGGTGCCCAAACGAATGTTTTTCACATCACACCATGTCATAGCCCAATGCGGGTGCGGGTAATCCTAGGACCTTTACCAACCTCGGCGCGCCGATCCGATCGGTGTTCGCTAAGGTCCGTTCTGCACGCTCGGGTCATGGTTCACGCATTTGAGGCACCGCTTCTGGCTCCATAGCCGGAGCGGACGATGATCGACCAGAGAGTGAACTCGCCGCCGCATGACCCCGACACGCCGTTCCGCACGTCGCCCCCAGCATTCACGAGCACGCAATCTTCTGTTCCCGCAACTGCTCACGGCCGCGGTCGACACGGCGTTCGACTCGGCGGCCCTCCGGTACAATCCGACCGGCGATCCCGCGGACCAGCGTGAGCTCAGCTACCGGGAATTGGACGAGATGTCGTCGCGATGGGCCCGCTACCTGATCGGGTTCGGCGTAGGGCCGGGAGACTTCGTCGCGGTGGCCGTCACCCGCTCGATCGAGTCGGTGCTCGCGGTGTGGGCGGTCGCGAAGACCGGCGCCACCTACGTGCCCGTCGATCCCTCCTATCCGGCGGATCGGATCGCGCACATGATCGCCGACTGCGGCGCCGTCGTCGGCCTCACCACCTCGGCGCATCGCGCGGCACTCGGCGCGCCCGGCATGACGTGGATCGAACTCGATTCCGAAGCGCACCGGCAGAAGGTCGCCGCCGCGCCCGGCCATTCGATCTGCTACCTGGACCGGCTTCGTCCCCTCACCGAACAGCACCTCGCCTACCTGATCTACACCTCCGGCTCGACGGGCAAGCCGAAAGGCGTCGCGGTCACCCATGCCGGTCTCGCGGGCCTGGTCGAGCACGAGATCGCCGCCCGGGCGGTGAGCCGGGCATCACGCGTCTCGCATCTGTGCACGCCGAGCTTCGACTTCTCGGTGATCGAGATGCTGCTCGCCTTCTCGGCGGGCGCGACGCTGGTCGTGGCGCCGCCCACGGTGTTCGGCGGCGCCGAACTGGCCGATCTGCTGCGGCGCGAGCGGGTCACGCATCTGTGCATCACCCCGGGAGCCCTGGAATCCATCGAGCCGGCCGGGCTCGACGACCTCAGGGCCATCCTGTGCGGCGGGGAGCGTGTGGGCCCCGAGCTGGCCGCACGGTGGGCGACCGGCGCCCGGTCCTTCTATATCGTCTACGGCCCCACCGAGACCACCATCTTCGCCACCGGCACCGAGGCGCTGTGTGCGGGCGGCGCGACCCATATCGGCACTCCGGTCCCGGGGCTGGGCGTCCACGTGCTGGACGCGCGGCTGCGGATGGTGCCCACCGGCGTGATCGGCGAGCTGTATCTGTCCGGACCGGCGCTGGCGCAGGGATACCTCGGACGCCCCGGGCTGACCGCGGACCGATTCGTCGCCAATCCGTTCGCTGCGGCACCCGGCTCCCGCATGTATCGCACCGGCGATCTGGTGCGGCGCGACTGGGCGGGACACCTCGAACACCACGGACGGGTGGACTTCCAGGTCAAGATCCGAGGGCTGCGGATCGAGCTCGGCGAGATCGACAACGCGCTGACCGCCCACCCCGACGTCGACTACGCCGCGACACTCGGCACGACACTGCCGTCCGGCGCCACCGCGCTGGTCTCCTACGTGCTGCCACGAGCGGCGACCGGCCCGGACGGCAGCGTCCGGGTGGCGCTCGACACCGCCGAATTGGCCGATCTCCTGGCGAAAACCCTTCCGGCATACATGATTCCGGCCGCGATCACAGTGCTCGACGAACTCCCGCTGACACCGGTCGGCAAGCTGGATCGCGCCGCGCTGCCGGAGCCGGTGCTCAACACCAGGCAGTTCCGTGCGCCCGCCACGCCGACCGAGCAGGTGGTCGCCGACGTCTTCGCCGCGCTGCTCCTCCCGCCGGGCGACTCCGAAACCGCCCGGGTCGGTGCCAACGACGACTTCTTCGAACTGGGCGGCAATTCGCTGATCGCGACGCAGGCCGCGGCGCGGCTCGGTACCACGCTGGGCGTCCGCGTTCCGGTCGCGCTGTTGTTCGAGGCCTCGGTGGTGGCGAAACTGGCCGAACGCCTGAACGAACTGGCTCGAGTCACCCACCCGGCTCCGCGACCGATGGCGCGACCGGACCGGGTGCCGCTGTCGTACGCACAGCGCCGGATGTGGTTCCTCAATCGGTTCGACCCGGCCGCGGCGAGCAACAACATCCCACTGGCGGTGCGGTTGAGCGGACAGCTGGACGTGGACGCGCTGCGGGCGGCGATCCGGGATCTGGTCGAGCGGCACGAGGTGCTGCGGACCAGCTATCCGGAGCGCGACGGGACGGGCAGCCAGCGGGTGCACGCGCTGTCGGAGCCGGGCGCGGTGCCCGAGCTGCCGGTGCTCGACGTCGCCGAAGCCGAGGTCCTCGAGCACACGGTGGCCGCGGTGGTCGAGGGCTTCGATGTCACGGCCGCGCCGCCGCTCCGGTTGCGTCTGCTGCGTTCGAGCGAGTCCGAGCACGTGCTGGTCGGCGTGGTCCACCACATCGCCGCCGACGGCTCCTCGATGGGACCGCTGACCGCCGATCTGATGAGCGCGTACTCGGCCAGGACCGAGGGCCACGCTCCCGCTTGGCAGCCGTTGCCCTTGCAGTACGCGGACTACACGTTGTGGCAGCGCGAGATGCTCGGCGCCGAGAGCGATCCGGACTCGACGCTCGCCCGCCAGCTCGGTTTCTGGCGGCAGCGGCTGGCGGACCTGCCGGAACGGCTGGACCTACCCGCCGACCGGCCGCGCCCCGCGGTGTTCTCCGGTCGCGGCGCCACCCACGAATTCAAGATCGACGCGGCGGTGCACGCCGCACTGGACCGGCTGGCACACCGCCACGACGCGACGTTGTTCATGGTCGCGCACGCCGCGTACACGGTCTTGCTGGCCCGGCTGTCGAACACCCGCGACATCACCGTCGGCGCGCCGGTGGCCGGTCGTGGCGAGGCCACGGTGGACGGCCTGATCGGCATGTTCGTCAACACCCTCGCGCTGCGTACCGAGATCGACCCCGGCCACAGCTTCACCGAGCTGCTCGAGCAGGTGCGCAGGCGGGACATCGAGGCCTTCGGCCACGCCGACGTGCCGTTCGAACGCCTGGTGGAGGAGCTCGACCCGGTGCGGTCGAGCGCGCATCACCCGCTGTTCCAGACCATGCTGACCTTCCAGAACTTCGCGCCGACGACACTGGAACTGCCCGGGCTGCGGGTTTCCGCGGTGGACTTCGCGCTGCCGCTGGCGAAATTCGATCTCGAGCTGACCATGGTGCCGCACGAGGACGAGCGGACGCCGCTGGGCATCTCGGCCGCGTTCACCTATTCCACCGACCTGTTCGACGAGGCCACGGTGGCGGGATTCGCCCGGCGGCTGTGCGTGATCCTCGCGGCCGTCGCGGATTCGGCGGATCGGGCGGTCGGGGAGATCGACTTGCTCGATTCCGCGGAGCGCGCCGCGATCCTGGCCGGGTGGAACGACACCCGGCACCCGGTCGCGGCGGGGCTGGTGCTCGACGGGTACCGGCGTGCGGTAGCCCGGCACCCGGACGAGATAGCGGTGGTCCACGCGGATACGCAGTTGACCTACCGCGAGTTCGACGAGCGGGTCAACCGGCTCGCCCGGGTACTCGCCGATCACGGCGTCGGCGCGGAAACCCTTGTGGCGCTCGCGGTCCGGCGGTCGGTGGATCTCGTGGTCGGCATGTACGCGATCCTCACCGCCGGTGGCGCGTACGTACCGCTCGACCCCGATCACCCCGCCGAGCGGATCGCGCACGTGCTCGAGGTCGCGAAACCGGTCTGCGTGCTCACCACTTCCGCCGACGCGATCCCGGTACCCGATCATGTCGCCGTCCTGTCCCTGGACGCCCTCGGCGCGGACCAGCGCTCGGGAGCTGCGATTCGTTCCGACGAACTGAGGCGGGCGGTGCTGCCGCAGCACCCCGCCTATGTGATCTTCACGTCCGGTTCGACCGGGCGTCCGAAGGGTGTGGCGGTCTCGCACGCCGCGATCGACAACCAGATCGAGTGGATGCTCGCCCAGTACCCCATGGGCCCGCAGGACGTATACCTGCAGAAGACAGCGGCGACCTTCGACGTCTCTCTGTGGGGCTACCTGATGCCGTTGCGCGCGGGCGCGAAACTCGTGCTCGCCGACCACGACGGGCATCGTGACGCCGCCTACCTCGCCGCGGCCGTAGCCGCGCACCGTGTGACGGTCACCGATTTCGTGCCCTCCATGTTGACCGAGTTCGCCGCCCATGCGACGGCGGAAAGTCTCGCGACACTGCGGGATCTGTTCGTCATCGGGGAAGCTCTGCCGCCGGAGACCGTGCGCGTGGTCCGCGCGGTCTCCGGCGCACAGGTGCACAACCTGTACGGACCCACCGAGGCGGCGGTCTCGGTGACGTACCGGCCCGCCGGAACGGGCGACGGTGTGACGGTGCCGATCGGGCAGCCGCAGTGGAATACTCAGGTATACGTGCTGGATTCGCGCCTGCGACCCGTTCCGGCCGGGGTACCGGGCGAACTGTACCTGGCCGGCGAACAGCTGGCCCGTGGATACGTGCGGCAAGCGGCGCTGACCGCGGACCGTTTCGTCGCCAACCCGTTCGACCGCGGAACCAGGATGTACCGCACCGGCGACCTGGCGGTCTGGCGTGCGCCTCGCGCGGACGAGCCGCAACGCCTGGAATACCTCGGGCGCACCGACTTCCAGGTGAAATTCCGCGGCCAGCGCATCGAACTCGGTGAGATCGAGACGGCGCTGCTCGCGCAGCCGTCGGTGAGCCAAGCGGTCGCGGCGGTGGTGGCATCGCCGTCGGGAGATCGGCTGGCGGCCTATGTCGTCGCGCGTCCGGGGCAGGTCATCGATCGTGGCGAACTCGTTGCCGGGATGTCGGCGGTCCTTCCCGCGTACATGATCCCGTCCGCGCTGGTGGAGCTGGCGGCGTTGCCGCTGAACGCGAGCGGGAAACTCGATCGCAAAGCGCTGCCCGAGCCCGCCACCGAGACCACGGCGTTCCGAGCGCCGCGCAACCCCGCCGAACAGGCCGTCGCGCAGGTGTTCGCCGAACTGCTCGGCGTCGAGCGAGCGGGCATCGACGACGACTTCTTCGCGCTCGGCGGCAATTCGCTGCTCGCCACCCGGGCCGTCGCACGGGTTAACGAGGCGCTCGGATCGCGGGTCACCGTGCGGGATCTGTTCGAGGCGCCCGCGGTGTGGGCACTCGCCGCGCGGGTGGTCGCCGGTGGGACGGGCGTGGCTCGCGCGCCCTTGGCGCGAGTGCGACGACCGGATCGCATCCCGCTGTCGCCTGCGCAGCAGCGGATGTGGTTGCTCAACCGCATCGAGCCGGACTCGCCCGCCTACAACATGCCCTTCGCCGTCCGGCTGACCGGCACTCTCGATCTGCCCGCGCTGCGCCACGCGCTCGCCGACGTGATCGAACGGCACGAGGTGCTGCGCACCCGCTACCCGGTCGACGCCGACGGGCAGCCGTATCAGGAGATCCTTCCGACCGATGCGGTCCTTCCCGACGGCATCGTGATCGAGCACGGTGTCACGGATGCCGCGGCCATGGTGGACGCGCTGATGTCCGCGGGCTTCGACGTGACCGCGGACGCGCCCGTGCGCCTGCGGCTGTTCACCTCGGGCCCAGATCATCTGCTCGTCATCGTGACCCACCACATCTCGGCGGACGGTTCGTCGCTCGCGCCGCTGGCCCGCGACCTGGTGACCGCCTACGTGGCCAGGCTCGGCGGCGGCGCGCCGGACTGGTCGCCGCTGCCGGTGCAGTACGCCGATTACGCGATCTGGCAGCACGGCACGATCGGATCCGAGGACGACGAGTATTCCGTTGCGGCGCAACAGCTGTCGTATTGGCGCGGGCAGCTGTCCGGGCTCACCGGACCGCTGGAACTGCCAGCCGATCGCCCGCGCTCGTCGACAGTCTCGACGCGCGGTGCGTCGACCGGCTGCACGATCCCGGCGCGGGTACACGAGCGGCTGACCGGAATCGCGCGCGAGCACAACGCGACGCTGTTCATGGTGGTGCACGCGGCCCTCGCCACGCTGATCGGACGCCTCTGCGGCGCCACGGACGTCGTCATCGGGACCCCGGTGGCCGGGCGGGGCGAACATGCGCTGGACGACTTGGTCGGGATGTTCGTCAACACGCTGGCGTTGCGCGTCGACGTCGACCCCGACGTGCGGTTCCACGATCTCGTCGAGCGCTCTCGTGAAGTCGCCGTCTCGGCCTTCGCCAACGCGGACGTTCCTTTCGAGCGAGTGGTCGAGGAGACCGATCCCGCGCGCACCGGAGCGCGCACCTCGCTGTTCCCGGTGATGCTGTCGTTCCAGAACCTCGAGCAGCCCACCCTGGCGTTGCCGGATCTGACGGTCACCGCCGTCGACAACGGCGAGATCACGGCCAAATTCGATGTGCAAGTGGTCGTCGAGCCGCGGGCGTGCGGCGACGGCCGGACGGAATCGGCGGTGACCTTCACCTACGCCACGGACCTGTTCGACGAATCGACCGTCCGCGCCTTCGCGCGCCGGTTCGAGCGCATCGTGTCCGCGGTCGCCGAAGATCCCTCGGCGCGGGTGTGGGACATCGACATCCTCGACGAGAGCGAACACTGCCCGGCGGTCGCGCACGAGGCGCGGGCCGGGACCGAAACGGTGGCGACCCTGCCCGAGCTGATCGGTGAGCAAGCACGGCGCAGGCCGGAGGCGGAGGCCGTCCGGTTCGGTGCCGCCACACTGAGTTTCGGCGCGTTGTACAAGCGCGCGAATCGAATCGCCCGCGCGCTGATCGCCGCCGGAGCGGGCCCGGAAACCCTGGTCGCCGTGGCGGTCCCGCGCACCGAGGACCTACCGGTCGCGTTGCTCGGAGTGCTGGCCGCCGGTGCCGCGTACCTGCCGATCGACCTCGGCTATCCGGCGCAGCGGCTGGCGTTCGTGCTCGCCGACGCGGCACCGGTGTGCGTGCTGACCACCGCCGCCGAGCGCTCCGCCATCCCGGACACCGACCTGCCCACCGTGTTGCTGGAGCAGACGGCGGAGTTCGCCGACGATCCGATCACCGACGCCGACCGGGCGTCGCCGCTGCTGCCGGACAACCTCGCCTACGTCATCTACACGTCGGGTTCGACGGGCGTGCCGAAGGGTGTCGGCGTGACGCATCGCAATGCTGTGCGACTGTTCACCGAGGCGCGGCCGCTGTTCGAATTCGGCGAGCACGACGTCTGGACGTTGTTCCACTCCTTCGCGTTCGACTTCTCGGTGTGGGAGCTGTGGTGCGCGCTCGTGACCGGCGGCACCGTCGTCGTGGTCGACTACGCGACCTCGCGCTCACCGGAGCTGTTCCGTGAGTTGCTGATTCGCGAGCAGGTGACGGTGCTGAACCAGACGCCGTCGGCATTCTGTCAACTGGTCGAAGCCGATCGGGACGCCTCGGCCGCGTCCGGCGAATTCGCGCTGCGGTATGTGATCTTCGGCGGTGAGGCGCTGGATCTGCGGCACCTGCGACGCTGGCGTGAGCGTCGTCCGGGGGAATCGCCGCGACTGGTCAACATGTACGGCATCACGGAGACCACCGTGCACGTCTCCTTCCTGGACGTCGGCGCGGAGCTGATGGAAAGCCCGGCCAGCCTGATCGGGCGAGCGCTGCCCGGGCTGGACACGCACGTGCTGGACATTCGTCTGCGACCGGCGCCGGTCGGTACGCCCGGTGAGATCTATGTCGCGGGCGGTCAGCTCTCCCGCGGCTACGTGGGGCGGCCCGGGCTCACCGCGACGCGGTTCGTCGCGAATCCCTTCGGGCCGCCGGGATCGCGGATGTACCGCTCGGGTGACCTCGCGCGCTGGAATCGGTTCGGCGGCGACGCCGGCCTCGCCTACTCCGGTCGCGGCGACCAGCAGGTGCAGTTGCGCGGGTTCCGGATCGAACTCGGGGAGATCGAATCGGCGCTGGTGCGGTGTTCCGGCGTGCGTCAGGCCGTCGCGCTGGTCCGGACCGATCCGACGCTCGGTGACCAGCTCGTGGGCTATGTCCTGCCCGAACCGGGGGCGCGGCCGGACCCGGCCGAGTTGCGCGAACAGGTGGCCGAACACCTGACCGGCTACATGGTGCCCGCCGCGATCGTGGTGATCGACGCCATCCCGTTGACCCCCAACGGCAAGCTCGACAAGCGGGCGTTGCCCGCGCCGGCGTTCCGCGCGCGCGAGTTCCGCGCTGCTGTCACTCCCGTGGAGGCGACCGTCGCGGCCGCCTTCGCCGCGGTGCTCGGCGCCGAGCGCTTCGGCATGGACGACAACTTCTTCGAGCACGGCGGCAACTCACTGCTCGCCGCGAAGCTGACTCTGCGGCTGTCGTCCGCGCTGGGCGCCCGGATTCCGGTGATGCGGGTGTTCACCGCGCCCACACCCGCGGAACTGGTCGCCGACCTGGCCCGCCGGGCGAGCGGCGAAGTCCGGACCGAGGCGGCCTTCGACATGCTGCTGCCGCTGCGTCCCGGCGGTTCGGCCGCGCCGCTGTTCTGTGTGCATCCCGTGTCGGGCATCTCCTGGTCGTATGCGGGCCTCGCCGCCTACCTCGACCCGGAACGGCCGCTCTACGGCCTGCAAACGCCCGTGCTGGCCGGCGATGAGGTGATGCCGGATTCGATCGAGGAATGGGCCCGCCGCTACCTCGAGCTGATCCGCGCGAAACAACCGACCGGTCCTTACCATCTGCTCGGCTGGTCCTTCGGCGGCGTCATCGCGCACGAGATGGCGGTCCAGCTGCAACGCGAAGGCGAGCGAGTCGCGCTGCTCGCGGTGATGGACAGCTACATGGCGGATCCGCCCGGCACGCCGCCGGGTGACGCGGGCCAGGTCCCGGTGGCCGAGTTGATCGGCGGCCTGCTGGGTGAGCAGGCGGGCGACCTCGGCAACGTCGCGGAGGTGGACTGGGCCGCGCTGCCGCAGAAGATGACCGAACTTCCGGAGCCGTTCGCGTCGTTCGGCTCCGACCGCGTCACCCGGATCCTGGACGCGGCGGTGCACTCGGTCGCGCTCCGCGGCGCCTACGTCCCGCCGGTGTACCGGGGCGATGTCCTCTATTTCACCGCCGCGCTCGACGATCCGACCGGCTGTGTCGGCGCGTCGATCTGGAGCGAGGTCGTCGACGGCCGCGTGCACAACCATCCCGTGTCGACGACGCACTGGCGAATGACCGTCGCGTCCGGCCTGGCCGAGATCGCCGCGGTGCTGACCCGCGCGTGGCGAGCGGGCGAGCCGGGCGGTGAGGACTCGGTCAGCCGGTGAACCAGCGGTGCAGCCGGGCATCGGCGGCGGCGGCCTTCTCCCGGGCGAGTTCCACCGAGGGCACGCTGAACGGTGCGACCGGCGCGGGACCGGAGAGGAAATCGGCCTCGACCTTGCCGACCAGCCCGCCGCCGAACTCGATATGGCAGGTGCCCCGCCCGCGATACTGTGCCTGCGGCGCCGAGCCGCCGAACCCGGCCTCGATGCCAGCGGCGACCGTACGAGCGGCGTCCTCGGCGAACACGCCCGCCCGCGGGACCGGCGCGTCGGCGCAGTCGCCGAGGGCGTAGACGCCAGGAAACGGCGTCTCGAGGGTGTGCGGGTCCACGGCGATCCAGCCGTCGTTCCCGCCCTCGGTGAGCCCCGACGCCTCGACGACCGCGGGAACCCGGTGCTTCGGGATTCCGATGAACAGGTCGTAGGGCACCTCGCCGGTCCTGGTGACCGCGATGTGGCGGTCCGGGTCGAGCGCGTGCACCCGGCGCCCCGGCGAATAGGCGATGCCACGCCGCGCCAGCGCTTCGACGATGGCGGCGGAGGTTTGCGCGGACACCGGAATCGGTGCGTCCATGGGGGTGAAGAACTGCATGTGGGTGCGGTTCCGGATCCCGCGCCTGGTGAGCGCTTCGTGCAGGAGCATCGCGCCTTCGTAGGGCGCGGGCGGGCACTTGAACGGGATGCTCAGCACCGCGAGGACGACGGCTCCGCCGTCGAAACCCGCCAGGCGTTCGCGCAATCGGCGGGCGCCGTCGATCGAGTAGTACTCGTAGCCGTCCTCGACGAAGCCGGGGGTAGCGCCGGGATCGTAGTCGGCGCCCAGCGCGACGACGAGGATGTCGGGGTCGTACACCGCCTGGTCGGTGCGGACGCGGCGTGCTCTCGGATCGATCTCGGTGACCTCCTCCTGCCGGAATTCGACGCGCGGATGGCTGAAGCGGGAATACGGCACCCGCGCTGTCTCCGGGGGCAGGTCACGGAACAGAATGTCCAGTTTGGCGAAGCCGAAGGTGAAGGAGTCGTTTCGGTCGATGATGACGACACGGAGTTCGTCGGCCGGCGAACCCGACAGACGGGTGGCCAGCTCCAGCCCTCCGAACCCCGCACCGAGAATGAGTACGGTTCGCATACGCCGATTCTTCCCCTGGTGACGCCGCCGAGTCGAGGGTTGCTTCCAAGCCTGCCGACGGCCGAGTCCCGGTCCGGCGAAGTGGCGCGCCGTGGCCGGAGTGCCCTGCGTTCGGTGACCTTCGGCCATCATCTGAACCGACGCTTCGCGCGATGCTGGAGAGACGAAGCGACTCGAATGAGCATCCCCATGACAGAACTACGACCCCTCGATTCCGGCTTCATGGAACTGGAGGACTCCGACCGGCATATCAGTCTCGGCATCGGCGCGGTGGCGATCATCTCCGGTGCCCCACCGAGCAGGTCCGAGCTGAGCGGCGTAGTCGCCAAGGGCGTGCGGCGGAACGCGCGCTTGCGCCAGAAGGTGCGGCGGGCGCCGCTCGACCTGGCCACGCCGGTGTGGGAGGACGACCCCAATTTCGATCTCGCACACCATATTCGGTGGACCGCACTGCCCGCGCCGGGTGATGAGGCCGCGTTGTGCGAATTGGTGGCGACGGAACTCGAGGAGCGACTCGATCGCGACCATCCGCTGTGGCAGTGCGTCGTCGTCGAACACCTCGCGGCGGACCGCTGGGCACTGCTGGTCAAAGCGCATCACAGTCTGGTGGACGGCGTATCCGGCATCTCGGTGTTCCGAAGTTTCTGCGATGCCGTGGCCGAGGAGCCGAACGATCCGGTGACCGAGCCACCGAGCCGTACCGAGGTGCGCCGGCCGGATCTGGTTCGAGAACTGTCGCGGCTACCTGTCGTCGTGCCGCGGTCGGTGGTCGCCATGACGCGCGGTCTGGCGCCGCTGCTGTCCGCCGTCGTGTCGCCGGCCACCGAGTGCTCGCTGAACGGTCCCATCGGACGCCAGCGCCGGTATGTCGTGGCCCGGGCCGCCCTGTCGGATGTCCATGAGATCGGCGCGGTGTTCGGCGTCACGGTCAACGATGTCGTCCTGGCCGTGGTCGCCGCCGCTTATCGTGAACTGTTGGTCGGCCGCGACGAACGGCCGTCTCCGGACAAACTGCGTATTCTCGTCCCGATCTCCATGCGCTCCGAACAAGCGAAATACACACTGGACAACCGAGTTTCGGCGGTGCTGCCGTTCCTGCCGATCGAGGTCGCCGACCCGGTGGAGCGGCTGAGGGCGATCCGGGAACGGATGAACCGGCACAAGTCGGGAGGCGAAGCGCAGGCGGAGAAATCGGTGCTCGCGCTGGCGGGCCTGGTGCCGTTCGCGCCCCTGGCATGGAGTCTTCGTCTGCTGGCACGGTTTCCGCAACGAACCGTGGGGGCGCTGGTGACGAATGTGCCCGGCCCGCGTGAACAGCTGACCGTGCGCGGGCGTGTGGTGTCGGAACTTCTGCCTGCCATGCCGATCGCCATGCGGTTGCGCACGGCGGTCGCGGTCCTCAGTTACGCGGGCCACCTGACCTTCGGCATCACCGGAGACTATGACACCGCTCCCGATATCGCCGTGCTCGCCGAAGGCATCGAGCGGGAGATCCGGCGGCTGTGGGAGCGGGCCGGGATCCGGCGACCGTCCCGGCCCGAGGAGATCCGACCGTGACGCGCCTTCACGGCGGTGCGGCCCGAGCCGCCGGGACCGGCTGCGCGAAGAGGACGGATCGGGGACTTTCTGCCCTGTCCGGCAGTAGGACTCGGTGATGATATGGGAGGCCGTGGTGTCGAGTGAAGACCGGAGAGCGAGGTTGTTGCCAGGTGGATGCACGCGCGATGTGCCCCGGCCCGAGATCATGATCGCCTCGAACGGCCGTGTCGCGGACCACGGCGTAGCGGGCCGCACGATGGTCGAGATCGACCGCGAGGAGGCGCTGCGGCTGCTGGCCGGCGTCGCCTACGGACGCGTGGTGTTCACTCGCGACGCACTGCCCGCGATTCGCCCGGTCAACCATTTCGTCGACGGCGGTGTGGTCATCGTGCGTACCCGGGTCACCTCACGGCTCACCGACACCGTCCGTGCCGATCCGTCCGTCGTCGTGGCGTACGAGGCCGACGACATCGACGCGGTGCGCCATGTGGGCTGGTCGGTCGTCGTGACCGGTCTCGCGCGTACGGTCACCGACCCCGAACGGATCGCGCGCTATACGGGGCTGCTGCGCCCGTGGGCCGATGGGCTCATGGACACCGTCATCGCTATCGAACCCACGATCGTGACGGGTGTCAGACTGCTCGGCGAGCAGGGATAGGTCGCCGTAGCGAAGCGCAACGGGTCGGTGACCCGAAGCCGGTCACCGCGAGCAATTGCGGGTCCGCGGTGGACGTCTGTGATCAAATGAGGTGGATGTTGCGGCGTTCCCTTCCGACCGTCGGCGGTCGTCCGACGGCGGGGGCGCGTGGCCGATTCGGCCACCGGACCAGAAAACCAGGCAGGTGGCCCGGCAAGTCGCCCGCCGACAGATCGCCGACGCCAGGGCGCTGCTCGGTTCCGGCACGGCGACCGCCGCCGTAGCCGAGTGGCTCGGGCCCCGGCTCTCGGCCGAGACCGGGACGGAACCGAGACATGAGCATCGAGAGTTCTTCGGTATCGCAGGCCAGGCCGAATTCCGTTCTGGTACTGGGTGTACTGGCCGCGGGCCAATTCCTGATGACGCTCGACAGCTCGGTGATGAACGTGTCGATGGCGACCGTGGCCCAGGACGTCGGTACGACGATCACCGGAATCCAAACCGCGATCACCCTCTACACGTTGGTGATGGCGACGCTGATGCTGACCGGCGGGAAGGTGGGCTCCATCGTGGGCCGTCGCCGGGCGTTCGGCCTCGGGCTGGTGATCTACGGCGCCGGTTCCTGCACCACCGGCCTGGCGCCGAATCTGCCGGTTCTGCTGTTGGGTTGGTCGCTGCTCGAGGGGATCGGAGCGGCTCTGATCATGCCCGCGATCGTGTCCCTGGTCGCTGCGAACTACGCCCCGGAACGCCGCGCGGCGGCCTATGGATTGGTGGCGGCGGCCGGCGCGATGGCGGTCGCGGTGGGGCCGCTGCTCGGCGGCGCGGTGACGACATACGCGTCCTGGCGGTACGTGTTCTTCGGCGAGGTCGTCATCGTCGTACTGATCCTGCTGGTGCTCCGCAGGATCGAGGACGCCCCCGCGGAGCAGGTACGGCTCGATCTGGTGGGCTCGCTGCTATCGGTGGCCGGGCTCGGCATGGTCGTCTTCGGCGTCCTGCGGTCGAGCACGTGGGGCTGGGTGCGGGTGAAGCCGGGCGGTCCCGCCGTGCTCGGGCTCTCCCCGGTCATCTGGCTGCTGATCGCCGGACTGCTGGTCTCGTACCTGTTCCTGCGGTGGCAGACCCATCTGGTCGACACGGGCCGGGAGCCGCTGGTGGATCCGGGATTGCTGCGTAATCGGCAGCTCACCGGCGGCCTGAGCATGTTCTTCGCTCAGTTCACGGTGCAGGCGGGGGTGTTCTTCGCGGTTCCGCTGTTCCTGTCGGTGGTGCTCGAACTCAGCGCCGTGGAAACGGGCGTGCGGATCCTGCCGCTGTCGGTGGCGCTGGTTCTGGCGGCGACGGCGATTCCGAAGTTCCGGCCGCGGGCGAACCCGCGACGGGTGGTACGGCTGGGGCTGGGCTCGATGATCACCGGCATCCTGATTCTGGTCGCCGGTATGGACCCCGCAGCGAACGCCGGGGTGGTCTCGATTCCGATGCTGCTGATGGGACTCGGACTGGGCGCTCTGGCCTCGCAGTTGGGGGCGGTCACCGTCTCGTCGGTGCCCGATGCGCAGAGCGGCGCGGTCGGCGGGCTGCAGAACACCGTGACCAATCTCGGCGCATCGCTCGGCACCGCCTTGATCGGCTCGGTGCTGATCGCGACCCTGACCTCGTCGGTCGTCGCGGGCATCGAAAACGATCCCGCGGTTCCCGCGTCGGTGCAGCAGCGGGCGACCACCGAACTCGCGGGCGGCGTGCCGTTCCTGTCCAACACCCAACTCGAGGATGCCCTCCATGCCGCCGGAGTGCAGCAGTCCACCGCGGACGCCGTCATATCCGTCAACTCCGAGGCGCGGCTGGAAGCCTTGCGGGTGGCGTTGGCCGTGACTGCCCTGCTCGCCATCGCGCCGCTGTTCGCCACCGGCAGGTTGCCACGGCGACCGGCCGCGCGGAGCCGGGATGACCCGGCCGAGACCGACGAATCGTAAAAGCAGCCTCCGGCAGAGGTCCGACGGCCCGCCCGGTGAATGACCTTCGTCTCTGCCGACTTCGTGGGGGACGCGAGATGCTCGATGCCGATGGCAGCGGCGGCGTGGACGGCCGATGGGACGCCTGCGGCGCCGCTCTCGACGGAGGGAATCTTCATGACTACCGAAAGCGCCTCGCGCGAAACGAATCTCGACTTTCCCGTCTTGGCGGCCGTCGACGGCTCGGCCAGCTCGTACCAGGCGGTCGCTTGGGCAGCGGTCGAAGCCGCGCTGCATCACCGCGCGCTGCACATCGTCACTTCGATGGCGATCCAGACCGGTTTCGGCCCCGAGATGTCGCTCGGAGAAGCCGATCTGGAGTGGTTGCGCGACGACGGCGAGCGCATCCTCACGGAGGCGGCGCGGGTGGCGCGCACGGCAGTGCCGGGCGCCGAACCCGCCATCACCACCGAGGTGACTTTCGAACTGATCATTCCCATGCTCATCGAAAGGTCCGCGCGAGCGTGGATGCTGGTGGTGGGCAGTCGCGGGATGGGTGCGTTCCAGCGGGGGCTGCTCGGCTCGGTGAGCACCGCGGCCACCCATCACGCGCGGTGCCCGGTCGCGGTGATCCATGGCATCGCGGCGATCGACGCCGTGTCGGCCCGGCAGCCCGTGCTGGTGGGCGTCGATGGGACCGACAACAGTGTGGCCGCCGTCGAACTGGCCTTCGAGGAGGCGTCGCGCCGAAAGGTCGACGTGGTCGCGCTGCACGCGTGGAGCGACACCAGCGGTCTGGACGCACCGGTCCGCGGCTGGGATGGCGCGCGCGAGTCGGCGGAGGCGGTGCTGGCCGAGAGTCTGGCCGGTTGGGCCGATCGCTACCCGGACGTCGCGGTACGTCGCGTCGTCACGGCGGGCCGGCCGGGACGATCGTTGCTGGACGAGTCGGCGAACGCACAGTTGGTTGTGGTCGGCAGTCACGGCAGAGGAGGGTTCGCCAGCATGCTGCTGGGCTCGACGAGCAACACCCTGCTGCACTCGGTGGAGGTGCCTTTGATCGTCGTTCGAACGCGGTGAAGGTCGTTTGCGAGCCGCGATGACCAGCACTGACCGCGTGTCGGTCGCGGTGCTGTCTCTGTTGGGTCAATCCGGTGTGCCCATCGCTTGCCCGTGGTTGTCTGGATATCTCACTGCGACATCATGGCGATCGGGGCCTCGTGCCCGCTCACGTCCGGATCGGGCGCTGGAGAACCTGCCATGCGGTCCCAGCCGAGAAAGGACCAGCGGGACATGGCAACGACGGAATCAGCGCGGGACCGCGTACGTCAGGCCGACTCGGAGAGGCGACCGGTCTGGTACGCGCAGGACGCGGACGCGGTGCTGGCGGCTCTCGGCTCGGACCGGCAGTCCGGCCTGACCGCACTCGACGTCGAGGAACGGCGAAAGCGATACGGGCCCAACGAGCTCGCCGCGGAACCCGCGCCGTCGGTCTGGGCGATGGCGTTGCTGCAGTCGAAGGATCCGATGAACCTGATGCTGCTGGTGGTCACGGTGGTCAGTGTGATCATCGGCGAGATTCCGACGGCGATCGTGGTCGGGGTGCTGGTCGGGCTCAATGTCGTGCTGGGTACCCAGCAGGAGGTCAAGGCGCGGGCCAGCGTCGACGCGCTGGCGAGGATGCAGACGCCGCAGGCGCGGGTTGTGCGCGACGGGTCGCTGACGCGCTGTGCCGCGACCGAGCTCGTGCCGGGCGACATCGTCGAACTGGAGGCAGGCGACATCGTCCCCGCGGACGGCAGACTGTTGAAATCCACCACCCTCGAGACCCAGGAAGCGGCGCTGACGGGGGAGAGCGCGCCCGTCGCCAAGGACGCCCACACGCTCGGCGCCGCCGACGTCGCCCTGGGCGACCGGGCCGACATGGTCTTCCAGAGCACGTCGGTGACGCGCGGCACCGCCGCCATGGTGGTCACCGAGACCGGCTCGGACACCGAGATGGGCCGGATCGCGTCGATGCTCTCGGCGGTCGCCCCGAGCAAGTCGCCGTTGCAACGGGAGCTGGATGCGCTGACGAAGGTGCTGGGCGCGGTCGCCTGGACGGCGGTGGCGATCATCGTGATCATCGGGGCGATTCGCGGACAGAGCATCACGGCGGTGCTGTTGCTCGGGATCTCGATGGGCGTGTCGGCGATCCCGACCGGCTTGCCCACATTCGTGCAGGCGATGCTGGCCTACGGGGCGCGCCGGCTGGCCGAGGCCAAGGCCGTCGTCAAGAACCTCACCGATGTCGAGACACTCGGCGCGACGAGCGCCATCAACTCCGACAAGACCGGCACGCTGACGATGAACCAGATGACGGTGCGGTCGCTGTACTTCCACGGCCGGTGGTACACCGTCGAGGGCCAGGGGTACGACAAGTCCGGGGCGATCACCCACGCCGCCGGGCAGGCGGCGCCGGACTTCACCCTGCTGGCCTACGGGCTGTGCCTGGACAGCGACGCCACCGTCGCCGACAGCGGGGAGGTCGTGGGCGATCCGACCGAGGCGGCGCTGGTGGTGCTGGCGGCCAAGCTCGGCGTCGACGCACCCCTGACCCGCCGAACCTACCCCCGGGTCGCCGAAGTGCCGTTCGATTCGGCCTACAAATTCATGGCGACGTTCCACCACCTGGAAGTCGACGGGAGCACCCGGTTCGTCGAATTGGTCAAAGGCGGGCCCGACGTCGTCCTGGACCGGTGCGCGACCGCGTACCGTCCGGGCAGGCGAGCCGTGCCGATCGACGACATGCGGCACGAGATCGCGGCCGCGAATCGCGCCATGTCGGAGAAGGGGTTGCGCGTGCTGGCCTTCGCCGCACGCTTGCTCGACGAGCAGGAGGAAGCCGCCGTTGCCGACCCGATGTCCTTCGTCGGGGAACTCACCTTCGTCGGCATGGTCGGGATCATCGATCCGCTGCGGCGCGAGGCGATCGAGGCGGTGCGCACCGCGCGGGCGGCCGGCATCGAGGTCCGCATGATCACCGGAGATCACGCGATCACCGCGTCCGCGATCGGCGCCGAACTCGGCCTCGGGCCCGGTGCGATCGGCGGCGGCGAACTCCAGGCGATGACCGACGAGCAGTTGTCGGCGGCCTTGCCGAATCTGCACGTGTTCGGGCGGGTCACCCCGCAGGACAAACTGCGGCTGGCCGACCTGATGCAGCGCGGCGGTGACGTGGTGGCCATGACCGGCGACGCGGTCAACGACGCCGCCGCCCTGAAGAAGGCCGATATCGGCGTGGCGATGGGATCGGGCAGCGAAGTCACCAAGCAGGCGGGCAAGATGGTGCTCACCGACGACAACTTCGGGACCCTGATCACCGCGATCCGGCTGGGGCGCGGCATCTACGACAAGATCGTGTCCTATATCCGCTATCAGATGTCCAAGCTGTTCGCGCTGGTGGCGCTGTTCCTCGTCGCCAGCGTCTTCGACATCAACGACGGGGTCGCGCTGACCCCGCTCATGGTGCTGTTCCAGCACTTCTTCATCACCCTGTTCCCGGTCGCCGTGATCATGCTCGATCCGCCGCCGCCGGACCTGATGAACAAGCCGCCCCGCGACCCGGCGAAGCCGATCGCGAACCGGAATTCGTTCGTGCAGTGGCTGGCCTACGGTGCTGTGCAACTGGCCGTGACGCTCGCCGCGATGCTCCTCGCGCCGGGGGAGATGAGCACGACTACGGCGAGTGTCCCGATGACCATGGCGTTCGTGGTGCTGTCGTTCGGTTCCATCCTGAGCGGCCTGGTCATGCGCCGCGACCCGGAGTCCGGCGTCACCGCACCGGTTCTCGGCGCGGTGAAGATCCTGTCGATTCCGGTCGTGGTCACCGTGTTCGCGGTCGAGATCGGGTTCCTGCAGGATCTGCTGATGACGAGGTCGCTGACGGGTGGTCAGTGGCTGGCCTGCCTGGGCTGGTCGCTCGTGGTCCCGATCGTCATCGAAGCAGAGAAGGCGGTGCGACGTCGGCGCCGATCCGGCGCGCCCGCGCCGATCCCCACAATAACGGCGGTCGGTCCGGGACGGGCGAGTGAGCGAGCGGTGCTGCCGGACGTCGCGTCGTCCCGGTGATTGTCCATACGCCCGGGTCCTGGCGTGCGGCAGGGGACACCACGCCGATTTGCCGAACTCTCCTACGAAGAATTTTTGCGGCCGTATCCGGTGGACCAGCACACGGCTGCGGCGCAGCCCCGATTCCCTTGCGGGCAAAATGTCTTCAGCGTTGTGCCGGTCTGCGTCCGGCGCGGCCGTCGTGCCGATTGCCCCGGCATGGTCGCCGGTCGCCGGTGCCTGCCCGGCCTGCTATCGGCCGTTCGAATCCGCGGCCTGACCGGGACGATGTCCGTCGTGAGCGCTGATCGACCGCCGTCCGGCCGTGCGTGAAAGCGTGGTGGGCGCTGGACTTCTCTCGGGAACCACCGCTTTCCGGCAGCGATCTTCGGCGCACACGGAAGCGTGGAAACAATTCATCGCCTGATATGAGCGCCCTGCCGAACGGAAGTATGTGGTGCGAGACGGTACCCGATGCAGATTGTTTCGGGGTCGATGAATGGGCACTCGTATGGAATTGTCGGGGCGTTGCGACGATTGATGGAAGTGGGTGTCTATTGGTAAAGGGAACCGAGATTGCCAGTTTATTGCTATAACTGTCGACCGGTAATTCATTGTCGATCGAAGGTGTGGGCGGGGAGGTCCTGCGGCCCCTCGCTCGGCCGTCTGGCCGGTCGCGGACGTACCGGCTTGATTCCGCCCCTGACCCGGCATGTACGATGCCCGATCGCAGGTGTCTCTCCTCGGTTACTTGCCTCGGAACCAGGATCTTCTCCGGGGATGCGCGATCGGAGTAGCGGCGCCGTGCGAGATGTGCCACGGGTCCGCGGCGCTGGAATCGGGATCCGAAACACCGGCTTCCGTGCGGGGCCGAGAGGTTTGATACGACTAGACTCAGCCAGGCTGCTGTCAGATAGCTTGTCCCACCAGAGTGTCGATGCTCCACCGCAGATTCAAAAGTTCTGTTTTCAGATTTTGAGACGACTGGAAATGCCGACAAACAGGAGGTGTGGGAGCCGCCGTAGCGGCCACAATGGTGTCCGATTCGGATGCCGGGAACCGGCTGATCGAGCTACACGCGAAACCTGAACGACGCGGCGAACAGCAGGGGTACGCCGCTTCTCAGCAGACCAAGTGCATATATAAGCCAGATTTCGGACGCGGTGAGCTGCGTGGTTCCGCCATGCCTTCGCGCGTCCGGGTAGGAATAAGGGGTCATGCGATGCATCTGAAGTCAGACGGAACCGCCGATGGCGAACCGGGATTGATTCCGCTCTCGAGCGCGCAGTACGGCATGTGGCTCGCGGATCATGTGCCCGGTGGACCGGCTGTCAACATCGCACACTACGTCGAGATCGATGGCCCGGTGGACCACGACGCGTTCACCCGCGCGGTGAACGACGGCGGGCACGAAACCGAGTCCCTCGTGGTGCGGGTGATCGAATCCGACGGACGCCCTTATCAATTCGTGGACCGCGGCATCATCTACGACGAGCCGGTGCTGGATTTCAGCGATGCGGAGGATCCGATCGCGGCGGCGATGGAGTGGATGCGCCGCGACTACAACACGAAGGCGGTCGATCTCAGTCGCGACCGGCTCACCCGGACCAGGCTGATCCGGGTCGGCGAGGACCACTACTTCTGGTACGGCCGCGCGCATCATCTGGTGGTCGACGGGTACGGCGCCTTCAACAGTCTCACCCGAATGGCCGAGCACTACAACGCGCAGCTGGAAGGCAGGCCACCGACGCGGCTGGACGCGGCGAGTCTGCACGACATCGTCGAAGCGGAGCGCGTCTATCGCGCCGGCTCGCGGTACCAGGCGGACAAAAAATATTGGCTGGACAAGGTTTCCGATCTGCCGACACCGGTGAGCCTGTCCGGCCGAACGGCACGTTCCGGCAAGGTGGACCGCGTCGCAGGCCTGCAGCTCCCGGCGCACCTGTCCGACCGGCTCGACCGCTTCGCCGACGAGGTGAACGCATCCGCCGCGCAGGTGGTGATCGCGGCGTTCGCGGCGTTTCTCGCCCGGATGACCGGCACCGAGGATGTCGCGCTGTCGCTTCCGGTGACCGCCCGGGTGACCAAGCGCCTGCGCAACTCCGCCGCGATGTTGGCCAACATGGTGCCGATTCGTTTCGCCGTGCGCCATTCGACCACCGTGGAGGAGCTGGTCCGCGCCTCGGTGTCGGAGCTCGTCTCGGCCATGCGCCACCAGCTGTACCGGTTCGAGGATCTGCGCCGCGACTCGGCCGCGATCGATTCGTCGGCGAACTCGTTCGGCCCGATCGTGAACATCTTGTTCTTCGACTCGGAGATTCGCCTCGGCTCGGCCGTCGGCCGCTACCGCGCGCTGACCTCGGGCGCGCTCGACGATCTGCAGCTCAACCTGTACCGCTCGGGCGCGGACGCGCCGCTGCTCATCGAATTGCACGGCAATCCGAACCTCTACGGGCAGGACGAACTCGAGTCGCACGCCGACCGGTTCCTGGATTTCCTGCAGCGGATGATGGACTCGTCCCTGGACACCCGCATCGGTGACATCCAGCTGGTCGGCCCCGCCGAGGAATTGCGCATCGTCGAGGAACTCGCCGGTCGCGACGGTGAATCCCCTTCGGCCACACTGGTGGATCTGCTGACCCGGCAAGCGGCGGCGACTCCGTCCGCGGTGGCCGTGACGTCCGAGGCGACCAGTCTCACCTACCGCGAGCTCGACGAACGATCCACCCGGTTCGCCCGCGGGCTCATCGCACTCGGCGCGGGACCGGAAGCACTGGTGGCCATCGCGATGCCGCGCGACGCCGACCTGATCGTCGCCGTGCTCGGCGTGCTGAAATCGGGCGCGGGGTACCTTCCGCTGGACACCGCCCATCCGGCCGAGCGGCTCGAATACGTACTGGACGACGCGAACCCGATCGCCGTGGTGACCACGCGGGGCATGCGCGAGCACGTGCCGGGCGATCCCGGCCGCGTCGTGCTGTTCGACGACGTTCTCGCCGCGGAGCAGGCCGCCGACCCGATCACCGATGCCGATCGGACCGGCCCGCTGCGTCCCGATCACCTCGCCTATGTCATCTACACGTCCGGGTCGACCGGCCGGCCGAAGGGCGTATCGATCACGCACCGTGCCGTGTCCACCTACCTGGTGAATTCGTGCGCGGAGATCGGGATTCGATCCGACGACGTCTGGACGCTGTTCCACTCCTTCGCCTTCGACTACTCGGTCTGGGAGATCTTCGGCGCGCTGGTCACCGGCGGCCGGATCGTGGTCGTGGACAGCCTCACCACCCGTTCGCCGGACGACGTGGTGCGCCTGGCGGCGCGGGAGAAGGTCACCGTCTTCAGCCAGACGCCGTCGGCGTTCTATCAGTTCGCGGCCGCGCGCCAGCGGTACGCGCACGCGGGAGAGCCGGAAGGCGAACTGTCGCTGCGGCTGGTCGTCTTGTCCGGCGAAGCTCTCGATCCCGCCGGGCTGGCCGACTGGTACGAGCACAACCCGGACCTGCCGGTGCTGGCCAACAGTTACGGCATCACCGAGACCACCGTCTTCGTCACCTACACCGCCCTCACGCCGGACGTCGCCGTCCCGGGCGCGCCGAGCACGGTCGGCCCGGCATTGCCGGGCCTGCGAACCTACGTCCTGGACGAGCGGTTGCGTCCGTGCCCGCTCGGCGCGTGGGGCGAGATCTACGTCGCGGGAACGCAGCTGGCTCGCGGCTATCTCAACCGACCGGCGTTGAGCGCGGGACGTTTCGTCGCCGACCCCTTCGGCGGTGCGGGCAGGCGTCTCTACCGCAGCGGCGACGTGGCGCGCTGGAATCACCGGGGCGAACTGGAGTATCGCGGCCGCGCCGACCAGCAGGTGCAGTTGCGCGGGTTCCGGATCGAGCTGGACGAGATCCGCAACGCCCTGCTGGCCCACGACAGCGTCGCCGCGGCGGTCGTCGTGGTGCATCTGCCCGGCACGGAGGCGGCACGGCTGGTGGGATACGTCGTACCCGCCGTCGGCGCCACCTGCGAGCCGGACGATTTGCGCACCCACGTCGGCGGGATGCTGCCGGAGTACATGGTGCCGTCGAGCGTCGTCGTGATCGACGCGGTGCCGCTGACCGTGAACGGCAAAGTGGATCACCGGGCACTGCCCGAGCCGGTGTTCGATTCGGCCGCGGCCTACGTCGCTCCCCGCACGGTCGTCGAGGAGTCGATCGCGGACGTCTTCGCCGAGGTGCTCGGCACCGACCGGGTGGGCGTGTTCGACAGCTTCTTCGACCTCGGCGGCAACTCGATCACCGCGACCAGCGCGGCGGTGCGCATCGCGGAAGCGACCCGGTGCGATGTGTCGGTGCGCGACCTGTTCGTCAAACAGACCATCGCGGAACTCGCCGCGCACATCGAGGACGGACACCGTTCCGGCAGGCCCGCGCTGCGGGCGGCGGGCAGACCCGATCCCATTCCGCTCGCGCCGGCGCAGAACAGGATGTGGCTGGTCAACCAGACCGACCCGACCTCGGCCGCCTACAACATCCCCCTGATCGTCCAGCTCACCGGACGTCTCGACGTGGCGGCGCTGCGTGCCGCGCTGACCGACGTGATCGATCGGCACGAATCGCTGCGCACCGTCTACCCCGCGGTGAACGGCGAAGGGACACAAGTGATTCTGCCTGCCGACGAGGTTGTCGCTGGGCTCGACCTGACGCCGCGGCCGACCGACCCGGACGAGATCGAGGGCCGAATCCGCGACCTGGCTTCGGTCGGGACCGATCTGCGCGAACGCGCTCCGATCCGGGCGGCGCTGCTCGCGACCGCCGACCGCACGCGGCATGTCCTGGCCGTGGTCCTGCACCACATCTGCTGCGACGGATCGTCGCTGCGGCCCCTCGCGGCGGATGTCGCCGTCGCCTACGAGGCGAGGGCGCAGAAGAAGATCCCGGACTGGGAACCGCTGAGCGTCCAGTACGCCGACTACAGCGTCTGGCATCGCAGCCTGCTCGGCGACCCGGACGACCCGGATTCCCGGGCGGCCCGCCAATTGCGGTACTGGTCGCAGCGTTTGGCGGGGATGCCGCCGGTCTTGGAGCTGCCGGCCGACCGGCCGCGTCCGGCCCGCCGGACCATGCGCGGCGACGTCGCGGACACGGTGATCCCCGCGGAGACCTTCGCCGGAATCGAGCGGCTGGCGCGCGCGGCCAACGTCACGACGTTCATGGTCGTCCACGCCGCCCTGGCCGTGCTGCTGGCGCGGATGTCGGGCTCGGCGGACATCACCATCGGCACGCCGGTCGCCGGTCGCGGCGAACGCGCGCTCGAGCCGCTCATCGGCATGTTCGTCAACACCGTGCCATTGCGTACCGAGGTGTCCGCCGAGGAGTCGTTCACCGAGTTCCTCGCACGCGTCAAGGGCATCGACGTCGACGCCTTCGCCAACAGCGACCTGCCCTACGAACGTGTCGTGGACGAACTGCATCCGAAGCGGTCCCCGGCGTACGCGCCGCTGTGCCAGGTGTATCTCGCGTTCGAGAACATGGACCGGGCGAACTTGGAGCTGTCCGAGCTCACCGTCGAGCTGCTGGACCCCGGCGCCGAACCGGCGAAGGTGGACATCATCGTCACCGTCGCCGAGAACACCGCCGCGGGCGGCGATGTCGCGCTGCGCGTCAACTACGCGACAGACCTGTTCGATGGGGAGACCGTCGAAGAGCTCGCCGAACGACTGAATCGGGTGCTCGACGCGTTCGTGGCGAATCCACGGGCCCGAGTCGGCGACGTGGATTTGTTGTCGGGAGTCGAGCGTCTGGGATTGGTCCCTGCCTCCGGTGGTCGTGCCGAGCCGCCCCGGGTGCTGGCGGATGTGTTGCTGGTGGGTGAACGCACCGCGCCTGCCGTGGTGGCGGGGGATCGCGTGCTCTCCTACGGGGAGTTGGACGACTGGTCGAATCGTCTCGCGCGGGTCCTGATCGACTGGGGGGTGGGGCCGGGGGATCAGGTCGCGCTGGCCATGGGGCGGTCGGTCGAGTTCGTGGTCGGTGTGTGGGCGGTGGCGCGGGCGGGCGCCGCGTTCGTGCCGGTCGATCCGCGCTATCCGAGCGAGCGGGTCGCGCACCTGGTCGCGGACGCGAATATCGAGGTCGGGCTCACCGTCGAGGCGTCGTGCGGCATGCTTCCCGGTCACGTGCGGCAATTGGTTCTCGACCATCCTGGCACCGAGGCGTTCCTCGCGGCGCAGTCCCCGGCTGTGGTGACCGACGCGGAACGGGTGCGGGCCTGCCGTGTGGCCGACGCGGCCTACGTGGTGTACACCTCGGGCTCGACCGGCAGGCCGAAAGGCGTGGCGGTCACCCACGAGGGCTTGGCGAATTTCGCGATCGAGCAGCGTGAGCGGTATCGGGTGGATCGCAGGTCACGCGTGTTGCAGGTGGCGGCGCCCGGCTTCGACGCGGTGATGCTCGAGTTGCTCATGGCGCACGCCAACGGCGCGGTGCTGGTCGTCTCGCCGCCGGAGGTGTTCGCCGGGGCGCAGCTGGCGGAATTGATTCGCGCACAAGAGGTCTCGCACGCGTTCGTGACGCCCAGCGTGCTGGCGACGATGTCGCCCGCCGGACTCGATTCGCTGCGGGTGCTGGTGGCGGGCGGAGAAGCGGTATCGGCCGAGACGGTTTCGGTATGGGCGCCGGGGCGTCGGCTGCACAACGGGTACGGGCCGACCGAGACCACGATCATGGTGGCGATCAGCGATCCGCTGTGCGTCGGCGACCCGGTGACCATCGGCGGCCCGATCCGCGGCGTCGACGCGGTGGTTCTCGACGAGCGGTTGCGGCCCGTCCCGGTCGGGGTGACCGGACAGCTGTACGTCTCGGGCGTGCAGCTGTCGCGCGGGTACCTCAATCGTCCCGCCTCGACCGCCGCCACGTTCGTCGCCAACCCGTACGGTCCCGCGGGCACCCGCATGTACGGCACCGGTGACCTGGCGCGCTGGACCGCCGACCACACCTTGGAGTACCTGGGGCGCACCGACTTCCAGGTCAAGATCCGCGGACAGCGCATCGAACCGGGCGAGATCGAAGCCGTCCTCGCCGGGCACCCCACCGTCGCGGCAGCCGTCGTGGTGGGCGTGCACGCCGAGACCGGGTCACGCCTGGCGGCGTACGTGGTGCCCGCCGACGGCGTGGTCGATACCGCGGAACTGACCAGGTATGCGGCGCAACGCCTGCCGTCGCACATGGTGCCGGACACGGTCATGGTGCTCGACACGCTCCCACTGTCGGCGGTGGGCAAAGTCGATCGCGCCGCCCTGCCGGAACCTGAATTCGCCCCCGCCGTGGAGTTCGTCGCGCCGCGCAACGCCACGGAGCAGATCGTGGCCGACATCTGCGCGGGCGTGCTGGGCGTCGAACGCGTCGGCGTGCTCGACGGTTTCTTCGATCTCGGCGGCAACTCGCTGTCGGCCACCCGCGCGGCCGCGCAGCTCAGCGGTGCGTTCGGCGTCGAGGTGCCGCTGCGCGCGATCTTCGAGACGCCGACCATCGGGGCGCTGGCGGAGCGCCTGCGCAGTGCCGACGCGGCGACCAGGGCGCCGCTGGTGCCGCAGGAGCGCCCGGACCGGATCCCGCTCTCACCCGCCCAGGCCAGGATGTGGTTTCTCAATCAGTTCGACACGAGCTCACCGGTGTACAACATCCCGCTGGTCGTGCGGATGTCGGGAGACCTCGACGTGGCCGCGATGCACGCGGCGATCGCGGATGTGCTCGAACGGCACGAGGCGCTGCGCACGGTGTACCCGGACAGCGACAGCGGGCCGCATCAGATGATCGTGTCGGTGCCGACGGCGCTGCCGCCGCTGACGCCGGTGGCGGTCACGGCCGGTGCGGTCGAGGCGCGCGTCGCCGCCGAGGTCGCTGTGGGCTTCGACGTCACCACTGAGGTTCCGTTCCGGGTCGCGTTGTTGCGCAGCGCGGCCGACGAGCATGCCTTGGTGCTCGTGGTCCATCACATCAGCTTCGACGGGTCCTCGCTCGCGCCGCTGGCCGCGGACCTGATGGCCGCTTACCGTGCCCGGGTCGGGAACGAAGCGCCGCAGTGGGCCCCGTTGCCGGTGCAGTACGCGGATTACGCGTTGTGGCAACGGAAGCTGCTCGGCAGCGAGGACGATCCGCACAGTCCGACCGTCGCCCAGACCCGGTACTGGATCGCGGCTCTCGCCGATCTGCCCGAGGTACTGGATCTGCCCACCGACCGTACGCGGCCCGCGAAGCAGTCGTTCCGGGGCGCGACGGTCTCGGCCACCCTCCCCGCGGATCTGCACCGCGAGGTGATCGCGCTGGCCCGCAGCCACGACGCGACGGTCTTCATGGTGATGCACGCCGCCTACGCGGCGCTGCTGGCGCGGTTGTCCGGTACCGGGGACATCGCGGTCGGCACACCGATCGCCGGTCGTGGCGAGCCGGGGTTGGACGGCCTGGTCGGGATGTTCGTCAACACGCTGGTGTTGCGGACGTACATCGAACCCGGCGCGTCCTTCGTCCGGATCCTGGACCAGGTCCGGGCCACCGACCTGGCCGCCTTCGAGAACGCCGACATCCCGTTCGAGCGTCTGGTCGAGGTGCTGAATCCGCCGCGCTCGACGGCACACGCGCCGTTGACGCAGGTGGGCTTCTCGTTCCAGAACATCGAGATCCCCACGGTGCGGTTCGAGGGCCTGACGGTCTCGGCGCGGATGGCCGATCCCAGCGTGGCGAAGTACGACCTGCACCTGAATCTGGTCGACGCCTTGGCGGCGGATGGCGAGCCGGGGGACATGGCGGTCGAATTCGGCTACGCGACGGATCTGTTCGACGAGTCGACGGTCGAGTCGATGTTCGACCGCTATCTGCTGTTGCTGCGCGCGATCGTCGGTGACCCCACCCGCGCCATCGGCGACATGGATCTGCTGACCGCCGAAGAGGCGCACCGGATCGCGGCCCGGTCGAGCGGCGTACGGACGCAGGCTCCGTCAGCGACGATCGCGGACCTGTTCGCCGCACAGGTAGCCGCGACGCCGGAACACCCGGCGGTGCTCGACGCCGCCGGTGGTGCCCGGCTCGACTACCGGGAATTCGGGGCACGGGTGAATTCGCTGGCCCGCGCGCTGATCCGGCGCGGCATCGGACCGGAGACCATTGTGGCGGTGGCGATGCGCCGCTCGGTGGACCTGCTGGCCACGCTGTACGCCATCCACGCGGCGGGCGCGGCCTACTTGCCACTGGACCCGGACCATCCGGCCGACCGGGTGAGTTCCGTCCTCTCCGCCGCGCGTCCCGCCGCGATTCTCACCCGTACGGCCGATCGGGCGAGTCTGCCCGGCGGCGTGCCGGTCTGGACGCTCGGCGAGCTGGAGGCCGAGCGCCTGGACGCGTCGGCGCTGACCGATGCCGATCGGATCCGGCCGCTGCGCCCGGACGATCTGGCCTACGTCATCTACACCTCCGGTTCGACGGGTGTGCCCAAGGGCGTGGCGGTTCCGCACGCCGCGGTGGTGAACCAGCTGCGCTGGATGCGCGATCACTATCGGCTCGGTGGCGACGACGTCATGCTGCTGCGCACCCCGGTGACGTTCGACCTCTCCGTCTGGGAACTGTTCTCCGCGCCGACCTGCGGCGCTGCCTTGGTGGTCGCCGGTCCCGACGCGCACGGCGATCCGCGCGAGATCGCCCGGCTGATGGCCGAGTATCACGTGACCACGGTGGATTTCGTCCCGTCGCTGCTCGCGGCGTTCCTCGAGGTGGCAACTCCGGATCAGTTCCCGGACCTGCGGCGCGTACTGTGCATCGGTGAGGCGTTGTCCGCAGAGATCGCGCGCCGCTTCCGGGATTTCAGCGACGCCCGCATCGACAACCTGTACGGCCCGACGGAAGCGGCGGTCAGTGTCACCGCGCACCGGATCGACGTGGTCGAAGGCGCGACCGTGCCGATCGGCGTGCCCGAGGCGAATGTCACGGTGCACGTGCTGGACTCGCGGCTGCATCCCGTGCCGGTCGGCGTCACCGGCGAGCTGTACCTGGGCGGCGTGCAGCTTGCCCGCGGATACCACGAACGCCCGGACCTGACGGCCGCGACGTTCGTCGCCGATCCCTCCGGCGCCGCGGACGGCGCGCGTCTCTATCGCACCGGTGACCTCGTGCGCTGGGACGGCGACGGCAACCTGCGCTATATCGGCCGCGCCGACACCCAGGTGAAGGTGCGCGGCCTGCGGATCGAACTCGGCGACATCGAAGCGGCGCTGCTCGCGCACGAGCAGGTGCGCGCGGCCGTCGCGCAGATACGCGGCGACGGCGGTGAGCAGCGGCTGGTGGCCTACGTCGTCGCGGATGGCGCGCTCGACGCCCGGCAGGTCCGGAATTCGCTGCTGGACCGCCTGCCCGCCTATATGGTGCCGTCGTCGGTGACCCGGATCGACTCGATTCCCCTCAATGCCAACGGCAAGGTGGAGTATCGAGCGTTGCCCGAGCCGGACCCGAGCGCCCAGGACACCGAGTTCCGGGCGCCGCGAGGTCTGATCGAACAGGCGATCGCCGCGGTTTTCGCGGAACTGTTCGACCGCCCCGAAATCGGCGCGGACGACGATTTCTTCGAGTTGGGCGGCAACTCGCTGGTCGCGACGCGCGCGCTGAGCCGGATCGGGGACGTCGTGGACGTGACCATTCCGGTGCGCGCGATCTTCGAGGCACCGACCGTGTCGGGGCTGGCCGAGCGCATCACCCAGTTGCGCGCGGTCCCGAGTCTGCCCGCGCCGACGCGGGTCACGCGGCCGGACCGTATCCCGCTGTCGCACGCGCAGACCCGGATGTGGTTCCTCAACCAGTACGACCCCGCCGCGCCCGGATATGTCGTGCCACTGGCGATCCGGCTGGAAGGCGCGCTCGATCCGGCCGCGTTGACGGCCGCTGTCGGCGATGTGCTCGAGCGGCACGAGAGCTTGCGCACCATGTATCCCGCGGTCGACGGCACGCCCACCCAGGTCGTGCTGAACGCCGAAGACGTGCTCGCGACCTGCGATCTCACCCCGCAGGCCGTCGGTGAGCGGGAACTGCCGCACCGGCTGGCCGAATTCTGCGGCACCGGATTCGACGTGGCCGAGGGTGTGCCGCTGCGGGTGGCGCTGTACCAATTGTCCGACGAGGCGTGGACGCTCGCGCTGGCCGCGCACCACATCAGTTGTGACGGCTTCTCGGTGGCCCCGCTGGCGGCCGACCTGGTGACGGCGTACCGGGCGCGCTCCGGCGGTACCGCGCCGGATTGGGCGCCGCTGCCGGTGCAGTTCGCCGACTACGCCTTGTGGCAGCGAGCGGTCCTCGGTTCCGCGGACGACCAGGACTCGCCGGTGGCCCGCGACATCGCTTACTGGCGAACGCAACTCGCGGGCGTACCGGAGCTGCTCGAATTGCCGACCGACCGGCCGAGGCCGATCGAGCAATCCCAGCGCGGGGCGGTGATCCAGGTCGCCATACCCGGTGAACTGCAAGGGCGGGTGGAATCGCTGGCACGGCGCTCCGGTGCCACCACGTTCATGGTGGTGCACGCGGCCCTGGCGGTGTTGCTGTCGAGGCTGTCCGGCAGCGACGACGTCACCGTCGGTGTGCCGCACGCGGGCCGGGGCGACCGGTCGCTGGACCACCTGGTCGGCATGTTCGTCAACACCTTGGTGCTGCGGTCGCGGGTCACGCTCGACCAGACGTTCGCGAGTCTGCTGGACCAGGTGCGGCGCACCGACATCGAGGCGTTCGATCACGCCACCGTGCCGTTCGAGCAACTGGTGGACGCGCTGAACCCGGTGCGATCGACCGCGCATACGCCGTTGTTCCAAGTGCTGCTGGCCTACCAGAACATGACCCGGGCTCGCGTCGAACTGCCGGGACTCACCGTGGAGAACGTGGACCCCTGCGACAGCGCGGCGATCTATGACCTGTTGCTGATGGTCAGCGAAGGCCACGGCACGCACAACGAGCCGACCGGCATGACGTTGCGCCTGACCTACGCCACGGATCTGTTCGACGAGGACACGGTGCGCGGCTTCGCCGACCGGTTCGTCCAGGTCCTCGATACCGCGGCCCGCGATGCCGAGGCCACCGTCGGGGAGATCGGCCTGCTCGACGAGGCGGAGCGGTCTCGAGTGCTGGAGCGGTGGAACGACACCGGTGGCTCGGCCGCACCGGGCCGGACGCTCGTCGACGTCTTCGACGAACAGGTCGCGCGCACCCCGGACGCCACGGCGCTGCGGCTTCCGGACGGAAGTACGTCGACCTACCGGGATTTCGACGCACGCGTCAACCGGCTGGCTCGCTGGCTCATCGGGCGCGGTGCCGGGCCGGAGACGATCGTGGCGGTGGCGGTCCGCCGATCGGCCGAGCTGGTCACGGCACTGTACGCGGTCGTGAAGGCGGGCGCCGCGTTCCTGCCCATCGACCCGGATCACCCGAGCGCGCGGATCGCGCACGTCCTCGGCGCGGCCGATCCTCTGCTGGTGCTCACGACCGCGGACGACGGCCAGGGCCTGCCCGACGGATTCGAGTACGCGCGGATCGACCGGCTGGACGTGACCGGTCTGTCCGGCGCTCGGATCACGGACGCGCAGCGCCGCACACCGCTGCGGCCGAACCATCTGGCTTATGTGCTGTTCACCTCCGGGTCCACCGGGGTGCCCAAGGGCGTGGCGCTGACCCATGCCGCCACCGTGAGCCAGCTGGCGTGGGCCCAGCAGCGGTGGCCGCACGGAACGTCCGACGCGGTGCTGCACAAGACGCCGATCACGTTCGACATCGCCGTGTGGGAGTTGTTCTGGCCGTTGCAGACCGGCGCGCACATCGTCGTGGCCGAACCGGGCGGACATCGCGATCCCGTTCACCTGGCGAAGGTCATCGCACGGCACGAGATCACCACCGTGCACTTCGTCCCGTCGATGCTCGATGTCCTGCTGGAATCGGCCGGGGTCGCGGAACTGCCCTCGATCCGGCGGGTGTTCGTCGCGGGTGAGGCGCTGGCGCAGCGCACGGTCGACGCCGCGGCGCACGTCTTCACGCACGCGGAGCTGGTGAACTGGTACGGGCCCGCGGAGGCGGAGGTGGTCACCGCGCAGCGGTGCGCGCCGGGTGCGTCGGCCGTCGCGGCGGTGCCGATCGGAGCGCCCGCCGGCGGCATGAAGGTCTACGTGCTGGATTCGCGGTTGCGGCCGGTGCCGGTCGGGGTCGTCGGGGAGCTGTACGTCTCGGGTGTCCAATTGGCGCGCGGATACCACGCGCGCGCCGATCTCACCTGCGGCGCCTTCGTCGCCAACCCATTCGGCGTTGCGGGACAGCGGCTGTACCGGACCGGTGACCTGGTCCGGTGGCGCAAGACCGGCGAGCTGGAATACCTGGGGCGCGGCGACTTCCAGGTGAAGGTGCGCGGTCAGCGGGTGGAGCCCGGTGACATCGAAGCCGCGCTGCGCGCCTGCGGGCAGGTAGCGCGTGCCGTGGCCATCGTGACGACGGAGCGCATCGTCGGTTACGTGACGTTGGCGCCGGGCGCGGTCATCGACGGCCGCGCGATCCGCGAAGAGCTGACCCGGACGCTGCCGTCCTACTTGGTTCCGGACGTCGTGCAGGTGCTCGACGCGATGCCGCTCACCGCGAACGGCAAGCTCGACCGGTCGGCGCTGCCGCGGCCGGTGTTCGACGACGGGGCGGACTTCGTCTCGCCGCGCACCGACGGCGAGGTGGTGCTGGCGCGTCTGGTCGCCGAACTCACCGGCGCGGAACGGGTGAGCGTGACCGCGAATCTCTTCGAGATCGGTGTCAACTCGCTGTCGGCCGCTCAGCTCGCGGCGCGGGCACAGGCGGTCGTCGGTGTCGATGTCGGCATCAAGGACGTCTTCGATGCGGCGACCATCGCCGCGCTGGCGGAGCGGATCTCGGCACGGACCAGATCCACCGCTGTTGCGCTGACCGCGCGGCCACGCACCGGCGCGATCCCGTTGGCGACGGCGCAACGGCGGATCTGGTTCCTCAACCAGTTCGACACCTCCTCGGCGGCCTACAACATCTGCTTCGCGGCCCGCCTGACCGGGCCGCTGGACACGGAGGCACTGCGTGCCGCGTTCCTCGACGTGGTGACCAGGCACGAGCCCTTGCGGACGGTGTATCCGCTCGTCGACGGCGAGCCCTGCCAGGTGGTGCGGGAGGTCGCGACGATCGCCGCGGACATGGCTTTCGAACCGGAGCCGGTCGTCGGCGAGACGGAACTCGCCGACCGCATGCGGAACGCGGTCGAGGCGGGATTCGACATCGCGGAATCGGTACCAGTGCGTGCGCGGTTGTATCGCACCGCGACGCGGGAACATGTGCTGGTGGTGGTGGTCCATCACATCGCCGCCGACGGAGCGTCGATGGCTCCGCTCGGCCGCGACGTGTTCGCCGCGTACCGGGCGCGGGTGGGCGGCCATGCGCCCCGGTGGGAGTCGCCGGTGGTCCAGTACGCCGACTACGCGATGTGGCAGCAGGAGCTGCTCGGCTCCGAGGACGATCCGGCGTCGCTGATCGCGCGGCAGATCGATTACTGGACGGACGCTCTTGACGGTTCCCCGGAGCTGCTCGCCCTGCCGACGGACCGGCCACGCCCCGCCACCCTCTCGACCGACGGCGGCAACGTCCGGTTCGAGCTGCCCGCGCGGCTGCACGACGACATCGTGCGGCTGGCCCAGCGCGAGGGTGTCACGGTGTTCGTCGTCCTGCACGCGGCCCTGTCGATCCTGCTGGCGCGCACCGCGCACAGCGACGACATCTCGGTCGGCACGCCGGTCGCCGGTCGCGGCAGGCCGGAACTCGACGATCTGGTCGGCATGTTCGTGAACACCGTGGTGCTGCGGACCCGCATCGACGAAGATCGCTCGTTCCGGGAGCTTCTCGCCGTAGTGCGCGATGTCGACCTCGAAGCGCTCGCCCACGCCGACCTGCCCTACGAGCGGCTCGTCGACGTCATCGGCCGTCCGCGTTCGACGGCGTATTCGCCGCTGTTCCAAGTGATGTTCGGGTTGCAGAACACCGGAGCGGCCCGATTCGAGCTGCCCGGAATCGACGTCGAGATCATGGACCCCGGCATCGCGCAGGCCAAAGCCGACCTCACCGTGCTGGTGACCGAGCGGCGCGAAGGCGATCGGCCCGCCGGAATCGACGGCGAGATCATCTACGCCACCGATCTTTTCGTCCAGTCGACCGCGCATGCTCTGGCGGAGAGGTTCATCCGCGTTCTCGAGGCGGTCACCGCCCATCCCGCGCGGGCGATCGGCCACATCGATCTGTTGAGCGCCGCCGACACCGAACGCTTGGTGCCCGCGCGGGGCGGCGACGACGCGCGGCCTTGCTTGCTGCCGGATCTGCTGGCGACGGCCGTGGCATCGGCTCCGGCGGCGGTGGCCCTGATCGGGGACGGCGAAGCCCTCACGTACGCGGAGCTGGACGTCAGGGCCAACCGGCTCGCTCGTCACCTGCTCGCCCAGGGAGTCGGGCCGGGAGTGTTCGTGGCGCTTGCCGTGCCACGCTCGATCGAGTATCACGTCGCCATGTGGGCGATCGCGAAGACCGGCGCCACGTTCGTCCCGGTCGACCTGCGCTACCCCGCCGAGCGGATCGCGCACATGGTGAGCGATTCCGGCGTCCGCGTCGGGCTCACGCTCGCGACCGCACGCGGGGAGCTGCCGGACGCGATGCTCTGGCTGATGCTCGACGATCCGCGCACGGCGCAGGAGATCACGGCGCGGTCCGGCGCGGCGGTGACCGATGCGGAACGCGGACGTGTGCTGCGGATCGAGGACGCCGCCTACCTGATCTACACGTCCGGTTCGACCGGAACGCCCAAGGGTGTCGTGGTCACCCATGCCGGGTTGGCGAACTTCGCGGCCGAGCAAACCGAACGCTACCGGGTCGACGGCACGTCCCGGGTGCTGCAAGTGGCGGCGCCCGCGTTCGACGCGGTGCTGCTCGAAGCGCTGATGGCGCATGCGGCGTGCGCGGCGTTGGTCGTGTCGCCACCGGAGGTGTTCGGCGGGCCGGATCTGGCCGCGCTGATCCGGACGCATCGGGTGTCGCACGCGTTCCTGACGCCGAGCGTGCTGGCGACCATGGCGCCCGCGGGTCTCGAGTCGGTGCGGATGCTCGCGGTCGGCGGCGAGATGGTGCCCGCGGAGCTGATCGCCACCTGGGCGCCGGGTCGCCGGTTGCACAACATCTACGGCCCGACCGAGACGACGATCGTGATCACGATGAGCGATCCGGTGCGGCCGGGCGATCCGATCGCGATCGGCGGCCCGATTCGCGGCGCGGAGGCCTTGGTGCTGGACGCGCGCTTGCGCCCGGTGCCGGTCGGAGTCGCGGGGGAGCTGTACCTGTCGGGTGCGCAGCTGGCGCGCGGCTACCTCAACCGGCGTTCGGTCACGGCCGGTGCGTTCGTCGCGAATCCGTACGGTAGGCCGGGCGGGCGGATGTACCGCACCGGGGACATCGTCCGCTGGACGACGCGGCGCACGCTCGAATACGTCGGCCGCAGCGACTTCCAGATCAAGATCCGTGGCCAGCGCATCGAACTCGGTGAGATCGACGCGGCGCTGCTCACGCATCCGGCGGTGGCCGCCGCGGTGACCGTCAGCCGCACGGGGCCGGGCGGGCACCCGGTGCTGGCCGCGTACATCGTGACCGAAGCCGCGACGGTCGCCGACCCGGAGACCGTGCTCGAACACGTCGCGTCGGTATTGCCCGCGCACATGGTGCCGTCGGTGCTCACCGTGCTCGATCGCATGCCGATCACCTCGACCGGCAAGGTGGATCGGAAAGCGTTGCCGGAGCCGGTCTTCCGCGCCGACGGAGACGCGGAGGCGGCGTCCACGGATCTGGAACGCACCGTCGCGGCCGCGTTCGCGGATGTTCTCGGCGTCGCGTCGGTCGGTGTCTCCACCTCGTTCTTCGCCCTCGGCGGCGATTCGATCCTGTCGATCCAGCTGGCTTCCCGGTTGAAGTCGGCAGGTGTCGTGGTGACGGCGCGGGACATCTTCGAGCAGAAGACCGTCCGTGGCCTGGCGCGGGTCGCCGCGGCCGCCGAACGGTCTTCGCTCGCGGAGTTGCCTGGTGGCGGCGTGGGCGAGATCCCGTTCACCCCGGTGGTTTCCTGGTTCACCGAGCGTCTCGGCGCCGCTCCCCGGTTCGCTCAGTCGATGCTGGTGCGCTTGCCGCGCGACGCGCGAGTCGAGGACGTGACCGCGACGGTGCGGGCGGTGCTGCGACAGCACGACATGCTGCGCGCGCGGCTGCGCGAACAGTGCTTGGAGGTGCCGCGGCCCGAGGCCGCGGATGCCGCGGACGTGGTGCTGACCCGCACCTTCCGCGCGCACGAGACCCCGGGCAGTGACGGTTTCACCGCGGTGGTGGAAGCGGCGCTGGCCGAGGCGTCGGACCGCCTCGACCCGGCGGCGGGCCGGATGGCGCAGGTCGTGTGCCTGCTGCCCGAACCGGGCCTCGACGCCGAGGCGCGGGCGCTCGTGGTCGTCCATCACCTCGTGGTCGACGGTGTGTCCTGGCGAATCCTGATTCCCGACTTCGCGACAGCCTGGCAGCAGGTCACGCGGGGACGAACGGTGGAATTGCCCGCGCAAGGGACATCCATGCGCCGATGGGCGCACGCGCTGGCCGATGCCGCCGCGGCCCGTGCCGGGGAGTTCGACCTGTGGCACCGGATGGGTGCGGCGCCGGATCCGCTGCTCGGCAGCGTGGTGCTCGATCCCGCCGTCGACACCCAGTCGACCGTGCGGCATCTGACGGTGTCCCTCCCGGTGGACGTCACTTCGGCATTGCTCGACGCGGTGCCGAAGGCCGCGCACGGCAGCGTCGACGACGCGTTGCTGGCCGGCCTGGCCGTGGCTGCGACGCGCTGGCGCCACCGGCGCGGTATCGCGCACGCGGGTGTGAAAGTCCTCTTGGAGGGGCACGGCCGCGCGGAACAGATCGCCGAGGGAGCGGATGTCTCCCGCACGGTGGGCTGGTTCACCAACACCTACCCCGTGGCGCTCGACCTGAGCGGGGTGAATGCGGATGATCCGCGTGCCGCGGTGAAATCCGTGAAAGACCAGTTGCGCGTGATCCCGGACAAGGGGATCGGCTACGGCCTGTTGCGTTACCTCCACGCCGACACCCGCGACCGGCTCGCGGCGCTGCCGGAGCCGCAGATCGGTTTCAACAATCTCGGCCGCGTCGGCGTCGACCTCACGACGCTGCCGGACCTCGCGTGGATTCCGACCGACGAGCCGTTCGACCGGTGGTCGGCCTTCGATCCCGACATGCCCGTGGCGGCGGCCGTCACGATCGACGTGAACATCGTGGACACCGAAGCGGGACCGCGCCTGTCGGCGCGGATCGGCTACGCGTCCCGGCTGTTCGAGCGCGACGAC
Source organism: Nocardia sp. NPDC059691 (assembly GCF_042733915.1). Classification (NCBI taxonomy): domain Bacteria; kingdom Bacillati; phylum Actinomycetota; class Actinomycetes; order Mycobacteriales; family Nocardiaceae; genus Nocardia; species Nocardia sp. NPDC059691. The sequence continues at coordinate 136,758 of NZ_JBHWFB010000011.1, read as the reverse complement.
GTGGCCGAACTCGCCGACGAATGGATCGGCGCGGTGACCGGGATCGCGACCGCGGCCCTCACGAACGAGGACTGGGGCTTCTCACCCGCCGACGTTCCACTCGTCGAGGTCACACAATCCGACCTGGACGGGTTCGCCGGCCGCTACGGAGCGCTCGGCGATGTCTGGTCGCTGGCGCCGCTGCAGGCGGGACTGCTGTTCCATGCCGAACTCGCCGCGGGTGATCTCGACGTCTACACCGCGCAATCGACGCTCGCCCTCGCCGGTGTGATCGATGCGGATCGGCTGGAGCGCTCCGCCGCGGCCTTGCTGGAGCGTCATCCGAATCTGCGAGCCGCCTTCGTGCGCACGGCCGATGGCACTCCGGCGCAGGTGATTCCGGCGGCCGCCGCCGTGCGCTGGCGGCGGGTCGATCTGCGCGACGGCACGACGACCCCCGAGGAGCTGATCGCGGCCGAGCGGGCGGTCCCGTTCGATCCCGCCGATCCTCCGCTGCTGCGGTTCCTGCTGATCGCCGTGGCGCCACAGGACTTCCGGCTGGTGCTGACGGCGCACCACCTGCTGTTGGACGGCTGGTCGTTGCCGTTGCTGTGGCGCGAGTTGATCGGCCTCTACGCGGTGAGTGCGCGGGCCGAGCTGCTGCCCGCCGCGGCGTCGTACCGCGGCTACCTGGAATGGCTGGATCGGCGCGAGCCGTCGACCGGCATCGAGGTGTGGCGGGAGGTCCTGCGCGATTTCACCGAACCGACGGTGATCGCCGACGCGCGCACGCACACGACGGTCGGCATCCCGGTCGACCTGGCGGTGGTGCTGGATCGTGCCGTCACCGCGGAACTGGTGGAATTCGCTCGGGCACGGGCGGTGACCATGTCGACGATCGTGCAGTTCGCCTGGGCGGTGGTCCTGGGGAACCTGCTCGGCACCGAGCGTGTGGTGTTCGGCAGCACGGTGTCGGGACGTCCCGCCGACCTGCCCGGCGTGGAATCGATGATCGGCTTGTTCATCAACACGATTCCAGTGGCCGTGCACCTCCCGCGAACCTGGACCGTCGAGGACGCGCTGCGGCGGTTGCAGGCCGACAACACCCGCCTGCTCGATCACCACGACGTCGAACTGTCCCGGATCCTGGCGGACACGGGCGCTGCCCAGCTGTTCGACACGCTGGTCGTCTTCGAGTCGTATCCGGTCGACAGCAGCGGCCTGGGCGACGCGGACATCGACGGCATGCGGGTGGTCGCGGCCGACGGAAGCGACGCAGCGCACTATCCGATCACGGTGCAGGCGCACCAGACCGATCAGCTGCACGTCATGATCCGCTACCAGCGGGCCCGCGTGGACGACTCGACGGCCGCCGGTCTGGCCGCCCGGCTGGAGACCGTGCTGCGCGCCATCACGACCGATCCGGGCGCGCTGCTGGGCGCGGTCGACCTGCTGACCGCGGCCGAGCGCCGTGACCTGGTACCCGCCACCGGCGGACCCGCCGCGGCGCCCCGGGTCCTCGCTGAGCTGTTGGCCGCCGGTGTCGCGGTGGATCCCGAAGCGGCAGCGATCGTTTCGGACGGGCACACGATGTCGTACGCCGAGTTGGACGCCTGGTCGAACCGTGTCGCGCGCGAGCTGATCGACTGGGGTGTCGGCCCCGGCGACCAGGTGGCGTTGGCGATGGCCCGATCGGTGGAACTCGTGGTCGGCATGTGGGCGGTCACCAAGACCGGCGCCGCGTTCCTGCCCGTGGATCCGCGCAACCCCGCCGAACGCGTCGGGCACATGGTCGCAGACTCGCAGGTGCGGGTCGCGGTCACGGTCGAGGCGTGGCGAGAGCTGGTTTCCGGCCCCGTCCGGCGGCTGGTACTCGACGATCCGGAAACCCGCAAAGCGATCGAGGCGCGGTCCTCGGACGCGGTGACCGACACGGATCGAACACGGACGCCGCATGTTCACGACACCGCGTACGTGCTGTACACCTCGGGCTCGACCGGGACGCCTAAGGGCGTCGCGGTCACCCACGAGGGGCTGGCCAATTTCGCGGCCGTGGAACGTGACCGTTTCGGCGCGGACAGCCGGTCGCGAGTACTGCACGCGTCCGCTCCCGGTTTCGACGTCGTGGTCCTCGAGTTGCTGCTGGCCCACACCAACGGCGCGGTACTCGTGGTCGCGCCGCCGGAAGTGTTCGGCGGCCCCGAACTGGCGGAATTCATTCGGCAGCAGCACGTCTCGCACTGCTTCCTGACGCCGAGCGTGCTGTCGACGATGCCACCGGAGGGGTTGGATCGCCTGCGGGTGCTGATGGCCGGTGGCGAGGCCGTGACGCCGGAGATCGTCACGCAGTGGTCGCCGGGCCGGCGACTGCTGAACGGGTACGGCCCGACCGAAACGACGATCCTGGCCGGAATCGGTGGCCCGCTGCATCCCGGTGCGGCCGTCACGATCGGTGGTCCGATCAGCGGCGTCGAGGCTGTCGTGCTGGACGCCTGGCTGCGGCCGGTGCCGGTGGGCGTGGTCGGCGAGTTGTATCTCGCCGGTGTGCAACTGGCCCGCGGATACGTGAACCGCCCGGTGGCGACGTCGAACGCGTTCGTCGCGAACCCGTTCGGTGCGCCGGGATCCCGCATGTACCGCACCGGCGACCTGGCTCGCTGGACGCCGGAGCACACCGTGGAGTACCTCGGTCGTCGCGACTTCCAAGTCAAGATTCGCGGTCAACGGATCGAGCTCGGTGAGATCGAGGCTGTGCTGGCCGCGCAACCCGGCGTGGAACACGCGGTCGTCGTGCTGCGCGAAGACGAGCGCGGCGTCGGCAGACTCGTCGGCTACCTGGTCGGCGCCGAGAACCTGGATCCGGAGGAGATCAGGGCGGCCGCGCGACTGCGGCTGCCCACGCACATGGTGCCCGACATCTGCGCGGTGCTCACCGAATTCCCCCTCACCAGAACCGGAAAGCTCGACCGCCTGGCACTGCCCGCGCCGCGGTTCTCGGCGGCACGGGCCTGGACCGCACCGGGTACGGAGACCGAACGGCAAGTCGCGGAAGTCTTCGGAAGCGTCCTCGGCATCGACCGGGTGGGGGCGGGCGACAGCTTCTTCGACCTCGGCGGCAACTCGTTGTCGGCGACGCGGGTGACCGCACAGTTGGGTACCGCGCTCGGAGTGAGCGTGGGCGTTCGCGACCTGTTCGAAGCGCCCACGGTCGCCGGACTCGCCGCCCGTCTGGACGCCTCCGAGCGGACGGTCCGCGCGCCACTGGTGCCGCGCACCCGCTCCGGGCTGGTGCCGTTGTCGCCGGCGCAACAGCGGATGTGGTTCCTCAACCAGCTCGACACCTCCGTCGGCGCGTACAACATCCCGCTGGTGATCCGGTTGACGGGCGAACTCGACATCGACGCGTTGCGGCGCGCGTGCGAGCTGGTCCTCGATCGGCACGAGTCATTGCGAACCAGATTCCCGATGACCGACGGGACGCCACATCAGGTCGCGGTCCCCGTCGAAGAGGTCACGATCGGGCTGACCGCCGTACCGGTCGAGGCGGATCGGCTGATGGAGCGAGTACTCGCCACCGTCTCGGCGAGTTTCGATGTGACACAGGCGCCTCCGCTGCGCATGGCGTTGTTCCGGCTCGGAGCCACCGAGCACGTCTTGGTCATCGCCGTGCACCACATCTGTGCCGACGGGCAGTCCATGATGCCGCTCGCGCGAGACGTGGCGGTGGCCTACCAGGCGAGCAGACAAGGGACACAACCGATCTGGCCCGCTCTCGCGGTCCAGTACGCGGACTACACGCTCTGGCAGCGCGATGTACTCGGCGACGAGCGCGACCCGGGCTCGGTCATGTCCCGGCAGTTGCGCTTCTGGAAGGACACCCTCGCCGGGCTGCCCGAACTGCTCGAACTGCCCACCGACCTGCCGCGTCCGCCGGTGGCGTCGATGCGTGGCCGGACCGTGGATTTCGAGATCTCCGCCGCGTTGCGGGAACGAATCGGCGCGCTGGCGCGCGCGGCGAACGCGACTGTCTTCATGGTCGTGCACGCCGCGCTGGCCGTCCTGCTGTCGCGGTCGGCCGGTGTCGGCGATGTCGCGGTGGGTGCTCCGGTGGCCGGACGCGGGGAGCGCGAACTCGATGATCTGATCGGCATGTTCGTCAACACCCTCGTGCTGCGGTCACGGGTGTCGTCGCGTCAGTCGTTCGCCGAGCTGCTCGCGGCGACGCGGGAAACGGATCTGGCGGCGTTCGCCCATGCCGACGTGCCGTTCGAGCAGGTGGTGGAGGCGATCAATCCACCGAGGTCCACGGCCCATCTGCCGCTGTACCAGGTGACGCTCGATGTGCAGAACCTGAGCAAGGCCGCGTTGGAACTGCCGGGCCTCACCGTCGAGCCGGTCGAGAACGGCTTCGAACCGGCGCAGGCCGACCTGAACCTGAATCTTGTCGAAGGCTCCGGCGCCGGTGGGCAGGCGGAGGGCATCCGAGGTCGCCTGACCTACGCCACCGATCTCTTCGTCGAGGAGACGATGACCCGGTTCGCGGCGGCCTTCGTGCGGATCCTGGAGCAGGTGACCGCCGATCCGGAGGTCGCCGTCGGTGACATCGACCTCGTGGGCCCACAGCAGCGTCGCGAGCTGCTCGGCGCGGCCGGTGTCGCCGGGGTCGCCGTGCCGGACACGACCCTCGCGGAACTGTTCACCATCCAGGCCGTCGCGCGACCGGACGCGGTCGCGGTGACCGACGGCGAGTCGCGGCTGACCTACGCGGAGCTGGATCGGCGCTCCGCCGCGGTGGCCGCTCGGCTGGCGGAGCGGGGAGTGGGTCCGGAATCGCTGGTGGCCGTGGCGTTGCCGCGGTCGGCGGACCTGGTCGTCGGCCTGCTCGGCGTCGTGCGCGCGGGTGCGGGATATCTGCCGCTGGATGTGGCGTATCCGCCTGAGCGATTGCGTTTCATGCTCGACGATGCTCGTCCGGCCGCGGTTCTGACCTCGGCGGACCTGGCCGCCGCGATGCCGGAGTGCACCGCGCCGGTACTGCTCATCGAGGAGTGCGCGAACGACGACGCGGCGGCCTCCGATTCGGTGGGGTCGCCTGCGCGGCCGGGCAACGTCGCCTACGTGATCTACACGTCGGGATCGACGGGCCGCCCGAAGGGCGTGACTGTCGGCCACCGGGAAGCGGTCACCCTGTTCACCAACGCGGCCGAGAGATTCGACCTCGGACCCGACGACGTGTGGACGATGTTCCATTCCTACGCCTTCGATTTCGCGGTGTGGGAGATCTGGGGCGCGCTGCTGTCCGGCGGCAAGGTGGTCGTGGTCGACTACGACACCTCCCGGTCGCCGGAGGCGTTCGTGGACGTCGTGGCGCGGGAGGGCGTGACCGTGTTGAGCCAGACGCCGTCGGCGTTCTACGGATTCGTCGACGCGGAGCGCCGCTATCGGGAATCCGGCTGCCCCGCAGGAGATCTCGCCTTGCGTTATGTCGTTTTCGGTGGCGAGGCGCTGGACGCGTCGCGGTTGGACGACTGGTTCGCCGCGCACGCGCCTGGCATGCCACGGCTGATCAACATGTACGGCATCACCGAGACGACCGTGCACGTCACGTTCTCCGAAGTGACGCGGGCGAGCTCGGGCGGCATCGGTGTGCCGCTGCCCGGGCTGCGGGCGTACGTTCTCGACGACCGGCTGCGTCCGGTGCCGATCGGTGTTGCCGGAGAGATCTATGTGGCTGGTGGGCAGCTTTCCCGGGGATATCTGGGGGCCGCCGCACTGACCGCGGGCCGATTCGTGGCGAATCCCTTCGATCCCGACGGCGCCCGGCTCTATCGATCCGGGGATGTCGGTCGCTGGCGGAAGTCCGCGAGCGGGCTGGAGTTGGCGTACGCGGGCCGGGCCGACGCGCAGGTGCAGTTGCGTGGTTTCCGCATCGAACTCGGCGAGGTGGAGTCGGCGCTGTTGCGCCATCCGCTCGTCACCCAGGCCGCGGTCACGGTGCACCGGCACGATCGCGGTGTCGATCAGCTGATCGGCTACGTCGTCGGCGTCGACGGCGAGCGGATCGATCCGGCGGAGGTCCGCGAGGCCGCCGCCCAGGTGCTGACCGGCTACATGGTGCCCGCGACGATCATGGTGTTGCCCGCCCTGCCGTTGACGGTCAACGGCAAGCTCGACCGAAAAGCACTGCCCGACCCCGAGTTCGACGAGTCGACGATCGCGTTCGTGGCTCCGAGGACCCACACGGAGAAGGTGATCGGCGACGTCTACGCGCAGGTCCTCGGCGTCCAGCGGGTCGGGGCATCGGACGGCTTCTTCGATCTCGGCGGCAACTCGCTGCTGGCCACCATGGTGGTGACCGAGTTGCGCGGCCGCGGCGTGACGATCCAGTTGCCGTGGATGTTCGACGACGCGACGCCGCGAGCCCTGGCGGCACGGGCCGACGGCACGGCGGGCGGTTCGGGGCTGCAAGTATTGCTGCCGCTGCGCGCGCACGGCCCGAAGCCCGCGGTGTTCGCGGTGCACCCCGCGGGCGGACTGGCGTGGTTCTACGGCGGAATGGCCGAACATCTGCACAAGGACCGGCCGGTCTACGGCTTGCAGGATCCCCATGTCGTGGCGGGCGAACCCGGTGCGCGTTCCGTCGACGAACTCGCGGAACGCTATGTCGCCGAGATCCGCCGAGTGCAGCCGAGCGGGCCGTACCACCTGCTGGGGTGGTCGCTGGGCGGTGCGATCGCGCATGCCGTCGCGGTCCGGCTCCAGCGGGAAGGACAGCAGGTCGGCATGCTGGCCATGATGGACAGCGCGGCCGGCGACTCCGAGGCGCTGGCCGCGGCGATGAGCGGCACCGCGGACGAGCCCGCGCCGAGCGAACTGATGGCCGATCTGCTCGGTGGCTGGCGTGAGCTGTTCGACCTCGGCGCCGAGGTGACCGCGCAGACCCACGAGCAGGCCTGGGCGGTGATCCGCGATCAGGTGACCGCCACCGGGATGTTCACCGCCGAACAGGTCGACCGGGTGATGGAGAGCTTCCGGACCGCGAGCGATATCGCCCGGGAGCACCGGCCGGGTGTCTTCGACGGCGATCTGATCTTCTTCACCGCAGGAAAAGACCGCGCGGACCACGACGCCGTCGTGCGGACGTGGCGGCCGTTCATCACCGGCGATCTGCACAACACGGTCGTCGACGCACGACATCTCGAGTTGACCCATCCGCACGCACTGGCCGTCATCGGCCCGATCCTCGAAAGGTTCGCGAACGCATGCTGAAGACTCTCGATCAACTCCAGCAACTCCGGCTCGAGGACGGCAGGACGGTCGCCTGTACCAGTCCGGCCGAGGCGCGGATGTTGTGGGGCGAGATGTCGACCGACGGCTTCTATCGGCTAGCGGCCGCGCTGCTGCGTCCCGGGGACATCGCACTGGACATCGGCGCGAACATCGGGCTGAGCGCGATGATGTTCGCCGAGACCTGCCCCGGCGTCCGGGTGATCGCCGCCGAGCCGGCCCCGGCGACCTTCGACTGTCTGCAGCGCAATATGGCCGCTCATGTGCCGGACGGCGTGCCGTTGCAAGTCGCGGTCGGCGCGGCGCCCGGCAGCGCGCCGTTCACCTGGTACCCACGGGCGTCGGCCAATTCGGGTCTCTACGCCGACCGCGCGGCCGACGACCGGGCCACCGAGATCTACCTGCGCAACAGCGGCCTGAACGACGAGGCGATCGCTCTCATCACCGCCGGGCTGCACGAAGGCGAGCGAATGGAGGTCGAAGTCACCACCGTTTCGGCGATACTCGACGAGCACGGCGGGAACGCGGAGGTCGGCTTGCTCAAGGTCGACGTCGAGCGAGCGGAGCTCGATGTCCTGCGCGGCATAGCCGCCGCGGACTGGCCGCGTATCCGTGCCGTCGTCGCCGAGGTGCACGATCGGGACGACCGCTTGGCCCAGTGCCGCGAATTGTTGAGCGGACATGGTCTGTACGCGCGAACGCGCCAAGACCCGAGCCTGGCCGGAACCGAACTGCACGAGATCTACGCCGTCAGACCGGAGAGCGTCTGACGGTCCCGCGCCGTCTTGCTCCATCTCGGCACGGGTCCAGCCTGCGGATACTCTCCCAGGCTGTTCCCGTGCCGGATCGCCGCCTTCCCGCGCGCTCTCCAGAACAGCCGGATCCCACTGTCGCGGGTGTGGCGACGACCCCCGGGTATTAGAGAGCGCGGCGGGCGTATCGGTTACTGCCGAGCCATGTGCATGCGCATCTCGCTCTTGGCGTCCGTTGTCAGTTCTCCGGACAGATCCACGACGACCGTGCGCAACGTGCCGGTGAACCGGAAGGGCGGCCGGTAGTCGGGCACCACCGCGGAGCCCGGGTTGGCGCCGCAGGTCATCCCACCGGGGTTGAACGCGACCGGCGTGATGAACGGGAAATCGGCTTCGCCTGCCGGGCTGCGGTCGACGTAGAGCCGGGCGGTGCCAGGGGTGCCCTTGCCATTGCCGAAATCCGGTGCGCCGGTGGGTTCGAACTCGAAGCGCAATTCGTGGCGGCCTTCCGGGATGGTTCGTGTCGAGGCGACGCGGTGCACGGTGCGCCGCACGTAGTTGTGGGCGTAGTGCAAGTGGCCGTCTGCGACGAAGAAGGTCCAGCCTCCGGCATTGGTGCCCTGGCACAGCAAGACGCCCTCGGCGCCGCCGGACGGGATCTCCACTTCGGCGGTGACGCTGTGCGGGCGGTTCAGCACCCGCGGCGAGACGGCCGCAGGCAGCGTCTCGGTGTCCGGGCGCAGGGTGTATCGGGTCTGCGCGGGCGTGATCTGCGGACGCTCGGCGAGCAGCCGTTGCAATCCGCTGCCGTCGATCGGCAGCACGTCGTAGCGGCCTGCTTCCACATACCACAGGGCGATCATCTCGTTGAGCTTGTCTCGACGTTCAGCGGCGAGGTCACGGGTCTCGGCGAAGTCCTCGGCGACGTGGTAGAGCTCCCAATCGTCGGCGTCGAGCCGGCCGAGGTCATCGGCCGTGATCGGCGTGCCGAACGGCCGGTCCGCTTCGGCGAAGGACGGGCCCGGCCAGGGGCACACGGCCCGCCAGCCGTTGTGGTCGATGGCTCGGTGGCCGAGCATTTCGAAGTACTGCGTGTGGTGCCGGGTCGCGGCGGTGGAATCGTCGAAAGTGTGGGCGAAACCGACACCGTGCAAGGGGGACTGGGATACGCCCTTGATGGTGTCCGGCGGTTCGAGGCCGAAAGCGTCGAGAACGGTGGGAACGACGTCGATCAGGTGCGCGTACTGGGTTCGGATCTCGCCCTGTGCGGTGATGCCCCGAGGCCAATGGACCAGGAAGGGATCGCTGACGCCGCCGCGGTAGGTTTCGCGTTTCCACCGCCGGAAGGGAGTATTGCCCGCCCAGGTCCAACCCCACGGATAGTGGTTGAACGTGGTCGGACCGCCCAGCTCGTCGATGGCGCGCAGGCTGTCCTCGATCGGTTCCGGGGCGTTGTTGAAGAACTGCAGTTCGTTCGTGGTTCCGGTGACCCCGCCCTCCGGGCTGGCGCCGTTGTCGGACACGAGCATGAGCAGGGTGTTGTCCAGCTCGCCGAGCTGGTCGAGGAAGTCGAGCAGTCGTCCGATGTGGTGGTCGGTGTGGGTGAGGAATCCGGCGTAGACCTCCATCATTCGTGCCGCCAGGCGGCGTGCGTCGGCGGACAGCGCGGCCCATTCGGGCACATCCGGATCACGGCGGGAAAGCCGCGCGTCCGGTGGTACGACACCGAGCTCGCGCTGCCGGTCGAACGTGTATTCGCGATAGGCGTCCCAGCCGCCGTCGAATCGGCCGCGGTAACGGTCCGCCCACTCCCTCGGCACGTGGTGCGGCGCATGTGTGGCGCCGGTGCAGAAGTTCAAGAAGAACGGCTTGTCCGGGGCGACCTGTTTGGCCCCGGCGATGAAGGAGATCGCCTTGTCCACCAGATCGGCGGTCAGGTGGTAGCCGTCTTCCGGGGTGGCGGGCGGCTCGACCTGATGGTTGTCGTGGACCAGATCCGGATACCACTGACTGGTGTCGCCGCCGAGGAAGCCGTAGAACCGCTCGAAGCCCCGCCCGAGCGGCCAACGATCGTAGGGGCCTGCGGCGGATTCCTGCTCCGACGGCACCAGATGCCATTTGCCGACCATGTAGGTGTTGTAGCCGTGCTGCAACAGCATCTCCGAGAGGAATCCGTTCTCGAATGGGATATTGCCGTTGTAGCCCGGATACCCGGTGGCGATCTCCGTGATGCCCGCCATGGCGTTGGCGTGATGGTTACGCCCGGTGATGAGACAGGAACGCGACGGTGAGCACAGCGCGGTCGTGTGCATATTGTTGTACAGCAGTCCGCCCGCGGCCAACGCGTCGAAATGCGGCGTGGAAATGGGACTGCCGTAACACCCGAGCTGTCCGAATCCGGTGTCGTCGAGCACGATGAACACCAAGTTCGGTGCGCCGGGCGCCGCCCGTACCGGTTGTGGCCATGCGGGATTCGACACATCCGTCGTTCGCCCGATGATTCCGGGAAAAGCCGTTCCCCGTTTGTATTCTTCCAGTGACATCTACCCGCCCTCCGTCCTGCGGATGGACTGGACACCGCCAGCCTGGTTGTCCGAATGAACGCGTGCGATGCCACTGCGTCGACGAGCGGTGCCGCGGTGGCACTGCGCGATCAAGTACTGCCGCGGAGCCGGGTGGGTCCTCATCGTCGGAAATCGACGCCACCGGAGCGTCCGATATCGGTTCCTCGCCCATCCGCTATCGCGACGTGAGTCAAATGCTAGACGACGCGGGCGCGACTGTCAGTGGCGGAAGCCGACCGGCCGCCGCATCGTCGGATGCGGCGGCCGGTGCGACCCTGATCGCCGAGGGTGTCAGAATGCGGCTTCGTCGAGATCCATGACGCTGATGTCGACGTCGGAGATGACCGACCATTCCGCGCTGAGGTGCGGCAGGACGGTTTTGGCGAAGAACGACGCGACGGCGATCTTGCCTTCATAGAAAGCGCGGTCTCCGCCGCCCGGCTCGGCATCCAAGGCCGCGGCGGCGATCTCGGCGGCGACGATCAGACGCCAGGCGATGAGGAGATCGCCGACGGCGAGCAGGAACCGGACGGAATTCAGTCCGATCTTGTACAACTCGGTGGGTTGCTGCTGGGCGGCGATCAGGTGCTGGGTGAATCGGCCCGCCATGTCCTGGACGTCCTCCAGCGCGGTGGCCAGCAGCACCTTCTCGGTCTTGAGCCTGCCGTTGCCCACGCCGGATTGCGCCGTGTCCCGGATCTTGCCCGCGATGTGTGCGAGCGCGACGCCGCGATCGCGGGCGATCTTGCGGAAGAAGAAGTCCTGCGCCTGGATCGCGGTGGTGCCCTCGTAGAGCGAGTCGATCTTCGCGTCGCGGATGTACTGCTCGATCGGGTAGTCCTGCAGGAAGCCCGAACCGCCCAGGGTCTGCAGCGACTCGGTCAGGTACTGGTAGGCCCGCTCCGAGCCGACGCCCTTGACGATCGGAAGCAGCAGGTCGTTGACCCGCGCGGCCAGCTCGGCATCCGCCCCCGAGATGTGCTGCGCGACAACGTCGTTCTGGTGACCGGCGGTGTACAGGTATACCGCGCGCAGGCCTTCGGCGTAGGCCTTCTGCATCATCAGCGACCGGCGCACGTCGGGGTGCCGGGTGATGGTCACCTTCGGTGCGGACTTGTCCGCCATCTGGGTCAGATCGCTGCCCTGCACCCGGTTCTTCGCGTATTCGAGGGCATTGAGGTAGCCGGTCGACAAGGTGGCGATGGCCTTGGTGCCCACCATCATCCGAGCTTCCTCGATGACGTGGAACATCTGCGCGATGCCGTTGTGCACCTCGCCGACCAGCCAGCCCTTGGCCGGGACGCCGTGGCCGCCGAAGGTGAGCTCACAGGTGGCGGACGCTTTCAGGCCCATCTTGTGCTCGACGTTGGTGACGAAGACGCCGTTGCGGTCGCCCAGCTCACCGGTCTCGTGGTCGAAGTGGAACTTCGGTACGAAGAACAGCGACAGGCCCTTGGTGCCCGGTCCCGCGCCTTCGGGGCGAGCCAGCACCAGGTGGGCGATGTTGCCGAACAAGTCGTCGGCGTCGGCGGAGGTGATGAACCGCTTCACGCCCTCGATGTGCCAGGTGCCGTCTTCCTGCTCGATCGCCTTGGTGCGACCGGCGCCGACGTCGGAACCGGCGTCGGGCTCGGTCAGCACCATGGTGGCGCCCCAGTTGAGTTCGGTGATGAATCGCGCCCAGCGCCGCTGCTGCTCGGTGCCGATGCCGTCGATGATGTGGGCCATCATCGGCCCGGTCAGATACATGTAGGCCGCGGGCTGCGCCCCGAGCACGAATTCGCTGATGGCCCAGCTGACCATCGAGGGGGCGGGCACTCCGCCGACCGCCTCGGACTTGCCGACGCGCCACCATTCGGCGTCGTACCAGGCGCGCACCGCCTTCTTGAACGACTCCGGCAGGCTGACCGAGTGGGTGGCCGGATCGAAAACCGGCGGGTTGCGGTCGGTTTCGGCATACGGTTCGGCGACCGGCCCTTCGGCCAGGCGCGCGGCCTCCGCCAGCATCGATCGCACGGTGTCGCCGTCCAGGTCCCCGAACGCTCCGGTCCGCAGGATGTCGTCGAGTCCGTACACCTCGAACAAATTGAACTCGAGGTCACGCACGTTGCTCTTGTAATGGCTCACGAGCCAGGGCCTTTCGAGAAACGGCCGGTGTACCGGCGAGGGATTCGGCGGGCGCACGGATAGGTGCTCACCCACGGCACACTGTGCGGCACCGATGACGCGAAAGCAATCTTATGTTAATAACCACTAAGTAGATGGTCGGATGTCCAACGGCATTCAATCCGCTGCTAGCACGTAATTGGCGCAGCTAAGTTAATGCTCGCTAAGTGGTGTAAATCACTGCGAGGAGGTGCGGCCGGGATTTCCCGCCGTTTCGATCCGCTCCCCGATGGCTACGAGGACGTCGACGAGATCGGCGCGCCGCCGGAAGCGGGGATTGCGTACGGCATCGATGACGACGGTGACGATCGCGCGGCTGAGCACCCGCGCGACGGGCGCGGATAGATCCGGCCGCACCGCCTGCAGCATGCGGGCCCACTGGGCGATGCCGTCGAGGCGCACCCTCCGATAGCGCTGCACCCCGTCGCCAGGAAGATGCCGGGTCTCGCTGACCGTGATCGCCAGGAGGTCGGGTTCGTCGACGCCCAATTGCGCGAAGCTGCGCATGAGCGAGCGCAGGGACTCCTCGGCGCTGCGGCCCTCGGCGATCGCCCGGGCGAGCAGCAGTCGCAGCCACTCGTCCTGGCGCCGGACGATCTGGTCCAGCAACTCCGCCTTGCTGGAGAAATGGTGATACAGGGCGGGTCCGGTGACGCCGACGGCCGCACCGATGTCCTCGATGCCCACCGCGGCGTAACCGCGGGTGCTGAACAGCCGCGCCGCCTCGGCGAGCATTCGCTCCGAGCGCAGCGCTCGGTCCAGTGCGGTGTTGCCGATCTCGGTGCGCGGTGGCCGGCTCGGCGCGTGGCCGTTCGGGTGTTCGGGCATCCGGGTCGTGATCACCGCCGCGACGGCGGCGTCGAGCACCTGCGCGGCGGCCGGCGCGGGCAACTCGGCGCGGTGATAGGAGGGGCTGACCGCGATCGACAGCACGCACCAGCTCAGCAATTCGACATCGGCCGTGCTCAGTTCGGGTCGGCGTAAGTGGATCGTGTGTCGTAGGTAGCGGGTGAGCCGCGCGACGCGGACGAGCACCGCGGTCTTGTCGGCGGCGGTCAGATTGCGGAACTCCAGTTGCCACAGCCGCGGCAGGCCGCGCAACTCCAGCGCGACCCGGACCAACTCGGCCGTTACCGCGCCGCCGGAGTCATCGGCGCGATATGCGGCGTCCAGCCGGTTCAAGGTGTCGTCGAGGCCAACCAGCAGGCATTGGCCCAGAAGTTGCTGTTTGTTGCGGAAGTGTCGATACAACGCCGTCGCGGAGATGCCCACCGCAGCCGCGATGTCGGCCATCGTCGTGCCGTAATAGCCGCCGTGCGTGAAGGCGTCGACCGCGGCGGCCAGGATCATCTCGCGTCGATGCGGTGGTCTCCGCCGTGGTTGTCCGCCGTTCGCCTGTGTGCCCATCGCGGTCAGTGTCGCGCATCGGGCGGTCCGCACCAGCTATCGGGCCGCCTCCCGATAGCTGGTGGGCCGTGGCGATCTGTCGCGGCCACCGGTCCGTATGACGATTTCGTCACGGGCCACGCCGATGTCCTACTGTCGAGTAGGCTTCCCGCAGCTATCACCAGCCCGGGGATCGTTGTCCCACCAGGTAAGCAGAGGGAGCCCGCCCGTGAGCGCTGACACCGCGGACGCCACAGCACTGTCCACCATCGCGGCCCGGCTGCGCATTGCGACGACCGTCATCCTGCGGCGCGCCCGGAGAGATCCCGACGAACGGCGGCTGTCCGCGACGCAGTGGGCGGTCTTAGGACGGCTGCACCGATACGGCGCCATGGCCGCGGTCGACTTGGCGCGGCTGGAGATGCTGCGGCCGCAGACGATGCGCAACGTGGTCGACGGCTTGCGCGACCAGGGTCTGATCATCGGTGTGCGTGACCCGAACGACGGACGCCGGGTGAATCTGACTCTCACCGACGAAGGCCGCGCGTGGGTGTGCGGACATCAGGCGTCCGCGAACGACGCGCTGGCGCAAGCGTTGTCGGAGAGTTTGCGGACGGGTGAGTTGCACAAGGTCGGCGAGGCGCTGGATCTGCTCGAGCGCATCGCTTACGGTGACCGGGGAGCGGATGCGCTGATCGCGGGCGGTCTCGGCGCCGGGTCACTGGTGGCCGATTCGCGATGACTCGGCGGCCGCCCGGCCGGGGTCGGCGGGCGGCGTGAGCCCGGGTCGCCGCCGCCGACCTCGAGGCGGCGCAGATGGAATTCCACTTCGTCGGCGAGGACCCGTTCGAGTTGTCGGAGGCGTTCGACACTCGCGGCGGTGCGGGGGGCCTGATCGAAGAGCAGCCGGTGCATATCCGGTTGAGCCGTGTGCAACCGCGTCACGGCGACGACCAGCTGCCGGAGGGTGTCGACCAGAGGCGGCTGTTCGGCACGCAGGTGCCCGGCCGTTTCCAGCAGCGCCTGGGAAGCGTGCCGCAGGTGCCAGTGAGTAGAGCAGTGCGTCCTTGTCGGGGACGTAGTGATAAGAGGGTGCCGATGGAGACGCCGGCGAGTTCGGCGATCTTGTTGGTCGTCGTCGCGGCGTAACCGTCCTCGATGACCTACGCCGGAGCTGGGATTCTCGGCCACAGTCGAGCACCTGGTCGTGGCGCGGCCACCAAGTCCACATCGAGCGGGTGAGCGGCTCGTGATGCGCTCCGAGCCCGCACCGGCGGAGTGGGTAAGGTCTGAAGCGTCGTGGAACGGACGCCACGATGCCGCCGCCGAACAGCTTCGCGCGGACGCGCCGCCCTGTCGAACGAAGAGAGCTGATTGATGCCGACCTCTACAGCGCGCGCACAGATCGGGGTCACCGGTCTGGCGGTCATGGGTAGCAACATCGCACGGAACTTCGCCAGGAACGGCTATACCGTTGCGCTGCACAACCGCAGCATCGCCAAGACCGACGCACTGCTCGAGGCCCACGGCGACGACGGCGACTTCGTGCGGACCGAAACGATCGAGGAGTTCGTCGCCGCGCTGGAGAAGCCGCGCCGGGTGCTCATCATGGTGAAGGCAGGCGCCGCGACCGACGCGGTCATCGAGGAACTCGCGGACGCGATGGAGCCGGGCGACATCATCATCGATGGTGGAAACGCCCTCTACACCGACACCATTCGGCGGGAAGCCGCGATGCGCGAGCGCGGGCTGAACTTCGTCGGAGCGGGCATCTCCGGGGGCGAGGAGGGCGCCCTCAACGGCCCCGCGATCATGCCCGGCGGCCCCAAGGAGTCCTACGACTCGCTCGGGCCGCTGCTGGAATCCATCGCGGCGAAGGTCGACGGAACGCCCTGCTGCACCCACATCGGCCCGGACGGCTCCGGACATTTCGTCAAGATGGTGCACAACGGCATCGAGTACGCCGACATGCAGTTGATCGGTGAGGCCTACCACCTGTTCCGCGACGCGCTCGGTTTCGACGCCAAACAGATCGCGGACGTGTTCACCCAGTGGAACTCCGGCGACCTGGAGAGCTACCTGGTCGAGATCACCGCCGAGGTGCTGAACCAGGTCGACGCGAAGACGGGCAAGCCGCTGGTCGACGTGATCGTCGACGCGGCGGAGCAGAAGGGCACCGGGCGCTGGACGGTGAAGTCCGCGCTCGACCTCGGCGTGCCGGTGACCGGAATCGCCGAAGCGGTGTTCGCGCGGGCGCTGTCCGGTTCGCGCGAGCAGCGCAAGGCCGCGCGGGGTCTGGCTTCCGGGCGGCTGGCCGACAAGCCCACCGACGTGGAGCGGTTCACCGAGGACATCCGGCAGGCGCTCTACGCCTCGAAGGTGGTCGCCTACGCGCAGGGCTTCGACCAGATCGCGGCGGGCAGCGCCGAATACGACTGGAACTTGCGGCCGGGTGATCTCGCGACGATCTGGCGTGGCGGCTGCATCATCCGCGCCCGGTTCCTCAACCGGATCAAGGACGCCTACGACGAGAACCCGGCGCTGCCGAGCTTGATTCTCGCACCGTACTTCCGTGAGGCGATCGAGACGGCCATCGACAGCTGGCGCCGCGTCGTGGCCACCGCGACACTGCTCGGCATTCCGGTGCCCGCGTTCGCTTCGTCGCTGTCTTACTACGACGCCCTGCGCGCCGAGCGTCTCCCGGCCGCGCTCACCCAGGGGCAGCGTGATTTCTTCGGTGCGCACACCTACGAGCGGGTGGACGCCGAAGGCAAGTTCCACACGCTGTGGAGCGGGGACCGCGGCGAGGTTCGCGCCGACTAGCCGGACGCGCTGTCGCAGTGCGGGATTCGTTTCCGCACTGCGACGGAGGTCGCTGTCACTCCCGTGATCCGGCAGCTCGCTCCCACGCACCCCGGCGGAGCAGGCGTAGCCCGTTGAGCCCGACGAGGACGGTGGATCCCTCGTGCCCGGCGACGCCGAGGGGGAGCGGCAGGGTCCCGGCGAGGTCCCAGACGACCAGCACGCCGATGCAGGTGGCGGCGATGGCCAAGTTGGCGGTCACCACCCGTCGCGCCTGCCGGGACAACGCGATCACCGCCGGGATCGTGGTCAGGTCGTCGCGCACGACGACGGCGTCCGCGGTCCGCAGGGTCAGGTCGGATCCGGCGCCGCCCATGGCGATGCCGACCTCGGCCGCGGCGAGCGCCGGGGCATCGTTGATGCCGTCGCCGACCACGGTCAGTTTCCGCCGGTCGGCTTGCAACTCGCGCACCGCGATCATCTTGTCGTCGGGCAGCAGTTCCGCCCGGACGTCGGTGATGCCGACACACGCGGCGAGCCGATCGGCGGTGGCGGTGTTGTCGCCGGTCAGCAGTATCGGCGCGCTGCCGGTCAGCGCGGTCGTCGCGCGCACGGCCGCCACCGCTTCGGGCCGGAGCTGGTCGGTCAGTGCGAGCACTCCGATCGGTTCGTGCTCGCAGGTCACGACCACGGCGGTGTAGCCGCTCGCGTGGAAGGCGTCGACAGTTGTGTGGCCGTCGTGGGTGGGTTCCCACGCGGCGGGGGAGCCGACGCCGATGAGACGGTCACCGACACGGGCGGTCACGCCGCGACCTGGGTGGGCCGTGAATTCGGTGACCTCGGGCAGCCGCAGCTCTCGGGTGCGGGCCGCGCGCACGATCGCCGCCGCGAGGGGGTGCTCGCTCGGGTGCTCGGCCGCGGCGGCGAGCCGAAGCACCTCGGCGTCGGTGAATCGCTGGTCCAGGCAGCGGATCTCGGCGAGTTCCGGGATGCCGCGGGTCAGGGTGCCGGTCTTGTCGAAGGCGACGTGCGTGGTGGCGCCGAGCTTTTCCATGACCACCGCGGATTTGACCAGGACACCGTGACGCCCCGCGTTGGCGACGGCCGCCAGCAGGGGCGGCATGGTGGCCAGCACCACCGCGCAGGGGGAGGCGACGATCATGAACGTCATCGCTCGCAGCAGCGCTCGCCGCACGTTGTCACCGAGCAGCAGCGGGATGGCGAACACCGCGAGGGTGACCGCGACCATGCCGACGGAGTAGCGCTGTTCCACCTTCTCGATGAAGAGCTGAGTGCGCGCTTTGGTTCGGGCCGCCTGCTCGACCAGGGCCGCGATGCGCGCTACCACGGAGTCCTGCGCGCGGCGCACGACGCGGATGCGCAGGGCCCCCGTGCCGTTGAGGGTGCCCGCGTACACCTCGTCGCCCTGGTTTTTGTTCACCGGCAACGGTTCGCCGGTGATGGTGGCCTGATCGACCTCACTGCCGCCGGAGAGGACGGTCGCGTCCGCGGCGATCCGCTCGCCGGGCCGCACCACGAGGACGTCTCCGATGCGCAGTTCGGTGGCGTGGACCGTCTCTTCCTCGCCGTCGCCCGCGACCCGGGTCGCGGTGTCGGGTGTGAGGTCGAGCAGTCCGCGCACCGAGTCCTCGGTCCGGGCGGTGGCCAGCGCTTCCAGGGCGCCGGAGGTCGCGAAGATGACGATCAGCAACGCGCCGTCGGTGATCTGGCCGATGGCCGCCGCTCCGATCGCCGCGGCGACCATGAGCAGGTCGACGTCGAGCGTCTTGTCGCGGAGAGCCTGTAAGCCGGCCCACCCCGGTTCCCAGCCGCCTGCGGCGTAGCAGGCCAGGTACAGGCCCCAGCGCAGCCACTGGGGGCCATCGATCAGCTGCACCGCCAGCCCGGCGCAGAAGAAGACCACGGCCACTGCGGCCCAACGGGCTTCGGGAAGGGCGAACAGCCGGGTCCGGCGCACGGGTACGCGACCGGATGGCGGAGTCGGACGAGTCGGCGCGAGCGTCGGCGCGGCCACGGGTCACCTCCAGAACAGCAACGGACAGACGGCCCGAACCATACCAGAACACATGAACATGTCTTCATTTGTTCCTAGAGTATGCTGTTCAGTCATGGGACACGGCGTCGAAGGCAGGGACCGCCCTGCCGTGCGCTTGGATCCCGAATCGGCCACCCATGTGGCGACCACGTTGCAGGCGCTGGCCACACCGAGCCGCTTGATGATCCTCACCGAACTGCGCCAAGGGCCGCTGCCGGTGAGCGCGCTGGCCGATGCCATCGGCATGGAACAGTCCGCCGTCTCCCACCAGCTTCGGCTGCTGCGCAATCTGGGTCTGGTCACGGGCACTCGCACCGGCCGCAGCATCGTCTACAGCCTCTACGACAACCACGTCGCCCAACTGCTGGACGAGGCGATCTACCACAGCGAACACCTGCGCCTCGGCTTGTCCGACCGTCCTGAGGCCGCGGTCTGACCGCCTCTGCGGCACTGGCGATCCGGCTGCTCGGCAAGTCTTTCACCCGCTTCGGGTGATGTCGGCCCGGTACGGCGGTGGCACCGTCCAGGAAATGACGGATCCGGCGATGGTGGACAACCGGTACGAGTTCGCGAATGGCTATCCGATCGAGTCCTCCGCGACTCGGGTATGGGACGACAGCGTGTTCCAGCGCGCCGTGGTCGCGTACCGGTTCTGGTATCCGACCGTGTCGATGGAAGGAATTTTCAACGGAAACAGGGAGATCGGACTGAACGACAACCGCGCGGTCGGAATCGCCTCGACCGGGCCGCGGCATGTCGGGTTCACTCTGAATTCCGATACCCCGTATGGCGCCGCGGTGCTGGATCTGTCGGCGGGGCCGATGGTGGTCGAGCTTCCGCCGGGACCGTACATCGGCCTGGTCGACGATCATCATCAACGGTGGATCACCGATCTCGGCATTCCCAGGCCCGACCGAGGGCAGGGCGGCACTTACGTCATCGTTCCTCCCGGCTACGCGGGGGCGTTGCCGGATCGGGCGCACGTCGGGCGATCCGCGTCCTTCAAAGTGCTGCTCGCCGTGCGCGCGCTGCCGATCGGTGGCGACCTGGCCGAGGCGATGGATGCGCTGCGGGCGGTCCGGGTGCATCCGCTCGAGGAGGCGGGCGCGGTGCTGGACATCATCGACACCACCGAGGTGGCCATGGACTCCACCTGTTTGTGCTGGGAAGCCGACATCTCTTACTGGCGGGTGCTGCACGGGATTCTCGAGACGGAACCGGTGGTGCCGGAGTTCTTGCCGATGTACGGGCTGCTCGGGGCGATCGGTCTCGAGCGAGGCGTTCGGTTCGCGCCCGACCGCCGGTCCGCGGCGCTGTTGACGGCCGCGGCGCGGACCGGGCGCGGTCAATTGCTCGTCTCGGCGTTCGCCAGTGGCCGGCCGGACCGCATGGCCTGGCCGGACCGTCGCTGGGAATGGGTGGGACTGGTCGCCGACAACGGCGACTTCCGGACCGCCTCCGGTCTCGACCTCGAAGCGCGCGACCGGTGGTTCGCCCAAGCGATCATCGCCTCACCGGCCGTGTTCCGGCGGCAGGTGGGCGGCGGATCGCTGTATTGGCTCGCCATGCGGGACGGGCGAGGGGATAACTTGGACGGTAGTGCCACTTATACCCTCGATATACCGCGGCCGGTGCCGGCCGGGCTGTTCTGGTCCGTGACGGTCTACGACGCGCAGACCCGCTCGCAGATCCAGGCCGACCAGGGCAAGGCCGCCCTCCGGTCGCTGTTCGAGTTGCGCGACCTCCCGCCCGACGGCCCCGTGCGGCTGCACTTCGGCCCCATTCCTCCTGACGGCGTCGAGACCCGCTGGCTGCAAACCGTCCCCGGCCGCGGATGGTTCGCCTATCTGCGCATCTACGGACCCGAGGAAGCGGCGTTCGACCAGACTTGGCGGCCCGGCGATTTCGAGCGCGCGAGCTGATCGAGTGTGGCGACGGCCCTCGCGGCTCGGCCTATGGGGCGGGTTGACAGCGCTTGCGTCTCATCGATCAGGCCGATGTCTCCGGCGAAGATCGTCGGTCCGGGATTTCCGCGCGGAGCAACTCGATCAAGCCAGGGAATCGGTGCTGGAGTTCGGCTCTGCGTAGTTGGGCCATATTGCTGTTGCCGCGATCGACCTGACGGATCAGCCCGGCCTGGCGAAGAACCCGAAAGTGGTGTGTGAGTGTCGCTTTCGATACCGGGAGGCCGAACGAACTGCAATGGCGCTCGGTGCCGTCGGGCTCGGCGAGGAGCGTGAGGATCACCTGGCGGCGATGCCGATCGGCGAGCGCGGCGAACACCGAACCGAGTTCCATCTCCTCCGGTGCGGGCTGATCGCTGCCGGGCACGGCGAACCTCCTCCATAGGTACGTGTTGCATCGTACCTCAGTGGCCGCTAGCGTCCGAGGTATGAAAAATCTCGTACCTGATCATGCGCCCTACGCCCTCGTCGGTTTCGCCCACCCCAAACCGGAGCGCGCGGCGGAACTGCGTGAGTTGCTGTTGTCCTTCGTCGAGCCCACGCGCGCCGAAGAAGGTTCGTTGGAGTATCACTTCCACGAGGACAAGGACCGGCCGGGCACGTTCGTCTTCTACGAGGTATGGCGGTCCAAGGAAGATCTCGATCGTCATTTGGCCCTGCCGCACATGCGGGCGTTCTGGGACAAGCGCATGGATTACCTCGAACGGGATCTCGACATCCGCTGGCTGTCGATGCACAGCCCGTATCCGCGCCCGGTCGCAGGCTGACCACCTGATCGATCCGCTGCTTGACCTGGAGCGCACTCCAGCGCTTAGGGTGCGCTCATACAGGGTTGTCCAGCAGAAGGGATCACTTCATGGAGCTCGGTTTTCACATACCAATCTTCGATATCGACGGTGGCACCACCGCCATCGCCGGTGAGCTGGCAAGGGTGGGCGCGGCGGCGGAAGAATCCGGCGCGACGTGGCTGTCGTTCATGGACCACTACTTCCAGATAGAGCCGACCGGCCTGCCCGCGGAGGCGAACATGCTGGAGGGGTACACGACCCTCGGCTATCTGGCCGCGCACACTTCGCGCATCGACCTCGGACTGCTCGTCACCGGCGTGACCTACCGTCACCCCGGTCTGCTCGCCAAGATCGTCACCACCCTCGACGTCCTGTCGGGCGGCCGGGCGGTCCTCGGGATCGGCGCCGCGTGGTTCGAGCGCGAGCACCGCGGGCTCGGTGTGCCGTACCCGCCGACCGCCGAACGGTTCGAGCGGCTGGAGGAGACGCTGCGCATCTGCCGCCAGATGTGGGACCCGCAGGACAACGGGCCGTTCGACGGGAAGTACTACCAGCTGGCCGAGACGCTGTGCTCGCCGCAGCCCATCAACCGGCCGAAGGTGCTCGTCGGCGGCGGGGGAGAGCGCAAGACGCTGCGGTTGGTCGCGCAGTACGGCGACGCCTGCAACCTGTTCGGCTCCTCGCCCGGGGACGTCGAGCACAAACTCGACGTGCTGCGCAGGCATTGTGACGACGTCGGCCGCGACTATGACGAGATCCGCAAGACGATCATCGCCAACAACCCGCGGCCGAGCCCGGAAAACCGCGACGAATTCGTCCGGCAGATGGCCGACTATGCCGAACTCGGCATCGAGACGGCCATCGTCACTCCGACCACCGGCTCACCGGCGGCATGGATAGACGGCATGGCGCCTGCCGTCCCGCAACTGGCGGAACTCGGCTGAGGTATCCGGCGCGGGCCCGGATCGCTTGCGGGATTCCGGGCCCAGCCGGTGCGCCGACCATCGGTGCGCGCCGTACGAACCGGCGGGGCAGCGGTCCTACAGTTTGTAGCCGATCTGACGCAACAGCTGCTTCCGGGCCGCCTGGTCGTCGGCATCTTCCACGCCGAGCGGCGGCGAACCGTCGATCACTCCGATGATTCCTCTGCCGAGTTCGGTTTCCGCGATCAGAACCTCGACGGGATTGGCTGTGGCGCAGTAGATTCCGCAGATCTCCGGGACCTGCTGCACGGCGTTCAGCACGTTGACGGGGTAGCCCTCGCGGAGAAAGACGATGAACGAGTGTCCCGCACCGATGTCGACCGCGTTCTTGGTGGCGAGCTCGACGAGTGCGTCGTCGTTGCCGGACCGGCGGACCAGGCGCGGTCCGGAGGCCTCGCAGAACGCCAGCCCGAAGCGCAGGTGCGGACCGACTCCGACCAGCGCCTCGTGCAGGTCTTCCACGGTCTTGATGAAATGGGACTGTCCGATGACGACGTTGAGATCATCCGGTTTGTCGATGCGCACGGCTGTCAGCTCCACAGCGACATACTGCGCCCCGACGACGTCGATTCATAGCATTTCGACATTTGTTCCGCGCGTCGCAAACGGTCCCGGGATCACCCGTCGTGGGTGCCCCCCGGCCGGAAAGGCAGGTCCACGACCAGTGCGGTGGCGTTGTCCCTTCCACCGGCCAGGAGGGCGGCATCCACCAAAGTGTTCGCGATCGTGGGAGCCGCGTCGCCCTGCGCGAGGATGGCTTTGACCGCGGCTATGCCGAGTGGCTTGTGTACGCCGTCGGTGCTCAGCAGCAGTCTGCCCGTGCTCGAGCCGGTGGCGGCGTATCCGATCGCGTCCGGCCGCACGGTGCGCGCCGAGGTGGTGACCAGATGATCCATTCGCGGGGTGGAGGCGAGCCCGCGGGTGCGGTACAGCTCGGCGACGGTGTGGTCGGTCGTGATCTGGTGCAACACTCGCCCGTTCCAGCGATACGCGCGACAGTCGCCGACCCACGCCACCTCGCAGGGGCCATCGGGTTGATCGGCGGCCGGAAGCACCGCGACCACGAGCACGCTGTCGGCCGAAGGCTCCGGGACCTCGCGCAGGAGTTCCTCCTGGGCCGCGAGAATTCCCGCGCGCGCTCCGTCGGCGGCGGCGGAGCGCGCCGCCGCGGCGGCGACCGTGCGTGCCGCGCGGGCTCCGAGCAGATGATCTCCGACGCCGTCGGCGACGACGTACGCCGTCGCTCCGGTCACGGCGTCGGTCTCGATCGCCACCGCGTCGGCGTTGATCGACCGTGACGCGCGCCGACTGGCCGAAGCGCCGGTCGTTCCGCCCAGCCGCGGTGTCTGGATCCGCGGCATGCTCGCGGTGGTACCGGTAAACACGAACTGGTCTCCTCGTAGCTGGGCTCTGAGTGCTGCCGACCAGCACCCTTCAAGGACACCGCATCAGTATTTGGACTTGGCGAGAGTCCGTTGTGTGAACGCTGAGAATTCGCTCTCGATCAGGTCACGACGGGCGTCCCGGCCGGTGGCGCTGCCCGCCTTCCGGCCGGAGCAGACGCTGTCGCGTGCTGCCGCCGGCGGGCGGACGAAGGGCGCATTGATCGATCACCGCTGTACCTTGTGCCGCAGTCCACAGCGCGGGACGCATTTCGCAACATTGTTTCTGGATTCCGGCAATCGATCGGCTCACTGTTCGTTGCTCGGCGCATTTACGTTCTCCGCTGTGAAGCAGGGGTGCACGCAGCGCACAAATCACCGAAGCCGGTCACTTTTGTCCGATTTGTTCGGCTCTCGCCGCACAATTCGACGGATATCTGCGGCGACCGCAAATTCGGAGCCGTCGGCTCGTTACGTCCCAGCGCGGGTGCAGGATCGGTGCGTGTCCACGTCTGTTCGGCGCTGACGCGGCCGACAACCTCTCTGCCGCAGATCAATCGACGCGCCGAGTCGGGCCGTGCAGCGGATCCGCCGGCGTCCGACAACGCGCGCCGCCCCGGGTGCAGGCGTGTTCAGGAACGGAGTACTACGTGGTCATCAGTCCCGCCGATGACGCCTCCCTACGATTCGCGCCGCGGCTGATCCCGCCGCGCGGAGGTGTGCACACTCCGGTGCTCGTGGTCGCCGCGATGGTCAGCATCCAGCTCGGCGCGGTCATCGCCAAGCACCTGTTCACACTCGCGTCGCCGGTAACGGTCGCGTGCGGCCGGATCGTCCTCGCGGGCGTGTTCGCCGTGCTGCTGTGGCGGCCGTCGCCGCGGCTCGAGCGCAGGGCGCTGCTGCCGGTCGCCGGGCTCGGCGTGGCCATCGCGGGCATGAACCTGTGCTTCTATGCGGCCCTGGACCGCATCCCGCTGGGCATGGCGGTGACGATCGACTTCATCGGTCCGCTCGCCGTCGCCCTGATCGGGTCGCGGCGCACCCGCGACGCGCTGTGGGTGACGCTCGCCGGAGCGGGCGTTCTGCTGTTGGTCGACAGCGAAGGGCCGGTCTCGTGGAGCGGGGTGCTGTTCGCGGCGGCTGCCGGTGCGGGATGGGGCGCTTACATCACGTGCGGCGCCGTGGTGGGCAGGCACACCGCCGGACACGACGGACTGGCGTTGGCGATGGGCCTCGGCGGACTGCTCGCCGTGCCGGTGGTGGTCGCGAATGACGCTGTGGCGCTGAGAGATCCGGTCTTCCTGGTGGCCGCGGCGGCGTTGGCCGTGCTCTCGTCGCTGCTGCCGCATGCCATCGAGATGGCGGCCTTGCGCCGGATCACGCCCGCGGTGTTCGGCGTCATGATGAGTTTGGAGCCCGTGGTGGCCGCGGGCGTCGGGCTGCTGTTGCTCGGCGAGCAGATGCGGGCGGCGCAGTGGTCGGGTATCGGCCTGGTGGTCGTGGCGTGCGCGGGAGTGGCGCGCGGTTCCCGTGCCGACGCCGTCGGCGATCGGGCGTATGCCGAAATGGCGGTGTCCAGCGCTGTAGACAAAACCACCTAGGTTTTCCGGATGTCGGCATCGCTCACGTATTTCCGTCGCGGCTGCCGACAGACATGATGACTAGGCAGAACGCATTCGGCGCGCGACGTTTTCGCTACAGCGAGAAGTTGTCGGTGACGTAGACAACATCCGAAACTCGGTCGAATTCCCCGCCTTACCGGCGGGTACGTGATCGAATGCTCTGCAACTGATGTCGCGAACCCGTGTGATGCACCGGTTCAGTAATCCGGGAGGTTGTGGCTGTGGCCGACGCAAGCGTGCCCACGCTGCGTCCGTCCGAGCTGGAGAGGTTGGCTCAGCTCGACGAACACAACGAACTCTCCGCCGACCAGGTGCGATCGAGCTCGCAGCGGATGGGCGTGCCGGAGGAGGACCTGTGGCGGTGGCTGGAGGACCGCCGCAGTGCGTCCGCGCCCACCAGACGCATCGATGTCCCCGAGCGGCCGACCGCCCACGTCGAGGTTCCCGACGCGCCGACCGTCCACGTCGAGGTTCCCGACCCGCCCACCACACGCGTCGACGTCCCCGACCCGCCGACCACGCGCATAGATGTCCCTGATCCGCCGACCACCCGGATCGATGGCCCTGAGCCACCGACCAGGCACGTGGGGTATGGGGAGATCAACCACCGGCAGTCCCGCATCATCACGCTTCCCGAAGCGGCCGGAGGCGGGCTGCTGCCGCAGATCTCCGACGGGGACGTCACCACTTTCCGGGCCGATGCCTACCGGAGCCTGCCACCGGAAGAATTCGCGCGCATCGACGCCGTCTACGCCGACGGGATCCAGCTGGCCTGCCGGTGGCTGGCCGAACACACCGGGCGACCGTGCAGGCACGACCTGAACCAGAACGGCGTCGGCAGCTGGCTGGGGCCGCGCGGGGCCGGCCTGGCCGAATACATGCTCTCGGTGCTGCAACCTCGCCTCAGCGTGCCGGACCGCTTCCAGCAGGGCGCCGGTTTGGTGGACGAGTGGAACGACATTCTGAGCCTGTACCGATTCCTCGGCGGCCTCGTCGCCGACAGCCCCAGCCGCGGGCACACGATCACGCGCCTGCGCGGCGCCCAAGCGGCGTTCCTGTTGCACGGGATGCGCCTGGATCTGCCGCCGGACCTGGCCTACTCGGTCGGGCCGGGGCTGACGACGGTCCCGATCGACGACGACCTGGTCGCCCGGGTCCGGGCCAGGACCGCCGATCCGGTGGACGCGGCGGCGATCGTCACCGCGCTCTTCACCGGCGCCACCGCGATGGAACTCAACGCGATCCCCTGCGTCGCGCTCGCCGCGGACGCGCTGATCTTCAACGGCCCGATCGGTTACACCCACGCTCCGGACCTGTACGTGTGGGTTATTCCGCCGTCGGCGCGCCCTCTGCTGTACGAAGCCCGCGTCCACCAGGAATCACGCCCCACACCGAACACCAAGCTGTTCGCCGGCGCCATCGGCGGAGCGGGTTTCCGCCTCCGCAGGCTCGCCGCGGCGTGCGAGGTGACGCTGCCGGATCTGTACCACTGGCATCACAGCTGGATCCGCGAAGCGGGACTGCTCCGGAAGTCCGAACAATCGACACCGGTCCGCAATACCGATCTGCTCTTCGGTTTGAAACTCGCGCCACGGCCACGCCGCCGCCGCGCCCGCTGACGCCGGGGCGTCGAGCAGGTCACCCGGCGTCGTCGAGCAGATGCCGTGGTGCGGCCTGCCGCCACGAGTCCTGCACGATGGCTTCGAGTTCCTCCCGGTCGTCGAGGGCGGTCAGCCGCGCACGGACCCAGGCGTTGCCTGCTTCGTGCGCGGCGATCCAGAACTTGTCCGGTTCGGCGACGACGAGTTCGTCGCGGTCGGCGACGGGGCAGCGGACCGCCATCGAGGTCTCGGACTCAGGAAGGGTGAGGAACAGCTTGCCCGCGACCCGGAAGGTCGGCATACCCCAGGTGAATTGTTCGGATGTCTCCGGTAGCGACAGCGCGAAGGCCCGGACATCGTCCCCGGTGAAACTCATGCACCGAATCCTGCCAGCTCGCAAGGGAAGTCTCGGACCCGGTCGGATCACGGCGGAGATCGCCCACGCGATGCCGGGCCGATCCATAGGGCACCGTGCCAACGCGGCCGTCCGCGCGTTGTGAGCTTCCCAGTAATCGACTCGGCGCCACGGCGTTCGCCGTCCAGCCCCCTATCGTCTGCGCAACAGCCAGTGAGGTCGAGAGGCAGTTTCGGATGGTCGGCACGCGCGAGAAGTTGGAGCAGTTGCGGGGCACCCTCGCGATCGCCGAGGAACCTGCCGGTGCGTCCGGCATCGCGAAACGACAGAACAAGGGCATCCCCAGCGCCCGCGAGCGGGTGCGATCGCTGCTCGACCCGGGGACGTTCGTCGAGATCGGCGCACTCGCGCGCACGCCGGGAGCGCCGGACGCGAAGTACGGCGACGGAGTGGTCACCGGGCATGGTCGCATCGACGGGCGGCCGGTCGTGGTCATCGCGCACGACCAGACGGTCTACGGCGGCTCGGTCGGCGAGATGTTCGGCCGGAAGGTCGCCCACATCCTGAAGTTCGCCTTCGAGAAGGCGTGCCCGGTGGTGGCGATCAACGATTCCGGTGGCGCCCGGATCCAGGACGCGGTGACTTCGCTGGCCTGGTTCGCGCACATGAGCCGACGCCAGGAACGGCTGTCCGGGTTCGTTCCGCAGGTCTCCATCATGCTCGGCAAGTGCGCCGCCGGTTCGGTGTACGGCCCGGTGAACACCGACGTGCTCGTCGCGACCGAGAACTCCTACATGTTCGTCACCGGACCCGAGGTGATCAAGACGGTGACCGGCGAGGACGTGACCGCGGAGGAGTTGGGCGGCGCCCACGTGCAGGCGCGCAACGGCACGATCCATCACGTGACCGCCACCGAGCAGGAGGCGTTCGACTGGGCCCGCAAATACCTGAGTTACCTGCCGTCGAGCTGCCTGGAGCAGGCTCCGATCGTGAATCCGGGTCTGGAACCCGAGATCACCGCCACCGACCTCGAGCTCGAGTCGATCATCCCGGACTCCGACCGCGAGGGATACGACATGCACGAGATCCTGCTGCGCATCTTCGACGACGGCGATTTCCACGAGATCCGTTCGGCCACCGCGGCGAATCTGATCACCGGCTTCACGCGCGTGGACGGCCGCAGCGTGGGTGTCGTCGCCAACCAGCCGCTGGTTCTCGGCGGCGCGGTCGACGCGAAATGCTCCGACAAGGCAACGCATTTCATCAGGCTGTGCAATGCCTTCGGCATTCCCCTGGTGTTCGTGGTCGACACTCCCGGCGTGCTCCCCGGCGTGGAGGAGGAGCGCAACGGTGTCATCGTCCGCGGCGGTCGCGTGTTCCGCGCGATCATCGAGGCGACCGTGCCCATCATCAACGTGGTGGTGCGCAAGTCCTACGGCGGCGCGTACGGCTTCATGGCGTGCAAGCAACTCGGCGCCGACATCAGCCTCGCCTGGCCCACCGCCCGCATCGCGGTGATCGGTGCGGAGAGCGCGGTCGACATCGCGGGCAGGCGTCAGCTGTCACAGGTGCCGGAGGAGCAGCGCGCGGCCGTACGAGAGTTCATGATCGACCAGTACAACGCTACCGTGGCGACGCCGTGGATCGCGGCGGAACGCGGATACATCGACGCCGTCATCGAACCTTCCCGGACCCGGCTGGAAATACGGCACGCGCTGCAGCTCCTGCGGGACAAAGAGGCGGCTGCCGAACACAACCCGCGCAAGCACAGCCTGTACCCGATGTAGTAGCGGTTTCCCTGCCGCCGGGCCGGGTATGCGCCCGGATGGGAACGAAGGTCCGCGGTCGGAGGAGTTGCGGGCATGGACTGGTTCACCGCATCCGAATATTGGTTGAGCAGGCAGCTGCTGACTCGTGGTGTCGCAGCCGTCTATCTGATCGGCTTCGTGGTCGCCGCCCGCCAATTCCGGGCGCTGATCGGGGAGCACGGCATGCTGCCCGTGCCGCGCTGGCTGGCCCGGCGCTCCTTCCGGCGCACGCCGAGCATTTTCCATGTCCACTACTCCGACCGGTTCTTCGCCGTCGTGTCCTGGTTCGGTGCGGCGTTGGCCGCGGCGATGGTGGCCGGCACCGCCGATCTGGTGCCGCTATGGGCAGCGATGCTGATGTGGGCGCTGTTGTGGGTGCTCTACCTGTCGATCGTCAACGTGGGGCAGGACTGGTACGCGTTCGGATGGGAGTCACTACTGCTGGAATGCGGGTTCCTGGTGATCTTCCTCGGCAACGACCGCACCGCGCCGCCGGTGCTGGTGCTGTGGCTCGCCCGCTGGTTGCTGTTCCGGGTGGAGTTCGGCGCCGGACTGATCAAACTGCGCGGTGACCGATGCTGGCGCGATCTGACCTGCCTGTATTACCACCACGAGACGCAGCCGATGCCGGGGCCGCTGAGCTGGTTCTTCCACCATTTGCCCAAGCCGCTGCACCGGGCGGAGGTACTGGGCAACCACTTCGCGCAGCTCGTCGTGCCCTTCGGGTTGTTCGCGCCGCAGCCGGTGGCGAGTATCGCCGCGGCCGTCGTCGTCATCACCCAGCTGTGGCTGGTGCTGTCGGGCAATTTCGCCTGGCTGAACTGGCTGACGATCGTTCTCGCGTGCAGCGCCGTGAGCGGGTCCGCGGCCTCGGCGGTGCTCCCGGTGCCCGCAGCGCCGTCGCTGCCGGGACCGCCGGCGTGGTTCACCGGCCTGGTCATCGCGTTCGCCGCGTCGGTGGTCTTCCTGAGTTACCGTCCCGCCCGCAATCTGATCTCGAGTCATCAGGCCATGAACCGGTCTTTCGACCCCTATCACTTGGTCAACACCTACGGAGCGTTCGGCAGTATCGGCCGCACCCGTTACGAGGTGGTCGTGGAAGGCACCGAGGAGCCGGCCGTCACCGACCGGACGCGGTGGAAGGAATACGAGTTCAAGGGCAAGCCCGGTGATCCGCGCCGGCTCCCGCGCCAATGGGCCCCGTACCATCTGCGGCTGGACTGGCTCATGTGGTTCGCCGCCGCCTCACCGCGTTACGCGCAGTCGTGGCTGGGCCCCTTCCTGATACGACTGCTGGAAAACGACGCGGCCACGCTGCGACTGCTACGGAACAATCCGTTCCCGCAGGCCGCACCGCGCTTCGTCCGGGCGCAACTGTATCTCTACCGCTTCACCACACCTCGCGAATTGGCTCGCACCCGAGCGTGGTGGGACCGCACGCTGGTGACCCGATACGTTCCGCCCCTCTCACTGGACGACCTGCATTACCGCAGCCGTTCCGGTCGGCAATGACGCCTTGGTCGGCTCCACCGCGGGCCGAGAATCCATGCCGGACAACGGCTTGCGCTCGAAGCGCACGCCGGGGTGGCATTCGCCACAACGGGCGTGGCGACGATCGACGGAGAAACCGGGTATGCGCCCGAATGACGCAATCGACCGAAGGAGGATGTCATGTCCATCTCGGCCTCGCGCTCGCAGTATCGCGCCGCCCGACGCGGCGGCAGCGGCTATCCCGGCACGGAGCTGCCCGTCGAATGGACCATCGCGGCATGGGTTTTGGTGTTGACGGTGCTGAGCCTCGCGCTGGCGCTCCTGTAGGAACGCCACCCGGCGAAGATCGGGGACCAACTGAAGGCCCGCTTCGCTGGAGCAGGAAAGCTCAGCATTGCACTCACCTACGCGGGAGCTGAGCGGCATCGTGCGCTCGAGAATACTGGCGGTGCGCTACCGATGCGGCGAAAAGTTCTGCACCGCGGCAGGGTGAGTGGACGAGGAGAAGGAGTTCGATCCGTTGGAGGAAATACTACGGCCGCTCATCGTGCTTCTCGGTACGGTGGCCATCACCGTGACGGCCGGTCTGCTGTTCGATCGCTTACTGCGTTACAGCGCCCGTAGACGCCCGGGCAACCAACTTCCCACTCTGTTGCGCCGGGTGCAATTGCCTGTGCAGGTGTTGCTCGGCGCGATGGCCTTGCACGCCACCTACCCGTTGGCCCACCTGGATTTGCGCCAGGACGCGATGATCAGGACCGTCCTGGCGACGGCGGCGATCATGGCAGCGGCATGGGGCGTCATCCGTGCCGCCGACGCGGTCGCGGAGAACACGCTGCGCTCGTATGCCCGCCGCACCCAGGACATCATGCGGGTTCGGCAACTGCGCACCCAGCTCGGCCTGGTGCGCCGGATCGTCACCTCGGTCCTGGTGGTCACGACCGCCGCCGTCGTGATCCTGCTGCTCGTGCCGAGCCTGCGGACCCTGGGCACCTCGCTGCTGGCCTCGGCGGGGGTGATCGGCATCATCGCCGGTGTCGCCGCCCAGTCGACACTGAGCAACCTGATCGCCGGATTGCAGATCGCGTTCGGGGACTCGGTCAAGATCGGGGACACAGTTGTGGTGGAGGGGGAGTGGGGCATCGTGGAGGAGATCACCCTCGCATTCCTCACCGTCCGGATCTGGGACGACCGCAGACTGACCATGCCGGTCTCCTACTTCAACAACAAGCCGTACGAGAACTGGTCGCGTGGCGGGCCGCAGATCACCGGTACGGTTTTCCTGTACCTGGACCACAGCACACCGGTGCCGCTTTTGCGTGAGCACTTGCAGGAGTATCTGCGAACGCGCACGGATTGGGACGGTCGCGACTGGGGTCTGCAGGTCACCGACAGCACGCCGACGAACATCGTGGTGCGCGCGACGATGTCGGCCGCCGACGCCGACGACGTGTGGAACCTGCGCTGCGCGGTCCGTGAGGAAATGCTCGACTGGCTCGGCCGCAACCACCCCTACGCCCTGCCCAAGATCTCCACCGCGATCACCGAGACCGCCACCGATCGTCATCTGGCGCTGGCGGGCGACGGCGGTGACTGAGGTTACTATCGAGTCTCCGTGTCGGTCCCGGACGAGTTCCGGGACGAAGGGGGCCGATCATGACCGAAGCAGCCGACGGGATCACAGACGACCTCTTCGCCGGAACCGCTTGGCACTACGCGCGCTACCGGCCGGACTATCCGCGGAGTTTCTTCGATGAGCTCGTCCGGCGCCTGCGTCTCGACGGCGCCGGACGCCTCCTCGATCTGGGCTGTGGCACAGGCCAACTCACCGTCCCGCTCGCGCGGCACATGGCCGACGCGGTGGGCATGGATCCCGAACCCACGATGCTCGTGGAAGCCGCCCGTCGTGCGGAAGCCGCCGGGGTTGCGAACGTCGCGTGGACGCAAGGCGGTTCGGCGGATCTACCAGCTGGGCTCGGTCGCTTCCGGCTGGTGACCATGGGCCGGTCGTTCCATTGGATGGACCGTGCGGAAGTCTTGGCGGCCCTGTCCGGCATGGTCGAGGAGAACGGCGCGGTCGTGCTCGCCAACGACAGCTGTCTCGTGCGCCCGGCTACCACGTGGCAGCGAGCCATCGAAGAGATTCAGTGCCGTTTCCTGCCGCCGGAACAGTGGTCGGGTAGGACGACGCCCGCCGAGGGCCAGGAGTCGCATGAAGACATCCTGGCTCGATCGTCCTTCCCGCGTGTGCACCGGGTGGTCCACGAATTCCAGCGTTCGTGGACGATCGAGCAGGCGATCGGGTACCTCTACTCCACCTCGTTGCCGCTGTACCGGCTTCTCGGTGACCGGCGGACCGCTTTCGAACAGCTGGTCACCGACACATTGCTGGCGATCGACCCGGGCGGATGTTTCATCGAACCGGTGACCCTGGAAGTGCTGACCGCGACCAGGCGCTGAGGCGAGTGCGCACTGTGGGGAGCCGGCGATCGGAGTGCGGTGCGCCGAGAGGTCAGCGGTTCGGAACGGTGTGCAGCGTTACCCCGCTCAGCCGCCCGGACTGTATCCGCGCGGTGAGATAGGTGTGTTCCGGTTGGCGGCGGCGGTCGGTGGGCGAGCCGGGATTGAGCAAGCGCAACCCGCTGTCCGCGACGCTGTCCCACGGAATGTGGCTGTGGCCGAAGACCAGTACGTCGGTATCCGGGAAGTTCCGGGCGCAGCGTTCCTCCCGGCCCTTCGCGGGTCCGGTTTCGTGCACCACCGCCAGTCGGAGTCCGTCGAGTTCGGCGCGGGCGACCTCGGGCAGCCGCGCACGCAGCTGCGGACCGTCATTGTTGCCGTAGACACCGACGAGGCGCGCGCTACGTGCCTCCAGGCGGTCCAGCAAGGCGGCCTCCACCCAGTCGCCCGCGTGCACGACCACGTCGGCGGCGTCGACCTCGCGCCAGAGCAACTCCGGCAGATCTCGCGCACGCTTGGGCACGTGCGTATCGGAGATGATGAGCAACCGCATGGTGACCGGTCTACCACGGTTGCGGCGGAGCGCCGATTGTCCCGGTCGTCCGGCTGACGACGTGGCAGATTGCTTGTGTGATATCTATCACACCACCTCGGGTCGTCCGGTCGAGATTGGACCTCCGGTCGTGGGTATGCCGGGCGTGACGGTGACGCAGTACAGCGCACCGGTGCGACAGTTTCCATCGCGTTGTCCGGGAGGGCTTGTGTCTTCGATGCTTTCGTTTCTCATGCTAATGCTGATGCTGCCGGGGATGGCGACCGTCGCTGCGTATGTGACGGTGGCGATCAGTGTGTGGCTCGAGGAGCGTCGCGACGCCGCCGACCCCGCGGTCCGGGTGGAAGCGCGCCGCTCGTAGACCGGGGCCGGTTCGAACTCAGGGCAGGTCTATCCCCGTCACCGGCGCAACCAGCGCGTTATCGCCCGGCGGCGAGGTGTGGCCTTCCAGTCGACACCGGTGGCGGTCGCGAAGGCGGCGGCGTCGGCGTAGGTGGTCGTCTTCGGATGATTCCGTGCCCATGTCGTGAAAAGGGCGGTGAAGTCACCCTCGCACGCGTGCACCAGCAGCGGAAAACGGCGTGCCACCTCGCCGGCGCGCTTGCGCAACAGGGCCTCCGCCGCGGCGCCGACGGCCTCGGCATCGAATCCGGGCGGCACCGTGGCTCCCGCGACGAGCGCACGCACCAGCGCTGCTTGCCGCTGGGCCAGCGTCGCGTGGTCAGGCGGCCGCGCCGCTCGGGACGCGGCGCTCACGCCAGTATCGCCCTGGCGCCCGCGGTGATCGGCGGGCGGTCGACGGCGGCCGCGATGGCGTCCAGTTCATCGAGCAATTCGGTCGCGAGCGGATAGTTGCCGTCGCGCTCCAGCATGATCGGCGCCGGACGATGCGCGGTGTATTCCGCCGCGAGCGCGAGAACTTCGCCGGGAACCGGGTCGGTGTGGGTGTCGTGATAGTGGCCGCCGGATTCGTGACCGCCCGCGACGTGGCAATACGCCACGTGTTCGGCGGGCAGGCGAAGGAGCTCGGCGAGCGGGTCGCGACCGCGGTTGCGGGCGTTCGCGTAGACGTTCGCGAGATCGAGCAGCAGCCATACCCCGGTGCGTTCGACGAGTTCGGACAGGAATTCCGCTTCGGTGTACTCATCGTCGGGCCAGTCGAACAGCGTCGCGATGTTCTCCACCGCGAGCGGGACGTCGAGCGCCGCATCGGTCCGGGCGATATTGCGGGTGAGTGCGTCCAGCGCTTCCCGGGTCCGCGGTACCGGTAGCAGGTGACCTGCCTCCAGGCCGCCCGCGCGTACGAAAGCGACGTGCTCGCTCACCAGCGGAGCCGCCACCGCCGCCGCGCAGGCCGCCAAATGCTCGACGCGATGGCCCGCGACCGGCTCCGCGCCGCCGAGCGACAGCGAGATGCCGTGCGGCACCACGGCGACGCCGCGGGCCCGCAGAGCGGCCAGTTCCTCGGGGACGGCGAGCTGCCCGGCGTGGCGGGGGTCCCGGGGTAACGACTCCGCGATGACCTCGCAGAATCCGAGCCCCGCCAAGGCGGCTATCACCCCGCAGATCTCGGGTCGCCAGCCGATACCGAGCGCGTCCGGTGGCAGCGGGCCGGGGCGCTCATCCACCGCAACCGCCGCAGCCGCCGCCACATCCGCCGCCACATCCGCCTCCGTCCCCGCCACTGTCCCCGCCGCTGTCGCCCCCGCCGTCCCCACCGCCCGACGCGCTCGGCGGCGCGACTGCCTGGGCAAGTCCGGGATCGAGCGCGACGAGCGCACCGATGCCGAAAACAGCTGCCGCGAGTGCCGCGCTCTCGGCGCCATAGGTCGCGTAGGAAGGCGAATTGCTCGGCCGCAGATACCGATTGCGCTCCGACGCGGCGTCCCGGGCACGCACACCCAGCGCGGTGAGCCGGGGCTTGCGCACCACCAACCAATAGCCGAGCGCCTGCGCGATCACCAGCACCACCAGCACCCCGACCGGGTTCCCGTGCGAAGCGCCCGCGATGATCCGCACCACGCCGAGCGCGCCGGTGACGAGAAGCGGCATGCCCGCGTCACGCAGACCGTGGCGCAGGTCGGGCCCGGGGAAGTACCCGAGGTCGACCATCCTGGTGCGCAGCGCGTCGAGCGACCCGCCGACGATCGCGCCGACGGTCTTGCGCTGCCCCGCCGCCAGCCGGTCGTACACCGACACGGTGAACGGATCCAGCTGCCCACGCTCCTGCGCGGTGAGTGCGCGAACCGGCGCGGCGCCCGAATCGATCGCGTCGACGCCGCGCAACCGCGCCATCGCCGCGAGTACGGCGTTCTGGTCGCCGTACAGCATTCCCAGCTCGGGCGAGGTCAATTCCGCGCCCGGCGCGGCGATCGCGTCGGTTTCCGGATCCGCGCCCGTCGCCCGTGATCGCAGCCAGATCCCCACGAACAGGGCCACCAGCGCGAGCGGTATATAGACGGCGAGGAACTGCGGCCCGGAAATACCCCAGGTATCACCGGCCGCGACAAGTCCGTCCGAGCCCACCCCGATCACTTTCATCTCCCACCTCGGAATCGGTCCAACCTTGTCCAAGTATCGGGCCGCCGCGGCTCACACGCCACAGCGAATCGCCGTGGCGCGCATCGGCGGCGGTCGTGACCCCGACGGCCCGGCTCACTTCACGCGGCCGAGGCCGAGTTGCTCGGAGAGCATCAGGGCGATCTCGGTCTCCAGCCGATTCACCGTCAACGGATGACCGAGCACCTCTTCGGCCCTGCGTATCCGGTAGTGGACGGTGTTCTTGTGGACGTGCATGCGCGCCGCGGCGTCGGTGAGGCTGCCGCGGGCCTCCAGATACGTCTGCACCGTCTCGCGCAGACGAGCGGTGGTCTCGTCGTCGCGCATGAGATCGCCGAGCACCCGATGGACCCACGCTCTCGTGTCGGGCAGATGGTCGATCAGCAGGCTCGCCAGCGCCACCCGGGAGTGCACGGTCAGCGGACGACCGGGGTCGGCGAGCAACGCGAGGCCACGAGCGCGCTGGGCATCGCGGAAGGTTTGCCGGAATCCGGCCAGTCCGGGGCCGGGGTCGCCGATCGCGACGCGAATTCCCGGGCGGCGGCGCAGTTCTCGCTCGAGCAGGTCGGCATCCAGTGACGGTTTGCCGACCGACGATATCCACGCCCAGCAGTTCTGCTCGTCGACCAGGACCGTCAGCGGGTGTTTGCCGGTCGCGGTGGCGAGCATGGAGGTCCCTGCGCGCAGCAGTTCGATCGATGCCGCGCCGGGTTCGGGCACCCAGAGGACGGCGGCCATATGCCACCCCCGCAGCGAGGCGGACAACATCTCCTCCGCGGAGGCCACGTCGAGGTTCTCGGTGTCGAGCACCGCGCGGATCTGGGCCGCGCGGGTGGTGTCCGAGCGTGCGTCCCAGCGGCGTCGTTCGCTCTCGTAGATGTCGATGACACCTTCGATGACCTGGTCGATGTAGCTGTTGACCAGCACGGCGACCCGGCTGGTGGTCGCCAGGGCGAGATCGGCGGGTGTCTCGGCACGCCGGAGCGCGGCGATGGTCTGCTGCATGAACATGTGTTCGCCGAGGCGGTACGCGCGCAGCAGGGCCTCCAGGGACATCCCGTGCTGGGCGAACCGGCGAGCGTACTCGGCGGCGGCGGGCGGCACGGTGATGTCGTCGCGCGAGATGCTCAGCATGAGCATGTCGAGGATCGCGGTGAGGTTGGACGCGGTGCTGGCGATCATCAGCCGGCGCACTTCGTCGTCGTGGCGGAATTCCGGGATCACCTCGGCGAACATCGCGGTCATCTCGGCGGTCAGCCGGTCCAGATCGGCTTTGACGCGTCCGGCGACATCGCGGATGGTCGTGTCCACGTCAACGCTCATGCCGGGACCGTACCGGAACTGGTGCGGCGGCTCCGACGCATTCCGCTTTCTTTTGTGCCATCGGCACAAAGCCCGTCGAAAACTCTGGGATGCGGGCCCGTAGCCGGGTTCTCGCACCCGATCTAACTTGGATTGTAATCCCCGTCACCCCGAAGTAGGTGAGGACATAAGTGCAGCACGTTGTGGAAATTCCGGAGGTCAGGGCGACCTGGAATCCGTCCGGCCCCTGTATTGCGGACGACCGCGAGCAACTCGACAATCAGACTTTCGTGAAACGGGTACGTACGGCGGCAGCCGTCCTGTACGCGAATGGCGTTCGTGAAGGCGACGTCGTCGCGGTCGTATTGTCGAATCGACTCGAATTCGTCGTCATTCTTTTCGCGGCATGGCGGCTGGGTGCCGCGGTCAGCCCCGTGAAGCCGGATTCGACTATCGAGGAGGTGCGTTATCAGGTCGAGGACTGCCGGGCGAAGGTGGTCGTGACCGAAGGCGGACGCGAAGGTGCGACGCTGGATGTGACCGAGGTGGCCGGACCGGGCACCGAGGTCGCCGGGCCCGAATCGGCGCCGGTGGATCCGAGCGCCGCGGCGCTGATCATCTACACCAGTGGCACCACCGGGCAGCCGAAGGGCGTCGTGCTCGACCACGCCAATATCGCCGCCATGTGCGAGATGCTGGTCGGGGCACTGGCATTGAACGACACCGACCACAGCCTGCTGATCCTGCCGCTGTTCCACGTCAACGGGATCGTGGTGAGCGTCCTGTCGCCGCTGCTCGCCGGTGGCCGCGCCACGATCGCGGGCCGATTCTCGGCTTCGGCGTTCTTCGGCATCGTGGAACGTGCTCGCCCGACCTATTTTTCGGGCGTTCCCGCGATCTACGCGATGCTCGTCGCGCAGCCGGAGAGTTCGGCGCCGGACACGTCGTCGTTGCGCCGTGCGATCTGTGGAGCCGCGCCGATGCCCGCGGAACTGATCGCGCGGTTCGAAACGCGTTTCGGTGTTCCGATCGTCGAAGGCTACGGACTGTCCGAGGGTACCTGCGCGTCGACGCTGAATCCGCCCGGCGGACCGCGGAAGCCGGGCACGGTCGGGCGGCCACTGCCAGGGCAGACCGTGGCGATCATGGATGCCGACGGTCGGGTCGTGCCCGCCGGGACGAGCGGGGAAGTGGTCATCCGGGGTGCGAACGTGATGCGAGGCTATCTCGGCCGACCCGAGGCGACCGCGCACACGGTGGTCGACGGCTGGCTGCATACCGGTGACGTCGGCTATTTCGACCCGGACGGATACCTGGTGCTGGTCGACCGGATCAAGGACATGATCATCCGGGGTGGCGAGAACATCTATCCCAAGGAGATCGAGAACGTCCTGCACGCCCATCCCGCCGTCCTGGAAGCCGCGGTGGTGGGGGCGCCCGATCCGGTCCTCGGCGAGGTACCGGTCGCGCATGTGGTGACGATGCCCGGCGCGCGGGTCGACGCCGCGGATCTCGTCGAGCACTGCCGGAGAACTCTTGCCCGCGCGAAGGTTCCGGTGTCGATCGAACTCGTCGAAGCGCTGCCCCGGAATCCGGTCGGCAAAATCGACAAACGAAAGCTCCGCGCGCTGGTCGTCGACGCGATCGCCACCACCACATAGAAAATCCGCTCGGCGGTGAGCGGAAACTCCCGTGATCCGAACCGCATTCGGCCGGGTCCTCGCATGCGCTTTATTCATCGGATAAGAAAGGTCCGAACAATGGGATTCAAAACAGCGGATTTCCCGCCCGTCGACGTGACGACGTTCCTCGATCAGCCGTTGCGGGAGCGGATGAGAACTTTGGCCCTGCATTGGGTCGAATTCGGTTTCGGCTCGCCGAGGATGATTCACACGATCTATCTGCTCAAGGTTCTGCTGGTCTCGGCGCTGGGCGGCGTCGCCGTGGCGACCTGGAGTTCCGGCGTCGGTCCGTTCTGGGATGTCGCGGCCTGGTGGAACGAGCCGATCGTCTACCAGAAGCTGGTGCTGTGGACCGTCTTGATCGAGGCGCTCGGCATCGCCGGGTCGTGGGGGCCGCTCGCGGGCAAGTTCAAGCCGATGACCGGCGGAATCATGTTCTACGCCCGCCCCGGCTCGATTCGCCTGCGGCCGTGGCGACGGGTGCCGTTCACCGGCGGTGACACCCGCACGGTGGCAGATGTGCTGCTGTACCTGGCGTTCCTCGGGACGCTCCTGGCGGCGATCGTGCTGCCCGGCGTGCCGAGCGCCTCGCTCAGCGCGGCGCTGCCGGACAACACCTCCGGCCTGGTGAATCCCGCGCTGCTCGTCGCTCCGATCGTGCTGTACGTGCTGTGCGGCTTGCGGGACAAGACGATCTTCTTGACCGCGCGTGGCGAGCAGTACCTGCCCGCACTGGTGTTCTTCGCGGTGCTGCCGTTCGTCGACATGATCATCGCCGCCAAGTTGCTGATCTGCGCGGTCTGGATCGGAGCGGGCGTGTCCAAGTTCGGGCAGCACTTCACCAACGTGGTACCGCCGATGATCTCCAACAGCCCGGGCGTGCCCGCGAAGTGGATCAAGCGGCTGCACTACCGTGACTTCCCCAGGGACATCCGGCCGTCGAAGGTCGCCTCGTTCATGGCCCATGTCGGAGGCACGACCGTCGAGATCGTCACGCCGCTGGTGTTGCTGTTCTCCACCAACCACTGGCTGACCCTGGCCGGAGTGGTGCTGATGGTGGTCTTCCACGCGTTCATCACCTCGACGTTCCCGCTGGCGGTGCCGTTGGAGTGGAACGTCCTGTTCGCCTACCTGAGCATCTTCCTGTTCCTGGGCTTCCCCAACGGGGGCGGCTACGGTCTGGCCGACATCTCCTCGCCGTGGCTGGCCGTGGCGATCGTCGCGGCACTGGTGTTCTTCCCGATCCTCGGTAATCTGCGCCCCGATCTGGTGTCGTTCCTGCCGTCGATGCGCCAGTACGCGGGCAACTGGGCCTCGGCCCTGTGGGCCTTCGCGCCCGGTGCGGAGGAGAAGCTGAACACCATCGCGCACCGGCCCACCGTGAACCAGATCGACCAGCTGCGTGCGATGGGTTACCCGCCCGAGGTCGCGGAGATCACCATGCAACAGACCATCGCATGGCGCTCGATGCACAGCCAAGGCCGCGGCCTGTTCTCCCTGCTGTACACCCACATTCCCGATATCGATCGCTGGACCGTGCGGGAAGCGGAATTCGGCTGCAACTCGCTGATCGGGTTCAACTTCGGCGATGGTCACCTGCACAATCTGGACCTGATCGAGGCCGTGCAGTCCCGAGTGGGATTCGCTCCGGGAGAATGGATCGTGGTGTGGGTGGAATCGCAGCCGATCCACCGCGGCGTCCAGGAGTATCAGGTCATCGACGCGGCGCTCGGCGTCGTCGAACGCGGCACCTGGCGAGTGCGCGACGCGGTCGAGGCGCAGCCGTGGCTGCCCGACGGCCCGAT
Organism: Nocardia sp. NPDC059691; assembly: GCF_042733915.1. Lineage (NCBI taxonomy): Bacteria > Bacillati > Actinomycetota > Actinomycetes > Mycobacteriales > Nocardiaceae > Nocardia > Nocardia sp. NPDC059691. The sequence goes on along the minus strand of NZ_JBHWFB010000011.1, from coordinate 95,411 downwards.
CCCGCACGAGGTGACGTGGCGGCGCGCGGGCTACACCGTGCCGACGCCGCTGGAGGAATCGACTCGGGTGCTCGCGCCGCAGACGGTCGGCTGACGGTCGGCCACGAGGGATGGAGAGCGACATGAGCAGCGCAGTCGTGGTCGGCGGCGGCCCCAACGGTTTGGCCGCGGCCATCACCTTGGCCCGAGCCGGCTGGGACGTCACCGTGCTGGAGGCCGCCGACGAGATCGGGGGCGGCACTCGCACCGGTGAGGCGATCGTGCCGGGTCTGCTGCACGACCACTGCTCGGCCATCCACCCGATGGCGGTCGGCTCTCCTTTCCTGCGCGGTCTCGACCTGGAGCGCTACGGATTGACCTGGGCCTGGCCGGAGATCGACTGCGCCCATCCGCTCGACGACGGCACCGCGGGCGTGCTGCTGCGCTCGGTCGCGGAGACCGCGGCGGGGCTCGGCGGTGACGGCCGAGTGTGGCGACTGCTGTTCGAGCGGACGGCGGCAGGCTACGACCGGATGAGCTCCGACATCATGCGGCCACTGCTGCGCGTGCCGCGCCACCCGGTGCGGCTGGCGCGTTTCGGGATTCCCGCCGTGGTCCCGGCCACGCTGCTCGCCGGACTGTTCCGCACCGAGCAGGCGAGGGGGTTGTTCGGCGGCGTCGCCGCGCACGCCTTCCATCCGCTGCACCGGCCGCTCAGCGCGAGCATCGGCCTCGGCATCCTCACCGCGGGCCACGCCTACGGTTGGGCGGTCGCCGCGGGTGGATCGCAACGGATCACCGACGCCATGGCGGCGGCCCTCGGCGACCTCGGCGGAAAGATCGAAACGGGCGTGCGGGTGCGGTCGGTGTCCGATCTGCCGCCGGCGGAACTGACCATGTGGGACCTGTCGCCGACCGCGGTCGCGGAGATCCTCGGCGACCGCCTGCCGCCTCGAATCCGGAAGTCGTACCAAAAGTTTCGTTACGGCCCGGGTGCCTGCAAAGTCGACTTCGCGGTGCACGGCGGCGTGCCGTGGACGGCGGAGGCGGCGCGCCGGGCGGGGACGGTGCACCTCGGCGGCACGTTCGCCGAGATCGCCGCCACCGAACGCGAGATCCATCGCGGTCGCATGCCCGAACGGCCTTTCGTACTGGTCGGGCAGCAATATCTCGCCGATCCGCAACGTTCGGCGGGCGACATCCATCCGATCTGGGCATACGCCCATGTCCCGCACGGCTATCCCGGCGACGCCACGGCGGAGATCACCGCCCAGATCGAACGCTTCGCCCCCGGTTTTCGCGACCGCATAGTCGGAACCAGCGTGCGCAGCGCGGCGGAATTCGCCGAATACAACCCCAACTACGTGGGCGGCAACATCATGACCGGCGCGAAGGACATAACACAGCTGCTGTTCGGTCCGCGTAGGACCCTGCAGCCCTACGACGTAGGCGTGCCGGGTCACTACCTGTGCTCCGCGGCCACACCGCCGGGCCCAGGGGCGCACGGGATGTGCGGCGTGAATGCCGCGCAGCGGGCGCTCCGGCGCTGACGAGCCCGGCCATCGTCTCGATCCTCGCCCTCGCCTGACGCTGCCGCGCCGACACCACCGGCTGGTCCCGGGTGACCAGCCGGTTTCCCGCGGAATCACCCGGGCAATCGGTCATCATGGATGCGGAAAACACCAATGCAGCAGACACGTCGTCGAGCAGCGCACAGCGTTTCGGCCGAGTCACGGCGGATGATCTACGCCGGTTGCTGGCCACCGGCCAACCGGACGCGTACCTGGTCCTCGAGGAAGGGCAGATCAGAATCGAAGGTGCCTTCGGGTCCGAGCCGCAAGGAATGCTCATCCTGTCGCGGGCCGAACTGGCCGCCCGGATCGGAGAGGACCCGGACGCCGCCGCACTGACCGAGACCGCCGCCGAGCTGGATACCGAAGTTCGTCTCCGGGGTGCCTGAAACGCCGGCGGCCCGTGCGGCCGGCTATGGGATCTGCCGGAAATCGCTTTGCACGGTCACGCGCCGGATGGCCACGATATCGGTATGAGCATCGAACCGTGCTCGGCGCTCGCACCGGGCGTCGTGCCACCGGAACGGATCGAACTGGACGAGCTGCTGTTACGGCGATGGCAGCCGGAGGACCTGACGAGGCGAATGTCCGCAGTGCCGCGGTAGCCCGGCGGCTCGGCTACCGGCTGGACCGGATCGAGCCGCGCGAAAAGCGTGCGCCCGCGGAGTCCGGTCGTGGGATGTACTGGGTCAAGGAGCGATGATCAGCCGCCGGTTCGCTCAGCCGGTGGCAACCGGGGCGGCGACAGGCCCGGCGGGTTCGTGGACATCCGGGCCGAGGTCGGGTGCGTAGAGTCCGGCGATTTCGGTGGCGTATTTCTCGGCGATCACCCGGCGCTTGAGTTTCATCGTGAGGGTGACTTCGTCGCCGCCCGCTTCCCAGAAGGTGGGCAAGACGCGGAACCGCTTGACTTGCTCCACCCGCGAGAGCTTCGCATTGCCCGCGGCGATGCCTGCGGCGATCTGCTCGATGACGCCGGCGTCGGCCGACAAGGCCGTTGCCGAGCAATCGGGCAGGTCGTGCCGCGCGGCGTACGGTCCGGCGGTTTCGGCATCGAGGACGAGGAGCGCGGTGTTGTAGGGGCGGCCGTCGCCGATCACGGCGATCGCCCCGATCAGCGGTGTCGCCGCCTTGATCGCGTTCTCGATGTTGGTGGGGGACATGTTCTTCCCGGCGGAGTTGATGATCAACTCCTTCTTGCGGTCCACGACCCTGAGATATCTGGCGTCATCGATGGTGACGACGTCTCCGGTGCTCAGCCAGCCCTCGGAGTCGACGGTCTCGGCGGTCTTGCCGGGCTCACCGCGATAGCCCTTCATCACGAGCGGGCCGCGGACGTGGAGTTCACCGTCGTCGGCGATCCTGGCCCGCATGCCGGGCAACAGTTTGCCCACGGTGCCGAGTCTGGCGTCGCCGGGGTGGCTGACGCTGCAGATGCAGGTGAGTTCGGACATGCCCCAGATCTCGGCGATCGGGATCCCGAGCCCGGCGAAGAATCCGAGCGTTTCGGCGGGGATCGGCGCGGCCCCGGACATCGCCCAGCGGACGCGGTCGAGACCGAGTTTCGCGCGCAACCCGGACAGGACGAGTCGATCGGCGCGTGCCCACTCGGCGGCGACGGATTCGGGCACCGCCTCCCCGGCCAATTGATGAGCGCTGCGCTGGGCGGCGACCGCCAACGCCCACCGCAACGCGGCCTGGCGCTGCTCGTCGGGCTCGTTGGCGACCGCGAATTCGATTGCCGCTTTGAGCTTTTCCCATACCCGGGGCACGGCGCCCCAGATCGTGGGATGCAGGTCGGCCAAGGCGGCGCTGATCCCCGTCGGAACGGCGACGCAGGTCACCTGGGTGCCGAAGACCTCCTGGAAGTACAGCGCGGTCAGCCGGTCGGCGATGTGCGCGGTGGGCATGTAGGACGTGATGGTGTCCCCGAACCGGATGCCAAGCACCTGATCGACGGCGTAGCACTCGAACATCAGGTTCGCGTGCGTGGTCTCCACCCCTTTGGGATCGCCGGTGGTGCCCGACGTGTAGATCAGCGTCGCGACGTCGTCGGGCTGGACCGCGCGCCACGCGGCGTCGAAGTCGAAGTCTCGCTCGCCCGCGGCGATGACGTCAGCGACCGACAAAGTGCCCTCCGGGGCGTCGTCGACGCAGACGATGTGGTCGAGTTCGACGCCGCTCGCGCGGACCTGTTCGACATATCCAGGCTCACAGATCAGCACGCGCACACCGGCGTTGTCCAGAACGTACGCGATCTGCTCCGGCGACGCGGTGTTGTACACGGAGAAACTGGTGGCGCCGAGATGCTGCGCCCCGACCTCCAGCGGATAGAACTCGATGCGGTTGGACATCATCAGGGCCACCGTGTCGCCGCGCCGGACGCCCAGTCCCGACAGTCCGGCGGCGATCAGACGGACCCGCGTCGCGTACTCGCGCCAGGTGAGGGTGGCGGCGTCGCCGGGAGTGCGGAGCGCGATCGCGTCGGGATCGACGGCCGCGTTGTGCTGGAAGGCGGCGGGGAGCGTGTCGAAGCGTGGAGTGCTCACGAGAGGGATTCCTTCGGGTCGGACGGCGCATGCTGCGGCTGGACCGTGCTGAGTGGAGATGCGACGGGCGACCTGGAGCCGTCGTGACCGGCATACGGCGACGGCGTCGTGCGCGCTTCGACCCTGCGCAACAGGTCGTGGACGCGGCGGTCGTGAGCGAGTGCGCTGTCGAGCACGACATTGACCGCCCCGCGCAGCAGCGCGTAGGGCTCCCACCCTGCCGGTGCGATGGTGCGCGCGGCGCGACGCTCGATGCCGTCCGCGATGGTCCTGGCCGCTTGCGCCGCCGAGATGCGCGTGTTCAACGGCCACGGCAGCAGGTCGTCCAGCTCACGGCCGAGTTCGTCGTGATCGAGGGTGTCGTGGGTCATCCGGGTGTCCACGATGCCGAAATAGGCGATGCCCGCCGAAGCGCCGAAGGGCGCCAGTTCCACCCGCAACGCCCGACCCAGCTGTTCGACCGCGGCTTTGCTGATCATGTACGGGGCTCCCGCCATGCCGGGAGCGAACGCCGCGCACGACGACACCACGACCACATGACCTTCGGCGGCGACGACGTGGTCGAGCGCCGGGCGCACGGTGTTGAACACACCGGTGAGGTTGATGTCCATCACCCGGTCGAAGTCCTGCCCGTCGAGCGTGCGCACCGTCGCCGGGCGGGGCACCACGCCCGCATTGGCCACCACCACGTCCAAGCGGCCGAAATGGTCGGCGGCCCGGTCGATGGCCGCCCGCATCGCCGAGCGGTCGGCGACGTCGGCGGCGATGGCGAGGGTTCGATCGCCCAATGCGGCGGCTGCCGCGTCGACCGCGTCCCGGTCGAGATCGACCAGCACGACCGAGGCCTGCTTGTGGTGCAGCAGCGCCGCCAGTTCGCCGCCGATGCCGCGCCCCGCGCCGGTGATCAGCACGACCCTGCCCGCGACCGAATATCCGCGCCGCCCCCTGGCGATCCGGAGCATGTCGCCGATCACCGGGTCACCTCGTAGGCCGCGGTGTCGAATCGGCTGGTGCGCTGCCGGTATTCGAAGCTCCAGTTCGGGTAGAGACCGGCATTGAGCCCGTCCGGCGTCTGGTAGTAGCTCTGGCATCCGCCCGTGAGCCATACCGTCGACGAACTGCGGCGAGCCATCTCCGCGACGAAATCGGCCTGCGCTGCCGGTCGCACCTCGATCCGGCGCGTTCCGCGGGAGCGCGCGTCGCGTAAGGCGTCGACGATGTAGGCGATCTGGGATTCGATCATGTAGATCGCGGACTGGTTACCGGCGGCGCCGAACGGACCGAGCGTGCAGAAGAAATTGGGGAACCCGGACAGCGCGACACCGAGATAGCTCTGCGGTCGTTCCCGATAGAGCTGCGCCAGCGTTCGCCCGTCGCGCCCGACGTAGCGCTCGTAGGCGGTCGGGATCGAGGTGAAACCGGTTCCGAAGATGAGGGTATCCACCGCATGCTCACTGCCGTCGCGCAGCAGAATCGAGTGCGGCCGGATCTCGGCGATCGGCTGGGTGACCACGTCGACGTTCGGCTGGTCGAGTGCCGGTAGGTAGGTGTCGGAGAAGATCGCTCGTTTGCAGCCGATGACGTAGTCGGGGGTGAGCTTCTTGCGCAGCTCGCGGTCGCGGACCTGCCGCAGCAATTGCAGTCGGCCCAGCGCTTCGTACGGGTGCCGGAAGCGCTGATCGACCAGCGAGATGAGCCCGAAGGTCTCGATCGCCGCGTAGAACCCGCCGCGAATGGCGCGCTGCGCCAGCGGGATACGGCGCAGCAGCCGTCGCTCGAGTTCGAGGGTGCTGCGATCCATGCGCGGGACGATCCAGGGGGCCGATCGCTGGAACAGCAGCAGCTGGGCCACCTTCGGCTGGATCTCCGGCACGAACTGCACCGCCGAGGCGCCGGTGCCGATCACCGCGACCCGCTCGCCGGTGAGATCGTGATCGTGGTTCCAGTGCAGCGAATGGAAGGACGTGCCCGCGAAGGAGTCGATGCCGGGCAGCCGGGGATACTTCGCCTCCGCGAAGAGCCCGGTGGCCGAGAGCAGGAAGTCCGCGGTCAGCGTGCCGCGCGAGGTCTCGATCCGCCAGAGCGAACCTTGCTCGTCCCACCGGGCGTCGAGCAGTTCGGCGCCGAACCGGATGTGGCGGACGACATCGTGCTCGATGGCCACCGAGCGGATGTAGTCCAGGATTTCCGGCTGCCGTCCATAGGTGCGCGACCACTCCGGATTGGGTGCGAAGGAGTAGCTGTAGAGGTGGGACGGCACATCGCAGGCACAACCGGGATAGGTGTTGGCCCGCCAGGTGCCGCCGAGGTCGTCGGCGCGTTCGAGGACCACCAGATCGTCGAATCCGGCCTCGCGGAGTTTGATCGCCAGGCCGATGCCGCCCAGACCCGCGCCGACGATCGCGATGGGGGTGTGTTCGATCGGATCGGAGGTCACTGGCGCTTCCTTCCGTGTAGGACCGCGATGAGCAGGTCGACGACCATGTCCACGCGGTGGTCGCGCCGGAACGAGGTGAGCGGCAACGGGGACGGGAAACGCTGGCGCGTGGTGGCTTTGGCGTAGGTGAATTCCCTGAGCCCGTCCGGCCCGTGCACGCGGCCGAATCCGGAGGCGCCGACGCCGCCGAGCGGCAGCGCGGGAATGGTGGCGTGCGCGACGAACGCGTTGATGGAAATGCCGCCCGCCCGGATGCGGTCGGCGATGTCGCGCCCGTTGCGGCGGGCGAACACGGTGCCGCCCAGCCCGTAGGCGCAGCGGTTGACCAACTCGACGGCCTGGTCCATGTCCCTGACCTTGGTGACCGTCAGGGTGGGACCGAAGGTCTCCTCCGTCACCGCGGACGCGTCCTCGGGGACGTCGACGAGGATGGTCGGTTGGACGAACTGGCGATCGATGGCATCCGGGCCGCCGAGCACCGCCCGGGCGCCGCGCGCGACCGCGTCCTCGATGTGGCGGCGAATGATCGCTAGTTGCTTCGGCATCGTGATGGGGCCGATCTTCGAATCCGCCCTACCGGCGTCGATCTGTCCCGCCGCCGCCACCAGTTCGGCGAGGAAGTCGTCGTAGACGTCGGCGTGGACGTAGACGCGCTCCACGGCCAGACAGGTCTGCCCCGCGTTGGACAACCCGCCCCACACCGCCGCGTCGGCGGCGGCGGAGAGGTCGGCATCGGCGTCGACGATCAACGCGTCCTTGCCGCCGCACTCCATCAGCACCGGCGTGAGGTTCTCCGCGCACGCCGCGAGGACGAGTTTGCCGGTGGCCGTGGATCCGGTGAACCCGATTTTGCCGACGCCGCTGCGGCACAGAGCGTTTCCGGTGTCGCCGAGCCCGGTGATCACTTGCAGCACCGGCTCGGCGGGCATGGTGCGTGCGAACGCCTCCGCGAGCCACAGCCCGACGCCGGGGGTGTACTCGCTGGGTTTGAACACCACCGCGTTCCCGGCGGCCAGCGCGAAGGAGATGGAGCCGAGCGGAGTGAAGACCGGGTAGTTCCACGGTCCGATCACGCCGACCACGCCGAGGGGAAGGTATTCGACCGTGGCCGCGTGGTTGCGTGTCAGCATGCTCGACGGCACGGAGCGACGGCCGAGCACCTTCTCGGCGTTGCGGGCCGCCCATCGCAAGTGTTCGAGGGCCATCGCGATCTCGAGTTTGGCGTCGGAGACCGGCTTGCCCATTTCCCGGTGGATGATCTGGGCCAGTTCGTCACGGCCGGTGGCGATCTGGGCGCGCCAGGCGTCCAGATGCCGAGCGCGTCCGGCGAAGCCGAGATCATGCCACCAGGTCGCGGCCTCGTGCGCGGCGGCGACGGCGGTGTCCACGGCATGGCGGTCGTGGACCGGGTAGGTTCCGACCACCTCGCCGGTGGCCGGATCGCGCACGTCGAAGGTCGACACGACCGACGGTGCGTGGTTGTCGGTGGAGACGCTCATCGGGTCGTCTCCCTCGATCGGCAACGCATAGACAACGCTGTCCCTTTCGTATGACGATCTCAGAGGTCGACCACGAGGTGTTCGCCCGCGGCGCGGGAGACGCAGACCAGCATCTGGTTCTCGCGTTCGGCCGCGGTGAGCACGCGATCACGGTGGTCGACGGCGCCGGAGACGACCGCGACTTTGCAGGTGCCGCAGAATCCCTGCCGGCAGGAGTAAGGGGTGTCCGGCAGTGCGCGATGAATCGCGGTGAGCGCCGTTTCGTCGGCCGCGACCCGGACGGTGGTCGCAGTGCGCGCCAGAGTGAGGTCGAATTCCGCGCCGTCGACGACCGGGAGCGCGGAGAACCGTTCGGTGTGCAGCGAGGCCGTCGGGTTGAGTTCGAACAGGCACCGTTGCGCCGCCTCGAGCATCGGCGGCGGCCCGCACACGTACACCGCCGCGCCGGGTTCTGCGCGCGCCAGCAGTGCGGCGACATGCGGAGGGCCGAATTCGTCGTCCGGCCTGACGTCGGCGCCGGGCAGGTCGGCCAGGAACGGCATGGTCTCGCGTGAGCGGCCGACGTACACCAGGCGTCCACGCGCGCCCGCGGCCTCGACCATCGGCATGATCGGGGTGATGCCGATGCCACCGGCCAGGAACAGATACGACGGCGCTTCGACGAAGGTGAACGCGTTGCGCGGCCCGCGAATGCGCAGACGGTCGCCGACTCGCAGCGAATGATGGATCTCGCGCGATCCGCCGCCCCCGTCGGGAATGAGCCGCACCGCGATGCGATACCGGAACCGGTCGCTCGGGTCGCCGCACAGCGAGTACTGGCGCTGCCGTCCCGAGGGCAAGAAGACATCCACGTGCGCGCCCGGCCGCCAGGTGGGCAGCGGACCGCCATCGGCCGCGCGCAGTGTCAGGCTCACCACGTCGGCGGCTTCGCGTTCGATCCCGGCGATCGTTACGTCCGTATCGAAACCCGTGCGGCGCACCGTGTTCGGGCGGGACAGGAGTGCGGCGGTGCGTCCGGTGACGAACACCTTCCGATAGATGTCCATGACATCGCCGATCAGGCGCAGTCCCCCGGTCGCCGAGCGCTCGGCCAGGGTGGGTGATCCGTTCATCGGTGCGCCGCCCGCGCGGCAGGCGAGTGCGCCAGATAGCGCAGGGCCTTGTCCATCGGACCCAGCTGGGACGGATGGAAACCCGGCCGCAGGTACCGCGGCATCTCGGTGACGAAGACCGTCCACTTCGGGATGACGCCACGCCGGGTCGCGCTCCAGAACTGCAGGCCCCAGCACCGGCCCTTCTGCGGCGACGGATCCTTCCGGTAGAGATAGGCGGTGGAGACGATGAACAGCGGAAGCAAGGTCGCGCTGGCCAGGATCGCCGTGCGGGCTTTCCGTGCGTAGCTGCCGTCGATATGCATGAAAGCGTCGTAGACGACGCTGCGGTGCTCCACCTCTTCGGCGCCGTGCCACCGGACCAGGTCCAGCATCGCCGGATGCATGCCCTTCTCCTCGAGGATGTCGGCGTTGAGCAGCCATTCCCCGAGCACCGCTGTGTAGTGCTCCATGCCCGCGAACAGACCCAGCCGTTCCTTGAGCCACTCCTCCCGCGCCCGGCCGGTCAAGCCGTGGTCACCGAGGATGCGATCGACCAGCCAGGCGACTTTGCCGACGTAGGAATCGACGTCCAACCCGATCGATCGCAGGTGGGCGCGCGCGGCTTCGTGACTGTTCGCGTGCATGGTCTCCTGCCCGATGAACCCCGTGACCTCTTCCCGCAATCGTTCGTCGTCGATGTGCGGCAGGGCTTCGGCCAGTGCCTGCGCCATGGCTCGTTCCCCTTCGGGCAGCACCAGGTGCATCACATTGACGATGTGGGTGGCCAAGGCCTCGCCCGGCACGTAGTGCATGGGCACGGAGTCGAAATCGAAATGGACGTCGCGCGCATGGATGGCATGCGCTTCGTCGCGATACCGGCGCTGCGTCGCGCCTGCCTGCTCAGCCATGACCCGACCGTACAGAACAACAAATCGCATTGCAATGTTGCAGCAACAACTCGGGCTGAATGTTGCACGATGGATCCGTTTTGCTAGCGTTGGCCCATGCCCACCGCGTCGAAGGCCACTGCGAGCAGCGAGAACGTCGCCGGCACCCTCGTCACCCGGATCCTGGACGCGGCTCTGGTCCTCTTCGAGCAGGTCGGCGTCAAGAAGACGACGATCGAGGAAGTGGCGCGGAAGGCGGGCGTGGACCGGGTGACGGTCTATCGCCATGTCGGTGGTCGCGACGACTTGGTGCAAGCCGTGATCAGCCGAGAGGTGGCCGCGGTGCTCGCCGAGATCACCCAGATCGCCGACCGGCACGACGAGCTCGGCGATCTCGTCGCCGACATCTTCGTCACCGTGATCACCCGCTGGCGCACGAATCCGCTCGTCGACCGCATGCTGGCGCTGGAACCGGCGCGCGTTGTCCTGAAACTCACCGTCGATGGCGCGGGCCCGTTCGCGATGTCCGTCCACGCGACGGTCACCGCGCTCGAGCGCGCTGTCGAACGGGGAATCCTGCCGCCCGCAACGGATCTGACCACTCGTGCGGAAATCGTGTGCCGGATCGTCCACTCGCTGATCCTCGCGCCGCACGGGCTCACCGAACTCCGGACCGACGGGCAACTCGACGATTTCGCGCGCACATACCTGGTACCGGTGGTGGCCGGACCGAACGTCGCGCCCCGCTGACACCGGACGCGCCGGGCCGGTCGCTCCGTGGAATGCCGCGCGCGGATGTCCAACGGGCGAACGCTCAGTTGTATCGCGGCAACCGCATTCGCCGGCTTGTAAGGCGTGTCTGTCGATTCGTCCGGTGTCCCCGCGAAAAACGCTGCGCCGCAATTCGTTCAGAAGACGCCTTCGTCCACTTGGCGATCCCGGATGTGCCGTTGACCAGCGCCACGTCGAATCCGTCGCGTTCGGCGAAACGGTCCTCGGCATCTCCCGCGCTCTCGTTGCGACGGGACGATCGGCCGTACCTGCGACAAGGCCCGGCAAATAGCGGAGAGTGTGCTACTTGACGGGCGATCGATCGCGAATGACCGCGTGGTGAATGGAGGACCGCGACAGTCAGCGGATCGTCGAACATCGTCCCGTTGATCATGTGATGCGCGGTGTTTCACTGTGGCCCCGTACTTCTGGCATACGCCGTCCAGCGGTCAACCACTCGGAAGTGTTTCCATCCAGAAGCCTTCAGCCAACGAAGAGATGAGGTAGCTGCATGTTGACTGTGTGACGATGAAGGAGGAGGGTGGCGATCTCGATGACCTACAAGGTGGCTGTCGTCGGAGCGGGCTTCGGCGGCATCGGGATGGGAGTCGGGTTGCGGCGAGCCGGGATCACGGATTTCGTGATCTTCGAGCGGGACGGCGACGTCGGCGGGGTTTGGCGAGACAACACCTATCCGGGTTGCTCCTGTGATGTGCCGTCCCACTTGTATTCGTTCTCGTTCGCGCCCTACCGAAGTCGGCGCATCCGATATCCGCGCCAGGCGGAGATCCTGGAGTATCTGCGCCGGGTCGCCGCCGACCACGGTTTGGTTCCGCATCTGCGATTGGGCACCGCGATAAGGGAAGCCAGCTATCTGGAAACCGAGGGCGGGTGGGAACTGACCACCTCCGACGGGCGGCGTGTGGTCGCCGAGGTGGTGATCTTCGCCGTGGGCCAGCTGCACCGGCCGAGCATTCCCGATCTCGCGGGCCGGGCGGATTTCGCCGGACCGTCGTTCCATTCCGCGCGCTGGGACCACGACCAGGACCTGCACGGCAGGGACGTGGCGGTGATCGGCACCGGCTCCAGCGCGGCACAGATGTTGCCGACCCTGGCCACGAAAGCCCGGCGGGTCCGCGTCTTCCAGCGCACGCCGCACTGGGTACTGCCCAAACCACCCGCCGACTTCGGGCCGCTCGCTCGAACGGCGCTGCGGCTGCCCGGCGCTCACCATCTCTATCGCCGAGTCCTGTACTACGGCTCCGATGCCGTGCTCGCGCCGATCATGCGCCGAGGTTGGTCGGCGCGGCCCGCCGAATGGGCTGCCCGGCGGTACCTGCACAGCCGGATCGCGGACCCGCGGCTGCGGGCGAAACTCACCCCCGACTATCCGATCGGGGGCAAGCGCATCATCTTCGACAGTCACTATTATTCGGCCTTGGCCCGCGAGAACGTCGAGCTGATCACCGACCCGATCGCCCGGATCACCCGTGATGGACTGCGCACCGCCGATGGTGCACACCATGCCGCGGATGTGATCATCTACGCCACCGGTTTCCGTGCTCCGGAGTTCCTGGTCCCGATCACCGTGCGTGGACGCGGGGGCGTGCTGCTGCACGACCAGTGGCGTTCCGGAGCGACCGCGCTACTGGGCATGGCGGTCCCCGGCTATCCGAATGCCTTCCTGATCGCCGGGCCGAACAGTTTCAACCCCGCGGGCAGCAATCCGGGAATGAAGGAGTGTCAGGTGGACTACATCGTCCGTTGCCTGCACTGGCGTGATCGGATCGGCGCGTCCGCGATCGAGGTCAGGGAAACCGCGATGCGGGCACATCTGCAGTGGCTCGAGCAAGCGGTCACCAAGACGGTGTGGCCGGCGATGGGACCGAACTGCTGGTACAAACACGCCAGCGGGCGCGTCACCAACCCGTGGCCCGCCTCGGCGCGTGCCTTCGATCGCGCATTACGGCGACCGCCGTCCGAATCGTTCCGTGCGGTTCCCCCCGATCCGGCGAACCCGACAGATCCGGCCGCATCGGAACCGGCCGCCGGAATCCACTCCGAGTGACAATGCCCGGCCGAGCCGTATTTCGTTGCTACTCGGATGTTTCCGTTCGCTGGGCCGGATTCGCACCCGAGATCGGTTCATAGAGGGCGATGTGCCAGGCGGAGCCGGGCGTCGGCCGTATCACGGCGCGGCGTTCGTGCGGTCCGATGGCCGGCTGCGCGGCTTCGAAACCTCCGGCGCGCAGCCGGTTCAACGCGGCATCCAGGTCGTCCACCTTGATCGCGAGGAACGGGCTGTCGTCCTCGCGGTCGGTGCCCGCGAGCATCACGCGGACGCCATTGCTGTCGAACTGGGCCCAGCGGTCGCCGTCGACGACGGTGGGTTCGGTAGCGAGGACGGCGGCCAGCAGTGCCACCGTGGCGGGCAGGTCGTCGGTGGGGTAGGCGGGGCCGATCCGTTGGATCGTCATGGGTGGGTCCTAACAGTGCGTGGTGCGGGCTCGTTCAGGAACGCCGCTCGGCGTGGGCGGCGCGTACGACCTCGTAGGTGGCGGTGTTGGCCCGGACCGCCTCGGGCAGGTCGTCGGCCATGCTCAGGAAGCCGTGGAACATGCCGTCGCAGCGGTGGATCGCCGCCGGGACACCGGCTCGCCGCAGCCGCTGCCCGTAGTCCTCGCCCTCGTCGCGCAGCGGATCGAACTCGGCGGTGACGATGTGTGCGGGCGGGAGCCCGGACAGGTCGGCGGTGAGTGGGTTGGCGTACGGATCGGCGCCGTCGTGCGAGCCCAGGTACTGACGCCAATACCAGCGCAGGTGGGCGGCGGTGGTGAAATAGCCGTCCGCGTTCTGGCGGTAGGACGCCGTGGCGCAGGCCGGATCGAGCATGGGATACAGCAGCAGTTGCCGGGCGATCTCGGGACCGCCTCGATCGCGTGCCATCAACGTGGTCACCGCGGCGAGGTTGCCGCCCGCGCTGTCCCCGGCCACGACGAGGCAGGCGGGATCGCCGCCCAGCGTTTCGGCGTGGTCGGCGACCCAGCGCAGCGCCGCGTACGCGTCCTCGGCGGCCGCGGGGAACCGGTGCTCGGGCGCCTGCCGGTAGTCCACCGACACCACGATCGCCTCCGCCCCGACGGCCATGGCTCGGCAGAACCGGTCATGGCTGTCGAGGCTGCAGATCACGAATCCGCCGCCGTGGCAGAAGATCACGATCGGAGGCGGCTGCACCGCCGCGGCGGGACGATAGATGCGGACCCGGATCTCGGGTGCGCCCGGCGGGCCGGGAACCAGTCGATCCCACACCTCGGCGACGGGAATCGGATCGACGACGGGCGCGGGGCGGGCGGCGAGCAGCCGCCGCGCCTCGGCGGCGTCGAGCACTTCGGTGCCCAATTTCGGGAACGCGGCACCCGCGGCCTCGACGATCGCCCGCGCCTGTGGTGTCAGCGGCATCGCGGCTCGCTCCTTTCGCTACTGCTCGAAATCCGGTGGCAGGAACTTGCCCGCCGCCAGGCCGCCGTCGACCGTCACCTCGGCGCCGGTGATGTAGGCCGAGGCGTCGGAAGCAAGGAACGCGACCAGTTCGGCGACCTCCTCCGGCGCGCCGGTGCGTTGCAGCGGCAGGGAGGGGAAGCTGCCGGGGCCGGTGGTCAGGTACGGGACCATCGGGGTCGCGATCGGGCCAGGATGCACCGAGTTGACCCGGATTCCGGCCGGGCCCAGTTCGAGCGCGGCGGTCTTGGTCAGCCCGCGCAGTCCCCATTTCGAGGAGCCGTAGGCGGAGTGACCCATCAGCCCCTCGAGGCCCGCCTGCGAGGAGATGTTGACGATCGAGCCGCCGCCCGCCCGCGTCATCGGCCCGATCGCCGCCTGGATGCCGCGGAACGGACCGACCAGATTCACGCGCAGGATTCGCTCCAACTCCTCCGGCGCGGTGTCGGTCAGCGGCTTCGCGGTGTAGATGGCTGCGTTGTTCACCAGGACGTCCAGCATGCCGAACGCCGTAACCGCCGTGCCGACGGCGGCCTCCCAGTCGTCACCGCTGCCGACGTCGTGCCGGACGAAACGCGCGGCGGCGCCCAGCGATTCGGCCAGTTGCGCGCCTTCGGCTTCCAGCACGTCGGTGATCACCACCCGGGCGCCGCGCTCCACGAACAGCCGCGCCTCGGCGGCGCCCTGTCCCCGGGCGGCGCCGGTGATCAGGGCGACCTTCCCACTCAGGTCAACCATGTCGAACTCCTCGATGTCGTGGCGGGTCAGCTGTTGCGGAAGTGGGGGATGACCTTCTCGCCCCAGTGCCGGATGGTTTCCAGGCATGCCTCCTGCGGCACGGTGCCCATCTGGATGAGGCAGAGGATCTCGTCGGCGCCCGCGGCCTGCAGACGCTCGACGTAGGCGATGGCGTCCTCGGGGCTGCCGTAGGCGTGCTCGACGTTGAAGACCGAGGTGGCGCCGGTCTTCACGGGGATCTTGGCCTCGTGCAGATAGGCCACGTGGTCGTCGGCGGCCTGCTTGATGGCGGCGACTTCGTCCGCGTTCGGGTCCACGGCCTCGTCGGGAGCCGGACCCGCGCCGTAGTAGTGCTTGATGGACTGGGCGAAGAAGCGCTGCCCGCGGGCGCCGATCTGCTGTGCCTTCTCCCGGTCGTCGAGGACGATGGTGGGGCACAGCGCCGCGAAATGATCGTTCACGACGGTCGAGACGAAACGCTCACCGGTGCGCGCGGCGATCGCCTCGTCATAGGTGCGCCGCAGTTCGGCGATCTCCTCCACGCCCGCGAAACCCAGCACGAGCGCGCCGATTCCGTAGTCGGCGGCCATTTTCAGCGTGTCCTTCTTGGTGCACGCCATGAACAGCGGCGGATGCGGCAACTGCTCCGGCCGCGGCAGCAGCGAATGCGGCGAGACCTGCAAGAGTTCGCCGTTGTACTCGAATTCGGCTTCGGGATCCTGCCATGCCTTGCCGATCATGCGCAGCGACTCCTCGACCTCCTGGTAGGTGCGCTCGGGGTCGACACCGCACATGGAGGTCTCCACCGGCGTCGCGCCGCGGCCCGCGCCGAGGTTGAGCCGGCCGCCGGACAGCACGTCGAGCATCGCGGCGCGTTCGGCCGCCCGCACGGGGTGGTTGAAGTTGAACGGCATGCACACCACGCCGTGCCCGATCCGGATCCGTGCGGTCTTGGCGGCCACCCAGGTCAGGAAGACCTCAGGGGCGCTCATGTGCGCGTACCACTTCAAGCCGTGGTGCTCGACCGCCCAGACGGTGTCGAATCCCATCTCGTCGGCGAGTACCGCCTGCTCGACACAGTCGCGCAGCACCTGGTGCTCGTGCTCACGCGAGGGGTTGGCCATCTGGGCCTCGAAGATCATCGAGAACTTCATCCGGTCTCCTTCTCGACGCCCGATCGGGCGTTTCCGGTTTCGTCGGGGTGATTCGTCCCGCTGCGGGACAGTCGGAAGCTGTATGCCTAATCGAAATATGACCGCTGGAATTTCTCAGGTCAGGAGCTAGTCCCGGTGGCCGGGACCATCCGGTGCCTTGCCCCGGTGGGCGACCTAGCGTCGGTGCGCAAGGGACGGTCAGAGAGGACGGAAATCGGTGGGACAACTCGACGGCAAGGTGGCGCTGGTCACCGGCGGGGCGCCCGGGATGGGCGCCGAGCACGTACGGCAGTTCGTGGCCGAGGGCGCGCGGGTGGTGTTCGGTGACGTGCTCGATCACGAGGGAACGGCGCTGGCCGCGGAACTGGGTGACGCCGCGCGGTACGTGCACCACGATGTGACCAGCGAGGCCGATTGGTCCGCTGCGGTGTCGGAGGCGGTCGGCCACTACGGGCGGCTGGACGCGGTGGTGAACAACGCGGGCATCCTGCGGTTCGTCCCGATCGCCGAAATGGCTCTGGCGGATTTCACCGCGATCATGTCGGTCAACGTGACCGGCACCTGGCTGGGCATCAAGACCGCCGCACCGGCGCTCGCCGAGACCGGCGGCGGTGCGGTCGTGAACGTCTCCTCGGTGGAGGGGTTCGTCGGCGCCGCGGGCCTGTCCGCCTACAGCGCGAGCAAGTTCGCGATCCGCGGCATCACCAAGTCGGCCGCCCGCGAGCTCGGCCATCTGGGTATCCGGGTCAACTCGCTGCACCCGGGCGGCATCGCCACGCCCATGACCGCGGCGGTGTCCGGTGCGTCCGGCGTCGACGGCGACGGCTTCTTCGCGAGCCTGCCGATCCCGCGCTGGGGGCAGCCCGTCGAGGTCTCCCATGTGGCGGTGTTCCTGGCCTCGGACGCGGCGAGTTATTGCACCGGAGGCGAATTCGTGGTCGACGGCGGCATGCTCACCGGCTGCGGCTACTGACGGGAAGCGACGCGATGACTCAGGAATTCGAATTCGACGTGGTGGTCGTCGGTTCCGGCGCCGCGGGCATGACCGCCGCCCTGACGGCCGCCTACCGTGGACTTTCGGTGACGCTGATCGAGAAAGGCCGAGCGTTCGGCGGCTCCACGGCACGGTCCGGCGGCGGCATCTGGATTCCCAACAACCCGGTACTCCAGAGCGAAGACGTGCCCGACAGCCCGGAACTTGCCCGCACCTATCTCGCGGCCGTGGTGGGCGATCGGGTACCGGAGGCCAGGCAGCGGGCGTTTCTCGAGCGCGGACCGGAGATGATGCGCTACCTCGGCGCTCGCAGCAAATATTGGGAATTCGTCTACGACCGTGGCTATTCCGACTACCACCCCGAGTTCCCCGGTGGTCTCGCCCAGGGACGCAGCATCGAGCCGGCCCCGCTGGACGGACGGCTGCTCGGCGGCGACCTGCACAAGATCAACCAGCCGACCATGTCCGGTCCCAAGGGCATCGCCTTCACCGTCAGCGACTTCCACGATCTGAACATGATCGCCCGCACCTGGGCCGGGAAGCGCACCGCGATCAAGGTCGGTATCCAAGCGGTGGGGAACAAGCTGCGCGGACGGCTGCCGCTGAGCCTGGGCAAGGCCCTCGCGGCCCGGCTGTGGCTGTCGCTGCGCGACGCCGGGGTGCCGGTGTGGCTGAACACGCCGCTGACCGAACTGATCACCGAGGGCAACGCGGTGGTCGGCGTACGCGCCGAACGCGACGGGACACCGGTGGTGATCAAGGCGCGCCGCGGCGTGGTGCTGGCGGCGGGCGGCTTCGAGCACAACCTGGAGATGCGTCGGCAGTACATGAGCGGCCCCCAGTCCACCGAATGGACGGTGGGCGCCACCGAGAACGTCGGTGAGGGCATCGTCGCGGGCCAGAAGGCCGGTGGCGCGGTCGATCTCATGGACGACGCCTGGTGGGGACCGTCCGTGCGCAATCCCGACGGGCCGCCGTTCTTCTGCCTGGCCGAGCGCTCCCAGCCCGGCGGCATCATGGTGAACCACGCGGGCGAGCGGTTCGTCAACGAATCGGCCCCCTACGTGAACGTCGTGCACAAGATGTACGAGCAGGAAGCGGCGGGCGTCGGGCACATCCCGGCGTACTTCATCATGGACCAGCGGTTCCGGGACCGGTACCTGTTCCTGGGCAACTTCCCGAAGCGTCCGCTTCCGCAGAAGTACCTGGATGCCGGGATCATCCGGCAGGCAGACACTTTGGCCGAGCTCGCGGCGAAGATCGGCGTGCCGCCCGCGGCGCTCACCGCGACGGTGGAGCGCTTCAACGGTTTCGCCCGTGCCGGTCGCGACGAGGACTTCCGCCGTGGTGATTCCGCGTACGACCGCTACTACGGCGATCCGACGGTGCGGCCCAATCCGTGCCTGGCACCGATCGAGCAGGGGCCGTTCTACGCCGTCGAGATGGTGCCGGGTGATCTGGGCACCAAGGGCGGTTTGGTCACCGACGAGCACGCGCGCGTCCTCGACAGCGACGACCAGCCCATCCCCGGCCTGTACGCGGCGGGGAACAACTCGGCCTCGGTGATGGGCAACGACTACGCGGGCGCGGGCGCGACCATCGGTCCCGCCATGGTATTCGGCTACATCGCGGCCGGTCATATCGCAGGGAACCAGCCGGGAACGACCGAACGTCGGGCGCAGACATCGGAAGGAGCGCGTTGATGGGACGCGTCGAGGGTAAGAACGTGATCGTCACCGGCGGCGCCCGGGGAATGGGTGCGGCCTTCGCGCGGCGGCTGGTCGCCGAGGGCGCCAGAGTGTTGATCAGCGACGTCCTGGTGGACGATGGCGTGGCTCTGGCCGCCGAGCTGGGCGACGCGGCGACCTTCCTCCCGCTCGACGTCACCGACGAGTCGGCCTGGAACGACGTGGTCGCCTACACCGAGAAGGTCTTCGGGCCGGTCTCGGGCCTGGTCAACAACGCGGGCATCGTCCACGTCGATCCGATCGAGAAGCTGTCGGAAGCCGATTTCCGCAAGGTGATCGACGTCAACCAGGTCGGGGTGTTCCTCGGCATGAAGGCGGTGCTGGGGTCGATGCGCCGGGCCGGAGGCGGCTCCATCGTCAATATCTCCTCGATCGGCGGCATCATCGCCTTCTCCAACATCCTCGGCTACACCGCGTCCAAATGGGCCGTGCGCGGCATGACCAAGACCGCCGCCCAGGAGTTCGCCGCCGACGACATTCGCGTCAACTCGGTGCACCCCGGTGTCGTGGTCACCGAGATGACCGCGGATTCGACACGCTCGCAGGGCATGTCGGGCAATCAGCCGATCCGCAGGGCCGGCCGTCCCGAGGAACTGGCGAACCTGGTGCTGTTCCTGATCAGCGACGAGTCGAGCTTCAGCACCGGCTCGGAATTCGTGGCGGACGGCGGCTACACGTGCCTGTGAGGACCACCGGCAGAGCAAACCGGCGGGCCGACCGCCGAGCGAGACAAGGAAATCGACCGTGAAGAATTTCGAGGGCAGGACCGCGGTGATCACCGGCGCGGGCGCGGGGATCGGCCGGGCGTTGGCGGTCGAACTCGCCCGCCGAGGTGCACGGCTGGCGCTGTCGGGCCGCAACGTGGAGAACGTCGCCGAGACCGCGGCGCTGTGTGCCAAGGAAGGCGCGCAAGCCCGCGCGTACAAGCTGGACGTGACCGACCGGGCGGCGGTGTACCGCCACGCCGACGAGGTGGCCGAGGACTTCGGCGGGATCAATCTGGTGGTCAACAACGCCGGAGTCTCGCTGACCGCGAATGTAGAAGAACTCGGCTGGGCCGACTTCGAATGGATCGTCGGCATCAACTTCTGGGGCGTCGCCTACGGCACGAAGGCGTTCCTGCCTCATGTCATCGCCTCCGGTGACGGCCATATCGCGAACGTGTCGAGCATGTTCGGCCTCGCCGCCTGCCCAAGCCAGGGCGCATACAGTGCGACGAAATTCGCCATTCGCGCCTTCACCGACGCGCTGCGGCAGGAGATGAACATCGCCGGGCACGCGGTGGGCGTCAGCAGCGTGCATCCGGGCATGATCAAGACGGAGATCGCCTGGAAGGCGCGGGCGGGCGGCGATCGCGACCGCGACGCGCTGGCCGCCAACTTCGACCGCCTGGCCAAGACCACCCCGGAGCACGCCGCGCGGGTCATCGTGAACGGTATCCGCAAGAACAAGGCGAAGATCTTGATCGGCGCGGACGCCCACGTCATCGATTGGCTGCCAAGGCTTTTCGGATCCGGTTATCAGAAGATCCTCACCGCCCAGATGAAGAACGAGGTCGCCTGACACGCGGCGCGCGATCCTGTGGGCGGCAGGTGCGTGTCAGCAGCCGGACGCGTTCTCGCTGATCACCCACTGCACAAGGTGGTCCTACCGAACCGGGTCCTTCGCGACCTGGCGGAGTAGGACCGCCTTGCTCGTTTCCGGCGCTTCGACAAGAAGGACGGCCCATGCCGGGGGGATGGCAATGGAGCGGGCTCGAGACGGTGGCGCTCCAAGGGGCGATGCATTGGTCTCCTGACCCATATGGCTATCCTGCCGCGTGGGGGATGGTGCAACGGTGGATTGGGTTCACCTACAGGTTCGCCGGCGGCCTGGGAGGCGATTACCGGGGTAGAGGCGGGGAAGTGCTCAGGGCTGGGCACCCTGCGAACGAAGGACCCGTTTGAGGACCTTGCCGGCAGCGTTTCGAGGTAGTGCCGCTACGACCTCGATGCGACGCGGGGCCTTGTAACCGGCGATACGGGTCCGGGCCCAGGCGAGAATCTCTGTCGGGTCGATTTCGACGGGGCCGTCGGGGACGACGAAGGCGTGGCCGACTTCACCGAGACGAGCGTCGGGGACACCGACTACTGCGGCTTCGGCGATCTCGGGATGGTCGAGGAGGATTCGCTCGATCTCGGCGGGGTGGACGTTGAACCCGCCCACGATGAACATGTCCGCGCGGCGGTCGGCGACGCGCAGGTAGCCGTCGGTGTCGAGGGTGCCGATATCGCCGGTGTGCAACCAGCCGCCGGAATCGATGGCCGCTGTTGTCGCTGCGGGGTCGTCGAGGTAACCGTGCATCACGTTGGGACCGGAAATCACGATCTCGCCGGGCTCACCCGCCCGCACCCGTCGCCCGGAATCGTCCACAACCCGAATCAGCATGCCGGGCAGCGCTTTTCCTACGGTGTGCGCCAGGAGGTGCGCCGGTGCATCGGGTGCGCAGATCGTGGCGACGCCGGTCGACTCGGTCAGTCCGTACCCGGTGAAGATCTTCTCGGCACCCAGTTCACGGCGGATCCGCTCCACCAATTCGGTCGGCACGCTCGAACCACCCGTGCCCGCCAGCCGCAGGGAACTCAGATCGTGGGCGGCGCGTCGGTGCGTGAGCAGGTCGTGGAAGAGCGTCGGTGGGCCGGTCAGCACGGTGATCCGCTCGCGCTCGATGGCCCTGAACACACGCTGCGGATCGAATCGGTCCACCGGCACCATGGTGGCGCCGCGTAACAGGCACGCGATGATCCCGGCCTTGTAGCCGAAGGTGTGGGAGAACGGGTTCACCAGCAGATACCTGTCGTCGCCGGCGAGAGTGACCGCATCGGCCCAACGGCTGAACGCATCGATCGTCTGCCGGTGGGTGGACGGCACGCCTTTCGGCACTCCCGTGGTGCCGGAGGTGAACAGGATGTCGGAGACCGACTCCGGGTCCACGGACGCGATCCGCGCGTCGGCGTCCGCGACGGGAACTTCGACGCCGAGTGTGAGAAATCGGGACCACGAGAGTTCCACGGCGGTGTCGTCGAGCACGACGGTGGTGTGCAACTCCGGCAGCGCGCACCCCGACTCCCGCAGCATCCCCGGGTAGTCGGTGCCGAGGAATCCGGCCACGGTGAGCAACATGCGGCACCGGCCGCGAGCGAGGATGTCGGCCGCCTCGCGACCGCGCAGCCGAGTACTGATCGGGACGAGCGTCGCGCCCGCACCGAGCACGCCGAGCGCGGCGGTCACCCATCGCGCGGTGTTGGGTGCCCAGATCGCCACCCGATCGCCGGGCCGCACCGATCGTGCCAGCAACGCCCGTGTGACCCGCCGCGCCGCGACGGCGAGTTCGGCGTAGGTGAGCTGACCCTCCGGCGCCACCACCGCGATCCGCGCGCCGTGCCGCCGTGCCCGGTCGGCCAGTACCGCCGGAATGGTCGCGAGCTCACCGGTCGCCGCGCGCCGTCGATCCATGCCGCGATCGTGCCGTACCAGCCGTTCGCTGCGGACCGATCGCCGCCGAAGATCCCGCTGACCGGGAATTCTCTCCCGGTCAGGAGTTCGCAGGTACCGCGTATCGCCCATCGGTACCGGCGCGGTCGCGATATGGCACGTCGAGCGGTCGAGGGCGGCGACGACCGGCATGCCGCCATCGGGTCGGCTCACGCGGGAGCACTGGTCCTGCTCAGCGGGACCACGGGTACGACAGGTGACCAGTGGCACGGCAGGCTCGAAACGAGCGACAGGTGTGTGCGCCGCGGTTCGCGCCGCGCACGGCCCGGTGTACGAGATCCGAATCGCGCTGAGGCGCGGAACGTTCAGTGATTGCCAAGGAGTGACATGACGGCCGGAGCAGAGCTAGTGGAGCGAAACGACGAGGCAGCGGGCGCGGGGCCGGTCGTCGAACTCGACGGCGCCTGTTCGCTGTCCCGGGAACGCATCGGCGGCAAGGCGTGGAGCGTCAACCGCATGCGCGCGCTCGGCCTCTCGGTGCCGCCCGCGTTCGTGATCACCGTCGAGGGCTGGGCCGACTTCTCCGCGCGCGGGGAGATCGGCGAGGACATCTGGCACGGTGTCCGGGCGGGCATCGCCGCTGTGGAGCACGGCACCGGCCGCATCTTCGGCTCCGGCACCCGCCCGCTGCTGGTGTCGGTCCGCTCGGGCGCCGCGGTGAGCATGCCGGGGATGATGGACACGGTGCTCAACCTCGGCATGAACGAGGCGGTCGAGCGAGCGCTGGCGGCGGAGACCGGGAATCCGGGCTACGCGGCCGATACGCGGGAGCGGTTCCGTACCCAGTATCGCGAAACGGTGCTGGGTGATCCCGCCGGTGCGGTGCCGGAGGACCCCTGGGAGCAGTTGCGGGCGGCCATCAGTGCGGTGTTCCGGTCCTGGGATTCGCCCCGGGCGCAGACGTATCGGCGCAATCGCGGCGTGTCCGCAAGCCTCGGCACGGCGGTGACGGTGCAAGCCATGGTGTTCGGCAATCTCGACGAGAAGTCCGGTACCGGTGTGCTGTTCAGCCGCAACCCGAACACCGGAGAGCGTGCGACGTTCGGCGAGTGGCTGGTCGGCGGACAGGGTGAGGACGTGGTGTCCGGCCGGACCACCCCCCGGCCGCTCGACGAACTGGCGACGCTGTCACCGCAGGTGTACGCCGAACTCATCGCGGCGGCCGACCTGCTGGAACGCGACGGTCGCGATATCCAGGACATCGAATTCACCGTCGAGTCCGGCGCCCTGTGGCTGTTGCAGTCGCGGTCGGCCAAGCGCTCGGCGCGGGCGGCGGTGCGTGCCGCGGTCGCGATGGCCGAGGAAGGGCTCATCGGCACCGACGAGGCGCTGAACCGGGTCACCGCCGACCAGGTGCGCACTGTGCTGCGCCCGGCGACCGGGGAGTACACCGGGACACCGCTCGCACGCGGCGAAGCGGCGTGTCCGGGCCTGGCCTCGGGTGTCGTCGTCACTGATCCGCACGAGGCCGAGCGTAGGGCGGAGACGGGCGAGGACGTGATCCTCGTCCGCCCGACCACCAGCCCCGACGACCTGCACGGCATGATCGCCGCCCGGGCGATCGTCACCGAATTGGGCGGCGCCACTTCGCATGCCGCGCTGGTCGGCCGCGAGATCGGCAGGCCCTGCGTGGTCGGCTGCGGCCCTGGCGTCGTCGCGGCCCTCGCCGGTCAGGTGGTGACCGTGGACGGCGGTGCGGGCAGCGTCTGGCCGGGCCGGGTCGAAGGCAAACCCGTCGATGCGAGCACCCTCGCGGACGTCGGCCGATTGGCCGGGTGGGCGGGCACCGACGCCGACCGGTTGGCGGCGTGGCTCGACGCGCGCGCGACCGATGTCCCGGGGCAAGTAGATGTGTCACCCCCGGCGACCGTGACGGACATACCCGACCTCGATTTGCTGCGGCTGATCGGCATCAAAGGCCGGGCCGCCCATGACGCGCTGGCCGCGGGCGTAGGTGCGTCTGCCGAGACCGTCGCCGGTCGATGCGAACAGCTGGTAACCGCGGGCTGGTGCGCCGCGACACCGATCGGAGTGCGGCTCACACCCGAGGGCAGACAGCACCTGGACGGCCTGCTGGCGGCGGAGCGACGGACCGTCGACCGTGCCGCGATCGCCTCTGTCTACGCCGAATTCTGCGATTTCAACGGCGTTTTGAAAGAAGTCGTCACCGCCTGGCAGATGAAGGATCCGGCCACCGTCAACGATCATGCCGACGCCGACTACGACGGTTCGGTGCTGACCCGGCTGACCGACCTGCACGGCGCCGTGCAGCCGCTGCTGCGGCGGATCGGCGACGTCGCGCCCCGGCTGGCACGGTACCGCGCCCGCTTCGCACACGCTGTCGAGCGGATCGCCGATGGTGACCACGCTTGGGTCGCACGTCCGGTGCTCGACAGCTACCACACCGTGTGGTTCGAGTTGCACGAAGACCTGATCGGACTGTGCGGCCTGAGCCGCGCCGACGAGGCGGCGGCCGGCCGTGCCC
The DNA here is from genome assembly GCF_042733915.1 of Nocardia sp. NPDC059691. Taxonomy (NCBI): domain Bacteria; kingdom Bacillati; phylum Actinomycetota; class Actinomycetes; order Mycobacteriales; family Nocardiaceae; genus Nocardia; species Nocardia sp. NPDC059691. The sequence continues at coordinate 70,473 of NZ_JBHWFB010000011.1, read as the reverse complement.
ACTGACAGCACGGGCGAAGCCACCGTGCCCGGTGACCGGTGGGTCGAGTTCGCCCATATCGACAACGTCCGCGACCTGGGCGGGCTGCCCGTGCAGAACGGCGGCACAACCCGTTTCGGCGTCGTCTACCGTTCCAGCACGCCGCAGAATCTCACCGAGTCCGACATGGCGAAGCTGCTCGGACCGATCGGTCTGCGCACACTGATCGATCTGCGGCTGCCCGACGAGGTGGAGCGCGAGGGCTACGGCCTGCTGGCCGCCGCCGACGTGCGGCGGGTCTGCCTCCCGGTGCGGAAATCGCCGCAATCCTCGCTCGCCGCACGAGATCTGGTCCCCGACTCGAGCCGGGTGGATCTGGTCGACTTGTACGACAAGCTGCTGGCGGGCAGCGCCGAGTCCATCGTCGCGGCGGTCCGGCTCGTCATCGACGCAGGCCACCACTCGGTGCTGTTCCACTGCGCCGCGGGCAAGGATCGCACCGGAGTGCTCGCAGCGGTGCTCCTGGACGCGGTGGGCGTGCCGCCGGAGGCGATCGCGGCCGACTACGCCCTGACCGGCGAACGCATGCACCGGGTCCGTGACCGGCTCGACGCGCTTCCTTCCTACACGGGGCTGCCCCCGGTCAGCACCGGCATTCTCGGCGTCGAGGCCGAAGTGATGCGGCGTTTTCTCGCGAAACTGTCCGCGGACCACGGCGGCGCGGCCGAGTGGTTGCTGGCCGGCGGGCTCACCACAGGGGAGCTGGCACGACTGCGTGCCGTGCTGATCGCGCCGGAATAGGACATCGCGGCCCGGTCCGGCGAGCTCACCGAGCCGCCCCGGCAGGTCAGTCCTTGACCGGGTCGGCTCCGGCCCGCTTGATCACCGAGTCGCCGACCTCCAGCACCTTCCACAACGTCCGGTCCACACGGATCTTCATCGTGCTGCCGTCCTGCAACCGAACGTGCAAGCGCCGATACAGATTCGCGCCGTCCAGCAACCCACGCGACTTCTTCACGACCGTCCCGCGCCACTCCTGCTGTGTCACTGATCGACTCCTCACTCGACTGGGCGCCGACGCTGTAGCGATTCCCCGACCGGCGTGGTTCCAGTGTCGCCACCCATCGCGCTGGAAACATCACCATTCAGAAGTAAGTCCGCTGTGCCGGAAGTCGCACACCCCATCGAACGGTCGGTTGATGCCGCATGCCACCGGAGGGTGGTTATGGGTCCGGGCGACACCCTCCGCGTGCTGATGGCGGCCCGATCCTCGAGCGCGAATTCGTGACCCGCATACGCTCAGCGGCGCGGTCGTCCGGTGGGTCCCGAAACGTCTGAGCGGGTCGGGTGGATCACGATCCACCCGACCCGCTCCGGTCGTCGACTACCGCGGCAACAGTTCGGCTTTCAGCGCTTCCAGCGTGGCACCGTCGACGCCGAGTCCGTCGGTGACGAACCGGTCGAACGATCCGAAGGACGCGGCGGCCTGGTCGAAAGCAGCGTCGAGGTATTCGGCGCGCACGCCGAGGATCGGATCGAACAGCGCCGGATCGGTGACCAGCCCCTTGGCCACCAGCCCGTCCATCGTCGACTTGTTGCTCGCGGCCAGGTTGTCGTTCGACTCCAGATAGTCCTTGTACACCTGGCCTTTCGGGACACCGAGCGCCGTCATCAAGATCGCGGTCATCCAACCGGTGCGGTCCTTGCCCGCGGTGCAATGGAACAACACCGGTCCGTTCGCGTTCACGATGTCCCGGATGGCGGCCCCGAACTGCGCGCGAGCCGCTGCGTCGGTGACCAGCCAGCGGTAGTAGTCGCGCATGATGCCCGCGGCCTTGCCGTCGCCGAACATCTGCTGCTGCACGGCGGGGCCGCCCTGCACCGCCTTGCCCACCATCAGGTAGAAGTCGTTGCCAGGGTCGTACACCGGACGCGCGAGCGCGGGAATCGACGCCGGAAGCTTGTCGGGGTTGGCCCCGGCCTCGTTCGGGCTGCGGAAATCGATCACCGCGGTGATGCCCGACGTGACCAGCTTCTGCTGGTCGGCGGCGGTGAGTTTGTCCAGGGCGTCGGTGCGGAACACCACGCCGGTACGGAGTTTGCCGTTGCCCTGGGTGGGATAGTCCCCGATGTCCCGCGCATTCGGCGCCGACGACAACTGCATGGAGCGGTCGTGCACAGTGTGCACCAGTCCGGGCCCCGCCAATGCGGTGGTGGTGGACGGGAACACGGCGATCAATGCCGCGGCGACACCGGTCAGCGCCCCGCGAACAGCACGCGAAATCGTCACTGGCTCATTCCTTCCAGAGAGTCGCGGCCCGGCGACGCCGAGCCGCCAAGTGGGCCGGAGTGTGCGACCCCGGCCACGGCTCAGGCGTCGGCGAGCAGGGTGACCGTGCCGGCCGCCCCGTCGACCCGCACCCGTTGCCCATCGGCCAGCCGGGTGCTGGCGGTCTTGGTGTCCACGACGCAGGGGATGCCGAATTCCCGGGCCACGATGGCCGCGTGTGAGGCGGAGCCGCCGATGTCGGTGACCACCGCGGCGGCGTAGGCGAACATCGCGGTGTGCCCGGTGTCGGTGACCGATGCCACCAGGATGTCGCCCGGCTCGATGTCGTCGTCCAGGGACAGGACGCGTTTCACCGTGCCTTCCACGACGCCGGGGCATACCCCGATGCCGGTCAGGCCGTCTCCGGGCGTCAACGCGTCCGCGTTCGGCAGCGGCTCCCAGTCACCTGCGATCACATCCGGCATGCGGACGCCGCGCAACCGGCTCAGCTCGGCTCGGCGGCGTGCTACCTGTTCGGTCAGATCGCCTGGCGCCCAGAGTATTTCGTCGAGCGTGAGAAAGCAGGCGTCCTCGGCCTGCTGTAGCAGCCCCTGCCGGATCAGCCGATCCGCCCGCTCCCGCACGGCGAGGCGCAGGCAGTGGGTGTACCGGACCACGGCGTCGCGGACGCGTTCGCGCGCCATCGTCGCTCCCGCCGCCATCCGTGCGGTGCGGCTGGGCGCCGGGTCGACCGGTTCCCGCTTGGGCGCGGGCATCCGAGCGGCGCGTGCGGCGGCGGTCACCAGCAGCTCCGGCCGGTCGCCGAAGGTCGGGTTGAGCAGCTCGCACTCGCCCGGTCCGCGATGTCCGATCCGCCGCAGCTCTTCCTCCAGCGCGGCGGCGAACGCCGGGGAGATCGTCCGCGCCGCGGTGACGTCGCCCGCGTGCGCCGCGTCGTGCAACGCGGTGTCGGCCCGGCACAAGGCGGCGAGCCGTTCCACCGCGAGCATGGTCCTGGCCGACTCCAAGCGCTCCAGATCGATGGGCACGGTCGCCGCTTCCTTGCCGCGGGAGTGGATGGCGGTGGCCGCGCCGGTCATCATCACCCCGATGGACGCCGCCGCCCAGGACTGATTCAGCCGATCCCGCCACAGCAGGGCGCGGGCGTGCAGTTGTTCATCGGTGAGCTCGCGAATCGCCGCGGCGCCAAGGGATTCCTGATGCGCGGCGGCATTGATGCCGTCGGTGGTCTCGCGGTAGCGCAGCGCGGTGCGCAGCACCCGGCCCGCCGCGCGCCATGTCGCGCGGGTACTGGCGAATCCCGTCGGTGTGGGTGGCTTGCCGTGCGGGGTCAGCGAGATCTCGGGCGGGATGTTGCCGTAGACGTCGCGGCGGATGCTCTGCTCGTCCCAGCCCGGCATGTTCTCCGCGGCCAGCACGCCGATGGAGGCGTTGATGTAGATGTGGTGCCCGAGCACCGTGGTGACCCGGCTCGTCCAGTGCTCCAGCGCGATGCCGTCCAGCGCGATCATGGTGCCCATCGCGGCATTGGCCAGCCGGATAGCGCCCGCTTGTAGATCCACCGTCAGCGGGGTGAGCGGTCCCGGCAGTGCCTCGGATGTATTGGTCGCGGTGTGCACCGGATAGGCCGGGTCGACGCGATCGTCGAACTCGCCCTCGAGACCTTCCGGCGCGACCGACACCAGCGCGTGTCCGTCCGAGGTGGCCGCGCGGGTGGGTATCAGGTAGCCGGGCAGCGGGATGGCGCCGGGCCGGGCGACGAACTCGTTGCCCTCGAGTCTGCGACCGGTCAGTCCGCGGACGATGTCGGCCGCCACTTCGGACGCGGTCCAGCCGCACCGGAATCCCCATTCGTCGCGTGCCACCCTCGGATCCACCTGCGGTGGCGTGCCGGCCGTCCGCCGCGACTTCCGTGTTCGGGCCGCCTGGCGGATGCGATGCGCGTCCGCAGTGGAGACCACCCCGGACGCGGCCAGTTCGACCACGCCGGTGCGCTCGGATTGCGCGGCCAGCACCAGGAAACGTTCGAAGTCGTCGGTGTGCAGCACCTGGAATCCGCCAGCTCGGCGAGAACCGAGCAGCCCGCGCAGGATTCGCCAACTCGCGCCATCGACGCGCCTGCCCGCGACCGGCGCGGTGCGCACGATCAACGCCGCCGCCCCGCTGGACCGCACGACGTCCTCGGCGATCGATTCCGACCCCGCGACCACCGGAACCACGATTCGCGCCCCGGCCGCTCGGGCCGCCGTCGCGATGGCGGCGAGCGAACCGCCCAGATGCACTACCGACGCGCAGTCGGCGGCGGCCCGTGCGCACAGCTCGGGCTCGGCCGGATCACCGGTGATCACCTCGACCCGAGGGTCGACGTACCGGTGCCGCGCGCGGTCCAGCCCGACCACGTCGTGGCCCGCGGCCAGCAGCATGCGCGCCACCGCGCGACCGGTCGGATCGGAAACTCCGGTGACCAGGACCCGCATGAAATCTTCCTCCTCGCTGGCGCCCATGCAGACGTGACGCCGTTCACACACCATCGCCATACGGCGAGCCCGCGGCCGACCACAGTCCCGATGAACGGGACCGGCGGGTCGCTCACCAAGACGGGGGGCCTGCCATCGCGACCGGCGCGGGAAGGTCGACCCATGAGTGATCGGTATTCGGTCGCGCCTCGGGAGGCCGCCGACGTGCGCGCCTACGACCTCGAGACCGATGTGCTGGTGGTCGGTTACGGATGCGCCGGAGCGGCGGCGGCATTCGAGGCGGCGGCGAGCGGCGCGCAGGTGCTGGTGCTGGACCGGATGAGCGGTCCCGGCGGCGCATCCGTCCTCTCGGGCGGTGAGATCTATCTCGGCGGCGGCACACCGATCCAGCGGGCCTGCGGATTCGACGACGACCCGGGAGCCATGGCCGCGTTCCTGTCCGCCGCGCTCGGCCCGGGGGCGGATCCGGCCAAGATCTCTCGCTACAGCGAGGACAGCGTCGCGCACTTCCACTGGCTCGCCGACCGCGGCGTGCCGTTCAAGCCCACACTGTGGGACGCGCCGACGTGGGTACCGCCGACGGATGACGGGCTGATGTGGCTGGGAGAGAACAGCAAGCCGTTCTCCGACCTCGCCGGTCCCGCGCCCCGCGGGCATCGCCCGGCCACCGCCGACTTCGGCGGCAAGCTGCTCATGGACTGTTTGGCCGAGGCAGCGCGATCCGCCGGCGCGACAGCGCTTTTCGATACCAGGGCGACCTGCCTGATCCCGGCGGCCGACGGCACCGTCGTCGGTGTGGTGGCCCGGCGGTACGGCACGGAGCTGACCATCCGGGCACGTCGCGGCGTCGTGCTGACCACCGGCGGATTCGTGGACAACGACGCCATGCTCGCCGCCCACGCACCGAAACTGCTGGGGCACACCAAGGTCAGCGCGGGCACCGACGACGGAAGCGGGATCCGGATGGCGCAGGCGCTCGGCGCGGCCGTGCGGCACATGTCCACGGGCCAGGTCGGTATCTCGCTCGTTCCCGGCCTCGCCGCGCGCGGCATGGTGGTCAACGGGCACGGGCAGCGGTTCGTCAACGAGGACACATATCCCGGCCGGATCGGCCAGGCGGCGCTGTTCCGGCACGGCATGCGGACCTGGGTCGTGCTGGACGAACGAGCCTTCGAGGAAGTGCCGGAACCACAGCGGTGGGGTGTGCAGCCGACCCATGTGGCGGAGACCGCCGAGGAACTCGCCGACCTGATGGGCGTACCGGCGGCCGCGCTGGCCGATACCGTCCGCCGGTACAACGACTTCGCCTCGCGCGGGGTGGATCCCGAGTTCGGGAAAGCGCCGCGCTGGGTGCGGCCCCTCACGCCGCCGCTCGCCGCGATCGACGTACGGGCGGGGGTGCGGCCACCGTCGGAATCCGGTGATCGCCGTGGGACCGGTGCGTCCGTGTTCACCCTCGGTGGTCTGCACACCTCGCTCGACGGCGCCGTACTCGATATCGACGGCGCTCCGATCCCCGGTCTGTTCGCCGCGGGCCGTGCCGCGAGCAACCTGCACGGCGAGGGCTACATCAGCGGCACTTCGCTCGGCGACGGCACCTTCTTCGGCCGCCGCGCAGGTACCGCCGCGGCCCGCACCAGCTGATCCGGACGGCGGGTTCCGGTCATCGGGATGGATCGGACCGGACGGCGCCGCACGGCCTAGCGTCGAAATACGGCACTACCAGGAGGACTACCGCATATGACCAACAAGGTGCTCGATCGGGTACGGGATCTGCTGCCCGCGATCCGGGAGCGAGCCGCCGACGCCGAACTGCAGCGCAGAGTGCCCGACCAGAGCATCCGGGAGCTGACCGAGGCCGGGGTGTTCCGCATGCTGCAGCCGTCCCGCTTCGGCGGCGACGAATCCTCACCGGTCGCGTTCTACGAGGTGATCCGCGCCATCGCGACCGCCTGCCCGTCCACGGCCTGGGTGTCCTCGGTGCTGGGCGCGCACCCGTGGCAACTGGCGTTGTTTCCGCTGCGGGCGCAGGAGGACGTGTGGAGCGCCGATCCGGACACGCTGGTCTCGTCGTCGTACGCGCCGACCGGCAAGCTGACACCGGTCGAGGGCGGTTTCGAGATCAGCGGTCGGTGGAGCTTCTCCTCCGGGTGCGATCACGCCCGCTGGGCCTTCCTGGGCGCGGTCGTGCCGAACGACGAAGGCGGTGCGGAGTATCTGACCGTTCTGGTGCCGCGTGCCGATTACCGCATCGAGGACGTCTGGCACGTGTCGGGGCTGTCCGGCACCGGCAGCAACGACATCGTCATCGAGAAGGCGTTCGTACCCGCCCACCGGACCTACAGCGCGAGTGAGCAGGCCGAGCTGCGCGGACCCGGGCAGGAGATCAATACCGCTGCGCTGTACCGGATTTCGTTCGGCGCGGTATTCTCCAACACCATCACCGCACCCATCATCGGCGCTGCCCAAGGCGCGTACGAAGCGCACATCGAGCGCATGCGCGAGCGGGTGCGGATCTCCTACGGCGGGCAGAAGGCCGCCGAGGATCCGTTCGCGCACGTCCGCGTCGCTCGCGCCGCCTCCGAGATCGACGCCGCCGTCCTGCAGATGGAGCGCAACATCGGCGAACAGCTGCGCTACGCCGAGGCGGGGGAGGAGATCCCCCTCGAACTGCGGGTCCGCAGCCGCCGCGACCAGGTGCGCGGCACCGAACGCGCCATCGAGGCCATCGACCTGCTGTTCGACAACTCCGGCGGTCATGCGATCCGCAAACCCAATCCGATCGAACGGCACTGGCGCGACGCGCACGCCGGGAGCGTGCACGTGATCAACGACGTGGAGCGCGCGCTGGTCCTGTACGGCCGGGACGCGTTCGGCCTGCCGGTCACGGATCGGATGATCTGATGACGCTCACCGCGGAGAACACCACGCGCCGGAGCACGACGGGCGGGCTGGAACTGCGCTACCACGAAGCGGGGTCGGGCGCGCCGCTGGTGCTGTTGCACGGCTCCGGACCGGGCGTCTCTGGATGGGCCAACTTCGGCGCCAACCTGCCGGTGCTGGCCGAGCGTTTCCGTTGTCTGATCGTGGATCAGCCGGGCTTCGGTGCCAGTGGCCGCCCGCCGGTGTACGAACGCAACTATCTGCGCATCTCCGCCGACGCGGTGCTGGGCCTGCTCGATGACCTCCACCTGGAACGGGTGCACCTGCTCGGCAATTCGATGGGTGGCGCGGTCGCGACGCTACTGGCGCTGGAACATCCCGCCCGGGTCGATCGGCTGGTGCTGATGGCGCCCGGTGGCGTCGGGGTGAACGTGCTGGGGCCCGAGCCGTCCGAAGGCATCACGCGCTTGCTGGAGTTCAGCGCCGCTCCCACCCGGGAACGGCTGCTGCCCTGGCTGCGCGCCATGGTGTCGGATCCGGCGACCCTCACCGAGGAGTTGATCGAGACCCGGTCGGCCGCCGCCTCCGATCCCGCCGCCATCGCCGCGCTGCGCGACGCGTACGCGACCTTCGCCGATCCCGCTCTCGCCGAACCGGTTCCGCTGTGGGCCCGGCTGCGCGGCCTGCGCGCCGAGACGCAGATCCTGTGGGGGCGTGACGACCGGGTGACACCGGTGGAGGCGGCGTTGTTCCCGGCACGGCAGATCCCGAACGCGGATCTGCGCGTCTTCGCCCGGTGTGGTCATTGGGTGCAGATCGAACGCAAGTCGGCGTTCGAGCGCGCGGTCGTCGATTTCCTCACCGCCGGTCTCTGACCGCCCGCCGTCCACGTCGATCACACCTCGTGATCGCGGACCCACCCCGCGATCTGGGTTCGGGAGGTGAAGCCGAGCTTGGTGAGAATGTGCTCGACGTGGGTCTCGGCGGTGCGCACCGAGATCACCAGCTCGGCGGCGATGCGTTTGTTGCTGTGCCCCGCCGCCACCAGCCGGGCGACGTCCTTCTCCCGGCGTGTGAGGACGTCCGCCGCCTGCGCCTCGACCGGAGCGGCCTGCGGCGGTCGCGCCGTGGCGGGCGCGCGTCCCAGCGCGTAATCGATCGCCTCGCTCAGCGACAGCGTCGCGCCGCTGTCGAAGATCTCCTCGAACTTCCGCTCGCCCAGTTCTTCTCGCACGCGACCACGCATCCTGTCGCCGAGTACGCCGGTGATGGCGTGGGCGAGGCGTACCGTGCTGCGCGCCAGGATCTCCGCGGCGCCGAGCAGACGGGCGGCTCGCTCGAAGTCGGCGCGCGCGACCGCCGACCACGCCAGCCCTTCGAATCCGGAGGCGAGCCAGACGCATCGGTCGAACAGGCTGAACATCTCGACGGAGCGGGCGAGATATCCGGTCGCGGCACGCTGATCGCCGCGCCGCCAATGATCCAGCCCCATCGACCACTGCGCCAGCCCGCCGAGCAGATACGGTCCGCGCTCTGTGGTGACCTTCAGCAGCCGCTCGGCGAAGGCGGTCGAGCGTTCGTCGGCGAGCACCAGCGCGCACACGAACGCGAAGGCGAGGCTGTCCATCTCCATCGCGTGATGGCCGCACTCGGCCGCCAGATGCGTGGCGGTCTCGGCCAATTCGAGCGCGCGGGCGGTGTCGCCGTCGTTGAAGGCAAGCAGCGCCGAATCGAGCATCGCCTCCGCGAGGATGTCGGGGGCATTGACCCGGCGCGCCAGGGCAACGCATTCGTCCACCAACTGGCGCGCCGACCCGCGATCGGACAGCAACGCCGCGAGCGAGGCCGCCGCGGACAGCCCGCGTGCGCGCAGCTCGGTGGGTTCGCTCGACCTCGTCAGCGCGTCGGTCAGCCAGCGATAGCCCTCGGTGAGGAAGCGATTGTGCTCCCAGAACGGCCGCAGCACCGCCGCCATCTCGAGCGCCGACTCGGGTGCGTCGGTCAGGCCGAACTGTAGCGCCGCGCGCAGATTCGCGTGCTCGCGGTTCAGTTCGCGGAACCAGACGACGTCATCGGAACTCCAATACGCGGTGCGGCCGCGCAGTGCCAGCCGCCGGTAATGATCGCGGTGGCGGCCGCGCACCTCGGGCTCCTCGCCCCGCTCGGCCAGCCGGTCGCGGGCGAACTGCCGGATCGGCTCCAGCATCGAGTACCGCCCGACATCGCCGTCGTAGCGCAGACTCAGCACCGACTTGTCGACCAGGCCGGTCAGCGCGTCGATCACCGTGCGCCCGTTCGGTGCGGGCAGGCACACGGCTTCGGCGGCGTCGATGTCGAAGCCGCCGGAGAACACCGACAGCTGCTCCCACAAGCGCTGCTCGGCCGGGATGCACAGGTCGTAGCTCCAGCGGATCGCGCCCTCGATGGTCTGCTGTCGTTCCGGCGCGAGTCGCGGTCCCGCGCTGAGCAGGCCCATGGTGTCGTCGAGCCGGGCGAGGATCTGTTCCGGAGTGAACACGCGGAACCGCAACGCGGCCAGCTCCAACGCGAGCGGAATGCCGTCCAGCCGGCGGCAGATCGCGGCCAGCGCATCGCGATTCGCGGGAGTGGCCGCGAAGCCGGGGTTGGCGGCGGCGGCCCGCTCGGCGAGCAGTCGCATCGCATCGCTGTCGGTGGTCCCCGCGTCCGGTAGCGGCAAGGGCGCGACGGGCATGACCTGTTCGCCCTGCACGCCCAGCACCTCCCGGCTGGTCGCCAGCACGCGGACCTCCGAGGTGGTGGCCACGATCCTGCCCACCAGCCGCGCGCAGGCGTCGATCAGGTGCTCGCAGTTGTCCAAGATCAGCAGCAGCCGCTTGTCCGCGAGGAACTCGGTGAGCCGCCGCAGGGGCGCCGCCGTGTCGTCGCGCAACGCGAGGGCCTCCGCGACGGTCACCGTGACCAGATCCGGGTCCTGGACGTCGGCCAGCTCGACCAGCCACACCCCGTCCGGGAACGCGCGTGCGACCGCGACGCCGACTTGGCGGGACAGCCGGGTCTTGCCGACGCCGCCCGGACCGAGCAGGGTCAGCACGCGTGTCGTGGGCAGCAGCCGCTTCGCGGCGGCGAGTTCCTCCCGGCGCCCGACGAAGCTGGTGACCTCGGCAGGGAGGTTGCCGATGGGACGCCGCGCCATGGGTGTCAACCCTAGGTACCGCGCGGGGCGCGGAAGAGCGTTCTGGACAAATTCAACTCCGATGAACGTGCCCGCGGGCCCGGCCGGCGCGGGATCGGCGGCGGCGTTCCGGTGACCGCGGACGGATCGAACCGGCGCCGCTCACCGAGCGGCGGCAGCGGCGTCGACGTCGACGTCGCTGAGCTGATGGCGCATACGGTCGCGCTTGGCGCGCAGGTACCGCACGTTGTGCTCGGTGGGACTGGTCTGCAGCGGAATCCGTCGTTCGACGGCGATGCCGTATTCGGTCAATCCCGCCTGCTTGGCCGGATTGTTGCTGAGCAAGTGGACCGACCGCACTCCCAGGTCGGCCAGGATCCGCGCCGCGGCGCCGTAGTGACGGGCGTCGACGGGCAGCCCGAGTCGCAGATTCGCGTCGACCGTGTCGGCGCCCTCGTCCTGGAGCGCGTAGGCGCGCAGCTTGTTCAGCAGTCCGACGCCGCGCCCCTCTTGTCCGCGCAGGTACACCACGACCCCACGGCCCGCGGCGGCCACTGCCCGCATGGCGGCGTCGAGCTGCTCGCCGCAGTCGCAGCGCAGCGAGCCGAACGCGTCGCCGGTGAGGCATTCCGAATGCACCCGGGTCAGTACGTCGCGCTCGCCCGGCGCGCCGAACACCAACGCGAGGTGTTCGGCGTCGTCGGTCGTGTCCCGGTAGCCGATGAGCCGGAATTCGCCGAAGCGGGTGGGCAGCCTGGTCTCGACGACGCGCACGACGCCCGGCTCCAGCCTGCGGCGATGGTCGATCAGGTCGGCGATGGAAATGATCGGGATTCCGTGCACCCTGGCCATGGTCAGCAGGTCGGGGAGCCGGGCCATCGAGCCGTCGTCGCGCACCACCTCGGCGATGACCGCGGCGGGGCGCAAGCCCGCCATCCGCACCAGGTCGACCGCGGCCTCGGTGTGCCCTTGCCGACCGAGCACGCCACGCGGGTGCGCTCGCAGGGGGAACACGTGCCCGGGGCGAGTGAAATCCCGGGGTGCGGCGCCGGGATCGGCGAGCAAGCGCATGGTGTGCGCGCGGTCGGCGGCCGATATGCCGGTGGTGATGCCCGCCGCCGCGTCGACCGAGACCGTGTACGCGGTGCCCTTCGGGTCCTGGTTGATCGCCGTCATCGGCGGCAGCTCCAGACGGTCCAGGTCGCTGCCCGTCATGGGCACGCACAGCACGCCGCTGGTGTGCCGCACCAGGAACCCGATGTTCGCCGCGGTCGCCTGCTCCGCGGCGAGCACCAGATCGCCTTCGTTCTCGCGGTCCTCGTCGTCCACGACGAGGACCATGCCGCCGTTCGCGATGGCCGCCACCGCGGCAGGCACCGAGTCCAGTTCACCGGTCATCGTCCGCCACCTCCATATGCCTAATAGAAATATGGCGGGGCCGGAACAGCCAGGTGGCGTCTCACTGAGTGAGGCGGTCGATATCCGTCAGCAGCTCGCGGGCGAAATCGCGCTCCGCCTCGTAGTGCCGCACGCACCAGCGCAGCACCAGTTCGGGATAGGCCCAGTCCGGATTCGCCTCGGCGCCCTGCGCGTCGGCCTCGGCGCGCCTGCGCATCTTCTCGGCGTACTCGATGTGCTCGGTGAGTATGTCGCGCATCCGGTCGGGTTCGGCGAGGTTGCCGAGCCATGCGCGCAGCATCACGCTGTGCTTGAGCACCGGCGCCTCCACCGGTGCGTGATTGACCCAGTTCGCCGCGGCCGCACGGCCTTCCGGCGTGATGGCGTACATCCGCTTGCCGCGCACGCCGTCCTCGTGCACCACCGTGCGGGAGCTGGCGTAGCCGTGCTTCTCGAGGCGTTTGAGTTCGGCGTAGATCTGGCTGAACGACGGGCTCCAATAGAAGAACTGCAGACTCCAGTCGGCCCATTTCTTGAGGTCGTAGCCGGAGAGTTCGTCGGCGTGCGAGAGCATGCCGAGTACGGCCCACGCGGTGGTCGGCAGGTCGGGCACCGCGGGTGTGACGCCATCGGTCATGGTCGGACTGTACCGCTCAGGCATATTCGGATTCGAACTATCGCCAGCGCGCCCGGCGCCCGAACAGCGTCCGTCCGGCCTCGTGGGAGATCTCGAGCAGCACCCGCGCCAGCTTGTCGAAGCTCATCGCCTCGGCTCGCCCGGACAGCGACAGGGCTGCGGGGGCGGTGCCGCGGCCCCGTAGGGGCGCTGCGACACAGGCGATTCCGTCCATCGCTTCCTCGCGGTCCAGCGCCACGCCCTGGCGCAGCCGGACCTGGGCCAAGGCGCGATGCAGCGCGTCGGGCTCGGTGATGGTGTGCGCGGTCCGTCGCGGCAGCCGGGAATGGAACGCGGCTTCGGCGATGGTCGGCTCGAGTGAGGCCAGCATGGCCTTGCCGAGCGCGGTGCAGTGCGCGGGCATGCGGCCGCCGAGGCGGGTCGGCAGCATCGCGGCCAAGCGCCCGCCCGCCTTGTCCAGGTACACCACCTCGCGCCCGTCGAGCACCGCCAGGTGTCCGACCATGCCGGTGCGCTGGCACAACTCGTGCAGCAGCGGGCTGACCGCGTCGCGGATCTCGTTGTGGTCGGCGGTGAGCCCACCCAGTTCCAGGGTTCGCATGCCGAGCCGGTATCCGCCGGACGTGTGGGCCAGCCACCGGAGCCGGATCATCTGGTCGAGGATCCGATGGACGGTCGAGCGCGGCAGGCCGGTGCGTTCCACCAAGCCGAGCAGCGTCAGCGTCGGGGTGGCCGCGTCGAACGCGTCCAGGATGAGGGTCATCCGCTCGATCATCGACACCGGCACCTCGGTTTCCACCCCCTTGGCGCGGGTCCGCCGCGGGACCCGGTCGGTGCGCGGCTCGCTGTCGGGCAGCAGGGTGACGGTCATTCGAACCTCCGTCGGTCACAGTCGGTCAACGTCGACCAGGCATTCGTGCTCGATCGTTTGTGTCTCCCATCACACTGACGACTTCGCAGCCGAGATGAATCGGGAGAACTACGTAGCTTCTACGGATCCGCATCTCGGTGACCGGACTCCGATCTTGACGACCCTCGGGCGAGCGCTGCTGTCATAGCTGACAGGTATATGCCTGATCGAAATAGGAGGCCCGATGGAACCGGTGCTCGAGATGGACGGATCGCCGCTGGACGTGCGCGACTTCAAAGCGGTGCTGGGTCGCTTCTGCACAGGCGTCACGGTGATCACCGCGCACGCGGAGGACGGGCCGGTCGGATTCACCTGCCAGTCGTTCTCGGCGCTGTCGCTGGAGCCGCCCGCGGTCTGCTTCTGCCCCGCGCGCACGTCCACATCGTGGCCGCGCATCCGGGCCGTGGGCCGGCTCTGCGTCAACATCCTGGCCCACGACCAGCAGGAGATCTGCCGCCGTCTCGCGCGCAGCGGCACCGACAAGTTCGCTGGGGTCGACTGGGAGCCCTCGCCCAACGGCTCGCCGCGGCTGGCCGGAGCCATGGCCTGGCTCGACTGCGAGATCGAGCAGGAGGTCGACGGCGGCGACCACACCATCGTCATCGCACGCGTCACCGCGCTGTCGGAGCATCGCGAGGCGCCTCCGCTGCTGTTCTACCGCTCCGCCTTCGGGCGGCTCGATGAGGCCTGAGCACCTCCCGGCCAGTGGGACTGCACATTTCCGGGGCGGGACGGCGAACCGAAATATCGAAGTGACAACCGTGCGCGAATCGTGGAGGAACCGATGACTACCGACACCGAGGTCCGAGTGATCGACGCGAGCGCTCCGCCCGCCCGCTACGCGCGCGGCTGGCACTGCCTGGGGCTCGCGCAGGACTTCCGGGACGGGAAACCGCATACCGTCGAGATCTTCGGCACCGAACTGGTGGTCTTCGCCGGTGCGGGCGGAGAGCTGTACGTGCTGGACGCCTATTGCAGGCACATGGGCGGGAACCTGGGGGACGGCCGGATCAAAGGCGACTCCATCGCCTGTCCTTTCCACGACTGGCGGTGGGGCGGCAATGGACGCTGCACCGGCATCCCCTACGGCCGCCGAGTTCCACCCCGGGCTCGGACCCGCTCGTGGCCGACGTTGGAGCAGAACAAGCAGCTGTTCGTGTGGAACGACCCGGAGGGAGATCCGCCCCCGGAGGAGGTCACCATCCCGCGCATCGACGGGGCGTTCAGCGACGAGTGGACCGACTGGACCTGGAACACCATGACGATCGACGGCGCGAATTGCCGCGAGGTCATCGACAACGTGGTGGACATGGCGCACTTCTTCTACGTGCACTTCGGGTTCCCGACCTACTTCAAGAACGTCTTCGAGGGTCACATCGCCAGCCAGTACATGACCTCGGTGTCGCGCGAGGACATGATGGGGGAGACCGCGAAGGCGTTGGGGGGCAAGAACGTCCTGCACTCTGATGCCTCTTACTACGGCCCGTCCTACATGATCGATCACCTGCGCAGCGAGAGTGCGGGCCTGACGGTCGAGGGCATCCTCATCAACTGCCACTACCCGGTGTCACCCACGAAATTCGTGCTGCAGTACGGCGCGATCGTGAAGAAGCCACACGGCGTGCCCGCGGAGCAGGCCGAGGAGATCGCGGCGAAGTTCGCCGGTGGCCTGGGCCGCGGCTTCGAGCAGGATGCCGCGATCTGGCAGCGCAAGACCCGCATCGACAACCCGCTGCTGTGCGAGGAGGACGGACCCGTCTACCAGCTGCGCCGCTGGTACGAGCAGTTCTACACCGACGTGGCCGACATCGATCCGAAGATGACCGACCGCTTCGAGTTCGAAGTGGACACCACCAGGGCGGTCACGGCGTGGGAGGCGGAGGTCGCCGAGAATCTCGCCGAGCAGCGCGCCGCCGCCGGAGCCTGAGCGGGGCCGCGATGGAACGGGTTACCTGCCGTATCTGCGCGACGTGTGTGCTCGTCGAGAAGTTCAGTCCGCAGCACACCAGCGTGCAGTGGAGCGCGGGCGCGGTGGCGGCGTGCGCCGAGTTCGCCGGCGCGGACAGTGCGCGGGTACGGACCTGCGTCGCGCTGCGCGACAGCATCGATGCCGCCGTCGCGGGCGGTCTCATCGACGTCAGCACCCGGGACGGGGACGTGCCGTGACAGCCGTGGAGGACCGAAGAGGAGACGCAGCAGTGGATCGAGCCCGAGCGGCCGTGGTGCCGGGGACCCGGGCCGAGGTTCCCGACGACACCGAGACCCGCCCCGGCGCATTCCTCACCCTGCGTGTGGCGCGGGTGATCCGGGAGACCCACGACGCGGTATCGCTGGAGCTGAGTCCGACCGCGGAGCAGTCGAATGCGATCGACTATCGGCCGGGCCAGTTCCTGACCCTGCGGATTCCGAGCGAGCTGACCGGCTCGGTGAGCCGCTGCTACTCGTTGTCGAGCGCGCCGCACGAAGCGGGGCCGCTGAAGGTCACGGTCAAGCGAACGCCCGACGGCTACGCGTCGAATTGGTTGTGCGACAACGCGGTCGCGGGCATGGATTTCCACGCGCTGCCGCCCGCGGGTGTCTTCACCCCGGCATCGCTGGACGAGGACGTGCTGTTGTTCGCGGCGGGCAGCGGGATCACCCCGGTGCTGTCGATCCTGAAATCGGTGCTGGCAGACGGAGCCGGGCACTGCGTGCTGATCTACGCCAACCGCGACGAGCGCTCGGTGATCTTCGCCGATGAACTCGCCGACCTGTCCGCCCGGCATCCCGGCCGCCTGGTCGTGGTGCACTGGCTGGAGAGCGTGCAAGGGCTGCCGTCGCGGCCGCAGCTCGCGGCGCTGGCCGGACCGTGGCGCGAGCGCGAGGCGTTCGTGTGCGGACCCGGCCCGTTCATGGACGCCGTCTCCGCCGCACTGATCGGGTCGGGCGCCGACCGCAAGCGCGTGCACGTCGAGAAGTTCGTGTCGCTGAACGGCGATCCGTTCGATACCGCCACGCCCGATGTCGTCGACTCCATCGACTCCGGCGACCACGCGGCGGTCGAGGTGGAACTCGACGGCGAGACGCGCGCACTTCCGTGGCCCCGCCACCAGGTCCTGCTCGACGTCCTGTTGGCCAACGGGCTGGAGGCGCCCTATTCCTGCCGCGAGGGCGCGTGCAGCGCCTGCACCTGCCGGGTCGTCTCCGGTCAGGTGGCGATGCGGCACAACGAAATTCTCGACGAGGCCGATCTGGCCGAGGGATACGTGCTGGCCTGCCAGGCGGTCCCGGTCACCGACACGGTGCAAGTCACCTATTCCTGAGGAGTACGACGAATCAATGGCTGACATCGCCTCGCTCGGCTACGTCCGAGTCGCCATCGCCGATGTGGCGGCCTGGCGCGCCTTCGCCTTCGACGTGATGGGTTTCGCGCAGGCCACCGGGCCGAATCCGGACAGTCTGTACCTGCGGATGGACGAGCACGCCTACCGTTTGGAACTGGTTCCGGCGGAACAGGACCGGGTGCTCGCCGTCGGCTGGGAGGTGCGCGACTACCGCGCGCTCGCCCGCGTGCGGCAGGCGCTGGAGCAGGCCGGTGTGACGGTCACGCCGCTCGCTCAGGAGCAGGTCGACGCACTACGCGTCGAGGAAGCCTGCACCTTCACCGACCCCGCCGGGTTCACCGTCGAGGTCTTCCACGGCCCGGTGCTCGACCACAGCCCGGTCGTCACTCCCCACGGAAACCGTTTCGTCACGGCGGGTTCAGGACTCGGCCACGTCGTGCTACCGGTGCCCGATCTCGAGGAGGCGAACCGTTTCTACTGCGAGATACTCGGATTCCTGCCGCGCGGCTCCTTCCGAGTGCCCACCCCACCCGGGGTGGGACCGGTACGCGTGCGGTTCCTCGGCGTCAACCAGCGTCACCACAGCCTCGCCTTGATCCCCGGCACCCGTCCCGACGGCCCTGGCCTGGTGCACATCATGGTCGAGGTCGACGAACTCGACGCCGTCGGCCGGGCGCTCGACCGCGTCATGCGGGCGGGTCTCCCGTTGTCGTCGACCCTCGGCAGGCACACCAACGACAAGATGATCTCCTTCTACGTCCGCACGCCCGGCGGCTGGGATCTCGAATACGGCACCGAAGGTCTGCTGGTCGACGAGTCCACTTACAGCGCGGAGGAGATCACCGCCGACAGCTACTGGGGCCACGAATGGTCACGTGGCTGATCCGGTGGCCCGGCTCGTCAGCCGCGCCTCGAGATCGAGCAGCTCGGCGCGGCGCAGTTTCCCGGCGTCGTCGCGCAGCGGGGTGTCGGTGAACCGGTAGGTGCGCGGGCATTTGTAGCGGACCAGTCGCGACTCGACGTGACCGCGAAGCCGCGCCTCATCGAGCGGGGCGTCGGTCTCGACCACGGCGTGGACGCGCCTGCCGAGGTCGTCGTCCGGCAGCCCGACGACCGCGCACCCGCGCACGCCGGGATACTCGGTGATCACGGCCTCCACCTCGGCGGGGAAGACATTGGCGCCCCCGGTGACGATCAGGTCGGTGCGGCGGTCGCTGAGATAGAGGAATCCCTCGTCGTCCACGTGGCCCAGATCGCCGAGAGAATCCCAGCCCGGCCAGCCGGCGCGGGTGCGCGGTTCGGCGCCCACGTAGCGATAGCTGGGTCCGTCGCCCTCGGCCGGGCGCATGAAGATCTCGCCGACCACGCCGGGCGGGCACGGGCGTCCGTCGGCATCCAGGACGACGAACTCGCCGAAGACGGCGCGGCCGACCGAGCCGGGGTGGGTCAGCCAGTCCCGGCCGTCGATCAGCGTCATCATCTGATTCTCGGTGCCGCCGTACATTTCGTAGATCTTCTCGGCGCCGAGCAGCTCGATCCAGGCCCGCTTGAGCCACGGCGGGCAGGGCGCAGCCATGTGCCAGAGCCGCCGGACGGAGCCGAGGTCGTAATCCGTCGGCCGATCACGCACCTCGGTGAGCATGCGCGACATCATGGTCGGCACCACGGTCAGCCAGCTGACCCGGTGGCGAGCGATCGCCCGCAACGCCGTGCGCGCCTCGAATTTCGGCAACACGACCAGGTGCTGGCCCGCCAGGAGACCGAAGAACGAGGTATTGAACGGCGCGTTGTGATAAAGCGGGCCGCTGACGAGCTGGACATCGTCCGGTCGCTGACCGAGCACCGCGTTGAGCGGCGCGACGTCGAGCAGACCCGCCTGGCCGGACACGATCAGCTTCGGACGTCCGGTCGTCCCGCCGGAAATCGGCGCCTTCCACGCGGGCGCGACCGGATAGTGGTCGAACGGCGCGTCGGAGAACTCTGCCGACAGCTCGTCCTCGTCCGGCGCCGTGGGTAGACCCGGTTCGGCGGCGCCGACCACCAGCCGCGGCCGCGCGAGCCGGAGCACGGCCGATCGCTCCGGTGCGGGAAGCCGCGGCGAGATGAGTTGCGGCACCGCGCCCAGCTTCCAGACCGCGAAGACCGTCGCGAAGTAGGACGGTTTGTTCGCCAAGGCGACGGTCACGTAATCGCCTCGGCGGACACCGAGTTCGGCGAAGTGCCTGGCTCGGCGATTGGCGGCCGACTCGAGGTCCTGCCGCGACCAAGTGTCGCCTTCGAACGTGATGGCCGCGGCGTGCGGGTCGGCGGCGGCCAGGTCGGTGAGGATCTGCCCGAGCGGCCGGGCGAGTGGATCAGGCACGGCGGGCGAACCTCGCGAGGAAGTCCGGGTCCACGATGTCGCCGTGGACTTGGACGTTGTGGCTGTGCGCGAGCTGATGCAGCGCGAAGGCCGTCTGCTGCGCCGTCGCGCGGCCCTGCGCGTCCTGTGCAGCGTTGACCGACCGCTTGGCCAGTTTCAGCGCGAACAGCGGCATGGCGGCGATCGTCGCGGCCAGCCGCATGGTGTGCTCGGTCAGTTCCGCTCGCGGGACGACCCGGTTGACCATGCCGATGCGTTCGGCGTCGGCCGCGGGGAGAGTCCCGGCGGTGAACAGCAGCTCTTTCGCCTTGCGTATGCCGAATTCCCACGGGTGGTTGAAGAACTCCACCGCGTTGGCGCCCATCGCGACGACGTTGTCGACGAACTCGGCGTCCTCGGACGCCACGATCAGATCACACGGCCAGATCAGCATCAGCCCGCCCGCGATGACCTTGCCGTGCACCTCCGCGATGGTCGGTTTGGGGATGTTGCGCCATCGCTCGCTGAACCCGGCGTAGATCTCCTCCTCGCGGGCCATGAGTCCCTCGGCGCCCGGGCTGCCGAAGCCGGCCCAGGTGCCGACCGGCGTGCGCAGACCCATGTTGGCGCGCCAGTCGTGTTCGCGCAGATCGTGTCCCGAGGAGAAGTGCGGGCCTTCGGCCGCCAGCACGACCACGTGGATGCCCTCGTCGCGGGCGGCCCGGTCGAACGCGTCGTTGAGAGCGTAGAGCAGCTCGGTGTTCTGCGCGTTGCGTGCGTCGGGACGGTTCAGGACGATCCGGGCGATCCTCGGCGTGCTGTCGTCGTAGCGGACCAGATCGCTCATCGCACACCCGCCCACAGCAGTCGCTCCGCGGCATCGGGATCGTTCGCCACGGTGACGGTGTCGGCGATCAGGCCGGTGGTCCGCCGCTGCGGCTCGTACCGCGCCCAGCCCGGATCGGCGTCGAGCACGAAAGCCCGATACATGCCGTGCAGGTTGTCGGCGACCGCGTCGGGGGCGTGCGCGCCGACCAGGGTGTGATTCTCCGGGCGGGTATGCGTTTTGAAGACGAATGGCAGGTCCACCGCGTGCGCGGCGCCGAGCCGCCCGCCGAGCCGCGGTGAGCGCCAGTCGAATCGGAAGGCCCACGCCGCGCCGCCCGCGTCGGTCTGCGCCTCGGCAAGGCGAATCGCCGGGATGCGGAAGAACCAGTCCGTGACGACCGCCGACAGCAGATCGCCCGCCGAGGCATCCGGCCGGGACACGCGATAGCGGGGAAGCGCGACGGCGGGGTCCAATCCGTATCCCGCGGCTCCGGCGGCCAGGGTCGGCTCATCGATCTGATCGATGGCGCCGGAAGCGACCAGGATGAGCCGGGCGTCCTCGGCATTGCTCCCGGCCAGGATCGCCACGTCGGTGGTCGCGCCGGAGGCGACCGCCCCCAGCGGATCGTCGACGACGATCGAACCGTCCACCACGGGCGCGAACGGCAAGGTGGTCAGCGCCAATCGTCCCCATTTCGCCGGATCCGCGGCGGTTTGCACTTCGTGCAGCACCGCCCTGACGTGTATGGACAATTCGTCGATCGGCACGTCCGCGAAGGCGTCGAGCGAGGGCTCGATGCCGATGTGCGCGGCCACGTTGTCGATCAGCAGGCGCGCCTCGTCCGGGGTGACGGTGTTGGCCGCCGCTCCGGAGTGCGCGATCAGACCGCGGAACAGGCCCCGAGCGCGCGGCACGGCGAGCAGGGTGGTGGCGAGCATGGCGCCCGCGGACTGTCCCGCGATGGTCACCCGTGCCGGGTCGCCGCCGAAGGCCGCGATGTTGTCGCGCACCCACTCCAGCGCCGCCACCACGTCCAGGATGCCGAGATTGACCGTGTCCGCGCCGAAATGCAGCCACCCTTCGCCGCCGAGGCGATAGTTGACGGCCACCACGACCACCCCGCTCGCCGCGAATGCCGTGCCGTCGTAGGTCGGCAGGGCGTTGGAGCCATTGGTGAACGCTCCGCCGTGGATCCACACCAGGACCGGGCGCGCACCCTTGGTCGAGGAGGTCCAGACGTTGAGGTTGAGCACGTCGTCGCCCGGGATCGACACTTCGGGAACGAGCCCGTCGTAAGCGGGCACGTACGGCGCGCGTGCCGCGGTCGGGCCCGGATCGGTCGCGTCCCGGACCGTGGCCCACGCTTGCGGCGGCACCGGTGGAAGGAACCGATGCTTCCCCACCGGGGCGGCGGCGAAAGGGATACCGAGGAATTCGTGCACCGACCCACGGGTGCGTCCGCGCACCGGTCCGTATCGGGTTTGGACGGTTTGCCACATATCTGACATTCGTTTCATCCTTGTTCGGAATTCAGCACATGTTGCAATCAAGCCCTACGGGATCTCGCTGGTCAATAGCATCGTCGTGACCAATTAGTAACACATGTGCAACATAATGACTCTCTGTTGCATCACCGGTACGCTGGCCCGCATGGCATCTCGAACGCCTCTGCAGCGGGCGCTGGGGGACGTCGCGCAGCGGCGGCCCGAACCGATGGACGCTTTCCGTCTGGCGAAGCGAAAGTTCCTGCGCGGCGAGCGACTCGACGTCGGCCAGCTCGCGACCGAACTCGCGGTCAGCCGGGTGACGCTGTACCGCTGGGTCGGCAGCCGCGACCAGTTGTTGATGGAGGTCATCTGGTCGCTCACCGAGGCGACACTGCGCGACGAGTGGGAGCGGGTACGAGACGAGCCGGGCGCTCGGGTGCCCGCGCTGCTCGCCGCCTATCTCCGAGCGGTACTGGCGCAACCGGGAGCGCGGAAGTTCGTGTTGGAGGAGAACGAGCGTGCCATGAAGCTGCTCACCTTGGCGGGCAACGGGTTCCAGCCGCGCCTTGTGAAAGCCGTGGCCCGGTATCTCGCGCGCGATCTCGAGGACGAGCGCATCGCCACGACGCTGACCCTCGACGAGCTGGCCTACGCCAGCGTCCGGATCGCCGAGTCGTTCCACTACCTGCCGACGATCGCCGGGGCGCCCCCCGACCCGGACGGGGCGGAACGGGTCTTGAGCTCCCTGCTGCACAAAGGGCCGGGGTGACCAGCGGGCTCGCGCTCGATCACCTCCCTGTGCATAGACTGTCGGATCGAGGAGGAAGGACGCTGATGAAGCGAAAGCTGAACTGCCCCTGCGGAGAACTGATCGTCGGAACCGACGAGGATGATCTCGTGGCGAAGACGCAAGCCCATCTGGCCGAGAAGCATCCCGGCCACGACTACTCACGCGACGAGATCCTGTTCATCGCGTACTGACGAACAGCTGCGTGGAGGCCGCCGAGCAACCGCGGCGCATCACGGGCGGGGGCGCAAGCCTTCGATCATGTGTGTGGTCGTCTCGTCCACCAATTCGTCGGCGGTCTCGGCGGCGATCACGCCCGAGCCGACGAAGGTGGCCAGACCTTGTAGCGCGGCGACCGCGGACAGCGCGATCCGGCGCGGGTCGCCGTCGATCACCTCCCCCCGCTTCTGTGCTTCGGTGATGAGCGCGACCGGCGTCGCGAACGCCGCGTCGACGGCCCGGGACATCGCATCGCCCGCGGCGGGGCTGTGCCTGCGCGCGAACATCAACGCGACGAGCGCCGAGTTCTCGGTCGCGAAATGGAGATAGGTGCGGGCCAGGGCGCGGATGTGCCCATCGGCCGAGTCGGCGGCCGCGGTCTGTGCCAAGGCGGCGGCGAGGCGTTGGAAGCCGGACACCGCGATGGCATCCAGTAGCGCCTGCTTGTCCTTGAAATGCCGGGTCGGAGCGGCGTGACTGACTCCGACGTCACGCGCAAGTCGGCGTAGCGACAAGCCGTCGACGCCGGACTCGCGCAGCGTGGCCTCGGCCCGCTGCAACAACTCGGCGCGCAGGTCGCCGTGGTGATAGGACCGGCTTCGAGTGATCGGCATGGTGTAGGCAGGATAACAAAATGTAGTCATTGCCTACTTTGTAGGCGGTGACTACATTGACTCGCATGACGGTTCGGACCTTCACCGCCCCGATCGCAGTGCTGACGGTCTTCGCGGCGCTGCTCGCCACCATGTATCTCGGCTACGCCAGCAATACCGAGAAGAACCTGCACGACTTCCCGGTGGCCCTGGTGAATCAGGACGTCGGCGACACGCTCGACGGCAAACCCGCCAATTTCGGCGCCCAGGTCAGCGACGCGCTGGTCGCGGGCATCCCGGCGGAGAAAATCGACCTGCGCGTCGTCGGTATCGCCGAAGCGCGCAAACAATTGCAGAACGGTGAGGTCTACGGCGCGATCGTGATCCCGTCCGACTTCACCAAGCGGCTCGCCATCCTCGGCGCCGCCGCCGTGGTGCCCGGTGCGGTCGAGCGCCCGGTGATCACCATCCACACCAACCCGCGAATCGGCCCCTACACCACCGGCATCATGCAGCGCATCGCCGACCGCGCGTTGCGTCAGGTGGACGAGACCGTCGGCAAGAGCCTGACCGATCGGGTGAACGCCGCCCTCGCCGCCGGGCCAGGCGCGCCGGTCGAGCCCAGCGGGGCCGCCCGGCTGATGCTCACCGATCCCGTGCAGATCGTCACCGCGCCCTACCGGCCGATGGACGACGGCGCCGGGCAGGGCCTCGTCGCGTTCTTCTACACCTTGATCCTGCTGCTGGCGGGCTTCACCGGCGCCATGATCATCCACACGCTCGTCGACTCGGTGCTCGGTTTCACGCCCACCGAATACGGCCCGTGGTTCGTGCACCCGCCGTCCACCGGCATCTCCCGGTTCCGCACGCTGCTGATGAAATGGGCGGTCATCGTCACCGCGGCTCCGGTTCTGTCGGGGATATTCCTCGGGGTCGCCTCGGCATTCAATGTCCCACTGGGCAGTCCGCTGCTGTTGTGGCTCTACGGAACACTGGCCATCGTCGCGGTCGGAGTGACCGCGCTCGCCGTGCTCGCCACCTTCGGCACCGCGGGGCTGCTGGTCAATCTGATCCTGTTCGTCGTCCTGGGCCTGCCCTCGTCGGCCGCCACGGTCCCGCTGGAGGCGACGCCCGCCTACATCGCGAACCTGGCCGCCTTCGAACCGATGCACCAGATCTACCTCGCCGTTCGCGCCATCCTGTTCTTCGACGCCCACGCCGAAGCCGGTTTCGGCCAGGGCTTGTGGATGACGGTGCTCGGCCTCGGGATCGGCCTGCTGCTCGGTGTGACCGCGACCTACGCCTATGACCGCCGCGGCCTGCACCGGGCTTCGGCTCCGACCGAGAACGCGCCGGTCATCGCGGTACCCGCCCTAGCTCGATGAAAGCGCGCCGCGCGGTGGTCAGCGTGGGCTACCGCGCGGTGTGAACCTCCCCGGCTCCTTGATCAGTAGAAGATCGAGCGTCGTGCGGATACCGGGCTGGGCGGCCACCACCGTCAGTGGTCACCGGCCGCCAGCAGCGCGTCCAGCTTCTCCGGGTCGACGCCGAAACCGGCGAGGCGGTTCAGCGGGATGGAGCACCCGGCCCACGAATACTTCCGCGACCGCTACCGCACTGCCCGGGACGCTCTCACCCGCGCCATCGCCGACCTTCGCGAATCCGGCCGCGTACCGGCCGATCTGGATCCCGACCGCTTCGCCGTCCTCGACGGCCTGCAGACGCAGTGGCTGTACGACCCGGCCGTGGACATGGCCGATCACGTGGCGTACCTGTGGGAGCTGATCGAGCGCTCCGCGACGTCGTAGTATCGAGCTTGGTAGTCCGCCCCGGCCGTCCATCGTCGAGCCGGGCGGCAGCCACGGGGAGTGCAAGATGAGCGCACGCGAGGGCCTCCGCCCGCGACGGTTGCATCGCAGCACCCGGGTGCTGGTGGTCGCCGCCACGGTGTTCGTCGTGTCGCTGTTGGTGGTGCCTCGGCTGATCCGAGGCTACGTCAGCTGGCTGTGGTTCGGCGAAGTCGGCTTCCGTGGTGTCTGGCTGACCGTGCTGTTCACCCGGCTCTCGCTGTTCATCGCGGTCGCGCTGTTCATCGGTGGCGTCCTTTTCGCGGTGCTGTGGCTCGCGTTCAGGTTCCGTCCGCTCTTCGTTCCCGAGTCCGAAGAGGAGAACAGTCTTCGGCCGTATCGGGCGGCGGCGCTCAGGCATCCGGTGCGGTTCGGTCTCGGCATCGCGACCACGCTGGGGCTCGTCTGCGGCCTTGCCGCGGAGTCGAGCTGGATGACCGTCCAGCTGTTCGTCCACGGCGGGTCCTTCGGCGTGTCCGATCCGCAATTCGGGCACGATGTCGGGTTCTTCGTCTTCGACCTTCCCTTCTATCGATTCGTACTCAACTGGCTGTTCATCGCCGTGGTCCTCGCCTTCGTCGCGAGCCTCGCCGCGCACTACCTGTTCGGTGGCCTGCGGGTGTCCAGAAAGACGGGCGGCCTGGCGCACGCGGCCCGCGTCCAGCTCGCGATACTGGCCGGCTCGTTCATCCTCTTGAAGGCTGCCGCCTATTGGCTCGACCGGTACTCACTGCTATCCAGCCGCAGCAAGGAACCCACTTTCGCGGGCCCTGGCTACACCGACATCAACGCGGTGCTTCCCGCCCGCCTCATTCTCTTCGCGATCGCCGTGATCTGCGCCGTGGCGGTCTTCGCCGCCATCGTCGTGCGGGACCTGCGAATCCCGGCGATGGCCGCGGCGCTTCTGCTGCTGTCGTCGATCCTCGTCGGAGCCGTCTGGCCATTGGCCGTCGAGCAGTTCTCCGTCCGCCCGAACGCCGCCGACATGGAGCGCGTCTACATCCAACGCAACATCGCGGCCACCCGGCAGGCGTACGGGATCGGCAGCGACCGGGTCGAGTACCAGCCCTATCCCGGCGTCGGCACCAAGTCGCCGCCCGAGGTCCCCGCGGACGTCACCACGATCGGTGACGTCCGCCTGCTGGACCCGAGCGTGCTCTCCCGGACGTTCACCCAGCAACAACAGCTGAAGAATTTCTACAGCTTCCCACCGCATCTGGACCTGGATCGCTACCGGGTCGGTGGGCAACTGCGCGACTACGTGGTCGCGGCGCGCGAGCTGACCCCGACCGCGCTGAGCGGCAACCAGCGCCATTGGGTCAATCGGCACACCGTCTACACGCACGGCAACGGGTTCGTCGCCGCACCGGCCAACCGGGTGAACGCGGCGGTCCGCGAGGCCGCGGGCGATGCCGCGAGCAGCAACAGCGGATATCCGATCTACGCGGTCGGTGACATCGCGTCCCAAGCCTCCGGGCATCAGGTGATCCGAGTGGATCAGCCGCGCGTCTACTTCGGCGAAGTGATCGCCCATGCGAGCCCGGACTACGCCATCGTGGGCGGCGGCACCGAGCCCCGCGAGTACGACACCGACACCACCACCTACACCTACGCCGGCGCGGGCGGCGTCCCGATCGCCAACTGGGTCAACCGCCTCGCCTTCGCGGTGACCTACACCGAGCGCAATATCGTCTTCTCGAAGGCGATCGGTCCCGGTTCGAAGATCATCTTCAACCGCGATCCCCGCCATCGTGTCGAACTCGTCGCACCGTGGTTGACCACCGACAACGACCCCTACCCGGCGGTCGTGAACGGCCGGATAGTCTGGATCGTCGACGCGTACACCTCGATCGACGGCTACCCCTACGCCAAGCGCAGTTCGCTCGAAGCCCTGGAGCCGGGCGACGAGACCCAGCGGGAGTCGCCGCGAGAGATCTCCTACGTGCGCAACTCCATCAAGGCGACCGTCGACGCATACGACGGCACGGTCACCCTCTACCAGGTCGACCGGCAGGATCCGGTGCTGGCGGCCTGGATGAAGGTCTTCCCCGGTACGGTCCGACCGGAGGAGTCGATCAGCCCGGAGCTACGGGCGCACTTCCGGTATCCCGAAGACCTGTTCACGATCCAGCGTGAGATGCTCGCCAAATACCACGTCGACGAGCCGCGCGAATTCTTCACCACCAACGCGTTCTGGTCGGTGCCCAGCGACCCCACCGTGGAGTCCAATCCGCATCAGCCTCCGTTCTACGTCCTGGTCGGCGACCAGGACGGCGCGGAACCGTCGTTCCGGCTGGCCAGCGCGATGGTCGGCTACAACCGGGAATTCCTCTCCGCCTACGTTTCCGCCCGCTCCGACCCGGAGGGCTACGGCAAGATCACCGTCTCGCAGTTGCCCACCGACACCCTCACTCAGGGTCCGCAACAGATCCAGAACTCGATGATCTCCGACACCAGAGTCGCTTCCGAGCGAACCCTGCTCGAGCGCTCGAACCGGATCCAGTACGGCAATCTGCTCACCCTGCCGATCGCCGACGGCGGCGTGCTCTACGCCGAGCCGCTGTTCACCGAACGGATCTCGACGGCACAGAACGCGTCGACATTCCCGCAATTGGCGCGAGTGCTGGTCAGTTACCGCGATCCCGGCACCGGCGGTGTCCTCGTCGGCTATGCGCCGACCCTCGCGGAGGCCCTGGAGCAGGTGTTCGGTCCGGCCACCGGCAGACTCGCCACGCCGCCCGGCGGCGGACCCGGCGCCCCACTGCCGCCGGGCCAACAGCCCGCCGCGCCACCGGTCGCGCAACCGCAGGCGCAGCCCCCGCCGGTGGATCAGGCGAAGATCGCCGAACTCAACGCGCAGATCGACCAGATCCGGGCCGCACTGGAACGTCTGCAGAAACAGCTGGGCGAGCTCGAACGCAACGGCCGCTGACGCCCGCGTCGTCGGCCGCCCGCTACTGGTCGGATTCCGCTGCTGCCGAGTCATTTTCGAGGACGGCGCTGCGTTGCGAGTCCGGCAGGTGAACCAGAATCAGGCCGACGCCCGCGATGAGGAAGTTCTGCAACGCGGCCGACGAGGCGTTCACGTCGTCATTGGCCCACATGCGGAACCATTCGCCGCCGATGGTCAGGAACCCGCCCAAGAACAGCAGCACCGCCATGGTCCAGCCAAGACTCGACAGTTTCACGGCCGCGTTCAGACCGGCTCGCAGCCTGCGCGGCCGTCCGGTCAGCACCCGGCCCCATACGGCTCCCGCCGTGAGGAGCACGAAGGCGATCAGGAATTCCCAGATCACCACGAGGATGTAGGCGACGAGCGCGACATTGCCATTGGTGATCGCGCGCCAGTCCGTGCCCGGATTGTGGATCGTCGCTTTCATCGACAGCACAGCGGCCACGCCGTTGCGATTGGTGTCGGTGTCGACGCAATTGGTGAACGCGACGAACAGGTAGTAGAAGCCGGTGATGGTGGCCAGCGTCGCCACCGCCATCCGGCGACTGCCCACCACATCGAGAACCTTTGTGCCGCTGCGCGTCATCTGCCTACCTCGGGTCGACCGGCCAGGAGCTCCAAGCGTCGACGATCATATCGGTGCCCGATCACGCATTCTCCCCACGGCGGGGAGCCCGGCACGGCCGGGGACGAGTCGAAATGTTGTCTACCGCATGAGGTTCCGTCCGGCATCGCCCGGGGTCTGTGCGCGAGGCTGCCGGCTGTACGATCGGCGGCAGCGGGCGGGGGACGTCGTGAAACGCGACGACTGCGCCACCCGGGTGTGGTGGCGCAGTCGTCAACTGTGCGCTCCGAAGGCTCGGCGGAAGCGCCGAATCCACCGGCTTCTACTGGGCGGTGGTCTGTCGCTTCGGCAGCTTCCACCCCGGCCGGGGAAAGTGGCAGGTATAGCCGTCCGGGTAACGCAGCAGGTAGTCCTGATGCTCCGGCTCGGCCTCCCAGAACTCACTCGCCGGGGTCACCTCGGTGACCACCTTGCCGGGCCACAGGCCGGAGGCGTCCACGTCGGCGATGGTGTCCAGGGCGACGCGCTTCTGGTCGTCGTCGAGATAGAAGATCGCCGAGCGGTAGCTGCTTCCGATGTCGTTGCCCTGGCGGTCCTTCGTCGTCGGATCGTGGATCTGGAAGAAGAACTCCAGCAGTTGCCGGAAGTCCGTCCGGGCCGGGTCGTAGACGATCTCGATCGCCTCGGCATGGCCAGGGTGGTTCCGGTACGTGGGATGGTCGTTGCGTCCACCGGTGTAGCCGACGCGTGTCGACACCACCCCCGGCTGCTTGCGGATCAAGTCCTGCATGCCCCAGAAGCATCCACCGGCCAGAATCGCCTTGCGCGTGTCGGTCACGCCTCCTCCTTCGCGAAGAGAGTCCTGTACTGCCCATAGCCTTCCGCCTCGAGGTCGTCGAGGTGGATGAACCGCAGCGCAGTCGAATTGATGCAGTACCGCAAGCCGCCCGCCGCGCGGGGACCGTCGGTGAACACGTGCCCGAGATGGCTGTCGCCGTGTGCCGAGCGCACCTCGGTGCGGACCATCAGATGGCTGAAGTCCCGCTTCCGCACCACGTTCCCGGCTTCGATCGGCTTGGTGAAACTCGGCCATCCACTTCCGCTGTCGAACTTGTCGACCGAGGCGAACAACGGCTCACCCGACACCACATCCACATAGATGCCCGGCTCGTGGTTGTCCCAGTACTCGCCCGTGAACGCCCGCTCCGTGCCGTTCTCCTGAGTGACGTGGTACTGCTCAGGCGTCAAGGCGGCGACCGCCGCGGGATTCCGGTTGTACTCCCGTGCCACATGACCTCCTCATATCGGCCCCTGGTACAACCAGGGCACCGGCATGGAAAATCCCGTGCGAGCCGGGCGTCACACTCCGGTCCGGGCAACCGTGCCCACGGCGGCCGCCCGTCGTCACCGACGGCGTCGGTCGTCCCGCTATACCGTGGAACTCGCGGTGGCTTCCGGGGCGGGAGGGGCAACGCTCGGGGGCGCCTTTCTCCGGGGCACCGTGAATACGGCGACCAGGCAGAGAACCGCGACAACGAAGCACGCGAGGGTGTACCACAGATTCCCGATCGGGTCTCCTTCGCTGGTCACACCGTCGACGGCGGCGAAGAAATCGGGCAACGCGGTGGCCCAGAGCAATGCCATCACGCCCAGGTACACCACGCCGTAAATGCGGACGAAGTCGTTCGTATAGGGCGCCGCGTCCGAGTCGCCGCGACGCAGCCGGAGCCACTGGCGGGTCAGGATCACCACGGCGGCAATGGAGAGGACGGCCAATTCGGCGGCGTAGAGCACGCCACGCACCGTGGTGCTACCCATGCCGAAGACGGTCGCGGGGATGGGCAGCACCGCTGTGCCCAACGACGCGAGAATGCCGATGACGATCGTGCGCCCGACCAGCTGCCCTCCGGAGAAATTTCGGCCCTGGTCGATGTGGCGGCCGACGAACAATTGGACGCAGAAGGCGAGCGACATCGGCCACAGAGCGGCGAAGACGACCACGCTCGGAAGCGGTACCGAATCGAACATCGGTTGATTGATCGGGTTGTCGACCGACCACTCCCACCAGCGCAGCTGCGGGCCGAGATGATCGAAGATCTCGTAGAAGGCGTGGTGGACGAAGCCCACGCACACCGATCCGGCGAGCACCCCGTAGTGCCGGAAGACCCCGAGAATCCTGACCAGTTCGAACGCGAGGGTGGCCATGAACGGGTAGATCGCGATGATGTAGAGCGGTAATCGGCCCCAGAGGAATTCCACGGTGAACAGGTTGTGCGCGAACATCGTGTCGACGTGCGCGTCGATGCCGAACGCCGCGGGGAAGTACAGCGGCGGCTCGATGATGAACAGATACGCGGTCGCCCCGAACCAGAGCACCAAGTTGGTGGGATCGCCGTGGCGGCGCAGCCGCACGATGGCGTAGATCAGGGCCAGGACCGCGCCGAGGACGATCGTGAATTCGAGGACGGGCAGGGTCCAGTTCTCCAACGTGAAAGGGTTCCGCACCTCGAGCGGCCCGCCCGCCTCCTCGCAGGAGAAGCCGAGCGCGGTCGCGAGACGGTCGAAGGTGGGTGCGCAATGATCAGCCATCGGTCCGGCTCCTAGCGTGCGACCGTGTCGGCGGTGTACCAGTGCGAGACGTCGTAGCCGGCGTCATAGCGTTCGAACCACACGGCGGCCAGTTCGGGTAGTTTCTCGTGGTCCGGATTGTGCTTCGGCAATTGACTGCGGATGACGCCCACCAGCGCGACGAGTTGTTCACCGAGCGGCAGGTGGTCGAACGCACGCGGCATCGGGCCGTTGTCCTCGGCCTGCAGAAACGGCAACCATTTGCGCAGCTTCTGCCTCCGCCGGTAATTCGCGAACATCGACAGCGCGTCGACCTTGCGCTCCTCGCGGGGGACATGCTTGTTGAAGCCCGCGCAGGCCAACCGGATCACCTTCATCACGTGACGGAAGATCGACGGCGCCATGCGCATCCGATACACATCGCTCCCGACGACGGAATCGAAGATGATCAGCGCGGAACTGCGATGTTCGACCTCTTCGACGAAGTGCCAGATGAACAGCGACGCCACCCGGTCGTCGCCCGGCCGGAACAAGGTCGAGTCGTTGTCGAGCATCAGTTTGAACACCGGAGTGAACGTCGCTTCGAGATCGGCGGTGTAGGCGAGGCGGTATTCGACCGAAGTGTTCACGGTGAGGCGGTCGAATTCCGCGATCACTTCGTTGAGCGTCTCCTGCAGTCCCGGGTACCGCCGGATAAGGGCATTGGCGTGCTGGCGGTGGGCGGTGGAGTGCTGCCCCTCCTGGCGCACGAACGCGTCGGCTTCCTCGGCGACCTCGGGATCGGTGATCAGGGGCATGGCCTCGCGGATCATGTTGACGATCATCTTCTCGAAGCCGATCGCCAGGAAGGACACCGCATTGGCCATGGACGAGAAGGCCGGATTCTCCTCGTTCCACAAGAAGGGCACGTCGTAGTCCGCGAATGCGAAGCGCATCTTCCGTACTTGAAGATCGGTCACTGGGCTATACCTCGACTTTCCGAAAACGAACCGGTCCGGCGGCACCACCCGATGCGCCGAGCCGCGTTGCAGTGATCATACATACGGCTGTCCAAGTGTATGATCAGAATCGCGCTCGAACCGGGACTCCGGCACCCTTGTGATACGGTCGAACCCTTGATCCGGAGGGTCGGCAGGCTTTCCATCAGGGGGTTCGCAAGCGACGGGCTTCGAGTCGAGGAAGCGGGCAGTGGCAGGAAGGCGCGGGTGGGGCGGGAGTCCGCCGAAGGACGACGAGGAAGCCTCGCGTCGCATCGTCGCCGCCGCGGTCGAACTGATCGGACGGACGGGTTCGGAGATCGGCATCGCCGACGTCGCCGAGTCGCTCGGCGTCATCCGGCAGACGGTCTACCGGTATTTTCCCAGCGCGGACGCGCTGATGACCGCGGCGGCGATCGCCTCCGTCGACGGGTTCCTCGATCGGCTGACACAGCACGTCAGCGGGTTGGAGGACGCCGTGGAAGCGATGACCGAGGGGGTGGTCTACACCCTCGCCGAGGTCCGTCGAACACCCCACCTCGGCATCTTGCTGTCGAGCACGTACTCGAACGTCCATCCGGAGAGCCTGACCTCCGAAGAGGCGCAAGCCTTCGGTATGACGATGATCAAGCGCTTCGACGTCGACTGGGCGCGTTACGGATACGACGACGAGTCGCTGCACGAGCTGGTCGAATACGTCCTGCGCACGATGCAGTCGTTCTTCATTTCCCCGGGCAATCCACCGCGCGGCGAAGACGACCTGCGACGGTATCTACGGCGCTGGATGGGCGCAGCGATCATCGCCCAGACGAAGCCCTCCGCGAGCGTCCAGGGGTTTGCGCCGTAATCGGTTGCGGCACTTGTGGTGTGTCGCCGATGTGGACGAGGCGAGTCGGATCAGCTCGCGTCGTCGAGCCGTACCGTCACGAAGACGCGGCCGCGTTCGTCGCGTCGCGCTACCGCGTGCCCGGGTCGGTCGGCGCCGTTCAGATGGAGCGTGATGGGGCCGCCCTCGCCCAAGAAGTTCCGCCACCACGTCTTCCGGTCCGGCAACGCGACTCCGATGACGAGCTCGTCCGCTTTTCGCCAGTAGTTGACCGGTGTGCTGAACGTCCGCCCGGACCGTCGCCCCACATAGGTGATCACCACGAATCCTCTGCCCAGCAGGCGCCCGAGTACCGGCGCGTCGAGCATGGCTGCCACCCCGGCGTTCACCGCTCGCACGACGCGTCCCAGCACCGTCTTCAGTTCCACGAATTCCTCCAGCCACCCACGGACATCGCCCAAACCCTAACCGCTTTCGCGGCGACGAGCCCGCCGCGGTGGGCCGGACGGTCACCGAAATGTCGTTTTGCGACGCTCGACTTCCGGTTGTGGGCAGGATTCGCCAATTGACCGGCACCTCGAACGGACTCGCTTCGATACTCGTGCGACGACCGTCATCACGGCGGCCGGAGGGTTCATGCGCAGAAGGGAAACCGATGACAACCAGCCTGCCCGCATTCCCCGCGGCGAACGAGGATCTGCTGGACACCTGCATCCGGCTCCGGGAGATCGCGCCGGTGGTCGAGGTGGAGTTCCCCGGCGGCGTGCCCGCCTACCTGGCCCTGACGCACGACGCGGTGCGTGAGATCCTCGCCGGGGACAACAAGACCTTCGCGCGGGATCCGAAGCATTGGCCGGCCCTGCACGACGGTTCGATCGCGGAGGACTGGCCGCTGCGCGCCGTCGTGCAGGGCGATCACCTGTCCACCAAGGACGGTGACGACCACCGGCGGCTGCGGGGTCTGATCAGCAAGGCGTTCACGCCGGGCCGGGTGCAGGCGCTCGAGCCGCGCATCCAGGCGATCATCGACCGATTGCTGGACGACGTGATCGCCGCCGGTGACGGCGTCGATCTGGTGCCCACCTTCACCGAAGCGCTGCCGATGGCGGTGATCTGCGAACTGTTCGGGGTGCCTGAGCCGGAGCGGGACCGGCTGCGACGCTGGACCGCAACCCTGCTGGCCCACACCACACCGCCGGAGGAAGCATTCGCGACGCAGAACTCGCTGATGACATACCTGTACGAACTGGCGGACCGGAAACAGGAAACGCCCGGCGACGACCTCACCACCGGTCTGGTCCAAGCTCGCGATCGAGACGACAAACTCACGGCCGATGAACTGGTCGCCGTTCTGTGGATCATGCTGGTGGCCGGGCACGAGACCACGGTGCATCTGCTCGGGCACGCCATTCTGGCGCTGTCGCGACACCCCGAGCAGCTCGCCCTCGCGAAGGCGGAAAACCGCTGGGGTGATGTGGTCGAAGAGACTGTGCGCTACCGCCATTCGGTGATGATGACGAGCTGGCGATTCACGCTGACGGACGTGACCGTGGCCGGAGTCGCCATACCCAAGGGCCAGGCGGTCGGTGTCGCGTACCAGGCCTGCGGGATCGACCCGGCCGAATACGGCGAGACCGCGAACGAGTTCGACATCACGAGGGAGCAGCGCGGCGGACATCTCGGATTCGGTCACGGGCCGCGGTACTGCATCGGCGCGGGCCTGGCCCGCCTGGAGGGCCGTCTCGCGCTCGCCTCGCTGTACCGTCGGCTGCCGAACCTGGAACTCGCCATCGACCCCGACGAAATCCCGTACTCGCCGTCGTTCTTCACCGTCGGACCCCTGTCCATTCCGGTGAAACTGGGCGCCGAGAAGCAGTAACCCTTGCCCGGCGCGGCAGCCGAACCACGAGGTCTCGGGTCCCGACTTTCGTGCCGGTTGCCGCGCCGGTCGACTCGCAATTGCCGATAATCGGTCAGCGTGGTGAACGACTCGCTGGGCGCCCGGCCACGGCGCACTCGATGCATGTTCACATGGTCGGCAAGTTTGCGCGGATGGTGGCCGGGCCGTTCGCGATGGTCGCGGCGATAGTCGAATCTTGCAACGTTTCCGCTGTTCAAAGGTCTATTGCGAACGGGAAACGCATTGTCGGATCTGTCGAGATCGGATCATGTGTCGTGTCACGCTGCTGCGGTCCGCAGTTCCGTAGCAACTGGCAGGAAGGATCGATGACGCCGATGTCACAAGGAGATCCGATCGTCGGGACCACGTCCGAACAGCTCGCCCGGATCGCAGTCCAGGGGCCCTGGGACGCCCAAGGGCAGGTGCGCCCGGAAGCGGTGCAGTTCGCGTCGAACTTGGTGAGCGCCGTGCGTAAGCGCAGCGGCAAGGGGCTGGTGCCCGATGACGTGGACGACCTGGTGAACCGGGCGCTGAACGTCGCGGTGCCGACGTTCCCGCGCATCGAAGGGGCGGGCGGGATCGGTCTGTCGGCGCACATGCTGCGTCAGACCACCACCCGGCCGTGCCCGCTGGTGGTCTTCCCCGCCGGGTGGACACCCGTCGGCTGGCCCTTGTTCGAGTACGCCTATCTCACCCTCGCGTGGAAGGGCTATCACGTGCTGGCCTACACGCCGCGCGGAATCGGCTGGACCGCCACACCGGGAACGAACCTGCCGTGGTTCGGCACGTCCGAAGGCACCGTCGATGTCGCTGGTCCATGGGACCGGGCCGACGGCAAGAAGGTGCTCGACTACGCGATAGACGAGCTCGCCCCCAGCGGCATCGCCTTCATGGGTGAGTCCTACGGCTCGGGCATCAGTCAGCTCGTGGCTGCGCACGATGACCGGGTCGACGTCGTCGTCGCGCTCAGTACCTGGGGCAACCTCGCCACCAGTCTGTACGACAACGGCACCCGCCATCTGAAGGCGGTCGAGGCACTGATCGGCCTGACCGGTGGCGAGCAGGCGGAGAAATTCGACGAAGAAGCACTGGAGATCCTGGCGAAGTTCGCCGAGGGGGTGGACATGGATCCGGTTGTCGAGTGGGGCACCGAACGCGCACCGGAACGCTATGTCGGCTCCCGTGATATTCCGACCTTCTTCTCGAATACCTGGCACGAGGGGCTTTTCCCGGTGAACCAGGTGCTGGAGACCTTCGAGAAGCTTCCGCGCCCGAAACGGCTGAACATGTGGATCGGCGACCACGCGGCGCCGGAAGGCCCCGGCCTGATCGCTCCACCCATGCCCGGTGCGGGCCCGAACGAGCCACTGCGCGAGGCATACGCCTGGCTCGATCACTACCTGAAGGACGAGGACAACGGCGTCGACGCGTGGCCGGAGATCAGCAATCAGGTCATGTTCACCTACGTGACCACTCCGGGCGCCGGGAATGGCAAGAATGTGATCGTCGAACCGGCGCGGCGCGAGGAGAAGGCCTCGTGGGCGGACGTCACCACCGACACGGAAGTGCTGGTCTTGACCGATGAGCGTGAGGGCGGCGACGGTGTGCTGACCCCCGATTCCACGGGCGGTTGGCAACGCAGTTTCACGGTGGGCGAGGAGCCCGAGGTCGTCGCCATGGACAAGCTCATGACGACGGGCCAGGAGGAGTGGTCGGGCAATCCCAAGGTCTACCGAATCGATGAGATCGACCGCGGTCATGCCCTCGTCTGGTCGACGGGGCCGCTGCTCGCAGCACGAGGCGGCGTCGCCAGGCAGATCCGCGGGATCCCGCGGTTGCAAGTGACCGTCGACAGCACCGACGAGTCCGCGACGGTGGTCGCCTATCTGCTCGATGTCGACGAGAACGGCTCGGCGAGAATCATCACCCACGAACCGAAGACGACGGAGTCCGGTCTGCCCGCGACCGTTTCGTGGGAGCTGCAAGCAGCCGCCTACGATCTCCCCGACGGCCATCGGTTGATGCTCGTCCTCGACGGCATGGATCCGCTGTATTCCAGCGCGAACAAGGCCGGTTCGACGATCACCGTCAGCGCACCGGATGGCGCCCCGTCCTGCCTGGAGTTGCCGCTCGGCTGACCGTTGCGCGTGGCCCGGGCGGGCAAACCATCCGGGCCACGCCATGGTCGACGACGGATCGGGCCACGACCACGATTCGGCGGTCCTCAGCCCGGCGCGAACGTCACCACCAAGACATCGCGATAGGCGGGGCGGCTCCGATCCACCGGACGCACCGGCGAAACACTGTGCAAGGTGCGGCGGTCATCGCCCAGCAGCAGCGTTCCCGGCCGATCGAGGGTGGTCCGCAGCAGTCGTCGTCCGTTCGGATCGTACACCGAACTCGCACCGCCCAGGGCATTCTGCCGTCCCACCAGAAGCGAGGAGACCAAGGTGACGCCGTCGCGGTGGCGGCCTTCCGGTGTAGGCAGGCCGTGCGCGTCCGCCGAGGCGATGACCCGGAAGGGATGTACTTTCGCGCTCCACCGCGCCGGGGCTTCCAGCGCCGTCGCCAATCGCGCGAGCAGTCGCAGCACCGCCACGAAAACAGGGTCGGTCACGAATGCGTCGGTCAAGGGCTCGAAAGTGCGGTCCACGCCGATATAGAGCGGGTTGGATTCCTCGGGCTGTACGAACGAATCCGACGACAACAGGCCGATCCGACCGGCCGAACCGGTGAGCGAGAACCGGCCGTACCGGCGCAGCCTGCGCGTGCCACGGGCGTCGGCGTAGACGTCCGGATGCAAGTCTTCCCAGTGTCGGCGAAATCGTTCCCAGTCGGCCGGCTCCAGGTCGAGGCTCGCGGTCGTGACGTCAGCGGGCAGGAGGTGCACGCCGTCGGCGACCAAGGCGTCGCTCGCGGTCCGTTGTACCTGCTCCGCCGTCTGCCCTTCCGGGTTCAACGGACGTGGGGCCGGGTGGGCGCGGAGATGGCGTCGTCCTCCGCCGCGATCACGACGTCGTAGTCGTGTTCGGTGAACCGCCGGGCCAGTTCCAAACCGATACCGCTGGAGGCTCCCGTGACGAGTGCGAGTGGTGTGTCGGTCATGTGCTGGGGCTACCCACTGAAGCCGCACCCATACTCGGGTCCGACCGGCTCGGTAGTCTGCAGGGGTGTCCGCCGCGCCCGCCGACGCTGACGCACCGATCGTTCCGGTGCGAGACGGAGTGTTCTTCACACTTCCCGCCGCGTTGCCGCGGGGACGGCACAATCTGGGGCGGGAGCAGGTGATGGCGGCGCAGCGGGAACGGCTGCTGGTGGCCGTGACCGAACTGCTCGCCGCCCGCGGTTACGCCGGATTCGGTCCCACCGATGTCGCCAAGCGGGCCGGAGTGTCCTTGGCGGCCTTCTACGACGCGTTCGCCAATAAGGACGAGTGCGTATTCGCGGGCTACGACCGCTTCATCCAAGTGCTGCTGACCCAGCTGACCGCCGCGGACCTCAAGGGCCGGGACCGCAGATCCATCGTCGCCGACGCCCTCGGCCAGTACCTCGGCTCCCTGCAGAACGACCTGGTCGTAGCGCGCGCCTACCAGGTGGAGATCGACGGGCTCGGGCCGGCCGCCCGGCGACGCAGGCGCAAGTCGATCCGGCTGTTCGCCGAGTACATCCGCGGTCTGGTACAGAGCGCCAGCGGGAACCGGCAGCCACTGTTGTCCGTCACCGCGTACATGGGTGTCGTCTACGCCGTACGCCAGCTCACCGCCGACGCGCTCGACGAGTCGGGCGAGCCGGATCTGACCGCGCTGAGCGCCGACCTGGAGCCCTGGCTCACCGATCTGTTCCGCGAACACTGATCCGGCGCGCGCGGCCGCGAGCCCGACTTGACATGACAGCCGCCGTCGCGCAGCATTGGCGTAAAGCTCGTTACTTCGATACCGCCCGCATCGGCGTGGCATGCCGCCGAATGTCCGATTACGCCGTCGTCGATCCCCGCGACGGATGCCTGTCGTCGAGAACCTCGAATGGCCGTAACAATCGCACTCTTCACCCGTGACCTGCGCGTCCACGACAACCCGGCCCTGTTGGCCGCCGTACACGAGGGCGCGGCGGTGGTTCCGCTGTTCGTCGTCGACGACCGGCTCGTCGGCAGCACTCGCCCGGCCGGCAACAAACTGCGTTTCCTCTCCGCCGCGCTGGCCGAACTCGATGCCGAACTTCGCTGCGCCGGAGGGCAACTGGTGATTCGGCACGGTGACTACGTCGAGGCGGTGGATCGGGTGGCGGCACAGGTGCACGCCGACAGCGTCCACATCGCCGAGGACGTCACCTGGTACAACCGATGCCGACTTCGGGCACTGGGCGAACGGCTGGCGCGGCGCAGCTGCCTGCTGCACACTCATCCCGCCACCCTCACCGCCGTGGATCCCGCCGATTGCGGACCGTATCGGCCGGACGACGAGGTTCCGGACTTCGCGACCTACTTTCGCCGATGGTTGTCGGCGCCGAAGCGACGACCGCTGGAAAAGCCCACGGAATTGATCGTTCCTCGCATCGAGAGTGATCCCGTGCCGAGATTCGACGAACTCGGCGACGCGGCCGTTTCACCGCAGCTGGCGGTCGGAGGCGAGATCACGGGTCGTGCGCTGTGGCGAGGCTGCACCGCCGACCGGCGACAACCACGCGGCCGGTCCAACGGTGACCTCACGGGCGAAGGATGCTCCCGGTTGTCGCCGTACCTGCATTTCGGTTGCCTGTCGGCCGCCGAAATGGCGTACCACACCGATATGGCGACGCCGGACGGCCGCGCTTTCGTCCG
Organism: Nocardia sp. NPDC059691; assembly: GCF_042733915.1. NCBI lineage: Bacteria > Bacillati > Actinomycetota > Actinomycetes > Mycobacteriales > Nocardiaceae > Nocardia > Nocardia sp. NPDC059691. The sequence continues at coordinate 30,714 of NZ_JBHWFB010000011.1, read as the reverse complement.
GCAGCTCGCTCGGCGCGACTTCCATCTCCAGTTCCTCAGCGCCCGGGCCGATCTCGCGCGGTCCGGCGCGGGTACGGATGTGCGGCAGGCGCACGATCCGGTCGTCGTCGGCGCCTGGCGCGACGGCCGCACCGGATACCCGATCGTCGACGCGGGCATGCGGCAGCTGGCCGCGCAAGGGTGGATGCCGGAGCGGGCACGGGTGATCGCCGCCAGTTTCCTCACCACGACGCTGCAGGTGGACTGGCGGGTCGGCGCCGAGCATTTCCGCCGGTGGCTGCTCGACGACGCGGCGAGCGACCGCTTCACCTGGCAGCAGGCGGGCCGTTTCGACCCGAGAGCGGTCGGCACCGCCGAACGTTACGACCCCGAGGGGAACTACGTGCGGCGCTGGATACCGGAACTGGCTTCCCTGCCGGGTTCGGAGATCCATCGCCCGTGGTGCCACAGCGTGCCGCCCTCGGTATATCCCGCTCCAATCGCGGGCAGCGCGAGCACGTAACCGGCCTGCCGGGCGGTTTCGCGTGCTCGCTGCCGGGTACCGCGGCGACGGACGTAATTCGTCAGTCCGTCCCGATTGCCCGAGGGAGGTCAACCATGGCAACCACGATCGACTCGACCACCGACGCCGTCGATTTCCTCATCGACCAGCACGGCCGGATCCGGCAACTGTTCATCGAGACCGCCGACACCTCCGACCCTGTTGAGCGCGAAAGCAAGTTCTTCGAATTGCGACGCCTGCTCGCCGTGCACGAGACCGCCGAAGAAGAGATCATTCACCCGCGCGCCCGGCGTGAGCTGGGCGATGGCGCGTCTGTCGTCGACGCGCGGCTGGAAGAGGAGAACAAGGCGAAAAAGCAGCTCGCCGAAATGGAGTCGCTCGACATCAGCTCGATGGAATTCCAGGTGAGACTGGCCAAGCTGCGCGAAGCGGTGCTGGCCCATGCCGACCATGAGGAACGCGAGGAATTCAACCGGCTGCGCGAGGAACTCGACGACGAGACGCTGCAACGACTGCGCAAGACCGTCGAGCTCGCGGAGGCGATGGCGCCGACCCGGCCGCATCCCGGCGTGGAATCCGCCGCCGCGAACGTTCTGGTCGGCCCGTTCGCCGCGATGATGGATCGTGCCAAAGACATGATCAGCAAGCCGCGGCATTGATCCGTGCGGCAGTGCAAGACGCGCGCGGCGCGCGGCACCTGGTGCCGCGCGTCGCTCAACGCCTGAACAGCCGTGTTCCGTTCCGGGCGTAGGAGTGGGGGAGTCAGTCCGGTACGTGTGATTCGTGGGTGAACGGTTTGGTGCCGTGAACCGCGGGCTCGCCTTGCGGGTTGGTCTGCGCGCCATGGTTCACGCGTTCGTCGGAATCGAGCCATTCGCTGACCGGATTGTCGATGTAGCGCCATTCCGTGCCCGAGGGCCACGGCCCCTGCCCTTCGTTCCATGGGCCGCGGGCGCTCGCGGAGCCGTTGGACATGTTGAAGGCCACGTTCTGGAACCGATCGTCGCCGGGCAGTGCTCCGGGCGGGAAGTTGACCGGCAATTCGTTCAGCGCCGCGGTGAACTGCTGGAAGTGTGCGATCTCGCGGGTCATCAGGAACGAAAGCGTGTCCTGCACACCGGGATCGTCGGTGAACTGCTTGAGATATTCGTACACGATCTTGGCGCGCGACTCCGCCGCGAGGTTGCTGCGCAGATCGACCGAGGGCTCACCGTTGGCGTCGACGTACGACCCCGACCAGGGCACGCCCGCGGAGTCCTTGACGACGGGTCCGCCGCCGCTGAGCGCGAAGTACAGGGGGTTCACCGCGACCTGATGGATCACCTGGTCACGTCCGCCGGGGGTCGCCACCATCGGCATCCAGTCGCACCGCTCGTTGGCTTGCTTCAAATCGTCGTTGAGCCCGTCGAGCAACATGGTGATCATCGCGCCGACGATTTCGAGATGGCTGAGTTCCTCCGTGGCGATGTCCATGAACAGGTCATAGGTTTTCGGGTGCTTGCCACGCAGCATGAACGCTTGGTTGAAATATTGCATGGCGGCCTTCAATTCGCCGTTGGCGCCGCCGAACTGCTCTTGCAGCAGCGTCGCGAAACGCGGATCGGGACGGTCGACGCGAACTTCGAACTGGAGATCCTTGTTATGGGTGAACATCGCTCTCCTTACCGATATGGTCGGCTGAACGAGATGGCTTCTACTGCCTAACCCAGCGCACGATGAGCAAGAGACGCGTTGCTTGTTCGGTGGCGACGATACGGGTTCGAATTGCCGGTCGTTCGCAGCGACACGAGGCGCGACCATGCCCTACCCAACGCCGGGGACCTCCAGCCAGGCCGCGCTGTCGGCGGGCAGGACGCTGTTCTGCAAAGGCTCGCTGGACAACAACAGCCGCTCGTGCCTGGGCAGCGTGGTCGGCGCGTTCGAAACGTTCACGATGCACACCAGGCCGGGAGAGCGTCGGAGAAGCAGCACACCCGGCGCACTGGGCAGCCAGGCCCAAGAGCCCTCTCCGAGGGCCGGATGGTCCCGGCGCAGACGCAGCGCCCGGTGATAGAGGTCGAGCATCGAGTCCGATTCCCGCTTCTGCAATTCGGCGGTCAGCGACACCCAGCGCTGTGGCTGCGGCAGCCAGGGAAGGGTGTCGACGGGGCCGAATCCGAATGGCGGCCGGAATCCGCTCCACGGCAGTGGCACACGGCACCCGTCGCGGCCGCGGGCGGTGTGGCCGGAGCGCTCCCAAGTCGGATCCTGCAGCACCTCTGGCGGGAGATCTTCGACCTCCTCCAAGCCGAGTTCCTCGCCCTGATAGAGGTAGGCGCTGCCGGGGAGCGCGAGCATCAGCAGCAGCGCCGCCCTGGCGCGGCGACGACCCAGCCCGACATCGACGGGACCGTGCGGTTCGTGCTGTGAACCGCCGCCGCGGGTGGAGGCCCGCCCGTAGCGGGTCACATGCCTGGTGATGTCATGGTTGGACAATACCCACGTGGGTGGCGCGCCCACCGCGTCCAACGCCTCGGTCGTGCAGTCGACGACGGCACGCAGCGCGTCGGCATGCCAGGAACACCGCAGAAAATCGAAGTTGAATGCCGTGTGCAGTTCGTCCGGACGCACGTAGCAGGCGAGGCGCTCGGGTTTGGCCACCCACGCTTCGGCGACGAAGACCCGATCCGGCCCATAGGAATCCGCGATCTTGCGCCAGCCGCGATAGATCTCGTGTACCTCCTGCCGGTCCCAGTGCGGATGGTCGGTCCGATCCGGCGGCTCCATCATGTCCTCGTGATCGGTTTCGATATCCGGTAGATCGGGGTGTTTGACCAAACCGTGCGCCACGTCGATGCGGAAGCCGTCCACGCCCCGATCCAGCCAGAAACGCAGGATCGACTCGAACTCGGCACGGACGTCCGGGTGCTCCCAGTCCAGGTCCGGCTGGTGGGTGTCGAACAGGTGCAGATACCACTGCCCGTCCGCCACTCGGGTCCACGCAGGGCCACCGAACACACTCCGCCAATTGTTTGGCGGACCGCCGGAGGACACGCCGCGCCGGAAGAGGTAACGGGCTCGCTCCGGCGAGTCCGGCCCGGCCGCCAGTGCCTGCTGAAACCAAGGATGCTGATCCGAGGTGTGGTTGGGGACCAGATCCACGATGATGCGCATATCCTGCGCGTGCACCTCGGCGATCAGCTCTTCGGCCTCCGCGAGCGTGCCGAACCGGTAGTCGATGTCGCGGTAGTCGGAGACGTCGTATCCTCCGTCCGCCATCGGCGACGGATACCAGGGCGTGACCCATATCGCGTCCACTCCGAGGTCGCGCAGATAGGTCAGTCGAGACCGGATACCGGCGATGTCGCCGAGGCCGTCGCCGTTGCCGTCGCCGAAACTGCGGATGTAGATCTGATAGATCACGGCATCGCGCCACCAGGGAGCAGTCATCGCGGCACCCTCCTCTCGGCTCGTTCCAGGGCGGTTACCCGCAATCGGAATCCTCGTAACGTCGCGTCGGCGCTACGAGGTCGAGGAGGAATCGTCACGCGCGGGGTGGCGGCGGGCGGTGGTGTGGTCTGTGCCCGCCCGGGTAGTCGCTGGACATGGCTACCACAGCTCCACTACCGGAAGAACGAGCAGGCACGCCGCGGCGAGCCGTGGTGACCGGGGGAGACTCCGGAATCGGTGCTTCGATCGCCGTCGCGCTCGCGGCGGGCGGGACCGATGTCGGGCTGACGTTCCACAGCGACCAGCGCGGCGCGGAGGGCACCGCGACGCAGGTGCGCGAACAGGGCAGGACCGCCGCCGTGCGCCGTCTCGACTTGGCGGCCCCGTCGTCCGCCGGGTCGGTGATCGACGAACTCGCCGACGAACTCGGTGGCCTCGATGTGCTGGTGAACTGCGCGGGTACCGGGTCCGCGCGGAAGGCGATGGACATGGACTTCGACACCTGGCGGCACGTGCTGTCGGTCGACCTCGACGGCGCGTTCGTCTGTTCCCAGCGCGCGGCCGGACATATGATCGCCGCGGGCAACGGGGGCAGGATCATCAACATCACCAGCGTGCACGAACACGTTCCCCGGGTGGGCGCCGCACCGTACTGCGCGGCCAAAGCGGGGCTCGGCGCACTGACGAAAGTGTTGGCGCTGGAACTCGCCGAATACGACATCACCGTCAATTCGGTCGCGCCGGGGGAGATTTCGACACCGATGACCGGCCAGGAAGACGTCGATCCCCGAGCGCAGTCGCGTCCCGGCGTGCCGCTGGGCCGAACGGGGCACGCGAAAGAGGTCGCTGCCGTCGTGGCGTTTCTCGCCGCACCGGAGGCGAGCTATGTCACCGGCGCGTCCTACGTGGTAGACGGCGGCATGCTTCTGATGGGCCCGCAGGCCAGCACCTTGTTGACCGACGAGAAATGGCGCACGCCGTGACCACGGATCCGGTTACTTCGTGTCGTCGCGGGGCGATGCGCTGAGCTCGAGCAGACCAGGGTGCGGGCGTCCGTCTATCGCTCCGCTACCGGAGTCATGCAACTGGCCGGGGGATCGACGAACAAGCAGAGGGCCGGACCGCGGGTGGGACGGTAGCCGTCGGGCACTCCGCCCGCGGTGATGACCTGCGTGTAGGCGCCGACGGCGTCGGTGGGGCGGCGGGTGAGGGAGGGGTCGGTACGTACGTCCACGGTGTAGAGGCCGAAACGGGGCGTGTAGCTTCCCCATTCGTAGTTGTCGGTGAGGCTCCAATAGTTGTAGCCCATGATGTTCATGCCGTCGGCCTTGGCGCGCTGGATCCAATAGACGGTGTCGCGAAGGTGATCGCCGCGAACATAGCCGTCGGCGCGTGGACGGCCGTCTTCGGTCGGCATCCCGTTCTCGACGACGTAGAGCGGTTTACCGGGCAACCGGCGCGAATAGTATTGCAGCGCATAGTAGATGCCTTCGGTGCGCAACGGCAGCTCCCAGATGTGCGGTCCGGGCAGCGTGGGCATCGCCGAACCGCTGGCCCGCAGGATGGACTCGATCAGCGACTGCGCCGGGTCGAAGGCGAAGTAGTAGTCGACACCCACGTAGTCGAGCCGATCGGCGATGCGGTCCATCAGCGGGCCGTTCACCTGCGCCTCCGAACCGGCGACGTAACCCATGTTGCTGGTCACCTGTGCGCCCGGCTGCTTCTGGTGGATGTAGTCGTAGCTGGCATTGTGTGCCTGCGCGACCCGCTCGAGCATTTCGCCTGCATCCGCGGCGCCGTGGCGGACCTCGTGCATGATGTAGGCGACGGGCTCGTTCACGGTCACCCACAACGGGTTGCGTGCCGCGTAGCGGTCCACGACGTTGCGCATGTTGGCCAGCCAATCCTCGACCATGCGGGGATTGCGCCAGCCCCCTCGGTCGGCGGCCCAGCCGGGGTACACCCAGTGATCGAGCGTGATCATCGGTCGCATACCGGCCCGCTCGACGCTCGAGATCACCGCGTCGTAGAAGCGGAAGGCGCCTTCGTCCCACACTCCCGGCGCGGGTTGCACTCGGGCCCATTCGATCCCGATCCGGAACACCCGCACGCCCAGGTCCGCCGCGAGTTGGATGTCGGAGGCATAGCGGCCGAAGAAGTCGACGGAATCGCCGAGGGCGTCGTAGCCAGGCGTCGCGCCGACGTATCGGGTCCAATTGCTGTCCGGCGCATGACCTTCGGACTGGAAGCCGGAGGTCGATACGCCCCAGAGGAAGTCTCCGCCCAGCGCCGGTAGGCCGGCGACCGGCTGTATCGGCGGGATGGCCGCGGATTGCGTGGCGAGAAGCAGGGTGGATGCCGCGGCGGCGAGCGCGGCCAGGACGTACCGACGGAACCGAGATCGCATCGACCCAGAGTAACTGGGTGCTGTCCACTGATTGCCGGAATCCGCTTATCGCAGCGATTCGAAGACGTGGACACTTGTTGCGATCGGTTTGCGGGTGGGCCACGCGGACCGCGACGCGTGGCACCCGCAGGTGTTACTGCATGGCGAAGCGCAACAGCGCCTGCATGTCGCCCTGCTTGATCTTGCCTTGGCGATTGAGGACTTCCAGCTGCCACACAGCGCCGTTGCGGAAGGCGCGAGCGACCGCGTTGGCGTTGTCGGTGCCGAGCAGCGAGGGCCAGATGTCGGCGACTTGCTGGCTGTTGCCGCCGGTGGCGTCGTAGATCTTGAAGGAGATGTTGTTCGCCTTGTCGAAAGAACTGCCCTTCTTGAAGGCGGCCGCGACGAAGACGATGGCGTCGATCGCGGTGGGGACGTCGGCGAAGGTGACGTGGATGGTCTCGTCGTCACCGGAAGCGGCGCCGGTCTGCTCGTCACCGGTGTGAGCGACCGAGCCGTTGCCCAACGGGTCCAGCGAATCGAGTCCCGCGAAGCGCACCGGGTCGTTGCCCTGCATGAGGATCGCGATCAGATCGAGGTCGACGCCGCGTTTGCGGCGTGCCCAGCCGAGTGCACCGCCGCTCGTTCCGGACGACGGATCCCAGCTCACTCCCACACTCAATTTCGTGATACCTGCGAGGTCCGCGGCACCGTCTTCTTTTCTGAGCGTAATCACGACATCAGGATACTGACGACCAGCCGCCGCGCTCGGGACGACGAATCCGCCTCCGGGACAGGCAGGTCCGCACCGGGTGGTGGAAGTCCATCGCGGGACGCGGCACCGTTGTCGCCGCAGCGATCACCGGCCCGCTCGGCGTGCCCACCACGCCTCGACCAGGCCGGTCGCGCCGACTCGCGCTCGCCGCCGGTTCGGCACGGCGGCGCGGTGATCGAACACCGCGAAGTCGCTGTCCTCGATGCGGTCGAGGATCTCCGAGTACAGCGTCGTCGCCGTCGCGACGCAGGGGCGCGAACGGCGATGCAGCAGGGCGATTCCGGCAGCGGCGAAGCGGTAGATGTCGCGAGTGCGGGCGATTTGCGCCGCCAGGGCGCTGCGTACCCGGGGCTCGGTACGCCGCCGGGTGACGCACCAGCGCAAGAGATCGCGATCGACGTCGAACGCGGCCAGTTCGTCGGCGGGTAGATACACCCGGTCACGCAGCAGGTCTTCGCCGACATCCCGCAGGAAGTTGGTCAGCTGGAATGCCTTGCCGAGCGCGGCGGCATGCGGAGCGGCCGCATCGGCACAGCCGGTGCCCAGAATCGGCAACAACTGCAATCCGATCACTTCGGCCGACCCGTAGACGTAGGTGTCGAGCGCGGCGCGATCGGGATAGTCGGTGACGGTCAAATCCATTCGCATCGATGTGAGGAAGGCGTCGAACAGCTCCACTGGAATGCGATAGCGATCGGCAGTGTCCAGTACCGCCGGGAGAACGGCGTCGGTGTCGGCGGCGCGTGCGCGGAAGCGGCCCGCGAGTTCCTCGAGTCGCCGGGCACGTTCGGCGATATCGAGACGCGGGTCGAACTCGTCGAGGATGTCGTCGGCTCGGCGGGCGAATCCGTATAGGGCGTGGACCGCGGGGCGCTGATCCGGTGCGAGCAAACGGGTCGCGAGGAAGAAGGTCTTTCCGTGGCGTGCGTTGAGCCGGCGGCAGTACCGGTAAGACCGGTGCAGTCGCTGGTCGCTGAGCCGGGTGGTGTCGAGGTCGGTGCGGGTCATCTCGATTCCGATCACAGTTGTCGATCGATGCGGCTGGTGGCGAGCGCGGCGCCGATGCGGCGCGGCCGCACGGGCTGGAGGCCGGTGATGCGATCCGCGGCCAGTCGGCCGGAGATCAGCACCGGCGGGATCCCTACCCCCGGCACGGTAGAGCCACCGGCCAATACGGCATTGTCGACACCGCGGATCATGTTGGCCGGTCGGAACGGACCGGTTTGGGCGAACGTATGCGCCAGCGCGAACGGGCTCCCGGCGAGCATGCCGCGGCGCGCCCAGTCGGCGGGCGTGTCCACGCGCAGTATCTCGGCATCGCCGAAGACCGAGCCGAGACGATCCTGAGCGACCTCGAGTAGTTGCTCGGCATAGCTGGTTCCCGTCCGCTCCCAATCGATTCGGCCGCGTTCCAGGTTCGGCACCGGGGCGAGCACATACAGCAGGTCCCGTCCGGGCGGAGCCGTAGACGGATCGGTAGCCGAGGGACGGGTGACCAGCAGCGAAGGATCGCGCATCACCTGCCCGCGGACGATGATGTCGTGGAACGACTCCTCCCAGGCGGCGCCGAACAGCAGATTGTGGTGCGCTATCTCGGCCGTCGGCGCACACCCCAGATGGACGATCACCGCCGAGGGCGCGGAGGTCAGCGGCACCGGTCGACGTGGTGTGCGCGCGATCAGGCCATAGGCCTCGTGCAGTTCGGTCGTCAATACCACTGCGTCGCAGGAGATTCGGTCGCCGTCGTCGGTGCGTACCCCGGTGATCCGCGAGCCCGTGCGCTCCAGGGCGGTCACGGTGGTGCCATAGCGGAATCGGACACCGGCCTCGGTCGCCGCGGCGGCCAGCGCCTCGGGGAGCGCACGCATCCCACCGCGTGGAAAGAACACACCGCCGACGGTGTCCATGTAGGCGATGACCGCGTAGGCGGCCCGCGCCCGGCCGGGCGCGACGCCCGCGTACAGCGATTGAAAGGTGAAGACACGCCGCAATTCCGGGTCGGGAATGTAGCGCGCGACGGCGCGATCCCAGCGGCCGAAACCACCCAAGGCGATCAGCCGGGCGAGAGCGGGGGTCACCATGGACAGCGGTGAGTCGAAATTCGCCGCGATGAACCGGTCCATCTCGGCTCGGTACAAGCGCGTCAGCCAACGCCGCAGGCGGCGATAGCCGTCGGCCTGGTCGGCGCCGGCGAACCGGCGGATCTCCGCTTCCATCCGCGCGGCGTCGGTGTGTACCTCCAGCCTCCGGCCTCCGGCGAAATGTGCCCGATACGCCGGTTCCACGGGCGCCAACTGCAAATAGTCAGCGCTGCGCGCCCCGGCGGCCGCGAAGACGCTTTCGACGATATCGGGCATGGTCAGCACCGTCGGGCCGGTGTCGAGGCGATAACCTGCCGGATCGGCCTGCCCGGCGCGGCCGCCCGGTACGGCTTCGCGTTCCACGACGATCACTTCGCGGGAGCGGCCGGCCAAATGCAGGGCCGCGGACAGTCCCGCGAGCCCGGCTCCGACGACCACCACCCGGTCGGTCGCGCCTTCGACGGTGCGCATCGAGGAAAACCTCCCGGTCAGGCAACGCGTTCGGTGCATGCGGTGGCCATGTGCTTCAGTGCGGCGTGCACCGGTGCGCTGAAATTCGCCGTGTGCAGAGCGTTTTCGGCGCAGGCGAGCAAGTCGGCGATCATCGTCTCGATCCTCTCGGGCGCCCCGGACTCGATGATCAACATCCTGGCGCGGTCGACCTCCGCGGGACCGAGCTGGACGCGATGGAGGAGCCGGGACAATTCGGTTCGGGCCGCGGGGGCCGCCATTTCGCGTGCGAGGACGACGACGCTGGTCGCGGTGCGTTCCCCGAGATCGCCGTCCGCGGGTTTGCCGGTCACGGCCTGCGACCCGAAGATGCCCAGAATGTCGTCACGCAACTGGAATGCCTCGCCGACCGCGGCGCCGTACCGGCCGAGCGCGTCCAGGACGGCCGCATCGCAGCCCGCCATCGCGGCGCCCATCTCCAACGGGCATCGCACCGTGTAGTTCCCGGACTTGACCCGCGCGATCGCCAGGACCGAGGCCAGCGCCGGCTCGGTGCGCGCGTCGTTGAGCAGATCCGCGAACTGGCCTGTCGCGAGTTCCACCCGCATCTTGTCGTAGCGCGGCCACGCGTGCGCGAGCGCGGACTCGGCGAGCCCGCTTTCGCGGAGCATCTGCTCGGCCCAGACCAGGCACATGTCCCCGAGCAGGATCGCCGCGGACTCGCCGTACCTGGTGGAAGACCCGGGCACGCCCATGCCGCGGTGCGCCCCGGCGAACCGGACATGTGCGGACGGGCCGCCGCGTCGCGTCGCGGACCGGTCCATGACGTCGTCCTGGAGCAGCGCGAACGCGTGCAGCAGTTCCAGACCGGCGGCCGCACGCAGCGCTGCCGGATCGTCCGGTCCGCCGCACAGCCAGCCGAGGTACATGAACGTCGACCGCAAGCACTTCCCGCCGGTGGCGTACTGCCGCAGAACGTCGTGTGCGCCGAGGCGATGAAGCGGCCTGGGGCATGCCCGCAGAAGGAAAGCTTCCAGCTCGCCGAGTACTGCCCACCGCACCGCTTCCCGCCACTGCGAGAAGGGGGCGGCTCCCAGTGCCGGGATGCCACCGACCGGTTCGGTCACTGTCGATTCGGACCACGTGATGCTCATTCCCGATTCCCTTCCACGCCTCGGGCAATTACGCGCATGTCTGAGATGCTATGCACAACGATGCACTATCGAGGCGAAAAGCAGCCCTGCAATGTCTGGAAGTCGCCCGCGAAGCCGAACCCGCCCGCGCAGGTCGGCGTCGAGGTGCCGGTAACCGTGACCGTCGCACCGGGACCGGCGATGCCGATCGACAACCCTGGGCGCGCGCCGGTGGTCGTGACCGTCGCGCCGGGTCCGACGGCGATCGCGGCCGGGCCGGACAGGTATGTCGAGTTCGAGGTCGCCACCCCTCCGTTCTGCGCGATGGCCAGGGACAGGCTGTTCGGTGCGGCGTCCGCGGTGGCGTCCGCGTCGAAGCCGTAGGCCGCCGCGGCACCCCCCGCGCCACTGCTCGCCGAGCAGGAGGCGGTGCTGTCGGCGGTCTGCGTCGCGGCGAGGCCGGGTGCGGGGCACTCCGCGGGGGCGGCGGTGGCGGCGGGTGCGGCGAACAGCATGCCCAGCCACGCCGCGCCGACGCCGGTGGTCAGCCCCACCGATCGCGTGAGAGTGGGTCGATCCATGACGTCCTCCTTTGGTGCTCGGGCTTGCAAGGCTTCACGCTACGCCATTTTTGATGCAAAATCGATGCATCATTCGAATTCTTCCGAAAGGAGCGGGAGACATGCGGCGGATGCGGTCCCGCGATGGTTGACCAGGGGTCCGCCCGGTACGCGGTGGGCGCGGTGGCGAAGCGGCTGGGCGTTCCGGTCGCCACCCTGCGCAGTTGGAACCAGCGGTACGCGATCGGCCCGCCGAGGCATCGGCCGGGAGCGCACCGCCGCTATTCCGAATCCGACATCGCGACCTTGCGGAGGATGATCGCGCTCATCGAAGCGGGCGCCACACCAGCCGGTGCGGCACAGCAGGCGCTCGCCGAAGCTCCGCGAGTATCAGAGGGTCGCAGCGCTCTCCTGCTCGCCGCCGAACAACTGGAACCCGATGTCGCGCTGACTCTGATCATGGCTCGGCTGGCGCGCGACGGTGTGGTCGCGACGTGGAACAGATTGTGTCGTCCGGCATTCGGGACGATCGTCGCGGCACAGGACGCCGGTCGGGGGCTGATCGAAGTGGAACATCTGTTGTCCTGGGCGGTGATCGCGGGATTGCACCGCATGTTCCCGCCGGTCCGGCGTCCGGGTTCGCAACCGCCGGTGCTCTTGGCCTGCACCGCGGGGGAGAACCACGTGCTGCCCCTGGAAGTATTGCGTGCCGCGCTGGCCGAGCGGGGCGTCGTCGCGTTGTTGCTGGGCGCGGCGGTGCCCGACTCGGCTTTGGCCGAAGCCTTGGCGCGCCATGATCGGCCCTGCGTACTCGTGCTCTGGTCGCAGCTGCCCGCGACTGCCACCGCGGGAACGCTTCGGGCAGTGCGAGAGGCGGCGGCGCGGCTGCTGGTCGCCGGGCCGGGCTGGTCCACGGTCCGGCTACCGCCCGAGGCTCCCTATGTCGCCACTCTCGAGGAGGCCTTGGAGGTTCTCGGCGAACCCGGACCCGACGGGGCGTGATCCCGGGTCACTTCCGGCCCAGCCCACCGATGGCGAGTGTCCACGCTCCCGCGCCGCCGCGTCCGGCATCGGTGGGCTGGGCCGGACGTGGCAGGCGTGGGCGGCGGCGCTCGCGGTCGATACCACGGGCCGCCGCCGCGAACTCAGGCGTCGGCCGAAACCGTCTTCGCCGAGCGCACGTTCGGGAGGGCGAGATTGTCACGCAGGGTGGTCCCGGTGTACTCGGTGCGCAATGCACCACGGTCCTGCAACAGCGGCACCACTCGGTCGACGAATTCGTCCAGGCCCCATGGCACGAGGTGCGAACCGAGAATGAAACCGTCGGACCCGTCGTTCTGAACGAAAGTGTCGATCTTCTCCGCGACCTGTGCGGGGGTTCCGACCAAGGGACCGCGCTCGAATTGGTCGATCACCACCTCGCGCAGCGAGAGCTTCTTCGTCTCGGCGACCTGGCGCAGACGTTCGGCGGTGGCGAAGCGGTCTTGATGCAGGAAGGCGCGGCCCTGGATGATCGGCGGAGCGTCGGGGTCCGGATCGATGTCGGGCACCGGCCCTTCCGGATCGTAGCCGGACAGGTCGCGGTTCCAGATCTGCTCCAGCAGAATCAACGCGGTCTGTCCGGTGACCTGCTCGTTGCGGACGGCATGGTATTTCTCGATCGCCTCGGCCTCGGTGTCCCCGAGAACGAAACTCGCCGACGGCAGAATCTTGATGTCGTCGGCCGCCCGCCCCGCCGCTACCGCGCGCGACTTGATATCGCGGTAGAAGTCCGCCGCCTCGGGCAATTTGCCGTACGGGGAAAAGATGGCGTCGGCATTGGCGGCGGCGAAGGCTCGTCCTTGCGGCGACACACCGGCTTGCAGGATCACCGGCCTGCCCTGCGGGCTGCGCGGCACGGTGAAACGACCGGAGATGTCGAACTGGCTGCCGCGGAAAGCGAATGCCCCGGCATCCGGCCGAGCCAGAAACCGTCCGGCGTCCTTGTCGGCGACGATGTCGTTCGCATCCCACGAATCCCACAGGGCGCGAACGGCATTCAGCGTCTCCTCGGCGCGGGCGTAGCGGTCGGCGGGATCTAGGAATCCGCCGCGCCGGAAGTTCCGGCCGGTGAACGCGTCGAACGAGGTCACGACGTTCCAGGCGGCGCGGCCGCCGGAGAGATGGTCCAGGCTGGCGAACTGCCGGGCCAGTTCGTAGGGCTCGTTGAAGGTGGCGTTGATGGTGCCCGCGAGCCCGAGATGCTCGGTGACCGCGGCGATCGAGGCGAGCACGGTGAATGTGTCGGGACGGCCGATGATGTCCTGATCGAAGATCTTGCCCGCGCGTTCGCGCAGGATGAGCCCTTCGGCGAGGAAGAAGAAATCGAACTTGCCGCGTTCGGCGGTGCGCGCGGTGTGTTCGAAACTGCTGAAATCGATCTGGCTGCCCGCCTCCGGATGCCACCAGGCGGTGTGATGGTTGACGCCGCCGAGGTAGGCGCCCAGGATGATCTGCTTACGGGGGGTGCTCATGGTGACCTCGCTCAGGCAGTCGCGTAACGATTGGGGACGTCGGTGGGCAGGCCGAGCAGCGCGCGCAGCGAGCCGTCCGGGTAGCCGGTGCGGAACACACCGCGCCGTTGCAGCGCGGGCACGAGCCGGTCGGCTACCGCTGCCAGATCGTCGACCGCCACGCCGGGCCGCAAACGGAACCCGTCGATCCCCCGCTCGCTCCAGTCGGTGAGCAGATCGGCGAGCTCGTCCGCACTTCCTGCGAAGACAGGGGCGTCGGAATCGAATTCGGCACGCGCGAGCTCGCTCAACCGGGACAGCCGCTGCGGACCCGGCTCCTCGTCGGTATCGAGGAAGACTGTGATGTCGGCATAGACCCGCAGCGGCTCACCGGCGCGTCCCACTCGGGCCGCTGCGGACGCGACTTGCTCCAGGATCGGGCCGGGGCCTTCGTCGCGCGTGGGCGTGACGAAGACCAGATCCGCACCGCGGGCGGCGAATTCGTAGATCAGCGGGCCGTGCGCCAGAGCCGCCACCACCGGCTGCCCTTGGGGCGGACGCGGCGTGATCGATGGCCCACGGACGCTGAAGAAGCGGCCCTCGAAGTCGATGTAGTGCAGCTTGTCGCGATCGATGAACCGGCGGGTGGCCACATCGCGGATCTCCGCGTCGTCTTCCCAGCTGTCCCACAATCGCCGTACCACTTCGACGGCGTCGGCGGCCTCGTCGAACAGATCGTGGACGTGGCCGGGAAAGCTCCCGGAAGCGATCGCTTCCGCGATTTCGGCGGTGCTGAGGTCGCGCACCGAGCGACGTCCGAAGTGGGCCGTCTCCTCGGCCGTCCCGGACACGCGCGCCTGCCAGCCCGCCCGGCCACGCGACGTGTAATCGAGCGTGGCGATCGACTTGGAGACGTGGAAGGGTTCGGTGTGCGTGGTCGTCACGGTCGGGATGAGCCCGATGTGCCGGGTGACCGGGGCGACCCGCGCGGCGATCAGATGGGCGTCGAGCCTGGCTCGCACCTGATCGACGGCGTCGTCCGACGGTGCGTGCCGCTCACCGGGGATTCGCAGGCTGTCCTCGATGCTCACGAAATCGAGCAGTGCCCGTTCCGCCGTCGCGACCAACTCGGTCCAGTAACCGGGGCTGAACAACTCGGCGGGCCGGGAGTTCGGCTCCCGCCATGCGGCCGGATGCCAGCCCGCCCCGTCGAGCGCGACGCCGAGGTGCAGTGGGTTCGGTGCCATCGTCTCCCGTTTCTCTCCATGCGCGAATGTCGTGCCGTGCAACGCGCGAACCTGCGCGTACCCGCCCGACGATGACCATGGCGGGAATCACCGGCCTCGGCCGGATCAATGGCCGGTCGCCGCGCGGGAATCAGTGGCTTCGGATAACACGTGGCCACGGCGGTGAGTGGCGCTACGGGCACGGGCACGACCGTCATCGCGCACGGGGTGTCAACGATTCGGATCAGCTCGATCGATGGGAAATACCCCGGGTGGCCGTGCCCGGCGACCATGGGTTTCGATCAGCGTGAGCCGACCGGTCGCAACGGCGGGGACGGAAGTGGTCCACTCTCCGTGATCGCGCATCGAAAGGAAGAGATACACACCGATGAGTTACGGCCCCTTCGATCTGACCTACGCCGCCGCCGACGACCGGTACGAAAAGGTCCCGTACCGCCGGACCGGCAACTCCGGCCTCGACCTTCCCGCCTTCTCCTTCGGCTTGTGGCAGAAGTTCGGCACCGATTACCCGTTCGCGACGCAACGCGAGATCATCCTGCACGCTTTCGATCTCGGCATCACGCATTTCGACAACGCCGACCGCTACGGTCCCCCGCATCGCGCCGCCCAGAAGAACTTCGGGGCGGTGCTGGCCAAGGACCTCGCTCCCTATCGCGACGAGCTGATCCTCTCGACCAAGGCGGGCAACCCGATCGGGCCCAGCCCTTACCTCAGGGGCGGTTCGCGCAAGTCGATCCTCACCTCGCTCGAACACAGCCTGCGCGACCTGGGCACCGAGTACGTCGACATCTTCTACCATCACAGCCCGGATCCGAGCACGCCGCTGGAGGAGACGGTCGGCGCGCTGGTCAGCGCGGTGCAACAAGGCAAGGCGCTGTACATCGGCCTGTCCAACTACGCGCCCGACCGCACCCACGAGGCCGCCGAGCTGCTCCGGAACGCGGGCGTCCCGCTGCTGATCCACCAGGCGCGCTACTCGATCTACGACCGCCGCCCCGAACGAAACGGCCTGCTGGACACCGCCCGCCAGGACGGCTTCGGCACGATCGTCTACTCGCCGCTGGCCCAGGGCCTGTTGACCGACAAGTACCTGGAGACGATTCCCGACGGGGCGCGGGCGCGCAACAGCAGCTTCCTGTCGCCGGACGTCATCGACGAGGCCTACCGGCAGCGCACCGCCGCGCTCGACAAGATCGCCCAGGCGCGGGGTCAGTCGCTCGCGCAGCTGGCGCTGCAGTGGGTGCTGCGGCGCCCCGAAGTGACCTCCGCGCTGATCGGCGCGAGTTCCACCGCGCAGCTCGACCACAACATCGCGGCGTTGAACTTCCCCGCGTTCACCGACGACGAACTCGCACTCATCGACGAGCACGGCGTGCACGGGACCGGCCTGAAACTCTGACTTCGCGCAAGCGGTCGGGAGGGGCAGCGCGGGCGCTGCCCCGTCTCGGTCCCGTCAATCTCGCAGCAACGGAAGCAGCTGGTTGCCTTGGCGCTCGATCTCGCGCAGATACGGGGTGTCGGAGAGCACGAAGTGCGTGATGCCGAGATCTTGGTACTTGCGCAGCGACTTGGCGACGTCTTCGGGGGAGCCGACCAGCCAGGTGGTCCCGGCGCCACCCGCGCCGAACTTCCCGGGCGTGGTGTAGAGGTTGTCGTCGAGCACCTCGCCCTTCGCGGCCAGATCCAGCAGTCGCTGCTGTCCCACAGCCGTCCGGCGATGTGGGTTCGGCACGGGGGCGTGGTGGTTGTCGGCCATCTCGGCGACCTTCGCCTCCGCCTCGGCCCAGGCCTGCTCGGTGGTGTCGCGGACGAAAGTGGTGACCCGCAGGCCGAACTCCAGGGGCGCATGTTCGCGACCGAGTTCCTCGCTCAGCGACCGCAGGCGCTCGATCCGTTCCCTGACTCCCGACAGGGGCTCGCCCCAGAAGAGCTGGACGTCGGCCTCGGTCGCCGCCACCCGCTCCGCGGCCTCCGACGCACCGCCGAAGTAGAGCTTCGGGTGGCGGCGCTCGCCGCGCGGGACGATCCTCGGCAGCGCGGTGGAATTGCTGACCTGGTAGTACTCACCCCGGTAGGTGACGTTCTCCTCCGTCCACAGCCGACGGACGAGTTGGAGGAACTCTTTCGTGCGGGCGTAACGCTCGGCCTGATCGCCCTCGGTCTCGCCGTAGGCCGCGAGATCGTCCTTGCCCGACACGATGTTCACCCGCACCCGGCCGCCGGAGAGGTGGTCGAGGGTCGCCGCGGCCGATGCGAAGTTCGCCGGACGCCAGTAGCCCGGTCTGATCGCGATCAGCGGCTCGAAACTCGTGGTCCTGGCGGCGAGAGCCGTTGCGACGGTGAGGGTGTCCGGGCGACCCCACCCGGTGCCGAGCAACGCGCCCTGCCACCCGTGCTCCTCGAGCGCCTTCGCCTGAGCGGTCAGGGTGTCGAGGCTGTTGTGGTCGGCCACGATGGTGTCGCCGCGGTGTCCCGGCGTGACCTGATTCGGGATATACCAAAGGAAACTCATCGGCGGTTATTCCTGTTCGGCGGGCGTGATGAACGGCGAATCACCCGGCTGGCGGGTCGACCAGCCTTCGGACATCGGAATTATCGACCTCGAACGAGGCCGTAGGCCGTTCACAGCCCGCGTCGTTCACCCTGGACCACCGCTCCTGAGCTGCGACGATTCGCCGCGATGAGCAATAAATTCATCCAGATTCCAGCGCGGCCGATATGCCCTGCGCGATACCGATTTTCGGTGGATCACAGTCCCGGAGCGATCCTGGCGTCGACCGGGGGAGGCGGCGGAATCACATCGCTGTACGGGCGAGCGAGTGGTCGGAGCCGAGCTGTGCGCGCATGTCCCGCGGCGATCCTGCCCGGCGGTGAATCGACGGGGCCGGTCGCCGTGCCCGGCGGAGCAACGGCGACCGGCCCGTTGGTTATCCGACCGGAACGATCGGGGTGCCCGAGCCCGGTCCCGGCGCGGGCGGAACCAGCGCACCGGCGGGCGTATTGGTATTGGGCGCCGACTTGGCGGGCGGGGGCGCCAGCACTTGCAACGGCAGTGCCGGTGGCGGCGCGGCCGGCCCGCCGCGCGTCCCGGGTACGGGCTTGTCGTTGCCGCAAGCGGTGGCGGAGGAAGGTGATTCGCCGCAGTTCGGTCCCGGGCCGACCGGCACGATCGGCTCGGCGGAGGCGGTTGCCGCGGCGATGATCAGCGAAACCGACACGCCGATCGGCGCCATCCAGCGTCGCGGCGCTCGCCCGTGCGTCACAGCCATATCGGGTCACCGTAGACCGCGACCGAATTGTCCGCCGTCGCCGTGGATATCGACACGATCGCGAACGAGCGCAGGCTCACCGCGCCCGCGCACGCGTCGATCTTGATCTGGATCTGATCGACGGAGATCGAGCCGTGCGGTCCGGCAAGCGGTTTCGTTCCCAGCGTGATGCTGTTGATGGTGCCCGGCTTGATGGTCGTCGACATGCTCGGCAGGGCCAGCGCGCTGCCGCCGATCCCGAGGCCGGGCGAGGGGGCGACGGTCACCGTGGCGTTCGGGCCGATAGCCGCGGAGATGCCCACGGTCAGGCCGTTGGAGACGTCTATCTGGCAGCCGATCTGGTATCCCAATTGCAGCGTTCCGGAGTTCACCGCCTCCCGGCCCTCGCCGCCGATGTCTGCCGCGGCCGACAAGGTGACGAATCCTTCCCTGGTGAACGGTGTCGCGGCGAGATTGGGTACGCGCTGCACGTCTTCGGCGGTCTTGCTGATCCGCAATTCCCAGCCGTCCTCGGTGCCGACGACACGAGATTTGTCTGCCACTGGGTCAGCGGTCGCGGGGGCGGCGGTCATGCCGAATGCCGCGGTCGCGGCGATGCCGAGCATCGCCATCGTCGAGCCCTTCAATGGAATCCTTAGTCCTGTTAACAGTCGAACGCGATAGTACTGACTCCGCTGACGTGGCGGCGCGAAGGCCGCCCGCCATTGGGGTACAGCGGGTTTCGCCGATCGGGTTCTCGTCAGCGGTGGATGTATCCCCGGGTGAGCGATGCGTCGTCCAGTCGCGGTGCGATCGATTCGCCGCCGAGCGCCTGCCGCAGGAGCGCTTGCTCGTCCTGGATGACGTGCATGACGGCATTGATCAGGGCGAGGTGGGTGAACGCCTGTGGATAGTTGCCCCAATGACGGCCGGTTCGGGGATCGATCTCCTCGGCGTAGAGGCCGAGGGGGCTGGCGTAGCCGAGCAGTTTCTCGCACAGCTGCTTGGCCTTCTTCTTCTCGCCGACCTCCGACAGCGCCGATACCAGCCAGAACGAGCAGATCGTGAAGGCGCCTTCCTCCCCGGCGCATCCGTCGTCGGTCTCGTCGACGCGGTACCGCAGGACGAGACCGTCTTCGGTCAGTTCCTCGGCGATGGCCAGCACCGTGTTGCGCACCCGCTCGTCCTCGGGTGGCAGGAAACGTACCAGCGGGATGAGCAGGGTCGAAGCGTCCAGCGAGGTGCTGCCGTAGTACTGGGTGAACACCCGCCGGGAGTCGACCGCGTGTGCGCAGATGTCGGCGTGGATCTCGTCGGCGGCCTGTTGCCACCGGTGCGCGCGGGCGAAGTCCTGGTGGATGCGGGCCAGCCGGGCGCCGCGGTCGGCGGCGACCCAGCACATGACCTTGCTCGAGGTGAAGTGCCTGGGCTGTCCGCGGACTTCCCAGATGCCGTGGTCGGGCTCGCGCCAGTAGGTGAGGGCGCTCTTGACCGCACGGCCGAGCAGCGGCCAGGCCCGCGCATCGATCTGATCTTGATGACGGCCGTAGAGATAGACCGCGTCCAGCGCGGCGCCCCACACATCGTGCTGACGTTGCCGGTAGGCCTCGTTGCCGATGCGCACCGGGCCCGCGTTGTCGTAGCCGCGCAGGTGGGGGAGGGTCTGTTCGGCGAGATCGGTCTCGCCGCCGATGCCGTAGACGATCTGCATGTCGCGGGCTTCTTCGGTCAGGTCGAGAATGTAGGAGAAGAAGTCGTTCGCCTCCCAGGTGAAACCCAGCGTGTACAGGCCCCACAAGGCGAAGGCGGAGTCGCGGATCCAGGAATAGCGGTAGTCCCAATTACGCTCACCACCAGGTGTTTCGGGTAGTGACGTGGTGGCGGCGGCAGCGACGGCCCCGGTGGGAGCGAAGGTCAATCCCTTGAGCGTGAGCGCACTGCGAGTGAGTTCGGCGGTCCAGGGATGGTCCGGAAATCGCCCGCCCGCCAGCCAGTGCCGCCAGTGGTGGATCGTGCGCAGCAGCCGCTCTTCGGCCTCCGCGACGTCGCCGGGAGCGTCACGACTGCCCCAGGCGAGCGCGCAGAACCGGGTGTCCCCCTTCTTCAACAGGGTGCGGGCGACTGCGTGCGTTCCCTCCAGACCCAAGCGCATGTCGGTGCTCAAGGTCAGTTGCAGATCGGTCCCGTCGGCGCCGGCCTGTGCGAGGTGATAACTGCCGAGGTACTCCCACCGTGCGCGATGCCTGCCGTAGTCGAAGGCCGGTTGGCAGTCGAGCCCGAACTGGATCTGCCCGGTCTCGCAGTGCACCGTGCGCAGCAGGATGTGCTCGGCGTCGTAGTCCGTTGGCGTGCGCCGGTGGGCGCTGCGGCCGGGTTTCTGGTGCCGCCACGGCCCGACCAGCAGCACATCGCGCACCGTCGCCCAGCCCTCGCCGCTGCGCCAGCTCGTCTCCATGACCATCGTGCCCGGGATGTAGCGACGATCGGTGGGCACCACGAAGTCGGCGGGAGCGAACCGGAACGAGCCGGCGGAGCGATCGAGTATCGCGGCGAACACGCTGGGAGAGTCCATGCGCGGCAGGCACATCCACTCGATGGCACCGCTGGGCGCGATCAAGGCGGTGACCTCGCAATCGGAGATGAACCCGTAGTCGTCGATGCGTGGGAACGCTGTGAGCCGCGGTGTGCCTTCGATCTCGTCCATGCGTTTCTCCGTCGTCGTCTCGGGGCTTACCGTCCGGCGGTCGTCCACCGGCGAGTATCTGGTGCACCGCCTTTCTTCGGGAGAACACTGTGCGCGGTATCGAGGCGTGAGTGCTGCGACGCTCCCATCAGCCCATCACCTCGTGGGCCGGATCGGCAAGCCCCGAGATCTAGCGACCGCCGTCGGCTCCGGGTGCCTCCGGGCTGACCAGTCGTCGGGCGGCGAGGACGGTGGCGGCGCGGCGTTCGGTGATGTTGTGCCGGGTGGTGCGGGTGGCGTGCATGGCCGCGGTGCGGGCGAGGTCGGTCAGCATGACGATCAAGGTGATGGGCGCGAACGCCCCGGTGATCAATCCCTGCTCTTGGCCGCGGCGGATCTCGGCGAGTTTTCCCGCGATGATCCGGCGGATGGCGTCTTCGGCGGCGGGAATGTGGGTCTGCTCGATCTCCGCCCATGCCTGCAGCCGGGCGTTGTCCGGGTGCGCGACGTAGTGGTCGAAGAGTCGGCCGACGTAACCGGGCAGATCCGCGGCGTCGAGGGCGGTCTCGTCGGTGGTCTGGGCGACCCATTCCTCGGTGACCGCGGCGTAGAGCTCGTCTTTGCCCGCGAAGTACGCGTAGAGCCGGTCCTTGCTCGCTTTGGCCGCGTCGGCGATGCGGTTGATGCGCGCTCCCGCGATGCCGTACCGGGCGAACTCCGCTTTGGCCGCGACGAGGATTCGTTCGCGGGTGGCCTGACCTGCTGCGCGCATGGCCGCATCCTATCTTGCCGAACCTTTTGGTTCGGATATACAGTTGCCGAACCAAAAGGTTCGGGAAACTGCGGCGGGAACGAGGATGGTTTGGTTATGGGCTCTGTGGGGACTGGCTGGCGAGAACTCGTCGCGCGGGAGACCGGAGTGACCGCGGCGGAGCTGGACGCGCTGTGGGCCGGCCTGCCCACCGCGCGCGCCGAGGACATCCTCGGCGAGTGGAAGGGAGCGGCGTTCCCGACCGGGCATCCGCTGCGCAAAGCGTTGTCGGTGAGCCGCTGGTACGGCAAGACGTTCCACAGTGTGCTGGACGCCAAGCCGTTGATCTGCCGCGCCGAGGGCGGATCGCTGTTCTCCGATGTCGAGCTCGGCGGCGGTGGGGAAGCGACATTGTGGAACATCGAGTTCCGCGGCGAGGTCACCGCCACCATGGTCTACGACAAGCGCCCGGTCTTCGACCACTTCAAATGGCTCGACGAGAACACGCTGATGGGCATCATGAACGGCAGGCCGGAGCTGGTGCTGGCCGACGGCGAGTACTTCTACTTCCTGCTCGAGCGGATCTGACCGATGGTGACCACCACCGCGGTGCTGTCGCGCGACCCCGCCGCGCCGTTCACCGTCGAATCCGTCGAGATCGACGGCCCCCGCGAGGACGAGATCCTGGTCCGGGTCCAGGCCACCGGCATCTGCCACACCGACCTGGTCACCCGGGCGGCTGGGGCCGCCGACCGTCCCGTGCTGCTCGGCCACGAGGGCGCCGGAGTGGTGGCGGCCGTCGGCGCGGCGGTGACCGGTGTCCGTCCCGGTGCCCGTGTCGTATTGACCTTCCGGCACTGCCGGTCGTGCCGCAATTGCCGAGCGGGACGCCCGGCGTACTGCGAGCGAGCGGTGGAACTCAACCAGTTCGGCGCGCGGGCGGACCGGTCGCGCCGGGTCACCGTCGCCGGAACCACGGTGCGGGACGGGTTCTTCGGCCAGTCCAGCTTCGCCGCGTACGCCTTGACCACCGCCGACAACACGGTGGTCGTCGACACCGAGGTCGATCCGGCTGTGCTCGCCCCACTGGGCTGCGGGTTCCTCACCGGCGCCGGGGCGGTGCTCAATGTGCTGCGGCCGGATCGCGCTGCCCGCGTTGCGGTCTACGGCGCAGGCGCGGTCGGTATGGCGGGTGTGCTGGCGGCGGTGGCGTGCGAGGTCGACGAACTGGTTGTGGTGGAGCCGTCACCCCTGCGGCGGGCGCTGGCGCGGGAACTGGGCGCGACCGCGGCCCTGGATCCGGCGGCCGACGACATCGTGCCCATGATTCGGAAGCTGACCGACGGCGGGGCTACCCACGCGCTCGACACCACGGGATCGGCGGGCGTGCTCGCCACGGCGGCAGGCGCGGCGGCGATCGGCGGCACGGTGGTCGCGGTCGGATTGGGCGCCGGGGTCCCGGCGATCGATCTGCGCGATATCGTGTTGGGCGGCAAGGTGATCCGCGGTTGCCTCGAAGGCGACGCGGTGCCCGCGACCTTCATCCCGCAGCTGCTGGACCTGCACGCCGCGGGACGGTTCCCCATCGACCGTCTCGTCACGACCTACCCGCACGCCGACATCAATGTCGCGCTCGCCGACCAGCGCGCGGGCACGGTCGTCAAACCGGTCCTCACCTGGTGAGGTGACCGAAGTCAGGCCGCGGCTGCGCCTCGGCACGCACGGCGGTTCCGACAACTGGCACCGAAAGAACGGTTTGTTTGTGGTCGCGGGTGGTACCCGGTGCACGTATCGGCTCGACAGCGCGGTCGCGCCGGTACGCGATCGGGGCATCCCCGTTGCTCGACCACCGGCCGGTTCGACAAATGTCATGAAATCGCTTGCGCCGCACGAGAACGAGGGTCCCCTAAGGTTGAATGGCGCAAAGGAATTGCATCGTGATCGAGGACGCGAACGTGCCCGGCACCGACGATGAAGACCGAGACCGGATCATCTGGCCCGAGTCGCGTTTGAGCGCATGGTGGGCGGATGTCATGGGCCACCGCTTCCCCCGAACTCAGACCACGACATCGAGTTGATCCCCGGCCGCCGGTGCGTCGGGTGCGAGTACGAGCAGCGGGGGAGATGTCCCGGTGGATTTCATTGGCTGAACTGCTCACGGCACGTCGGCCTGGGGGGCGTGCCGTCCGGTTTCCTTGTCCCGGCCCGCGCGGAGCGGATCCGCGAACGTTCTCTGAACTACCTCATTCCGGTATGACGGCGCACGTGCGCGTGTGCTACGCCCCGTCCGGTTGTGGCGTCCGGCGCAGCGCGAGGAGTCCGTCGATGATCTCGATCGCCGTCAGCGGAGCCGTCGCGGCGTTGTGGATCTGTGCGGCGAGACCCGCGGGGCAGCCGGGCCCCGGCCTGGCGGTCGTGGCGCACGCGGTACAGCCCGCGACGGCCTCGGCGAGATGCGCTTCGACATTGCGCACGTCGAGTGCGGTGATCAAATCGAACCCGCTCGAGAAGGGGATCGGCATGTCGATGGGTTCCTCCGGCTCAATGTCCGATCGGGTGGCACGTCGCCGCGAGTCGTCCGTCTCCGTGCCGCGCGG
This sequence comes from Nocardia sp. NPDC059691, assembly GCF_042733915.1. Taxonomy (NCBI): domain Bacteria; kingdom Bacillati; phylum Actinomycetota; class Actinomycetes; order Mycobacteriales; family Nocardiaceae; genus Nocardia; species Nocardia sp. NPDC059691. Next base: position 6,380 of record NZ_JBHWFB010000011.1, on the reverse strand, counting down.
CGCGAATCGGCCGGAACGTCGGACGGCCGCGCGAGCAGGCGCCGGCCGCTGCCGGGCCGTCGCGAGCGATGCATGGGCGAGAACTCGAGGCGCTGTCTGGTGGATGGGATCCGCTTGTGGCCGACCCCGTTGTCGGCCTGCCGACGTCGTTGTCGGGTCGGATGTCCGGTGACGTCGTTGTCGTTCGGACGAAGGAGCAGCACGTGTTTATATAGGCTCCGCATCGGTAATGTAACAGATGGATATACCTTCTGGGAACCCGTCAGCGAACTCGGATTCGCCGACCTTTTGCCCTGCCTGTGCCTGCTTTCGTGCGCGTGCGGCGGAGCGCGGGCTGCGGTTCAGCGACGACTACGCGTTGGGGGACTACCGACCCCGTCCGGCCTCGTGCCGGGCGGGGTCTTCCTGGTGCTCAGGAGGGAGGGGCGGACAGCAACCGGGTCCGCCGGGTCAGGGTGGCTCCGATGCCGTCGGCGGCCGCGCGGACCGATGCCGCGTGGGTCTCGGGATTGAACCGATGGGACGGGCCCGCCACGCTGATCGCGGCGACCACCTCGTCCGCCTCGCGAACGGGGGCGGCCACGCAGACGATGCCGGGCGCGGATTCCTCGAATTCGAAGGCCACTCCGTCGGCGGCGATCCGATCCAGCTGGGTGCGCAACGTGCCCGGTAGGGCCATCGTCCGGGGGGTGTAGCGGCGAAGCGGCGCGGCCAGCACCTGGTCACGAAGCGCCGCGTCGGCGTTGGCCAGTAATACTTTGCCGATGGCCGTGCAGTGCACCGGCATACGGCCCCCGATCCGCGACGGAGCGCTGGCCTGCCTGCGTCCGCCGATCTTCGTCAGGTACACGACATCCGTGCCGTCGAGAATGCCCAGATGGACGGTCTCGTGGATGCGCGCGTTGAGTTCCTCCAGGAATGGAATGGACACTTCGAGCAGACTCCGTTCGACCGATGCGCGCATCCCGAGCTCGAACACATAGCTTCCGAGCCGATACCCGGCGTCGTTCCGGTCCAGTAGTCGGACCGCCACCATGTCGGCGAGGACCCGGTGCAGCGTGCCCTTCGCAATGCCGGTCCGCCGTCCCAGCTCGGCCAGGCTCAACGCGGTGTCATCGATCGAGAACGCCTCGAGCACGGCCATGATCTTGCCGAGCACGGTCGAACCGTCTATCGCACGACCAGCGAACGCGGATGACACGGTCGACCTCCAACCTCCGGACCCGCTCACTCTACCGCGGCAACGTTCGGCTCAGTGGAACGCAATGCTGGCGGATGCGTCCCACCTGCGGCGACAGTGAGAGCACTGTTTCACCCCTCACGAGATCCGGGACTTCCGATGCCAACACCACCAGGCCTTGACCGACGCTCCGTGGCTGCCGACGCTGCCACGATCGCCGCCGCCGACCTGCTCAGCGCGGCCGCCCGCTCCGGCACCCCGTGCGCTCCGGTGCGCGACCTGATCGGTGCCGACGACGTGACCGCCGCGTACGCGGTGCAGGAACTGCTGACCGCCGAGCGCATCGCGGCGGGCGCCGAGGTGGTCGGCCGCAAGATCGGCTTGACCTCCCCGGCGGTGCAGCGGCAGCTCGGTGTCGATCAACCGGACTTCGGAGTGTTGTTCGACGACATGTACTACGGGCAGGACACACCCGTGCCGCTGAGCCGGTTGTTGCAGCCGAAGGTCGAAGCCGAGATCGCGTTCGTGCTCGGCGCGGACCTGGCGGAGGGGCCGCTCGATGACGAGCAGGTCCGCGGCGCGATCGACTACGCCGTGGCCGCGCTCGAGATCGTCGACAGCCGCATCGCCGGTTGGGACATCACCTTCGGTGACACCGTCGCCGACAACGCTTCGAGCGGTTTGTACGTGCTCGGCGCCGAACGCCGCACCCTCGATTCCTTCGAGCCCGTCACGGCACGGATGCGGATGTCGATCGACGGTGTCGAGGTGTCGACGGGAAACGGCGCGGCTTGCCTCGGCGATCCGCTGCACGCACTGGCCTGGCTGGCGCGGACCACTCGCGAGTTCGGCAGGCCACTGCGCGCCGGGCAGACAGTGCTCTCCGGAGCGCTCGGACCGATGGCGCCGATCGAGGCCCCTGGAATCGTCACCGCGGACATCACCGGTCTCGGATCGGTGACCGCGACCTTCATTCGGGAGTGAAACCATGAACGACAGCCCCGCCAAGCTCAAAGTCGCGGTGATCGGATCGGGCAATATCGGCACCGATCTGATGATCAAAGTGATCCGGCACTCGACCGTCCTGGAGATGGGCGCGATGGTCGGCATCGACCCGGAATCCGACGGTCTGGCCCGCGCGCGCAGACTCGGCGTGCCCACCACGTCCGACGGCGTGCGAGGCCTGCTGGAACTGCCGAACTTCGGCGAGATCGACGTGGTCTTCGACGCGACTTCCGCCAAAGCCCACGCCGCCCACGCCGCGGTGCTCGAACCGCTCGGCAAACGCCTGATCGATCTGACACCCGCCGCGCTCGGCCCGTTCGTCGTCCCGGCGGTGAACCTGGACGCGCATCGCCACGCGCCCAACGTCAACATGGTGACCTGCGGCGGGCAGGCCACCATCCCGATCGTCGCCGCCATCTCGCGCGTGGCGCCGGTCGCCTACGCCGAGATCGTCGCGTCCATCGCCTCGAAGTCGGCGGGACCGGGTACGCGGGCGAATATCGACGAGTTCACCGAAACCACCGCGCACGCGATCGAAACGGTCGGCGGCGCGCGGCGCGGGAAAGCCATCATCATCCTCAATCCGGCGGACCCGCCGCTGATCATGCGCGACACGGTGCTGTGCCTGGTCACCGCGCCGGATCCCGGCACCCATGAGGCGATTCGCGAATCGGTGGAACAGATGATCGCGCACGTGGCCACCTACGTCCCCGGCTACCGCCTCAAGCAGCAAGTCCAGATCACCGCCGTCCCGCAGGACCAACCGGTGCACACCCTGCTCGGCCCGGACACGGCGACCGTGCCCACCCATCAGGTGACGGTGTTCCTCGAGGTCGAAGGCGCCGCCCACTACCTCCCGGCCTACGCGGGAAATCTGGACATCATGACCTCGGCGGCCGTGCGCTACGCCGAATCCATCGCCGACACGATCGCCGCGGCTCCGGCGGGACAGGAAGCGCTCCGATGACCACCCAACTGTTCATCCAAGACGTCACACTCCGCGACGGCATGCACGCCGTGCGCCACCGCATCACTCCGGACGACGTCGGCCGGATCGTGGCGGCGCTCGACGCGGCCGGTGTCGACGGCATCGAAGTAGCCCACGGCGACGGTCTCGCAGGGGGCAGCCTGAACTACGGCCCGGGAAGCAACACCGACTGGGAATGGATCGAAGCCGCCGCCGACAATCTCACCCACGCCCGGCTGACCTCGCTGCTGCTGCCCGGCATCGGCACCATCGAAGAACTGAAGCACGCCTACCGGCTCGGTGTGCGCTCGGTGCGCGTGGCCACCCACTGCACCGAAGCCGACGTATCCGCCCAGCACATCGCCACCGCACGGGAACTCGGCATGGACGTCTCCGGATTCCTGATGATGTCGCACATGGCCGAACCGGCTCGCCTGGCCGAACAAGCGAAACTGATGGAATCGTATGGGGCGCACTGCGTCTACGTCACCGATTCCGGCGGCCGGCTGACCATGAACGGAGTCCGTGACCGGGTCCGCGCCTACCGCGAGGTGCTGGACCCAGGCACCGAGATCGGAATCCACGCGCACGAGAATCTCTCGCTGTCGGTGGCCAATTCCGTCGTGGCGGTCGAAGAAGGCGTCACCCGGGTCGACGCCTCGCTCGCAGGCCACGGCGCCGGAGCGGGCAACTGCCCGATCGAACCTTTCGTCGCCGTCGCCGACCTGCACGGCTGGAAGCACAACTGCGATCTGTTCGCGCTACAGGACGCGGCCGACGACTTGGTGCGGCCCCTGCAGGATCGCCCGGTCCGCGTGGACCGCGAAACACTCACGCTCGGCTACGCCGGGGTCTACTCGTCCTTCCTACGGCACGCCGAAACCGCTTCCCGGCGCTACGGTATCGACGTGCGCACGATCCTGCTCGAAGTGGGACGTCGCGGGTTGGTCGGCGGACAAGAGGACCTCATCGTCGACATCGCGCTCGACATGCTCGCCGAATCCTCCGGCGCCACCGCCTGAACGGCATCGAGCTCGCCGACGGTGATCTTCGACCGTCGGCTTTCCGACTCGGATTGTCCGAGCGGGGAGTGCGGAGTGTCCGAGTTCGTGGACACTCCTGGCTACGTAGTGTCTCTGCGGACGCAGAACGATCGCCGTCACAAATCCTTTGTGATGTGTTCGGGGTCAGCGGCTTTGCCGCGCCGGTGCGGCTTCCGCCCACCTGGATCCCGGCCATACGGCCCATGGTTTCCGAAGGCCGCGTGCCCTCGTCGTCTCGTCGATCCTCTGCGAGCTCCGACGGTCCTTCCGCGGCTTTGGCTGCCGGACAGTGACATTCCGGTCCCGCCGCGACAGCGCCACCGCCGCGGCGGGACCGCCGTCGTCGCCGGCCGCGAGAGGCCCTCACACGGTTGCGTTGTGTGCGTGCGAGACTCGGGGCGATGCTCACTTACTTTCAAGCGACAGTCATCGGGGCGGTGCAAGGTGTCACCGAACTGTTCCCGATTTCCAGCCTGGGGCACTCCGTGTTGGTCGCGGCATGGCTCGGAGGCGACTGGGAGAAGTTGACCGGCGAGGGCGAGCCCGGTGCGGGCACACCGTATCTGGCGTTCGTGGTGGCGCTGCACGTGGCGACGGCGGTGGCGCTGCTCGGCTACTACTGGCGCGACTGGTGCGTCATCGTGGCGGGCTTTTTCACCACGCTGCGCACCGGGCGCCTCGACACCATCCCCCAGCGGCTGGCCTGGTCGATCGTCGTCGCCACCATTCCGGTCGGCGTGCTCGGCTTCCTGCTGGAACATCCGCTGCACGCGCTGTTCGGGACGCCTTTCTACGCCGGTATCTTTCTCGCGCTCAACGGCATCGTGCTGATCGTCGGTGAGGGATTGCGCCGGCGGAACGAGCCGTCGCTGGCCGAATACGGGCGGAGGTTCGCTCGACGGGAAGCCCGCAGGGGCACCCGCACGGCCGAGGCGGAGACTCGGCGCCAATCCGACCGGCCGCTGGCCGCCCTCGGGACAGCGGACGCTCTCGGCATCGGCTTCGCGCAGGTCGGCGCGCTGCTGACCGGATTCAGCCGGGCGGGCCTGACCATGGTCGGCGGCCTGTCGCGGGGTCTCGCGCACGAGCACGCGGCGAAATTCGCTTTCCTGCTGGCCACTCCGGCGATCCTCGGCGCGGGAGTCCTGGAACTACCGGAACTGGTCGGCCCGCAAACCGAAGGTATCCGTGGACCGGTGTTGTTCGGAGCCATCGTCTCCGGGGTGTCGTCGTGGCTGGCAGTACGGTTCCTGGAGCGCTACTTCCAGACCCGGACCCTACTGCCGTTCGCCATGTACTGCATCGTCGCAGGCACCCTCTCGGTCGTCCACTTCAGTTGAGCTCTGCTCGGCCGAAGTGGCCGATCCGGCTCCGGCGCGGCCGGAACGATCAACCGGTCACGCATTCGTCGGCCTGCACCTCCTCGTCGGTGTCCAGGACGACCGCCGCGCCGACCATCCCGGCGGCGACCAGTTCGATGACAACGGCGGAGGATCTCGGTTCGCCGCGGTAGGGGATCTCGGACTCGTAGGTGAGTTCGTCCCGGTCGCGCAGTTGCGCGGCCGCGATGGCGAGATCGTCGTAGCTGAGGGTCTGGTCCCCGACGAAGGCCGGGTCGGTGCCGGTCAGCGCCCGGGTGCGGTGTGCGTAGGTGACTGGGCGGGGTGATTCGGCGGCGATCTCGGCGATGACGGCGGGGTCGTCGAGGGCGAGCCAGTCGAGGGTGCCGGTGGGTGGATCGCCGAGGGTGAGGCCGATTTTGGCCTCGAGGTCGTCGGGCAGTGCGGTGTCGGGGACGACGGCGGCGCCTGTTTTGAGGACGGCCCAGGTCGCGATGACCGCTTCCATGCCGCGATCCAGACGCAGTGCCACGCCCGCGCCGGGGCCGCAGCCCCGCGCGATGAGTACCCGCGCCAAACGCGACGAGCGGGTCTCCAGATCGTGGTAGGACAGCTCGTCGTCGCCGGACAGGATGGCGGGGGCGTCCGGATCGTCCTCGACAGCGGCCACGAGTGTTTGGGCGAGTGTGGTGCCCGCGGTCGCCGCCGAGTTCGGCGGCGGGGTGGGAACGCTTCTGGCCGTGCCCATTACCCGTTCGGTTGGGTCGAGGATGTCGATGTCGCCGATGGGGGTGTGGGGGTTGGTGGCGATGGTGGTGAGGATGCGTTCGAGTCGGTGGCCGAGG
>NZ_JBHWFB010000010.1:319918-351733 GCF_042733915.1 Nocardia sp. NPDC059691 | reverse complement strand
CCCAGATCGACCCCAACGGCAGCTTCCGCTACGAATTCACCGTCCCCGACCCCGGCACCTACTGGTTCCACCCCCACGTCGGACTGCAACTCGACTGCGGCCTGTACGCCCCGCTGATCATCGAAGACCCCGCCGACGGCCGCGACTACGACACCGAAGCCGTCCTCGTCCTCGACGACTGGCTCGACGGCATGGCCGACCGAACCCCCGACAAGCAACTGCAACAGCTGCAAACCACCGGCATGAGCGGCATGAACATGGGCGGCGGGATGAGCGGGATGAACATGGGCGGCATGTCGATGCCGACCGATCCCAACGCCCCGCTCGGCAGCGACGCCGGCGACGTCAAGGACTACCCGTACTTCCTGATCAACGGCCGCATCGGCAACGACCCGGTCACCCTCACCGGAAAACCCGGGCAGCGGATGCGGTTACGGATCATCAACGCCGCCGCCGACACCGCCTTCCGTGTCGCCGTCGGCGGCCACCGGCTGCGCGTCACCCACACCGACGGCTACCCCGTCGCCCCGGTCGCCACCGCCGGCCTGCTCATCGGCATGGGCGAACGCTACGACGCGATCATCGACCTCGCCGACGGCGTGTTCCCCCTCGTCGCCGCCGCGGAAGGAAAAACCGGCCAAGGATTCGCGCTCATCCGCACCGGCGCAGGCACCGCGCCCGCTGCCGACATCCACCCCACCGAATTGACCGCCGCCCCGTTGACCGCGGACGAGCTCACCGCCGCCGACAGCGCGCGGCTGCCGCAGAAAACCCCCGACAACACCCTGGACATCACCCTCGGCGCCGACAGCCGCCGATACGTCTGGACCATCAACGGCCGCACCTACGACCAACACACCCCACTCGAGGTCACCGCCGGCGCGCGGGTCCGGCTGCGGTTCACCAACCAGACGATGATGTTCCACCCTATGCACCTGCACGGCCACACCTTCCAACTCCGCACCCTCACAGGAAACGGACCCCGCAAGGACACCGTCGTGGTCGCATCCATGCAAACCGTCGAGGCCGACCTCGACACCACCAATCCGGGGCAATGGATGCTGCACTGCCACAATGCCTATCACCAGGAAGGGGGAATGATGACCGTCATGTCCTACGTGCGCTGACCACACACCAGGGATGGACGGCGAAGCCGGCCGGACGGGTGAGGGTCGCTCCCCAGGCGCTTGGTGAGGCGGTGGATCGCACCGCCTCCCGGATACAGCAAGTATGGGCCCGTCGTGCCTTCGCCTGCGTTGTGCGCCGGCGAAGGCCAGAGTCAGCCTGCCCATAATCATGACGAAATCCCCAGGTTCTCTGTCGATGAAATCCACCGCGGGCCGCTGGAGCTGGCGCCGATCGACCGCGTGACCCGCCGTGAAAAGGCCGACCTGTAGCTCAATTCTTCGACGAACTCTGCCGAAGACCGCGCCTCGCACGGCTGCTCACCACACGGGTACCGCTCCGGCGCTGCAACCAACGGGCGTGCGGCATGGGCGGTCAGCACAACGTCGGCTGGTCGGGCCGCGACGACAGCAGAACGAGCTGGGTGCGGCCGTCCGCGGGCATGGTTGTGGCCTTGATTCGTTCCACCTGGGCCTTCTTGTCCTGGATGTGCGCCAGGGTCGTCTCCAGCCCGATGACCTCGCCCTCCCAGTGATTGGCTCGGGCCTCATCGAGCAGCCGGACGGTGTCGGCTTCGATAGCAAGAAGCCGCGGAAGCTGCTGCGGGTCCATTCGCATCATCGGGCAGCGGACACAGGCGTGTTCATGCGGGCAGTCCGACCCATAGGGCCGGTAACAGTCGCCGAGTGCCAGCTTGCGGCGTCGGAAGTGCTGTTCGAACTCGGCCCATTCGGCGTCGGTCGGGTCGCGGTATTCCTCTGCCGGCCGGGCCGCGCGACGGCGGACGATGTGGGCCTGAACGTGACGAATGACCTGCTCGGGATAGACGGCGACGTATCCCTGAGTCGTCGAAAGACTCAGGTGGCCGAGCAACTTCGCCGCTATGTGAACTGGCAGACCCCCGTTGACGGCGTCGGTGGCGAACACTCGCCGGAAGTCGTGCGGGGTGAACGCGAGACGTCGCCCATCGACGTCGCGCAGATCAGCGTGCGTGGCGGCCTGGGCCAAGCGTCGGGATACGAATGTGCGGCTCATCGCGGACGGGGTGCCGGACTGCAACCACTGGAACAGCAATGGCTGTGGTGCCGCGAACTCGTGCTCGAGGTAGTCGTAGCGGGCGACGAGGGGAACCTGCTCCCCGCCGCCACGGATCCGGCTCACGATGCGCGCGAGAGCGTGCGCGAGTTCCGGGCATACCGGCAGGACCCGTTCACGGTCGGTTTTGGACGGCGCGATCTGCAGCAGCACCACCAGCTGCCCGTCGGCCATGGTGTAGTGGCGGATCGACAGGTGATTCAGTTCGAGCAGTTCCTCGGATCGAATGCCGGTGAGCCGCAACACTTCGATGATCGCCCAGGCCCAGAACGCATCCTCCTCAAGCTTGCGGCAGTTGATCGGCTTGGCTGCCGGATCACCCAGGCAGATCACCCGAACCGGCGACGCAGTGCCGGTGCTGATGTCGCGTTTGGGCACCGGCAGTCGCCGGTAGCGGCGCCCGCCGCACTCGAACTCCTGGCCGTGATCGGTGGCTTGGGCGGTCGTCAGCAGGGCCGTGGCGTCGGTCAGACGCCGATGCGCGCTGGCGACGAGCCTGGGCAGCGCCGGCGCAAGAGTGCGGGTGCGGGCGTGCATGCGCGCCCTGTTGTGGTGCTTGACCTTCGCGAACGGCCGCAGATCGCCTTCGCTGACCGGCGGCGGCGCGACCCACTGGCCCCAGGTCGCGGGGTCCTCGGCCGCCCAGTGCGCGATGTCGAGGTAGAAGCTTCGGACCATGATCAAGACGCCGTGCACGTCCCCGCGCGGGCGGCCGTCCGGCAGCGTCCACAGCCGTTCCTGCCAGGACCGGGCGGTCTCCGGGGTGAGGCGTATCGAGTCGATGCCGGGATGGTGCCGTTCCAGGTCGGCCCAGAAGGTGCCTGCCAGCCGGGTCGCCAGGCCGCGCAGCGAGCTGTAATCCAGCGCCGTCTGCCGCTCGGACAGATACCGAACGAGCAAGTCACGCACGGGCCGGCAGACGATGCGGTGCCGATCGACCATGTCTGCAACGGTGTATTTGTTGCTGCGGCGCAGCGTGTAGCGCGACAGCAACCCTGGGTCGTCGACGATGCCCAGCTGCCGCAACAACTGATGGGCGGTCTGCAGGCCGGGCACCGTCGCGCGGCCGTGTGCTCGGCAGGCATCGCCGTAGCCCAGCAGATCAGCGGTGGTCAACTCGCTCATCGTCTTGCCGGTGTGGATGAGCACGCGGGTCAGCAGCGCGACGGCGAACTCCACCATCCGCTTCGGCACCCCACCTTCAGCAGCGGCATCGGCGAGCCGGTCGATATCGACACGGTCCGTCGTCGCGCGCAGCTGTTCTTTGAAGCTGGCCGAGGCCGGCAGCCGTAACAGCCATCCGTAGCTGGGGCGCAGCACGCGGTGGCACATCAACGACCCTGCAGCGCTGTTCAACGCCGCGCGCTGGTAGTGGTTCACCGCCCCAGCGGCGGTCAGCCAGTCGGTGGCATCGTCGAATCCGGAAGCCTCCCACCGTGTTTGCCAGCTGTCGCCGGGCATCGACTCCAGGTGCCCGAGCAACAGCCGCAGTCCGGCCACGCGCAGCCGCACCGTCCCGATCGACAGCTGCATCGCGTCGGCGTCGACGCGCACCACAGAAACGAGGTCATCCAGTGAAGGCGTCGCCCCAGTCAGCGCGGTGCTCGTCACGACAGTGCCGGCCCGAGCAGCGCGGTCAGGTCGCTTCGGTCATAGCTCCAGCTCACCGCCGGGCTCGGCGCCGGTGTAGTCGGCGGGGCATGGTGATGTTCCCGCACTCGCGCGATCACATCGTCAGGGCGGGCCACCAGATAGGGTTCGCTGCTGGCCAGCGTGCGATGCCGCAGGTGCGCACGGACATCCGTGATCGGGATGGCGGGATCGCTGGCCAGGCGGATTCCACAGGTGTGGCGGAAGTCGTGCAGCACCAGGTCTAGGCCGAGTCTGGCATTGACGCGCAACAGCATCGCCCGCATCGCCTGATACCGCAGCGGGCGGTAGGGCTTGCGCAGTGTGAGCCACAGGGTAGGGTCCGGATGGTCTCGGGGTCGCTCCCCGGCCAGGTAGCGGCTGAGGCACAGCAGTGCGTCCGGAGAGACCGCGACCCATTCCGGTGCGCGGGTGCCTTTGCCGATCAGGCGGATTCGCTGTCCGCCCCAGTCCACATCGGTCAGGGTCATGCCCAGCAGCTCGCTGGCGCGGGCACCGGAGGACACCAGCAGCGCCACGATGGCCCGGTCACGGTCGCTGGTCAGCGACCCGAACACCTCCTCATACAGCTCATCCGGGATGGCGCGCGGCACCAGGGCGCCGGTCTTCTGCCGGTAGCTGCCGCGGCGGGTCGGCGTCCTCGGTTCCAGCGGGCTTCGATGCCGAAGACTCCGGTTGCCCGCACCAGCTCCTGGCACCGGAATCACCTCAGGACCCACACCGATCCGTTTCGCGAACTCGTAGAACGACGACAGCACCGCCAGCCGGTGATTGATCGTGGCCGGCGCATACCCGCCGCCGCGGCGTGGCTTGCCGGTTCTCGGGTGCGGCCCGGGAACCTGGTAGTTCGGCGTAGCGCGGCGGCGCTGCGGGTTTTCGGCGCTGCGCAGCATCAGCACGTAGTCGCGGACCTGGACGCGAGTGGCCGCATCCCACGCAACGCCCTCGGCCAGCAGGAAGCGAAACCATCCTTGCAAGTCGAAGGCGTACGACTTCACAGTCAGCGGACTGCAATCAGAGGCCGTCAGCTCTCGCAGGTAGTCGGCGACCACGACGACCTGGATCTCTCGCTCATCGACGAGCACGTACGGCAGCGCTGGATCGGTCGTCGTAACGACCTTGTAGGCAGGCAGTTCGATTTGCACGACGGTCATTCGTTGCCGACCCTGCCGGTGGTGCAGAGAAGCCTGCGCTATGCACTCCAATGGCGTGACTCGATTCTCGCGACTGCCCTCCCGTCCCAGCCCTAGACCAGCACACCAGCCGATACATCGCCCGCAGTCTGCCTTCACAGCACCGCCCTCTCTTGTCATCCACCAGCCACTGCCCACAAACTTCCCCAGGTCTTCGCAGCGCCGATCCTGACCGATGATGGTCACCCGCCGGCCGACTGCCACCAGAGCTCGCCCAGCAAGTCACTTCGTGAACTGATTAGGGGCCATGACATGGCAATCCAAGTGATCCGCAGACCTGGCACTGGCCTGTTCGGCATCTTCTCCTCCGAGACAAACACCTTTCTCGCATACGATCTCAGCGCCGGAGAGGTTGTCCAAGCCTTTGTTGATGATGCTGCCGTCCGGGCTCGTAGCGAAAGCCAGCGAATCATCGAGCATCTTCTGCGCGATGAACCCCGAGCGATCTACTACCAATTCACCCTGACATGGGAAGAAGCAGCTGAACTCAATCGCCGAAACGGCCACGCCACGCCATAGCACTCACTGCACCCCGGCACCCGAATTCACCAGCGACGTGGACGTCAGAAGGCTGCCAACGATCGGGTCGAACCGACTCGTCCTCTTTCCCGCCTCGCTCAGGTGGTGAAACACATACCGAGAATTCCTCTACGCACTGGCCGGCCCGCCCTGCTGGCCCCGCGCCGGATGGATCACCTCCACGAAAGGCCTCACCATGAGCATTGCCTCGACCACGACTCTGCCCCTGTTGCCGACGCGCACCCTGCGTAAGGCCGACGTAAGGGTCCTTCGTGACCTGCTCACCGATCAGCAGGCCCGCAAACTGGATGTGGTCGTGCCCGCACAAGCACTGCGCATCGATCGCGGCTACCTGCTGATCCAGGGCGTCGAGCCCCACCTGGCCGAGGACGGTGTCTACGACCTCAACGGTCTCTACACCCTCACCAACTCCGCGGTCGGTGACCTCGCCGCCGATTTCAAGATCCCGGTGCCTTACCTTCGCCGCTGCCGCACCGAGAACATGCGCGCGTTCTGCAACGCGATCAACGACTGGGCCCGCTACGAAACCGACCGCAAGGTGCTGATCCGGCTGATGTGGGGCCGCTCCCCCGGCGACAAACTCTCGCACGGCATCGTGCGCGCGGTCCTGTCGGACAGCTACGGCTTCCGCGACAACCTCGACATGGCCACCGCCTTCCTGCAGGGCTTGCAGGAGGCCGGTGTCGATGAGACCAGCATCGTCGCCGCGGACATGAGCGACGACCACCTCTACATGCGGGTCACCTCCCCGAAGATCGCCGTCGCAGCACCGGAACTGTTGCGCAACTACCGCTCTCCGTTCACCGGAGCATCGGGCGTCGACTGCCCGCTCGTCTTCGCCGGGGTGGAATTCCGCAACAGCGAGACCGGACACGGCAAAACCCAGGTCGTGCCGCAGATCCAGATCCAGATCTGCGGCAACGGCCTGACGTTCACCAAACAAGCTGTCGCCCAGATCCATCGCGGCACCCGCATGCGCGAGGGCACCGTCCGCTGGAAGGCCGACACCTACAAAGCCGATGACCGTGCGTTCACCCTCAAGATTCGCGACGCGGTGCAGTCATTCCTTACACCCGACTTCGTCCAGCAACGCATCGACGAGATCACCGGAGTCGCCCAAGCCAACCTCAGCGACCCGGAAAAGACCCTCACCGTGGTGTCCAAACAGCTGCGGTTCAGCGAAGCCGAACGCAAAGGAGTGTGGGAGCACTTCCTGACCGCCGGAGACCGCTCCGCCGGCGGGATCATGCACGCAGTCACCAGCTTCGCCCAGGTCCTCGCCGACGAAGGCCGCATCGACCGCGGCAACGAATTCACCAGCCTCGGTCTGGACGCCCTGCACCTGGCCGCAGCCCACGCCTGACCCACAGCCCACCGGCCGCCGACAACCACTCCGATGCCCCCAGGGGTGCCGGTGAGGCTGTCCGAGGAGTTCTCTCTGTGAACCCGTTCACCGACCGGCCCGGCCGGTCCGGGTCAAATCGGCTTGTCCGTCCCACGCCCTACCCTGGGGCTATGAGTGCCGCATCCGGCGCACGCGCCACTCTCATGCGGGCGGCTCAAGACGCCGCCGCCTGCGGCTTCTGGGTCTTCCCCCTCGGCCCGGGATCCAAGAAACCCGCCCTGCGCAAACGCAACTGGCAAAACATCGCCACCCGCGACCCGGATGTCATCGCCCGCGCATGGCGGCGGGCGGCATTCAACATCGGTATCGCCTGCGGTCCAAGTCGACTACTCGTGATCGATCTCGACCCCAGCCGCGGCGAACCAGCGCCACCGCAATGGGAAGGTGCACGCCACGGCCGCGATGTCCTGGCCCGCCTCACCGCCGCCCACCGCGTCCCCTACCCCATCCACACCTACCGGGTCGCCACACCGTCGGGCGGTGAACACCTCTACTTCACCGCACCCGAAGTCCCGGAATTGCGCAATAGTGCCGGCGGTCTCGGGTGGCACATCGACACCCGCGGCGTCGGCGGTTACGTTGTCGCCGCCGGATCCGTACTTCGCCGCGGTGGTTCCTACCGGCTGCTCGACGACAGGCCGCCCGCTGCGCTGCCGGACTGGCTGATCACCGCTCTGACCCCGCCACCCCTTCCGTCCCCTGCCCCGGTCGAGCTTGCCGAAGTGCGCGTTGACGCCTACGTGCGGGCCGCGCTGGTCAATCAGGTGGAGCGGATCGTGACCGCACCGCGCGGCCAGCGACATGACACCCTGCTCTCAGCCGCAGGTTCGATCGGGCGCCTGGTCGGGGGCGGAGTGCTGACCCGCGACGACGCGCACCAAGTGCTACGTGGTGCCGCCGACAGCCACATCGGCATCGACGGGTTCACCGAACACGAAGCCGAACGTGTGATCAGCGACGGCCTGGACTTCGGCGTCGCCCACCCCCGACACATCAACCTGCACTGATCCCGGCAGCTCCGCATCACGGCAGCGCTACAACGGCGAGTCTCGTGACCACCGAGTTGAAGTCCTGCGCACACAGTGGGTCCATCGCGCAGGCGGTGACTGCTGTGCTACGCGGGCGCCGCACCAATCTCACCTGAATGTGGCTGCGGCTCAACCCCGCTCCCACAGCCGGACTGCTTGCATCACCGCTACTCGGGCGTCATCGGAGATCCTGATGCTGCTTCTGCACACCGCCACCCCGACCGCCGGCATCCACCTACACCTGCCTGACCAGGTCTATCACCGCTACCACGCCGCCTCCCTGTCCAGCTCCAGTGCGCGACGGCTGTGGTGGTCGGGGATCACCCCACGTCAGTTCCGCCACGAACAGCTCTACGGCGCCCCCGACACCGACACACTCGAGTTCGGACGCGCCGTGCACACCCTCACCTTGGGCTCCGGCCCGCCGGTGATGCGGCTGGAGTTCCGGGACTGGAAAACCAAACGCGCTCAGGAACTGCGGCGCTGGTATCGCCAGACCGGCCGCATCCCCCTGCTGGCCCACGGTTACGACAAGGCCCACGCCATGGCCGCCGCGACCCGCGCGCACCCGGCGCTGGTACCGCTTCTGGCCGAAGGCTGGCAGGAGGTGTCGTTCTACTGGCCCGACCCGCGCACCGGCCTGATGCTGCGAGCCCGCCCGGACTGGCTGCATCCCGTCGATGATGAAGGCGGGGTGGAGGTCGTCGAGCTGAAGACCACCGACAGCGCCGATCCCGAGGACTTCGCCTGGTCGGTCCTGCGCTACGGCTACCACCTGCAACAGGACTGGTACCAGCAGGGCATCCGCGCCTGCGGGCTGGTGGTGCGCCGGTTCCTGTTCGCGGCCGTCAGCAAGCATCCACCACACGTGGTCAGTGTCTGCGAGCTGTACCCCGACGACATCGCTGAGGCCGCCGAGGAGAACCGGCGCGCGGTGAACCTGTATGCCCGCTGCCTGGACACCGACGACTGGCCCGCCCACGGCGCCGGCGTCCACCGCATCCGCCTGCCCCGCCGCGCGAACCTGCGCTACCGCCACTGACGAGAAGGGACACCCCGCTCCATGTCCGCACCCCCACCCGCCGTGCCGCGCTCACCGCTGGCCATCACCCCCGGGCAGACCACATTCACCCGCACCCAGATCCAAGCCCTCGCTCAGGCCGCGCGGTGGCGGGACCATCCGCCCGAAGCCGCGCTCAACCTGCTGTTCCACGCCGCCGTCACCAGCGGACTGGACCCCTTCCGCGAACAGATCCGGCTGCTGCACCGCATAGAAGTAGTGACCACCGTGTCGGGGCAGGAAAAGATCGAGCAGCGGTGGTCGGTGGAAACCTCCATCCACGGCTTCCGGATCCTGGGACACCGCGCCGCCCACGACCGCGGCGTGCGTCTCGAGACATCCGAACCGCTGTTCTACGACGACCGGGCGCGGGACTGGGTGCAGGCCTGGCCCTACGACACCCCGCCGGTGGCGGCGAAGTACACGATCACCGCCGTGCACTCCGACGGACGCCGCGAAACCGTCGTCGGGGTCGTGCACTACGACGAGTTCGTCAAGACCACCATCGGCGGCGACCCTTCCCGCGGGTGGGCGAAGATGCCGCGGCACATGCTGGCCAAGTGCGCCGAGGCCGACGCTTGGCGGCGGCTGTTCCCCGACGAACTGGGATGGCTACAGCTGGCCGACAGCACTGCCACCGCCAACGAACCCACCAGCGCCCACTCCGACAGCCTCGGCCAGCCCGCTACACCGCGCAACACCGTCGAGGTGCTCGGCGCTCCCCGGATTTCGTCGGACACCACCGTGGCTGCGACGACAGAGGCTACCGGCGACACGCCCGCCGCCCCCCAGGCCGGCCGGGCGTCGGCACCGACTTCCACCGCGGAGCCTGATTCCGGGCCGACCGAGGAAGCGTCCGCGGACACCGCAGCGGCTACTGCCCCGGCAGCGCAACGGACACCACGCACCGTGACCCGCCGACGTGCCGCAACCACCGACCCCTCCCCTGCCCAGCAGCTCCTTGAATCGGCCGCCACCGCCTTGGGGCGCGACTCGGCGGGTGTCCTTGGTTGGGCCGCGCAGCAGCTGGGTCGACAGATCGACGGCCCCGGCGACCTGTCGACCGATGATCTCGCCCGACTGCAATCCGCCCTGCCTGCGCCAGCGCCTGCACCCGCCGGCGACACGAAATCCTGACCTCGGACTCGCGAATCAACCTGCCCCCGATCACGGGTCTGTGACACCGTCGGGAACGGCGTGACCGTTGGAACGGTGATCGCATACGCCTCCGATTCGCCGAGAAAGAAAGCCGCGATGTCGGCTGCCAGAAAATACGACAGCGTGGAAGAACACTACTGCCCCGCTTGCGACCGCATTACCGAGTGGCTATGGACTGTGGACGAACTGAAATACTCCAACCATTCGGAGGGAGTTCAGCGGCGAGATGTGAAGTGTCGCCGTGACAGCGGGCCACAGACGTGCGATGGCCCAGCTGCCACGCTAAATCAGTGCGAGTCCGAAACTTGGGAGGTTTCAGCGTGTCAATTCTGACTCTTCATGACGCGGCCAGTCTGGGCCGGCTGATCGCTGCGGCGCAGTCGAATTCGCGAGTGGGATTCGCTGTTGACGGTAGCGCGCCGGTGTTCGGCACTGCGCGGCGGATCGGCGACGAGAACGGCGCGAACATGCCGGGGCGCGACGTTCGAGACGCGCTTCTTTGGGTCACGACCGATCAGGGGTTCGAGCGTTTCGAGCCGATCCGGGACCTGATCGAAGCCTTGGGCAAGACGTTCTTCATTCTCGGTGACGAGTAAAAGAGGTTGAATATGTTCGGGAACATGGCTGTCATCGAGCGGGCGCGGGCGACGGCGTACGCGTACGATATCGGCCCGTTTCTCGGCGCCTTCGAGGCCGTTGCGTTCGGGGAGTACTGGTCTAGATTCGGACGCCACGAGCACGGTGAAATGCAAGGCGCGCTCGGTAGGGCGTTCAACTACGACAAGCGCTACTGGCAGTGCTGGCACGCCGAGGGCGCGAAACCTGACGACGGATCCGCGTTCCGGCGTGTGCAGGCCGCCCAGGCACTGGTGGCGCTGCTACCTTCAGTCAGGGTGGCGTAATTCTGGTCGAGATTGATGGTCAGCTATACGTGAAAACGCTTGGCACTCATATGGTGCCGATTGTCGCGCCGTTCCCGTTGCTGTCGATTGATGCGCAACGGATAGAGCGGCGTTACCGCTGCATCGATACGCGACATGCGGGGCATCTTTACAACTCCGCGGTTGACAAGACGTGGTGCCGCTGTGGATGGATCGTGCGGTCGGGCTACCACGTCACCACCTCTCTGAGTCGCTATGAGCGTGCGGAGACGGATTGGTGCCGAATGGATGGCGTGGGAAGGCAGGCGCGCGACTATCTGGCGTCCGTCCACGGCGGCGGCAAGACGGAAGCGGGCGAGGCGTTATGTTCGAGGTCGGTCAGCGTGTCTGCGTGAAGCCGACGAAAATTCCGATTCGCGTGCACGAATACGTGGTGCCGACGCCTGGTCATTACCTGCCGACTGACACCGTGCTGATGGTCGAGTCTGAGCCGGAAACCGATGCATGCGTTGCACTCCGGCATACATTGCTCATGGATGGCCCTCATTCAGATACCTCCGGCGGCGCCGGGTGCGGTCCAATGACGGTTCGAGTGGATGACAGTTTTCTGCCCGGAGGCCTTCGCCCGCGTGCTGCCACACGAGGCGCGAGATGAGGAACGGATATCTCTGCGAGCTTCGCAGACGGACGTTTCAACGGTTTTCCATCCTTTGCGAGCCTTGCCTCGGCGTCGAGGAATTAAGGCCCGCTGTCACAGTATCCATCGCCGAAAGGTCACCGCCATGCTGGTATTCGAGCAAGTCAACCCCGGCCGCTTCGAAGCACGCCTCCGGCTGAACCGGCCATCTACGTCGAGACGGGCCATTCGGCGGCGCCGCACACGGAGAAAAGTTTTCGCTGTCATCCGAGCGGATCGCACCGGTGAGTTCCTGCTGTATGTGCATGATCAGCCTGGCCAGCGTCCTACCCGTAGCCCGGTGCGTTTCGAAGACTTCACCGGTGCGCACCATGCCGCGAATGTCGTCGCTGTACTGTCACCGGCCCGCTTCGCCCAGCTGCGCGCCGATGTGGCCGACCACATCGCTGAGGATTTCCGTGACGACGAGGTGCCCGACATCGGTGCGCGGGTGACCAAGGCGATGCCCGCAGCAGCCATCGCCCGCTACGCGATCCGACGAGGTCTCATCTGAGATCGAGCATCGCCCCGACCGGCCATCACTGCGCCGGTGAGAAGCCCGACTGTCAGCCATCGACCATGCTCGACGCCGGTATCGCTCAGCGGTGTCGGGACCTTCAGGGCCCCGCAGTCATCGCCGCGCCGTGGTGAATGCCTCCACCACTCCGAGCCCGTCACCGCCCCGTCGACCGCATCAAGCGGCCCGGACCGGGCGGCGTAGTGAAACCCGCTACGGCACAGACGAGTTAGCGATCCATGGTGGTTAGAAGCGTCGGCGCTCGGCCTCTGAGTGTGGTGCCGGAGTCTGCCCGGGCAAGAGGGAAACACGCACATTCCAGATGGGAGGAATCTTTTGATGACCGCTGCGCTGAACTCGCCGGGTGGGAGCTTGATCATCGTCTTGCGGGGCTTGATGGGCGCGGGCAAGTCGACGCTGGCCGCCCAGCTTGCCTCGAGCACCCCGACAACCGCCATCGTCTGCCGAGACACCATCCGCGCCAAACAGTTTCACCGCCAGGGGCGCCTTAGTGACAGCGAAGAAGACACTGTCAGCGAGCTGGAAATGCGGGAGTGCGTCGAGCATCTCGACCGGGATTACAACGTCGTCATCGACGCCACCAACCTTGAACCCGACCACGTCCAGCGCTGGCAGAACCTCGCCCGCACGCGCGGCATCGACTGCGTTGTCATCGACGTACACGCCTCCCTCGACACCTGCATCGCAGGCGTCGCCCGCCGCGCACGACACGGCGGCCACGATGTGGACGAGCAGGTCATCCGCCAGGCATGGCAGCATCACCCGCCCGACACCTGGTCGCCTCCCGCCGATTACTTCGTCGGTGAATCGACGCGCCCGGCCTCCCAGCCCGCCCTGCCAACACCTCGTCCACCGACTCCGCCGCCGTACGAACAAACAACCCGGTGACGCGCCGCGGCAACCCGACGCTCGACCCAAAGCCGTTGGAATACCGACTCACTGACCCACGACCCGGCTCAGCCCCTCACATCCTTCACCTTGCTGATGTCTTCAATCACCTGGCCGGTAGGGCTCGTCCTTGCCGCAATCCCGTTGTTCTGGCTCATGCTGCTGCCCCATCTCTACCGAATACTTCGTCGGCGCCGCTGAACACTGCCGCGCCACAACCTTTTCCCGTCTGCTGCTCACCGCACCGGCTGACATCGGCACAGTCCCCTCCTGCGCGGCGCGGTCGTGCGGCGGCGGCGGCGGCGAAAGACCGTCCGCCGGGGTCGGCCGCTCACCGAGGAATCCACGATGACCAAACTCACCAGAAGGGCGGAAGCCGCTCACCGCGAGGCACTGCGCCTGGTGGACCTCTCACGCGATCTCACCGAGGAGGAGAAACGTTTCGTCCTCGACAACTACCGCAGCTCCACCAGCCCGCGCCAAGTGTGTGACGCCGCGTTCTTCACTCCGTTGCCGCTGGCCTCACAGTTCAAGCACCATGTCCACGGCACACGCATCATCGACTTGTGCGCCGGCATCGGGAACTTGACATTCCCCTATCGCGACGCTGCGCCCGGTGACCCTCCACGGACGTTGGTGTGTGTGGAGCGCAACCGCGAGTACGTCCGCGTCGGCCGCAGAGTGCTGCCCGAAGCCCGCTGGTATTGCCAGGACGTGCTGCGCTTGGCGGCCTCGATGCCGCGGCAATTCCACACCGCGATCGCCAACCCTCCCTTCGGAGCCGGTGCGGGTTCGGCTACCACGGGCGGATTCCGCGGTCGCCGTTTCGAGTACCACGTCATCGCGGCCGCGTCGCGACTGGCCGAGCGTGGTGTCTTTCTGGTTCCCCAATCGTCGGCGCCGTTCACTTATAGCGGCAGCGGCCGGTACCGCGCCGACGACCGTGATCCGGAGTATCAACGCTTCACGCACGCGACGGGCATCGTTCTGGGACCGAACGTCGGCATCGACACCTCCCTCTACGACGATCTCTGGCACCATCGCCCGCCCGCCACCGAAGTCGTGACCTGTGACTTCAGATCAGCGACCCGACCGACGCCGCCGGGCATCGGGCGGCGCGCGCCAACGGTGAAGGCCTCGCCGTGAGCGGCGCCGACCTGCTCTGGGTGGGTTCGCCGCATCTGCGGGCCGCGTTCGACCTGACACCCATCCTCACCACCGCCCACCGCCAACTCCGCCGCGGCACCGTAGGCTTCGACACCCTCGTCGGCACAGGATTGTCCGGTGCTCTCGTCTTACCCGCGCTGGCCCGGGAATTCGACGTCGGATTCGTCCTCGTCCGCACCCCGGGCCACCACCGGCACACCTCGTGCAGGACGGAAGGATTTCTCGGCAGCCAGTGGTTGTTCGTCGATGACTTCATCGACACCGGCGCCACCTTCCGGCGAGTCCATCAGGACATCAACGCCCTCGCCCGCCGCCTGCGGCGACCGACAACCTTCGTCGGCGCCTTCCTCTACCACGGCCAGCAGAGTCGGGGACCGCATTACCTTCCACCGCTGGCGACATGGCAGGCAACTAGTGCCCGCGACCGCAGACCAGCACGCCGCTGGCCGGGCCCGCCCCGTGAACGGACAGCTCGACCCAACACCGGCCTCGACACCAGCCCGCCTGCCGAGCGAACCCGCACTACTTCTCTGCGAGAACACCGATGATCCGTGACGACCCACCCGTCCCGCTCCCGCCAGACCACCATGTCCGCCTCAGACCCGAAGACCAGGCCGCACACGACCTCGCTCTGCAGATCCCCTGCTCGCACTGCGGCGCGCCCCGCGCCATGCGGTGCTGGCGCACAGACCTCTACGGCCAGCGCTACGAGAAGCGATTGCTCTGTCTCAAAAGAATCCTCACCGCCCAACGCCACCCGCCCACTCCTGTGCCCAGCGTGCCGCGTACCCGCAACGCACCGCGCCGCCTGGCTGCCAGCGGGGTGGGTGCGGCGCGAGCTGCGGCGCCGGTGAGGACCGCGCGACGCTGGCTGCGGCCCTCACTACGACCAGCCGGGACCACCGACACCGCCGCCTGCCCGCAGCCGGCTCCTCGACAGTCCGTGGCCGATGACAGCCGCATACCGCGCGGTGATGCTGGGAAGGCTCGAGATCCGTCGCCGCTCCCTCACCGGAGCGCTGTAGTCGGCGATGGCGTCCCATCGGCCGGACCGGTTGGACGCAGGACCCTGGCTGCGCGCGGCACCAGGCAGTAGCGGTGGCAGCACCCTGACCATATCCGTCGGCATGGCACCGGTGTCGGCGGCGACTGTCTCGACTCGAAGGAGACACAGCGTGGGCGACACATCCCCCGCACAGATCCCATCACCACACGCCATCGGCGTCGCTGCGGACTTCATGCAGGGCGTCGGCATGCAGGTCCTCGCCACCAACATGCCGACCGACCACAAACACTTCCACCTGATCGCTTCGCGCGAACCGGACACCGTTAACGTGATCGTGCACGAGGGGGAACTGCCCACCGACACCACCCAGGTGATGGGCCTTTCGGATCGAGTGCTGTGGCCCCAGGCCGGGCGGTGCTGGGCCGCCCAACAACCCGTTGCGCCCCTGCACCTTCGGTTCGATATCGTCGCGGTCTCCCACGTCGCGCTCGGATCCGGACAGGAATGCGCCCACAGTGTCACCGGCTATCTGCGGGATGTGTACTGATGGGTCTGGGACGCAGTTACTCCGTCGCCGTCACCGGTGTACGGGGGGACATCATCGGGGTGCAAGCCGACATCGGTCAGGGCCTGCCCTCGATCACCGTCACCGCGGCCAGCGGCCTGGCCGAAACAAAAGATCGTGTACGGGCCGCGATCATGAACGCAGGCACGCAGCTGCCCGACCGCCGGATAATTCTGGCAATCGAGCATGATCACCCTGGGAACGGTGGCATCCACGACCTGGCGGTCGCGGCGGCGATTCTCGATGCCGCCCACGTCTTTCCCCCACAGCGCACACGCCGCACAGTGTTCCTCGGCGAGCTCTGCCTCGATGGCCGACTGCGTCGCTGCGCCGGACTACTGCCCGCGGTCCTGGCCGCGCGCCGCCACCACCATCCCGTGGTCGTGGTCCCCGAACAAGCACTCGACGAGGTCGCCGCGGTCGAGGGCATCGAGGTACTGGGCGCACCCGACCTGCGGACGGTTATCGCGTGGCTTCGCGACGAACGCAGCCTGCCCACCCCCGCACCAGCCCGCTACGACTACCCGGCACCGAGAACCGATCTTGCCGACCTCGCAAGCCACCCCGATGCCCGGCGGGCGTTGGAAATCGCTGCCGCGGGTGGAGTCCACATGGCGATACTCGGGCCCAGCGGATCCGGAAAGACTCTGCTCGCACAGTGCCTGCCTGGGATTCTGCCGCCGTTGACCCGCGATCAGGCACTGGAAGTCGCCGCGGTGCACTCCACGGCAGCAACACCGCGCGAACCGGCCCTCAGCCTGCTGCCGCCCTATTGCGCGCCCCACCACTCAACGTCCGTCGCGGCGATGTTCGGCGGTGGCTCATCCATGGCCCGAGCCGGGGAGGCCGCTCGCGCTCACCACGGTGTTTTGTTCCTCGACGACGCTGCGCAGTGGCCGTCGCGTGTGCTGGACAGCCTGCCACCTGTCTGCGATCACCAGCGAGTCGTGCTCGGCCACCGCGGACGCACTGTCGCCTTCCCAGCACGAGTGCAGATGCTCGCCGCCTCTGCCTGGTGTCCCTGCGACGCTCCCACCGACGCCGAGTGCCGGTGCCAACCGGTGAGCGGCCGCCGCCATCGCGCATGGCGGACCAGTGCGTGGGCTGACCGCATCGACATCTGGATCGCGCTGGACCCTATCGACGCTGCGCTGAGCGAGGCGGACACCGAACCCAGCGCAGTAGTGCGGGAACGGGTGATGGCCGCGCGCGACGCGGCCGCCCAGCGATGGCAGTCATACGGGTACGTCCGCAACGCCGATGTACCCGGATCCGTTCTGCGGCAGCAATTTCGGCTTCCAGCCGCGACGACCACCGCGATAGAAGCCGCGCTGCACGCCGGATCGTTGTCCGCACGCGGCGCAGACTCAATCCTGCGGCTGGCGTGGACCATCCGCGACCTGCGGGGTGGCGACATCCCAGACAAGCATGACGTCGCCGCGGCGCTGGCGCTTCGTGCCCAACCTCAACGGCCGACCACCTAGCCGACGCTCGCTCGTTCCGGATCACCCGGGACGGAATTGCCCGCCCGCCGCCGTTGGCGGACCAAGACCGGTCCCTGCCGTCCTGCAACGACCGCGTCTCGATCGGCCTCACACGGTCCGACAGCGTTGCCACCCCGCGTCCGGGCCGACCACGTCTACGCCTGAGGCCAGTCGCCACAGCCGTCAACTGCCGACCGCGGTTGGGGGCACGCGACCCTCCGTCAACGGTGACGACCTAATCGGTGAATGCGATCGAGACTGCGGCCCGCCATGGCCCACACCCAGGCCCACAGCGGTGTCCGCGCCAGCGACGGTGTCAACACATCGTGCCGAGCGACACAGGCCGTGGCTGGACCGGCGACCACGGTCACAGCCGGAGCGGACGCATCAGGATTGTCGGATATCGAGAGGACAGTGCAGGCATGGCTACTCGCAGCCGGGCGATGGTGATCGACAGATTCCGCGGTGAACACGAGTATCTGTCGAATTTCAGTGACTATCCAGCCGAATACGCCGACGTGTGGTTTCCCACCGCCGAGCATGCTTTCGCGGCGGCCAAGACCACTAACCCGCGGTGGGTGGAGCAGATCGAGGCGGCGGCGACCCCTGGTGAAGCCAAGAAGCTCGGTCGGCAGCTGCCGCTGCGCCCGGACTGGGAGCAGGTCAAGCCCGCCGTGATGGCCGAGATACTGCGCGACAAGTTCACGCGTGATCCTCGACTTCGCGACCTGCTGGTGTCCACCGGAGACCAACTGCTCATCGAAGGCAACGACTGGAACGACGACTATTGGGGCCGCTGCCTGCGGCCCGGTCTCGTCACGCCCGCTGGAGCGAACATGCTCGGGCGCACCCTGATGCAGGTCCGCGGCGAGCTGCGCGGCGACCCGAGCGACCGATGGCCACGGGTGGCGCTCACCGGGCACCGTGAGCATCTCATTTCTTCCGACGCCCACTGCTGGGTTCGCGCCGAACTGGAACGAATCGTGGTCAAGCTCCGCGACCACCACGTCACCCGGACAGCGTCGAGCGGGCTCGCGACGGGTGCCGATACATGGTGGGCGGAGGCCGCGTTCGCCGCCGGTCTAAATGTGTGGGGCTATCAGCCGTTTCCCACGCAGAGCGCGCGATGGACCCAGACGCAGCAGGCCGACCACGCCAGCATCTGTGACAGGCTGGCGCGGTTGGTGCTGGTCGCCGACCACGCCGACAGGCGGTTCTTCGGGGTCCGCAACCAGTTACTGATCGGTGATGCGCATGCTGTTGTCGCGGTTCGTGATCCGCGCATCACCGCAGGCGGCACCGTCTCGGCGTTGCGCCGCTACTGCTATGGCATGCCCGTGATCACCGTTGACCTCGCTCGCCGCACGACGACGATCGCCGCCGCCTACCGCCCGTAGACGCCCCAGGCGCCAGCGCTCGCCGTGACCCTCCCCACCGCGTCCTCCGCCTTCGATCGGAGACGATGGAGGACCGCAGGAGTATGTGGGGAGGTACTTGCGTCAGCGCGGGCTGCGCGGCTCCCGCCCTCGGGCGATGCCCGCTTGGAGGGATCGCGGTGGACTCTCGCTGCTGGCCCGGTCCGCTATTCCGTCGTTCGGATCGAGCTCGCCCGAGACCGATTCGAATGCGTGACGGGTTACATGGGGTTCCGATGTCGCGGTCACGTCCTGACCTGTGGCTGTAGCCGTATTTGCGGCGGGGATGGACTCAACTGCCACGTGGTCCTCGCGTGGCTGGCGGGTGTCGACTGCGTCCGCCTCGGGTCGCTGGAGCGAGCGGGCTTCGGAGAGTAGTTGTCGCGCCTCGTTCTGGCTTACGTCGAGGATATCGGCCAACTCTTCCACATTGCAGCCTTCGCGGCGGATCGCGGCCGCGGCGAGGGCTTGCTGGCGGCGATGCTCAGCGATCTGCGCCGCGGTACGAGCGCGAGCCTCCTCGATCCGCTGCTGGAGGACACCGATCTCGTCGGCGAGGTCGTTCTCGGCGACCTTTTTGCCTGCCCATGCCTCCGTGTACTGCTTCTCTGCGGCATCGATCCGCGCCTGGCGCTCACGCGCAGCAGCATTGCGCTCCACCCGGCGAGTTCGCCGCTTCTCGAGTTCCTCAGCGACCACAACAGGCCGCCGCCGCCCTCCACGCCGCGGCGTTGATGTGCCATCCATCTCGACTCCTGACTGACCAGATCGTTGCCTTGCCAGTCCCCTGCACACAGCCTACGACGCCACGCCGAAGCTGTTCGGCTGGTGGCCGACTCGCGCGACCGCGTCACCGACGGAAACCTTCACTGCGCCGAACCGTGCGGGGATCACCGACTTGCCCGACACGCTGCATCAGGAACTCCGCTGCTACTGGCAGTGGCGGAGGGCCGCGAGTACTGCCCACCTTCGATACCTCGATTGATCAGGAGTGTTGATGTCCATGTTGTTGTCAGCGTTGTTTGCTGTGTTGCTCGGGCTGGCGCCGCCGGCTGCACAGTTCAAGGTCGCGCCGGGTGACGTGCAGACCATTCCGGGTGCGGTGTCGCCGCACGTGGACCGAGACCAAGATCTCGATTGCGCCACGACGGGCAACCTGGTGTGCAGTCCAGCCCTGAGTGCCCATGCCTGGGGTGCACAGTGACCGAAGGGAACCCGAGGGTGGATCTGAGCGTATGGCCCGCTACTTCGCTGTCAGCTGCCCGCGGTTCTTGCCCCCAACGGTTGAACGGCACCGTGGCGCCGTTCCGCGTCGCCCGCGCGGTGGTGTAGGAGCTGACGACCGACGCATGTCGCGGCGCAGGACGAACTTTGCTTGCATCGGTCGGGCATAGCCAGCAGTCGCCGCGTCGGACGGCTCGTCCGGATACACTGGATGCGCGCCGCTGCGGTAGCTTTCCTGTTGGCGGGCGGCGCGCATGCCCGCAGTCCCGGCATGGAACCGCCCGCTACGGCGGTGGGTCTTCGACCTCTGTGCAGCAGTCGTGGGTGTGCCCGAATTCATTTCCGGCACACCCACGCGCATGTCGCCCCTCTGCCACCCAGAGGTAGCGGTGCCGCGAACCCCAGACACCAGTCCATCAGACCGGCGACCTCGATGCCCAGCGTGCCCCGACCACCCTGCGGCGCTCACATCAGCCTGCCGCCTCACAGAGGACGAACCCTGCACCTGTCCGCCCTTGGGTGGACCTTCGGCCACGAGGAAAGGACGCCACCGCGATGATCAGGAAACGCTCTACCGGTCCAGGGGCCACCGAAAGCCCGCAACCAAGCGCAGCAAAGATTTTCGAGATCACCAGCAATCATATTCGGCTCGCTATGAAACAGTCCGCGACCGAGGACGCTCGCATTCTCAGTGTCCTGCCCGACGATCACGACAAGGACGCGGGTATCGAGGTGACAGCCGACAGCGCGGAGGCGGTGACCCGGTTCATGATCGCACTGGCCCACACGTCCGGGCATGAACTACGCCACCTCACCGAAGGCGGGTACGTGGACGATTGCGACGATCCGGACGAGCAGGAGAACGCGCCGACCTTCCACTATTTCCCCCGCATATCCATCATCGCCGAAGGTAGCCGTCAACCCATGCCAGGATTGCGTTGGCTACGTCGCGCGATCAGCCTTCCCAGCTGGCACTGAACCGCACTTTCACGCGAAATTCCGGCGACCCGGGCGGATCTTGCCGCGCAATCATCTACCTCGCCGATGACGCGCACGTAGCCGACCGCTGCTACGCAACTCACCTCCGGCGAGGACCTTCCACAGCGTCTCTCACGGCTGACGCTCCGCGCGACACCATCGCCGATCACCGCGCCCGCCCCCTGCTGTTCGGCCTGCCTTGAAGAGGTGTGTCGCATCTCGAGAAGCGGTGTTCATGACAGCTCGCACGGATACACGCCAGCGCTCCGACGCAGCAATCCGAACTCGGCGGCGATGGCCCCCCAGTCCACAGGAAGGAGCAGCGAATGAATCGACCGCGGTTGTACATCGACGTGGATGGCCCCCTGAACCCATGCGACGCCAAGCCCGAACGTCGCCCCGAGGGCTACACCACTTTCCGGTACTACCGGACAGCTGGCTCGCCCCGCGCGGCAGCGTGCCCTGGCGGCGCATCGAAGCCGCTGCGGGTCTGGCTCAATCCTGCCCATGGCGAGCAGTTGCTGCGGTTGGCCGAGTTCTACGAGTTGACCTGGGCGACGGCTTGGGGTCCGGAGGCGAACACGTGGATCGCGCCGAAGCTCGGGCTGCCCGAGTTGCCGGTGGTGCAGTGGCCCACCATGTACGACGCCGGTCCGGAGAGAACGTTCTGGAAGACCCATCATCTGGTGTCTCATGCCGCGGGTCGAGCGTTCGCGTGGATCGATGACGAACTCGGCGCGCCCGACCGGGATTTCGTGGACTACCACCACGACGGGCAGGCGTTACTGCATCATGTCGATCCTCGTGTGGGGTTGCGTGACAGCGACTTCCACACCCTCGAACGCTGGGCGAGGACGATCGCCTCGGCACAAGCCACCTGAATAGAGTCACCGGTCCCGGCCAACCGCCGCCGCCCCCATCGGCGCGCGCCGGGACCGGTGATTCGCCCCGCCTGCGCGGCCGCGGCACCCGCATCGCAAAGCAGCACACCAACGCCCTTCACGACGAGGTGGTTCGACCAGTACACCACTCCAGCAGCGGCACGCGCGTCCAGGTCGACATCCATGCTCCACCCGCCGAGCTCGCGGTCCAGCCTGGCTTCAGCCCTGCCCGCGGCCGCCGCAGCACATCACGGTGAGGAGGAGAGATTCTGCATGAACATCTATGACCGTTACCGCGCGGCCTTGACGTCCAGCAACGAGCAGGTCCTCATCGTCGGTCATGTGCGCAGCATCGTGCTGCCCCCGGGGCGGGGAGCGCATGTTCCGTTGTTCGATGAGCTGACCCCGGCACTCGCCGCCGACAGCACGTACCCGCTGTATGCGCTGGCCGCTGTCAACCACGGGGCTCACCGCGGGCGGAGTTGGTGTCTCGTTCCGGCCTACCTCGACCGGGGATCACCTGCCTGCGTGCGTGTACAAGCCGCCTCCACCCCCCTGCGCCCGGACCGCGCGCAGATCAGCGAATCCGTCTACGCCGCTCTGCTCGTGCTCGAAGGCCACCTCGCGCTGCCGGTGTCGGTGCCCGTCCACCCCCTCACCGCTGACCGAGGGGCTGCGAGTCCCGCAACCGGGTGTAGCGCATGCCTCCGAGGTAGGTGAAACGGCAGCCGCCGACAACTTCCCGTAACCGCTACCGACCCCGCCAGTACATCCGGACATCCCCGCTCCGCCGCCGCCGCAGCGCTCGAACATTCTGTTGCCTCGACGAGCCTGCCATGGATCGGGTGCCAGCGCCGGTACGCAGCCGGCCTCTCTTTGGTGGCCACCAGCATCTAGCGCACTGCGAACGAAGGAGACGACCATCATGCCCGAACCCAAAGTGGGTGACCGCGTACAGATCACCGGGACCATGCCCGACGAGAAATACCCCATCCCGATCGGCGCGGAAGGAACGGTCGTCCGCACCACATACGCGGCTATCAGTCAGATCGACGTCCGTTGGGACGACGGCCGGAAACTGATGCTACTGCCAACAGATCCGTTCGAGATCATCTCCACGGCAGCCGATCCCACAGACAACGAGAGTGTGGCCGAACCCGGCGTCGGGGAGGCGCGGTGATCGCGATCGCCGACCGGGCACGCCAGCAGGAATTCACCGCATACGCTGCTGCGGGCACGCTGGCCCCGGTATGGGAGCGTGTCGAGCGACTGCTGACCCGGAAGCGGCCCATTGTCTACGTCGAGCAGTGGCTCACCGGCACCGCGGTCATCGTGCTCACCTCGCTGGCGGTCGATGACACCGGGATCATGCCGGGCGCTCGCTACTGGGGCCGCGCAACCGATGAGGGATTCGCTGTGGCATTGACCTCCGGCGTCGGGCTGGGCACCTGCGCGCATCGGCACGAAGGCAACGAATCCGACGCCGCGCTGCGGTTTATCAACGACCAGCGCGCCGCCACCCGCATCCATGTCCAGGGCTTCGGCCATGGCCGTGACGACCACCTTCAGATCACGACCTACAACGCACGCGGTGTCGGTGTGCACCGTGCTGTTTACTTCACCGACGCACCGGTCGACAGGCACGCGCAGCGGGAGGCGTCGCTGCTGGAACAGCTCGCCAACTGTGGGGATTGGTCGTCTGGCGCGCTCGCTGAACTCGCGACCCGATTCCGGGACAGTCGGCAACCGGCCGCGACACTGCCGTCGCTGCTGGCCGCGCACCGCGCCTGACCTCATCCTGGCCGCTACCGGCTCCGGCCGTGGACCCATAACCGACCACACCGCATGGAGCCCCTGTCGGTCCACGTCCCGCCGATCTGGCCCCACTCCTGACGGCAACGGTCGTTCCCGCTCGGCGCATCGCGTCAATTGCGCATCCCCGAACCCGACTTCGCGGCCGGAATGCACAACACCGATGCCGCAGCGACTGCGGGCGGTGCGCCGTTTACAGCTCGAGCACGGTGGGGTGCGCCGCCTGTGGTCGGTGATCACCTTTCAGCGCTCACGGCCGCGGTGTGCGTCGCGATCGCTGCGGCCGCCTTAGTGGTGGGGTTCTGGAACTTCGTCGGCACCCTCACTACATCCTCGGCCTCGAAGCGCCCGCGCTGGTGGGCTCGGCGCAATCCGCCGACCCCTGATCGTCCCGGCGACTTGATCGCGCGATCAGGCCAGACCGTCGTCGACCAGTCCTCAGACAGCGCAACAGCATCCGATCGATCAAGGGAATTCACATGCTTTCAGCCCTCAGCTCCACCGCGGACAGCCCGACGCCGCGCGGAGCGATGACCGGTGACCCGCGCACCGACAACGAAGGCCGCTGGCCGGTTCTGGCCCCGGGGTGGCGACCGGCGGGAGAACGTCAGCAGATGGCGTGTCTGCTCGTGTGGACTGCGCTGTCACCCGGTGGCGAGCAGCCCGCTACGAAACCCAGCCTCGAGGATGTGGTGGATGCCGCCCATGTCTTCGGCGAGGCTGCGCAAGGGCCCGACCTCGAATGCGACATCGCCGCGACCTTGGGGAAACTCGTGGCGTGGCGGCGGCATTCGGCGCCAGCTCGCCAGGCAGCGAATGTTCTGGTCGACCGCTACAAGCGCGACCACGGACTGCTCATCGATCTCGATGCCCGGGTGATCGCCAGGGACTCGAGGTTCGATGTGGGGGTCGAGCAGGGATGGCGTCACAACGTCTTGCGGTGGAGACGAGAACGTGCCGCGTTGACCGCCGCCCGCCACCTCCTGACAAGGGCCCAGATACCGGAGACCACCAAGGCCCGGGCCCTGGACACACTCGTGATCCCTCGCTCACGTCCGGAGCGCGCGGTGCTGCGGCACCGGCTCCGCGCGGCGGGGGTGCACGATCGCGACTGCCTCACGGTGCTTTTCGTTCTCGACTACCTGTGCTGGCAGGTCACCGATCTGGATCTGCTCACTGACGCGCCCGTGCTCGTCGATCCGGGCGTCGATCAGCGAGGCCAACTGCGCGAACAGCTGGAGTATGCGCTCGACCCCGCCCGCTGGGGGGCCTTCTACGACCGCGACCGGGAGTTGACCGGGACGTTGTTCGAGGGCGAACTGGCGGTCTTGTCACCGGCCGATCAACAGCTGGCACGAGCCAGGCGCGACGCCATCCTCAACGGTGCGACTGACCTCCCACCGCTGTGGCCGGGCACCGCGAGCAGGTACGCCCTGGATTCGGCGCTGCGCACCTACGCCAGCACTGTGAAGGAGTTGCAGGAATGCGCGCAGCACCTCAGCGAACAACGCGCGATACCGGCTTCGGAGGCAACTGATTTCCGGACACATGTTGGGCGTCAGCTTGACGACTTGCGTGCCCACCGCGCGGCGGTCCTCCAGCAACTCGGCAACACCGGTGGATTGCTGACGATCGAGCGATTCCAAGCGCAGCAGCTGCTCGAGGCCATCGACCTCGGTGAAACCAGCCTGCCGGAGCTTCGTTTCGTGACCGAATCCGACCTGCAACGCTGCGACATACGCCGCAGCTACACGGACCCGACGAAGGTGAGTGAGGGCGCTGCACCGTTGATGAGAGGCGTGCTGGAAAGCGCGGGAATTGAAATCTACGACTTCGACGACGACCACTACGCATTCCGCGACAACTACCTGCTGCCGAATGATGCAGAGTCGCGCGCGGTGCTCGCTGCCGACGAATACATCACCCGCCTGGCAGAAGGCGACGAACGCGCCCGCGAATTCGCAGCCGACTACCGCCGCGGGCTCGACCGCCTCGACAAAGCCCTCGCACAGGCAGGCAGGGGTGCTGGCGAGCGCGCGGATTTCCGTGCGATGGTCGAGGGGTACGTCGCATCGGCAACCTTCCACGGAGCCCACCTCGCGCAACGCCGCACTCAGTGGAGCGAGCGGATCGCGCAGACCGTGCGCGCTCGTGACATCGAAGGACGAGCCTTCCCCGACCCGCACGCCGATCTCGACCTTTGCTGACGCCGCTTCCGCCGCCCCGATAGCGGTCGAGCGTGGACGCGCTCACCGCGCAGGCTCGCGCTAGCGCGGCAATGCCGCCACGGCACCGACCAGGTCAGGGGCCGGGTCGCCGATGTCGTGCCGCCACGCCGTTGCCCGGGCGCGCCATTTCGGCCAATCCCTCGAATACAGCAACTTTGACGCGAAGGAGCAGATGATGCCCGGCGATACGGTCATTACTGTCATCGGAAATCTGACCGCTGACCCTGAGCTGCGGTTCACACCAGCTGGTCAAGCCGTCGCCAATTTCACGGTCGCCTCGACACCGCGGGTGCTAGACCGCAACAGCAACGAATGGAAGGACGGCGAGGCGCTGTTCCTTCGTTGCAGTATCTGGCGTGAGGCCGCCGAGAATGTCGCTGAGTCGCTGGTGCGCGGTTCCAGGGTTATCGTCAGCGGGCGGCTCAAGCAGCGCTCCTACGAGACTCGTGAGGGCGAGAAGCGCACGGTCGTCGAGCTCGAAGTCGACGAGGTCGGTCCGTCGCTGCGATACGCCACCGCGAAGGTGAACAAGACATCTCGCAGCAACTCCGGTGCTGGCGGATTCGGCGCACACAGCTCGAACGCCAACAACGAGCGCGCGAGTGCACTGGCTGGTGTCGGTGCCCACAGCGACGATCCGTGGAGCAGTGATGGCGCGGGCGAGCCTGGGTTCTAGCTACGCCGCACCGCTGCCGTCGCACTGACCACATCCGCTGTGGGCGCAAGCCGATACACTGGCTGGCGTCACCGCCTTCTTCTGTCCTGTCGAAGGCGTTGACGTCGGCAGGCCAGGCAGGGCACCGTCTCGGCGGTGAGTCGCTAGGCTCCTGCTCGACCCAATGTGCCCGGTCTCGTGCCGGGCACATTGCATAACGGCTGTTTCTCAATCTTCCCCTCAGCCGCGCGTGTTGTCGCGGGAGGACACAACCGCCCGCGCGGTGACGCCGCCTGCGCGCACCACCCGGTAGCAGCTACCTCGCCCTCGCCCAACTCTGCGTGCGCCTGAAACTCTCCGCTACCCACCCCGACGCCCGTCTACGGCGTTGCGGCGCAACTCATTCTTCTTCCCGGAGACGCCGTCATCGACAGGCGGACACTCCCCGACATCCGGAAAAGCGGAACATCCATCGAATTCGTCGAGGCCCATCGGGTCCTTGCCTCGGATGCCGTCGCCGTCGCTTGTTGTCCACCAGTAGATTCCATTGAAAGGTACGCCTTATGCTGCCGTTCGCCCAAGCCGGTCCTCAACTATTCGAAGCTCGGTTTCCGGCACACTGGTCTCTCGGCTTTCGCCCGGAGACTCCCAAGACGCGGGTATTCGCCGTTATCCGTGTCGAAGACGACGGCCGGTGTCTTCTTTACGTGCACGATAAGGGACTCGAACACCGGCCTGTGCGTTTCGCCAGTTTCGTTACCGCGCAACGAGCAGCGACCCTGGTGGCCGAGTTGCCGCCCAGGGAATTCTCGCGACTGCGAACCCTTGTCGCCACACATATCACGAGCCGCTTCGGCGTCCCCAGCGCAACAGCACTGCCCCTTGCCCATGCGATGCGGTCGGCGGCCATCGCCCACTACGCGATCAGGGCGAAGCTGACCTGACGCGCTCCGGCCGTTCCCGTCGTGCGGGTGAGCATGCGCTCGCCTCCTCGCCGCTCACACGGGCAGGTGGGTCGCATTCGATGGCATGTGAATCCGCGACAACGTGGAGGGTAACTGCCACCGGCACATCGGTGGATAACCCGCGTCACGTGGATACGCCGCAACACCGGTATTCCCCACCCGTGTTCGCGTCGGCGAGGCGCTGGCACGGTCAGTCGCCCGGCTAGAGGCGGCGGTTGGCACCGGGCTGCGGTGGGAGGGGGTTGCGAGAGGCGGGATGCCCGTCTGGTCGCGCGACCAGCCCGATCCGAGGGCTACCAGCTGGGAGGCCGCCGCGCGTGCGGGCCCGCGCGCGGTCGTCAGCGAATTTCCCCACGCGCGTCGTTGCGGCCGCAGGAGGCGGTTTCACGGATCAGCGCAGGAAATTCGCCGCCGCCCTGATGACGCGCGTTCCCTCCCGCACGTCGTCCTCCCACCTGGCTTCACGCCCTCGGGCTGGTCGCCCGACCAGCCGAACATCCCTTCGGAAGCTGCCTCTTCCGGCGGGGTGATCTCCACTCTGATCACGTAGACAGGACAACATCACGTGAGCACTCTCATGTCCCGCAACCTGCTGCTCGACGCACCCCATGAGAATCTGTTCCTGGCGGCTCTCGCCGAGATCGACTGGCTGCTGCCCCACCGTCGCGAAGCGGCACTCGCACACGCGACGCACGCCCTGGCGTTCGCGCTGCCGGAAGATCGTCACATCCTCAACATGCTGGTGCGCAGCTTC
Organism: Nocardia sp. NPDC059691; assembly: GCF_042733915.1. Lineage (NCBI taxonomy): Bacteria > Bacillati > Actinomycetota > Actinomycetes > Mycobacteriales > Nocardiaceae > Nocardia > Nocardia sp. NPDC059691. Next base: position 323,362 of record NZ_JBHWFB010000010.1, on the reverse strand, counting down.
AGCCGTGTGCCGTTCGACGAGGCACGCAAAGCGCTCGAGCTGTATGGCAAGGCACATCCCGAGCACGAACAGCGCCTCGGCAGCTGCATCCCCACCACTGATCCTGGCCTCTACGTCAAAGACCTCGGACCGATCTTCCACACCGGCCTGGAGGTCGCGGAGTTGCCGCGGCTGTCACTGCGTTTTACCTACCGGGCCCCGCAGTTGAGTACCCGGCCGAAGCCGGAGACCGACCGGCGAGTCCATGCCCCCGAAGCGATCGCCGACCGCGCTCGCCGTCATGCCAGGCACATGATCGTGCGGGAACTCGACACACACGGCACCCGGCGGGTTCATGACCTGCGCCGGGTCCTGCCGAAGGTGGTCGCGGATGCCCTCAGCGTGCGCTTGTCCGAGCTCGAACGCGACGGGATCATCCAGCGCCCGACGTACCCGGACGAATATTCGCTCACCAGCCACGGGGCCGCAGTCCATGGCGCACACATTCACCGGCCCGTGGAACCGCCGATCGTGACCGAGTACTTCCGGCGCAACCTGTTCTCCGATTGGCAAGCCAACCTCGAGCGTGCCCGCCGATCTCGGAACACCGCTCGCGAGAACGAGCTCATCTTCGAAAGGCCGATCCCGCGTGACGACGCCGCGATCCGCGTTGCCCGCGACTACGTGCGCCCGTTCCGAATCGCCGCCGAAGCCGAGGCAGCGGTGCGCGCCGAACGGCTCACTGCCGACCCCGGCTGGCGAATCCGCCACAGCCGTGCTCTGCCAACCGATGTTGTCGCCGAGCACTGGGATCGCGTGTATCTCGAGTACGTCACCGAGCAGCTGGCCTACGCCGCCATCCACGATGACCCGCGCCCCCAGCGACCCAAGCCCGGCCCAGCCCGTGCAGAGAACACCATCGACGTCATCAACGACGCCTACCGACGTCAGAGCGCACGCTACACACGCGCCACCGACACCGTCCGCAGCGACGGTTATCCCGCCGAGCCCTCCGACGGGCACACAACCGAATGTGGCCGGATCCACCCTGAACTGGTCCAGGAGACCTTGGCGCAGCTGAGCGACAGCCACTACGACGCTCGTCCCCTGCCGTCTGTGGACGAGGACTCGACGCGCAGGGCCTCGATCCGGACCGGGATCTGGATCAGCACCGACTATCGCGACGCCCCCGAACACCGCGGCGACGGATTCGAAGTCGATCACGACAACGCCGCAAAGGCACCGGTCACCGGCTGGCGGTGCGTGTGGTGCTTCATCGAGCGTTCCAGCCTCGACCGCCTCGGTTCTGATCGGCAGCACAGCGACGACGGCTTGTGCGAGTACTGCCGCGCCGACGGACGCCCAGGTATCCCGGCGCTGCCCGAAGGGTTCACCTACACCGACACGGTCACTGCTCATTGCGAGTTCCTCGCCCGCGCATACCCGATGCTGGCCCGGGCGCTTCTTCGCGACCAGTGGCGGCGAAGCGGCAAAGGCAGCGTCACCGCCGAGGCGATCCAGGCATTCATGCAGGCTCACCCCGAGATCCCGGACACCGCGGCTCCGCGACAGGACGCCACCCAGCCTGCACGCCCACTCACCATCCAGCCCAGCCGCCAGCGCGGGCCGGTGATCGGTAAGGGGCTGCGGCGCGACCGTTGCACCGGCTGCGTCCGCGACACCGGTGTCCACCCCGACGGCTACTGCACCTCCTGCCGAGTCGAACTCGGCATCGTGAAACCCGCGAAGCGCGCATCACGTCGCGCCGCCTGACGATCCTCACCGCACACCAGCCGGGCCGCCACAGCACATCGTGGCGGCCCGGCTGTCTGTCTCCCAACCTCTCACGGAGTTAGGCATGTCGCCGAAATCGCTCAGCCACCACACCCTCGCCACCTTGCTCGACCTCTTTCGCGCTTCCCGCGATGTGATCGCCGCCATCATCCGCCCCATCGGGCCGCTGATCCGCATCTACCACCACGACTTCCTCAACGCTCTTCTCGGCTTCCCCGCCCGCCTGTGCGTGCAGCGGGTCTTCAGCTACCACGACTCCGATATCACCCCCGGCACCCCCGACGACGTGATTCTTGAACGGCAGTTCCAGCGGTTCAACATCGGAACTTCGTACTTCGCCGAACGGTATCGGGATCGGTGGCTTCGATCACTGTCCGTCGGCGACCGCGTCGGCATCGACAACCGCTTCTACCGCTGCGAACCCAGCGGCTGGACGCGAGCCCCAGCCCCCCGCTGACAAACGTGTCCGGCGAGAGCCGCACGCGGTTCTCGCCCCAGACCTCGAAGCTGTGACACCGACGTCGGCCCCGCACGCCGACACACCCTTCGCCCCACCGCTAGGCCGAATTCCGGCCGCGGAGCCCCCACTCGGGATGCCGATTCCCGTCGCCGCGCAGCACGGCACCGCATACCAGTGCTCTGACACGTCCCGCAGGCCACAGTCTTCCGAGTCTGTGGCCTGCGGAGTGTGCCAGACCGGCGCACCCCCCGAAACCGTGGCCGTTGAGGCCAGGAAGTGAACGATCAGTGACCACCGAAAAGACCGTTCCGACCATCGAAACCGACAAGCAGATCATCGTCGCCCGCACCCTGCGGTGGCGGCACTTCGGCAGCAACGAGAGCAGGGTCCAGCGGTTGTTCGATGCGGTGGGGCTGCGCGAGTACATGCCGAGCCGTGAGCTGCCGTTTACCGTCGATCTGTCGAGGTTCCTGGAGAGGCTGCCGCAGCAGGCTGAGTTCAAGCTGTATGCGGTCGAAGGGATCCCGAACCGGTATGAGGTCGGCGAGACGGTCGAGCGGCAGCTCAACTCGGCCGTGAGGGAGTACATGGGCCTGGTTTACGGTGGGGACGTCGTCGCCGAGGCTGTCTCAGTGGAGTCCCGCGCCGTCGATGTCGATGCGGTGCTCGCAGAGTGGGGCGGCATCGACACGCCATACCCGAAGGCCGGTTCGACCGAGGTCGACTCCTCACGCCGTGAGTTGGTCCGGTCCATCCTCAAGGTGGGCGTCGAACAGTTGGATTACTGCCGAGATTTGGAAGCGTCGATCCGCGCTATCGGCCTGTCGGAGTACCTCCCGCCGGAAACCGCGGAGGTCACGGTGGACATCCCCGGCTGGGGCCCCAGCACCATCACCGCACCCTTGACTCGCATCGGTGAGTTCGACGAGGCGCGATACCGCAGCGCGGTCCTCAGCTTCATCGCTACCAAGCTCGGCGAACAGAATCTCCTCACTCCGCCGACGACCGCAGCCTGAGACAACATCTGGCCCGCCGCTCCGCGCCGGAAGCAGTCAAGCGTGCTCCATGTGTAGTCGCCAGGTCGACGCCCGCCGCGGGGGGGGGCGGGGGGGGCCGGGGGGGCCGGGGGGGCGGCGCGGGGCCGGGGGCGCGGGAGAACCGGGGCGGCCGCCCCCCGAGGGGGCGGGACCCCCCCCCGCACAATAGGGCCC
>NZ_JBHWFB010000010.1:110683-319908 GCF_042733915.1 Nocardia sp. NPDC059691 | reverse complement strand
TACCCCACCCTGGGGTCCCCTTTGTTACCGCCCCGGGCCCCCCCCCCCGGGCCCCACCCGTGGGGCGGGGGCCCCCCGGGGCGGGGCCGACAGGTCGCGCTGCGAGCGGAAGACAGGGCGAGCACGACCGCTTCGCGCTTGCACCCGCCCACGTCACTTGCCGACCAATGCACCTGAGAAACGTGCATCCAACGAACGCGCTACTTCATCTCCGCTTCGCCTGACTATCTTCTGACCCCGCTTTTCTCTTCCATCCCCTGACAGCCTTCTCCTCCTTCTTTTCTCCTTTTCGCCCGTCATACCTCTTGCATCCCGGATAACTTTTTCATAACGGGGATGTATTGCTGGAATGCGTTAATGCCGTTTGCATCACCGAAACGGCTGGCCGACAGAGCATAGTGGGTTCTGTCATGGAGGGGTGACCGTCACCCTCGCCAAGATCAGCGCTGGCGACGGCTACCAGTACTACCTGCGGCATGTCGCGGCGCATGATGCGGCCGAGCGGGGGCGTTCGAGCTTGGCGGACTATTACTCCGCGCGCGGTGAATCGCCGGGGCGATGGTTCGGTGCGGGGCTGGCCTCGTTGGCGATCCATTACCGGGGCATGCCGGTTGAAGGTTCGGCGGTGCATGCCGGGGATGTTGTAACCGAGCCGCAGCTCAAGGCACTGCTGGGGTTGGGGCGGCACCCGCAGGCCGATGCCATCGAAGCGGCGGTGATCGCTGAAGAGATTCGCCGGGGCGCGAAACGTAAGGACGCGAAGCGGGCGGCATCGCAGGCGTCGAGGTTGGGCGCGCCGTTCCGCATCTACAACGGCGCCAGCGAGTACCGCAAACGGTGCGCGGTCGCGTTCAACGACTACAACACCGCGCGCGGACTACATCGTTACGCGACTATCCCGGACGAGCAGCGGGCGGCGATCCGCAGCGGCGTGGCGCGGGAGATGTTCATCGAGCGCTTCGCCCGCCCACCCTTGGATGACCAGGAGTTGTCGGGGTGGGTGACACGGAACTCGCGTCAGCACACCACGGCGGTGGCGGGTTTCGACTGGACGTTCTCGCCGGTGAAGTCGGTGTCGACGCTGTGGGCGGTCGCGCCCCGTAATGTGGCGAAACTGATCGAGCAGGCCCACCATCTCGCCGTAGCTGATGCGATGCGCTACCTCGAGCAGAACGCCACCTACACCCGGGTCGGCCGCAACGGGGTCCGCCAAGTGGAGGTCGAGGGGCTGATCGCCGCGGTGTTCGATCACCGCGAATCCCGCGCCGGTGACCCTGATCTGCACACCCATGTGGTGTGCCCCAACAAGGTGCGAGCCGCCGATGGACAGTGGCGGGCACTGGATGGCGCGATGTTCTACCGTGCGGCGGTCACCGCGTCGGAGATCTACAACACCCGCCTGGAGATGTATCTGGAGCGGCTGCTGGGGTTGTGGTTCGCCGAGCGGGCGGGTCTGGATCCGGGGAAGCGGCCGATCCGGGAGATCGTGGGTGTGGACCCGGCATTGAACGAGCACTGGTCACAGCGTGATGCGGCGATCACCGCGCGGCTGGGTGAGCTGACCGTCGCACACCAGGCCACCTACGGGCGCGAACCGCTGCCGGTGGAGATGTATCAGCTGGTGCAACGCGCCATCCTCGACACCCGCGGCCCCAAACCAGCGGCACGGTCGCTGGCCGAGCAACGCGCGGCGTGGCGGCGCCAAGCCCTCGCCGTGCTCGGCGGGCAGGCGGCGTTGGCGGCGATGATCGCGGCCGCGTTGCATCCCGGCGCGCCAGTGCGGCCGGTGATCGACGCCGCCTGGATCACCCAGTGCGCGGACCGGGTGATCGCGACGGTGTCAGCGCAGCGGTCTGTGTGGCGGCGCGCGCACGTGCGCGCCGAAGTCGAGCGGGTGATACGCGGCCTGGTGGGGTTCGCGCAGTGGGCGAGTGTCGGTGCCGCGGTCGAGGAACAGGCGCTTGCGCCGACGCGGTCGGTCCCGCGCGGCGACCCGGACGTGGCCGCCCATCCCGAACTCGCGGCGGTGCCGGGGTTGTTCCGCCGCGCAGACGGCCACTCGGTCTACAACACCGCCGACGCCCAGCTCTACACCGCACCGAAGGTCCTCGCCGGCGAAGCGGATCTGATCGAAATGGCCCAAACCCGCGATGGCCGCGCGGTTCCCCCGGCGATGGTGGATGCGGCGATCGCGGCGTTCAGCGCGGATCCCGCCAATCGGCAGCGGCGGTTGAACGAGGGCCAGTTGGCGACGGTCCGTGCGTTCGCGACCTCCGGTGCCGGGGTGCAGATGGCCAACGCGCCCGCAGGGTCGGGCAAGACCACGGCGATGCGGGTGCTGACCGACGCCTGGCTGGCCAGCGGGGGCACCGTGCTGGGGCTGGCGCCGACCGCGCGGGCGGCCGCCGTCCTCGCCGGAGATATTCGGGTGCGGGTGGAGACGGTCGACAAACTGCTGCACGTCCTGGCGCGTCACACCCCGACTCGTGAGCGGTTTCTGTTCGAACCCGACCGGCTGCCACCGCCGCTGCCGCAATGGGTTCTGGACATCGATGACCGCACGCTGGTCATCGTCGATGAACACGTGCAGATCGCCAACGCCGCCCGGCTGCGGTTGTTGATGTTCCTGCGCTCACGCAAAGCGACGATCCGGTTGGTCGGTGACACCGAACAGCTGCCCGCGATCGACGCCGGGGGCGCGGTGCAGGACATGATCCACGCCGCCGGCCCCAGCACCCAAACCCTCACCCACATCGTGCGTTTCGCCGACGACGCCGAAGGCGAAGCCAGCCTGCTGCTGCGCGAAGGTGACCCAGCCGGCTTGGCCTACTACCTCGACCACGGCCGCATCCATGTCGGCAGCCCCGCCGCCGTCGCCGACGCCGCGTTCACCGGCTGGCTGGCCGACCACACCGCCGGACGCGACAGCGTCATGCTCGCCGCCAACCACGCGGTAGTCACCGACCTCAACCGGCTCGCCCGCACCCACCGCCTCGCCAGCGAAGCAGCGGGCGCGCAGGTGGAATTGGCCGACACCTTGCACGCGTCGGTGGGTGACACGATCCGCACCGGACTCAACAACCCCCGCATCACCGTGGGCGACGACGACTATGTCCGCAACGGCTACCGGTGGATCGTCACCCACGTGCACGCGGACGGCTCGCTGAGCGCGGTGCAATTGCTCGAACACCGGCAGCTCGGCGAGACGGTGTGGTTACCGGGCGACTACGTCACCGCTCACGTGCGGCTGGGGTACGCCGCCACGATCGGCTCCGCCCAGGGCATCACCGCCGACACCTGCCACACCGCGCTGACCGGCCACGAGACCCGCCCGCAACTGTATGTCGCGGTCACCCGAGGCCGCGCGGGCAACCACCTGTATCTCACCACCACCGTCGACGGCGACGAACCCTCGTTCTGGACCGAGGAAGCGGTCTTGCCCCGCACCGGCCTCGAGATCCTCACCCGCATCCTCGGTCGCGCCGACACCGACAAATCCGCCCACACCGAACTGCGCGACGCGCTCGACCCGCGGCGGCGGCTCGGGCGCGCCACCGACATCTACCTCGACGCCCTGGCCGTCGCCATCGACCACGTCCTCGGCCTGTCGGTGTTGGCGCGCATCGACCACGAGACCGACAGGCTGTGGCCGGGCTTGGCCCGCAGCCCCGGCTACGGGGTGTTGCGTCAGCATCTGGGTCGGCTGCTGCTGGCCGGCCGCGACGCCATCGCCGAACTCGCCGCCGCGATCAAAGCCCGCGAACTCGGCTCCGCCGACGATGTCGCCGCGGTGCTGGATTGGCGGCTGGACACCTCCGGCGCCCACTCCGCGCCACCGGGCCCGCTGCCGTGGATCCCTGGCATCCCGGAGCGGCTGCGCAGCGACCCGGATGTCGGGGGGTTCCTAGCCGCCCGAGCACGCGTCATCACCGAACTCGCCGCGAAAATCCGCACGGCGGCTGGCGGTTTCACCCCGGCCAGCGCACCACTGTGGGCGCGTCCGCTCGTCGGCGCCGACCCTGGATTGCTGGGTGATCTCGCGGTGTGGCGGGCCGCGGCGCATGTCGATGACCTCGACCGCCGCCCCGCCGGACCGTCCCGGTTCGTCGCCGCCGAACGACACCACCACGAGCTGCTCACCGCCCGCGCGGCCGAGGCGATCGGCGATGTCAACCTCGCCACCAACAAGTGGTCCTCCGTCGCCAAACGCATCGCCGTCGGCGTCACCGACGACCCGTTCTGGCCCATCCTCGCCGAACGGCTCGACACCGCCGACCGCGCCGGCATCGACGTCCCCGCACTGCTGGACGCCGCCGCCGCGGCACGCCCGTTGCCCCACGAGATGCCCGCCGCCGTGCTGTGGTCCCGCATCACCCTCGGCCCCAGCGCCCTGGACACCCCCCACCCCGACACACCCCTGACGCCGGCGTGGACACCAGAACTGCGGGCGGTGCTCGGCGACACCGCCGCCGACCGGATCCTGGCCGACCCTGCCTGGCCGAAAGTCGTCGCCGCCATCGACCGCGCCACCGAATCCGGCTGGAGCGCTCACGAACTACTCGAAGTCGCCAGCGAACTACTCGTCGGCGGCCGCACCGACCACCACGACCGGCTACGCCCCGGCCAGTTCGCCACCGCCCTGGCCTGGCGCATCGACGCCATCACCCGTGCTGCCCCCACCTACCCCGACCCACCCCCCGACACCGACGCCCCCGACCTCGACGAATACCCCGCTACAGAACCCGACATCCCCCCGGTCCCCGACCACATCGCCGAAACCCTGTCCGCGCCTACGGAGCCCACCATGGACGACCTCGCACCCCGGCCAGCGACCGATCCCGCCGCCGCGCATGCGCCGGACAGCTCTCCCCCGGCCACCGCGCCGAGCGAGCGTGTGCCGCTGGCCGCGCAGATCCGCGCGGTCGCCAAGCTGTTCAAAGCCGGACAGGTCACTTCCGCGGCTGAAGCCATCGCCCGGATCACTGAGGATGCCAGCCCGCTGGAACGCGACACCCTGCAACGGGTGGAGGAAACTCTGCGCCGCTACGCCTTCCCCGTCGCCCGCGCCCGCCTGGAACACGCCGCCACACAATTCCCCGACCGCGCCGACCTCATACGCGCCTGCATTCCCGACACCGACCCAGGGATCTTTCGCCGCGATAACAGCACCCGCCACCCCCAGTACCGCCGAAACACCCGCCGCTGGATCGACCCCACCCGCAAAATCCCCGCCTCCCAGCAGCAAGGCGAACCGGACGCCGTCTACGACCACACCACCCGCTACCTCGACTACATCATCCAACCCGACGCCGATGACCGGACCCGCGACGACGAACACCTTCCGCGCGAATCAGGCCGGACCGTGAGATCGGTTCGGATCGTGGACAGCGACGACCGCCCTGTCCGCCGGCCCACGCTGCACCGGAGCGATGACCATGACCGATTCGACGACGACACCGACCCGAGCCGCACCCGTCACCGCAACGAAAACGGCCGGGATGAGCACCTGAAAGCATTGCTGGAATCACAGCGGGATCTACCGTGCGTCGGCTGCGGATTCGAACGCCCCCTCATCGACCGGCCAGCCTTCGATCCCGTCACCGGAGACACCGAACGCGATGACGGGCTGTGCAGTGATTGCCGTGATCAGGGCGTGCGCGGCATTCCTGCCCACGAGCCCGACCGCTACATCGAGGCCAGGTGCGCGCACGTCGCCGCAACCCGACCCGCGCCGGACGCGTTGGCGTTCCTGCACCGCGACTGGCGCCGCGTCCCTCTCGCTCACCGCCACCGCATCCGCACCTGGGTGCTCGACCACGGACTCGACACCGAAGCCGCACACGCCCGTGCCGAAGCCACCGCCCCTGTACGTGACCTGTCGGATGCGGAATTGAGCGACCGCATCGAGCAGACCCGCCGCCACATTGCGCTGACCGCCAGCATGAATGCCGCCGAAACCCTTCCCGCCGCCGCACCGAGCACCGACCCCGGCACTGCCCGGACCCAGGCAGTCGCGGCCGCCGACGCGATCACCCACGCGCGTTCGGCCGCAGCCGCCGTCGAGGATCTGAGCAAGCAAGTACACAGCACCAGCCGCCAGATCGCCGCCGCACGCACGCAACGCGTCTCCACCAGCGATCCCGTGCGCCTCGAGACCGTACTCGACGCGCTGCGACGCACCAAACAGCAGCTGATCCAAGCAGTCGCCGCCGCTCGACGCACAGCAGACGACGCCCACCGCGACGCAGAACTCCTCGCCGGCCCGCCCGAGCACTGGGACGACATCCTCGCCCGCCCCGAAAAGTTCTCACCACCGGCTACCACCCCGGTCGAAGAGACCACTACTTCTCCCGACCACCGACACTGGCAACAGCAACTCGACCGGCTGCGCGCCGAACAACGCCGCCGCGCATCCCTCTCCGACACCGAACGTGACCGCGAACAGGCCCACCGCCGCTCGACCGAACGCGCGCCGCGACCGACAGACATCACCGCCCCCGAGCGCACGGGCGAACCGCAGCATCCCGCACCGGTTGACGGTGTGGAATTGTGAGATGAGCGGTGGTCAATGGCCGGAGCCGCGCGAGCACCCGCAGCGTCCCCTCGCGACCGCACCGTACGTCGATTCCCGACGACCCACATCGACCGCAGGTGCCACCCCGCGCCAGCCCGCCATGTACGGCGCACCCCTGGCGCATCGTGGCGCACCGTACATACGAAACCCAGACCTATTGGCAGGCGGGTGCGATCGACCAGCTCGGCAGCGCGGATGGGCCTCCGGTGAATGACGTAGGCCAGAGCGTCGTCCGCAGTAGCGGCGATCGCCAGCGCGAACACCAGCACGCCCAGGGTGAGCGCCCGGCTGTCCAGCCGCGCTACAAGAACTGGCGACGTGAGCGCACCCAGCGCCGCACCGATCGCGAAGGGAAGGATCAGGATCCCGGTCTGCAACGCGGAGATTCAAAGTCGGATGTGTGCGCGCCAGCGACCCGCAAGGCGGCCAAGCCATGGTCACCGCCGTTGTCACACGTTGGCGCGGCAACACCCTCAACATGTGGGGACCGCCCACCGACCCCCAATAGGCCACCAACGACCGCTACCTCCACGCTGAACAACTCCGCGGCACCACCATCTACGTCTCCACCGGCACCGGCACACCAGGAGCACTGGACACACCCGGCGGTCCGGGCATCGACGGCAACGGCGGCAAGCTGGTCAGCCAGAGCGCCAGTGGCGATGTCCTCGAAGCCATACCAACCAGTGCACGCACGACCTGCGAAAAAGATTGCAGGAGTTGGATATCCCGGCGACATTCGACTTCCGCGGCGTCGGCACCCACTCCCGGGGGTTACTGGCAGCAGGACCTGCACAACTCCTGGCTCTGTTCGCTGCCGCCCTCGGGGGCCACGAACGCGCGCTCCGCGCGATAGGCCCGCCCGCGCGCGTTAGAGCAGATCCGTCCCCGCTTCCGGTGTCGACCACCGGTAGCCGAGCGGCTGAAACGAGAAAGGCTCCGCACCGTTACGGTGCGGAGCCTGCAAGTCACGCTGGGTCAGATAGCGCGGACGTCCTGAGCCTGCGGACCCTTCTGGCCCTGCCCGATCTCGAACTCCACACGCTGACCCTCATCGAGGCTCTTGAATCCCGAGCCACCAATGGCCGAGTAATGCACGAAGACGTCAGGACCGCCTCCGTCTTGAGCGATAAAGCCGAAGCCTTTTTCGCCGTTGAACCACTTCACGCTGCCTTGAGCCATGCTGTACTAATTCTTTTCTGTAGGTGAGCCGCGCAGATCACTTCGATGAGCCCGATCTCGTGTCCCACTATGCCACACCTGGAAGACTCGCACGTCCACGGCTCGAGACTGTAGGCAGCGTCACTGATCGCGCGTCGTCTCTGAGGTGCCCGCTGCCCACCTTCCCATGAGGCGCGGTGCGGGCTCGGACATCGCCTTGAATCCGCTATCCAGTACTCGAAATCCTCACGCTCGGGTACGCCCGGGTCTACTCGTGTTGCTGCGCCATGCCGAAACGGCGTCGCGGCGCTACGGCATCGACGTGCGTACGATCCTGCTGGCTGGGACGGCGCCGCACGGGATGTGCACGAGGCGATTGGCCGATGACCGAGCGGCCAGCGCTGCTGTGTCTTCCGCACAATTTCACGGCATACTGAAATACGTTTCAACAGGTGCTGAAACGGCATCGGCTGGCAATAATGCGCGGTCCGCGCTTGCCGAATCTGCACATAATTTCCGCTCGGAGCCGAATCCCTTGTCGGCCCAGCAGCTCGACATCCTGCCGAACTCGACTCGGACTCGAACACCCCACCGCGCATCGCTGACCGTGCCCCTGGATGCGCGGTGGCTCATGGATACCGAATGCGCGTTGGCGGCTACCGGGGCATGGGCATGTTCGGGTCAGACCAGTAGGCGGGATCGCGGCCGTAGTTCGGTGTCCGGTACGCCAGATCCCATGCCGCGCCGGGAACGATGAGTTCGCGCCAGGGAGCGACTTCGACGTAGAGCACCCGCATCGCATTGAGCGCCGCGAAATGCAGGGCGGGTCCATCGGTGCTGACCGCGTCCTCGGCGACGGCAACCTCGAAATTGCGTTCCAGACCTGCCCGAACGGTCGCCTCGACACACACATTGGTCTGCAGTCCGGCGACGATCAGCCGACGGACGCCCATACTGCGTAGGATCGGGTCGAGTTCGGTGTATGCGAAGAAGCTGTGCCGGGTTTTGTCGATTACCAGCTCATTCGGCTGCGGTGCCACGGCATCGATGATCTGTGATCGCCAGAGCCGATCCTCGGCCGTCAGGCGCGGCAACAGTGGGGCGCGCAAGCGTCGATGCCGGGCGGAGCGAGGATTCAGCGCCAACGACCCCGCCGGGCTGGGAAGTTGACGGGAATACACCACCGGGACGCTCATCGAGCGGGCAGATTCGGCCAGTTCACGACACTCGGTCATCACTTGGTCCAACCGCCAGATCGGCGGCCAGCCCAGCGCATCGCGGACGTCTTGGACGAGATAGCTGTTCTGCAGGTCGATCAGCAACAACGCAGTGTCGGACAATGGCTCCCCCAACTGACGAACCCAAGTGATTCTCGGACAAGTCAGCGTAGGACCTGCCCGCATTACTGCGCGGCGGTTCGCCTGAGCCCTTGCCGGTTTTCCATCTCCACGCCGCCGAAATCCGCTTGCTGGTTTTCGGTCTCGGCGATCGTGTGTTGAGGCTGGTCGCGCTGGGTCGTGAGTGCGCTGTGCCAGTCCTGGTCATGGAATGCGGAAGCCCCCGAGGAATCGGAAATCTGGTCCGAACACCGCATCCTCGACCGCGATGAGAGCTCCGGGCGGGTTGAACCAGTCGTGCGGCACGTCGGCGAACGGCAGGCCGGGGCTGTCGGTGTGATGCTCGGGTGTGCAGCGGTGCAGTGGCCCGTTGGCGGCGTCGAGGATGACCCGCATGTGAGGGTCGATGTGGCCGACGAACAGGCTGCTCATCTGGCTGCGGTCCTCGCTGCGGCGCGCGGCTTCGAAGATCGCGTGCAGGGCAGCGAATCGGACGGCGACCGTGCGGTGTCGCCACCACTGCCGACACCAGGTGTACATGCCTTCGCGGCCTTGCCCGATCAGTCGCACGGAGATCACCGGCAGCAACCATTGCTCGGTGAACTCCACGAAGGTGGGAAACCGCAGCGGCGGCGGCTGGTCTTCTGCCCCGTCGCCGGTCGGTGGTGGCGGGGGCGCGACGGCGGGACCGAACCATTCCGGGGGGACGGGGTCGAACGGCAGCGAGGGCACCGCGACGTGTTTGGTGCGGCTGCAGCGGTGCAGGGGGCCGTTGGCGGCGTCGAAGATGATCTGGAAGTGGCGGTCGACATGCCCGAGCAGGTAGGAGCTGACTGCTGCGGCGTCTTCGCGGGCGCGGAAGGTTTCGAACGCGGTGTGCAGGTGTGCGATGCGCACGGCGACCGCGCGGTGAGCCCACCATTTGGTGCACCAGGTGTAGGTGCCTTCGCGGTTGGCTTCGGCCAGCCGCACGCTCTGTAACGGCAGCAGCCAGGATTCGGCGAAGGTCACGAAATCCGCAAACCGTTGCGGTGGCGGTGGTGAGGGCGTGGCGGTGGCGTTGCGTTTCTTGCCGGTCACAGCTCGACCTCGTCGTCGTCTTCGTTGTCGGAGTCCGGGTCGAGAAGCACTGTGTTTTTGAGTGTTTCGTCGAACTGGGCGAGGGAGGCGGTGATCAGGGCGGCGTGTTCGCTGGCCTGCCACCAGGGTTTGCGCACCAGGATCGGGCGGTGGCCGGGTAGCCGTACCAAGGCACGTTGTTTGGGTAGCGCCGCCAGCGCGGCGACGTTGAGGATGGGTTCGGCGCGCCAGGTCAGGGTGCGGTTGGAGCCGCCGGGTCCGACGCTGTGGGAGCGGTCGGCGACGTCGTGTTCGTCGGTGACGGTGGAGAGTTGCTGGAGGAATTCGGTGTCGCTGATGCCGCCGCCGTAGACCTCGATCGCTTGGGCTCGCATGGTTTTCAACCCGTTTTCGCCCCACAGGTCTTTGCCTTGTTCGAGGACCTGCAGGAACGTCATGAGGATGACGCCGTGCCCGCCGGCGTAGGTGTAGTAGCTGGGTAGCAGTGAGATGGGGCAGCAGTTGGCGGCTTCGTCGAGCACCGCCAGCAGCGGCACCGCCAGCCGTCCGTCGGGGCGGGCCCGCGCGGCGGTGAACGCCGATTCGAGTACTTGCCCGACCAGTGCGGCGGTCAACGGTGCCGCGGAGTCGGGGCCTTCGATGCTCAACGCGTAGAGGGTGTCGTTGCTGGTGACGAACTCCCGCGGATCGAACTCGGGCAGATCGTGGCGCGGGCTGTGGAGGTCGATGCCGAGTTCGATGTCGATGTCGTGTTCGCTGCGTTCGTGGGCGGTGATCGTGCGCCGGATCGGTGGGCACACCATCTGTGCGTAGACCTCATCGGACAGGACGTTGAGGAATCTGCGGGCCATGTCGAACAGGCCGTCACGCTGGCGGGAGTACAGCGCTTGATATTCCAGGATCCGTTGCGCGGGTCGCAGTTTGCGCCTCTTTTTCAGGATCAGCGCGGGGGTCGTGTCCTGGTCGTGGCCGAGCCATTCGGCGACATGCAGCAAGTCGCCGCCGGCGCAGGCGGCGGCCAGAAGATAGCACGCCAGCAGGTCTTGCGCGCCGCCATCGAAATAGCTGTCGACGCGGGCGTCTTTCTCTTTGGATGCCGAGACGAAGAACGAGGCGAGTTTGCGGGCGGCCGCCAGCGTGGTCACCTGCCGAAGCAGGTTCACCCAGAACCCGACCTGCACGGTGCCGGTGACCCCTTGGGGATCCAGCAGCCATTCTTGCCCGTGGGCGCGGCGTCCGAGGACGGTGTGGCGGTAGAGGTCTGGGCGGTTGGAGGTCGCCAGCACCGGACCCCACGCCGACATCATGGCGGGGATGGCCCAGGCCATGGTTTTGCCGGTGCGAGCACCGGCCTCGATGAACACACACATTTCGGCCGGGACGTGCAGAGAGAGGTTCCCGGCGACGGTGAACCCCAGCGGCGGGCCAGGGCGTGCCCGCACGTGTTCTGGGGCGTCTTTCAGCAGCCGCCGCGCGGCGTCGCTGTTCGCGCGCAGCGTGCCGATGCTCAACTGTCCGGGGCGCTGCATCGTGCGTGCGGCGGAATCGATCTCCAAGCGGTCGTTGTTGTGTCGCCGCCTCAGCCACAGCGTTGCTGCGGACGCAGCCACGCCGGCGAACGCTGCGGCGATCACGCCCGACTGCCACGGCCAGGCGCGGTCGCCGACCGCTACCTCGAGCAGCGCGGCTGTCGGGTTCCATTGGATCGGCAAGCCCGCGGCAGCGCTGCCCAGACTCAACGCTGCCCACAGCAGCACAGCGACCGCGACGACTCCCACCAGTACAAGCAGTGCGCTGAGTTCCTCGCTGATGCCCGCGGTGCTGCGGCGGCGGGATTCCCGGGTCGGGCTCATCGTCTGCTCCTCCCCCACCCGCGGCGGCCCGGCGCAGCCCGGAACGCTGTGGGGTGCGATGTTGTGTGGTTCATAGCTCTGCCGCCTGGCTGCCGACGCCCCTGTCCGCGCCGCGATCCGCGGGCGAGGCGTCGTTGGTCCAGGTCGTTGCGGCGCCTGTGTCGGGCATCGCGTCGGTGATGGCGGAGCCGATCGCGCCTGGTTCGCTGCCTGAGCCGTGCCCGGCCGCGCGAACGGCGGCGATGGTCGTCGACCGGGAGGGTTGCTCACCGCTGGCGTTGGCAGAGTGCACCTTTCGCAGGTCGCGAGCTACTGTTCGATTCCACTCCTCGGCGACGAAGCGCGGCACCCGCTCGACCAGTGCACGCAGTGCAGCTGCGTCCATCTCGGCCGCGGCAACTGCCGCGTTGAGCTTTTCGAAGCGGCCCAACGTGCGGTCGGAGGGTTGCTGGTGCCAGTACACTCCGGTGCGGCCGAGGTCGACAGCGCGTGCGATCTTCTCGCCGGGCACACCGTCGGCGGTCGCGTCGCGAGTGGCCGCGCGCAGCGCGGTCTGTAGTGCCGCTGAGCGTGGGGTGGACGCCAGCCAAGCATGCTGCGTTGGGGCTTGTTCGGCAGGCCGTTGTTCTCGGCTTGCTTCGGCGGCCAGATTTTGCAGTCCCCGTAGATGTTTCGTGTGCAGGTCGTCGCGTGCGGCGTCGGCGGAGAAGTCGTAGTCGATCGGTGCTTCCTGCAGATCGGGTGGTACGAGCCCGTACTGTGCGAAACGGTCAGGGCTGGTCGAGGGACGTGTCGATGGGTCGGTCATTTGTCGGCCGCCTCGCATGTCGACAGCGGTGCCGTGGCTGCATGGGTGCTCGTCTCGGCAGCTGGCGGCACAGCCGAGGAATATCGTTGCGGCAAGGTGAGATCGTCTGCCGTGTCGCAGCCGCTTCCGGCTGCCGAACTCCGATCGACAGGGGAAGAATGCGGGCGCTCCGCGCTCGCTGTTCGTCTCGACGGCACGGCCCGGACGTTGGCGAGGTCGCCGTCGTGCTGGGGCAAATGGGCCAGTGGTCGGTCCGGTGGTTCACTGCACATGGATATTCCTCGAGTCGTTCAATGATCGGCGGGGTGATCGGGTTGGTCGGCGGTTCATAGGTCGACTCCGCTATCGCGCTGTGGTTCTGCTGCCGAGGCAGCTGAGCTGTTGAGGTGTGGTGCGGCATACCAGGCGTGGTTGCCTGCCGCGGGCATGATGTCGGTGATCGCGGACCGGATCGGCGCGACGGCGCCCCGCGCCGGGCGTGTGCGCGGGGGCTCGTCGTAGAGACGCTCACGCAGCAACATGCGTAACCCGTCCTGCGCGCTCAAGATCAGTGCATCCGGTCTCGGCGGCTCTTCCCAGTCGACCGCGGAGGCCGGTTTGGCGGCGCTGTTCAATGTGCGGCGCAACTCGGTCAGCGAGTTGTGTGCTTTCTCGGCGATGTGCGGATCGGCGTAGCGCAGCCATGCCTGCTCGATGCTGGGGAGGGGAGCGTTGGCGTAGCGGCCGACAAGCTGACGCCACTCGGCGTCGTTGATGGCCCATGCATGGCCGGGCTCGTGCCCTCTCAGTCGCATTACATCCGCGGTGCGGACTGCGCAGGCCCAGACGGCCTGCATATTGGCGCGGAACTGGCGTGCGGCGGTGGGGGTGGGCTCCCATTCGATGCCTTCGACGGTGAGGCGGTGCGTGCGCACGGCGGCGATCGCGGCCATCTCGGTCAACTGGCGGGTGTGCTGGGTAAGGCGGCTGGCCGGGCTGCGACCTCTGGGCCGAACCGGCTGAGCGAACCGTTGTTCGTCGCTCCACTCGTGTCCGGCTTGCCCCAGCTCTTGGGCGCGTTTGACCCATTGGCCGGGTACGCCGAGGGTGTCGGCACTGGCTTCGGCGCGCTTGCATTTTTCGGTGCATTTCTCGATTTGCGTGAGCAGTTTGGTAGCTGTCGCGATGTCCGGGTCAGCGGCGAGCAGGCGTTTGCGCAGCCGTGCGGTGCGTGCGGCCGACTGCTGGATCGTGCGCAGCACTGCTGCCTGCTCTGCAGGCAGGTCCCCGGCGCGCACCGCGGAGGGTGGGCGACTCATCGCCTGCTCCGCACGTGCTCGCCACCCACGATCGCGCCGCCGCGATCCCAACCGCACAGGTATCCGGCCCGCACCTGCGCGTCGGGAGGAGGGGCCTGGCGGGGCCACGACGAGACGGGCCGCGGCGGCACCAAGGTGGCGGACGGGTCTTTCCGGACGCGGTGGCCGCGAAGATGGTCCAGGCGCTGACCATCGACGTCTCGCGGCTGCCGCATACTCATCTGGGGTGCCTCCTTCAAGATGCGTGAACGGCGATGTCGGGCTGGTCGGGGTCATGACGGATTCCGGGCGTGCTTGTATGCGGGCGCTGTCGACGGATCGGTGCCCCGGGCGGGGTGTAGTCGGTCTGACCACGCGTGGCGCGCGGTGTCGCCGGTCAGAGTTGGGGTGCGGCGCCCCTTTCGGCTGCGGCCGGTGGGTTGGCCTGAGGGTCTGGTGGCTGCGAGGTGGTGGTGCGCGGGATCGCGGGCGGGAGAACGGCGTCGATGGCCGTCTGAGTGCCGTGTGCCGGTTGCTGCGGTGGTGCTGTCTCGAGGAACAGTGCGCGTGCGAGCGGGTCGGTGGTCTGCAGCATCGGCACGTCGATATCGACCGACCAGGTCAGATCGGCGAGGTGTTCGTGCCAGGCGTGGCGGCGCGCGAGAAGCGGAGCGCTCAGTTCCTCGGCGCAGGTGGCGAGTTCATCGAGCGTGGCACGCAGTTCCTGCCGCTGCCGAGGGGCGATCCCGGCGTGCGACAGCGCGTGGTCGAGGGTGTCCACTGCGACGGTGAAGCTGATGCGACCGCGGGTGTCGTCGTCATAGACCTCCCGCCCGGCGGCGAGGTCGTAGATGTGGTCTCGTACGGACGAGCCGACGATGTCGCTGATCGCGCCCGCGACTTCCCCGGCGGGATCCATCTCCAGCACCACGATCCCCGCTGTGTCGAGGGCCTCGTCGATCACCGACCGGGCCCGCTGGGCGAGAACGGTCACCGCGCGGGAACCCTCGGACAAATCTCGGGCCTGCTTGTGGCGCTCGCTGACAAACAGCAATCCCGACATTTCCACCGGCCCGAGGCCGAACCGGTCGAGGACCTCCCGTACGCGGAGTCGTTCTATCCCGAGCAGTCCTTCGCCGCGATCGATCTGCTCGACGATCGCGCGACGGGTCGTGCGGAGTTCTAGCAGAAGGTCATGGACCTGGTTGAGGACGCGGCCGGTGAATGCCTCGGGGTCGACCGCGAGCCGCTCGGCGGCCTGGTGAACATCCCGTGTGGCGACAACGTAGTCCCACACCAGTTCTTCCAGTTCCGCGCGGTGAGCTTGACGCGGCCACGGCAGCTGCGGCATCCGGCTGCCCTCGCTCACCGCCACGCGCAGCTGGCGGGCGAACCCTCGCTCCGGCTCCGGCATCGACAGCACCGCCGCCTCGAACCAGGGGCCGGGCACATACTCCCCTGGGCCGAAGAATACAACGCGGCGGGGATCGCGGGCTTCTTCCATCTCCCGCCGCAGCATGCCGATCAATTCCGCGCGGGCATCCACCATCACCGGCGCCTCGGTCAGCAAATCCAACGTCGCGGTGGCGCCGGAAAGGTAGGCGAGCACGAACACCACCCGCTGCCGATCGAGCGTGCCGACACCTGCCGCGGCGAGCTCGGCATCCAGCCAGCCGCGGACCGTGCCGCTGCGAGGATCCGACACCGCGCGCACCGCGTGTGCCTGCGCGTGGGCGTCCAGCCCGGCGGCGGTGATCAGCGCGGCCGCTGCCTGCCGCGCCAACCGCGATTGCTGTTGCCGCGCCGCGGTTTCCAGACGCTGCTGATTGCCGAGGGCGTCGAAGCCCGGGTCGATGGAGACCGTTGCTGCTGCGGGGTCGATCACCAGCCCGTAAATGCGGCGATAGTGCTGCACCAGCCGTGTCAGCTGCTGGCGGGCCAGCGCGGATTCCTCCCTCCACACCACGGCATCGGTCAAGGCTGCGGCGAGATCCTCCGGCGGCCCGGCAAGGTCGGTCGCGGCCAGGCGCTGCTCGGCGTCTGCGCGCTCGAGGCTGCGTTGTGCGTCGCTGTCCTCGGACTCGCGCGGCCTGGTGAGCGCGGCCGTCGCGCGGTGCAGCGCAACGACACCAAGCAGATACCCCAGTCGCTGGTGCGGCCCCTGTGCCGGCGGGCCGACCAGTGTCGGGTGCCAACGGTGGTCGACGGTGCGCTTCATCGCGGCTCCTGGTGTTCTACCCGCGCGGCGACCACGCCCGGTCCGCCCCCGGGCGTGCGCGGGATCGGCAGCACGCCGGCGGCGGCGATGCTGGGGCGGCTGCGTAATCGGTGTCGGTGTGTCGCTGTCGGTTGGGCTGTGCTGATCGTGATGTCGTGGGTCATGGCGCTACCTCGCTGCTGGCGACGTTCTCGGGTGCGCCGGCCCGGTGGTCGGGGGCAGTTTCGAGATCGGCGTCGGCTGCCGGTTCTGCGGCGGCGTGCGCTGCTGCGACTGCTTCCCCGATCTGGTCCCCGGTGCCAGTGCCTGTGTCGGGCTCGGTCTGGGCGATGAGCAGGTTCGTCACATAGGTGGCCGCATAGATCGTCGCTGGATCCGCGTCGGCGCCTTGGGCCTTTTCGAGCAGCCTCGCCAGTGCCTCGACCGGGTCTGCGCCGAGATCGCCGAGGTTGCCGAGGGCAGTGTCGAACTCGCTGGGGTCCAGACCAGTGTCCTCGCGGAACCGTTCGCGGAAGGCGGCGGTCGTGGCGGGTTCGGCTGTGCTCACTGCGGCAGCGAACCGGCCCGCGTCGGCCATCGCCTTGCCGGACCGCTGCTGGTTGTCGGTCAGCTGTTGGGTGAGTCCGGCGGTGCGGTCGCGGAGCTTCATTTGCTGCTGGATGGAGGCCTTCTCCAGGTCGTGTAGTTCGCCTGCCCGCGTCTCACGGTTGTCGTAGGCGGCGAGCCTTTTGGCGTGCAACTGGCCCTCCCGTACCTCCGCATTGTTTTCTCGCTGGATACGTCTGCCCTGGTCTTCTCGCTTGATCCGCGCCTCGGTGTCAGCGGTGTTCTCCCGCGCTTTGGAGGCGTCGATCTGGGCTTTTGTCGCTCTCTCGCGGCGAGCGTTCTCCGCAACACTGTCGCTGCGCCTCAGGCGAAACTCGGCGACTCGGAGTCGACCGTTCAGAACAGTCAGTTGGTTCCGCAGATGGGTGCTGCCGACGTTGGCGGCGGTTTGGCGTTCTTCGCGCGCGTTTCGTTGGACGCTGTCGTGGTTTCGGCGGGCGACATCCTCATCCGCGATTTCGATCGCGCGTCGCCGCTGCTGCATCCCGATCTGGTGACGCTCCTCATTGCGGATGTCCTCCGCGGTAATGCTGCTCAGCCGCGCCGCCTGTAGTTCAGCACCTTGCTGTATCCGTGTCGCACTTTCCAATCTCGAGCGGTCCTCGGCATTCAATCCCCGCACGAGGTCGGTGATCGTCCGTGCGAGGTTGACTCCGTTGATGATTCCGAAGCCGAATGATCGGCTTACCTCATCGACCGGTTCACTCAACGCGACCGCCGGAGTTCGCCCTGATGCGATGAGCGCCAGGATGGCTGTGTCCATCCGTCGTGTTCGGCGAGTGATCTGCGATCACCACAGCGTCTCCTTAGGGAATCGATGCGCGGCTATCGGGAACACACTCGCAGGGGACTGAACTGGCGAATGTGTTCCCGATGCGAACCTCGCAAGCAGTAGTGGAATTGCGTGTGGGCTCGCTTCTATGACACACGGATCGGCGCCTGCGCCACCAGCGGCTCACGCGATGCGCTTTGCATTAATGCTCTGTCGCATCAGCAGAATTCGTCCCGACCAGATTCCGCGCGGCGTGCGGCGCATAGGGGCAGGAAATCGGTGATGACCTGCGGTCGAGCAAGGCTTACCGATCCACCGGGATCCGCCGCGGTCCCGCTCGTGCTCGGCATCGCCGCGCCAGCGAGATGTGGCGCCGGTACCAGGCAAGGGCGCTTCGCTGTGACAGGATGTCGGATGCGGTGAAGCGGGCGATCGCGTCCACGTTCGCGGACGCAGCTGCACGTTTCACCATGCGGCCCTTGAGGGCTGGACGTCGTGTGTGCCCGGCTGAGTCGTGGCCCGGGTGGAGGAAGGGGCGGGATGAAACTCGCGTGGTGTTGCGCGCCAGTAATACTGGCGCTGCTCGTGTCAGCATGTTCACAACAGGTCGCGGGAGTACCTGGTGCCGAACCAGCGAAGGCTTCCCCGACGTTCGGAGTGAGTGTGCCGGCGGGGGATCGGCAGAAGCTCGATCTCGCCGAGCAGATCCGGTCGGTGGATCCGTGCGGTTTCTTCGATCAGGAGAAGATATCCGCCGGTTACGGGCAGATCTCTACACTAGGCCCGGATGCGAGGATCAGTACCTGCGAGGTCGGGTTGTTGCAGTTCAACCGCAAGCAGGTCTTATCGCACGTGACCATCGACATGGCCAGCTACCCGCCGACAAACGACGAGGTCAACAAACAGATCGCGGGTGAAACGGTCACCGTCGACGGTGTCCGCAACTCTCACGGCAACTGCGCCTACAAGGTGCCGATGCGGTTCTCGGCGGTCCGCGCTGCGCGCGGCGCGGCCGTGCCCGACATCGTCGAAGTGCCGACCGTTGCATACGCGACAGTCAGCTCGGCAGGGTTCACCCCGGACACGTTGGGCTGCCAACTGGTCGAGGAAACCGTCACCAACATCGTCACCGCGTTCCGGGACAACAAGATCCCGGGCCGCGAAAACACCCGGATCGATGTGCCGTTGACCCGTCGCAGCCCCTGCGAATTGATGCAGCATCTGCCCGCGGGCCTCCTCGTGGCCAAGCTCGACGCGGAGGCCGAACCGTATGAGTGCCGCTTCCAGCTGCGCAAGCCCGGTGGCAGCCAGTACCTCACCGACATGGTCAGCGTCGGGTTCAGAATGAACTCCGCCGACACCGCGATGAAGCCGTCCTCCACATTCGTGGCCGCCCAAGTCGGCGGCAAACCGGTGCTGATCGACCGCAACACCGCGGTCGGCGAGCCGCATTGCTCGGTGTGGTTCGCCGCGGGCGCGGTGGTCGACACCTACCGCCCGGGCGCTCCGGCCACAGCATCGACGAAGAATGCCGCGCGCTGGCAGTCTATGGTGTCGCTGCAGGCACCCTGCCGCATCACCGATGCGCTGACGCCCGCGGCGATGAGCTTGTTCGGGGCCAACGGATGAGAAAACCAACGCTCGCCCTGGCGACTGTTGTGCTGGCCGTGCTCGCCGTGTGCGGCTGTACGACGACCGTCGACGGCGCTGCCACCCCGCTCGGGATGCGCTACCGCAGTAACCTCAGCGGCGGCTCTTCGCTGGATGACCTCGCCGAACGCGACACCGCACGACTGCTGGACCCGTGCGGCATGCTCGACGAGCCGTCCGTCAACGCTCTCGGGCGCGCGCTGTACTTCGGTGTCGGGCAGGACCTGGACGAATGTGTAGTCCGAATCGACCGTGCCACCCTCACCCAGGGCGTCACCACCGTCGGTGTCTCTCTGTCGGTCCTGCCGGACTTCAGCGGCACCCCATTCCAGGTCGGGAATCGGCGGGCCTCGACGCTGCGCTCGGACGACACGTGCTTCATCGCACTGCAATACAATGAGCGCCGCGCGTTCCACTATTCAGCCACCGCACGCCCCGGCATCGACCCGTGCACACCGCTACGGGCGATCGTGACAGCGTCAGCTCCGCTGCTCGCGCGCAACGCATTACGCGCGAACTCGACCCGGATACCGAAAACCGCAGGTGCCGCGAAAGACCCCTGCGCGGCCTTGGACTCGGCGTTCGATGCGAAGCAGAAGTTCTACTTGAGTGCGTTCTCACCCTACGAATGCGATGCATGGCTGGGCGACTACACCAGCAACGACAGCAACAGATTCGCCATCTCAGTGTTCAACGTCGCGAAATCCCAAGCCACCTATGTCCCTTCGGACGCACGCAAGTTGCTGCTCGCCGGCGTGGACTCGGTGGCGGAGAACATCAGCGGCGGCTACTGCATCATCCGCGCCTACGTCGGGGTCGCCCAGCCGTTCCCGACACGAGGATGGGACGGTACGCCCGAAGACCGCATCGAAGCAGTCAAGGTCAGCGGACCCGGCTGCACCGAAACCCGTAACCTCGCCGTCGCCGCAGTCAAGGCATACCAGAACTGACTCCCGCGCGAAGTCAGTGAGCAGGCGGCATGGATGGTGATCGGAGGTCGCGGCAGGGGTGTCGTGTGGAGCTGCGGAAGTCCGTGTGGGCAGCCGACCACCTCGCTGCGGAAGAACCCCCGGTCTACTTGCCGTAGAACTCGAGGATCGCTTCCGCGGTTCGCTGCAGTGCCGCGCATCCCGCCAGTGTGGACATGTCGACAACGTCCACCCAATGCTCGGGGCCGTGGCTGTCGGCATCGCCGGTGAAGTTGCGGATGTTCGGGGAACCGACGTTGGGATAGAAGTCCGCTGAGCAGTACCCGCTGGGGCTGTTCTGCGATCCACGGTTGATCTGCATTTGCCCAGACCTCACGCCGTAGACCTTCCCGTCTTTGCGGGCCCACTCGAGCATCTCGAGGGTCTTCTGCGTGTACGCGATGTTCTGGCTGGTCGTCTCGTCGCTGCTGTCGAGGGTGAATTTGCAGTAGTACGGACGCAGCCCGGTCTCGACCTGCAGCCGCGGCTTGTTCTTGCCGATGACGGACACGGCGGCGCAGGGATCGAGCCGGGCCAGCGGGGTGTCGAGTACACGCTGCGACTGCGCGCGAAGGGGTTTGCTCTTCAGCATTGGCAGGGCGGCCCGCACGAAAGCGGTGGCCTCCGAGCAGGTGTTGGAGTTGTCTCGTCCTTTGACCCAGAACACGAAATCCCGCACCGGATACGGAACGGTGGCCATGCAGCCATCGGCCGGGCGAAGACGCACCGGCACCCCGTCGATCATCGTGGGAGGCGTCTCGGTGTCCCGCTGACCGGTGTTGATCTCGACCGCGTAGATCCTGCTGGGGCCGATACTCGGTTTGAACCGCAGGATGCAACTGTCGAAATCCTGGCCCTGCCCGAAGTACACGGGCGCGCCGAGGGTCGCGATCGCTGCCTGATTGACGAAGCCGCAGGCGTCGAGTTCCCGGACGCGGTCGGACATCGCCAGACGCTCTTGCTCCTGGGCGCTCAACGCGCGCCGGTAACTCGATGGGCCATTGTCGGCGACCTGGGGCAGAGCGGCACCGGCGACGACACGCCCGCATCCGCTCAGCAACGACAGTGGCAGCAGAAGTGCTGCCAGCACAATCCCCGCCCTGATCAACATTTCGGCGAGCCTACCGGTATACCCACCGTGCAGCCCTGCGGCGGGGCTCGGGTGTGACGCGTGAAGGCCGGGCGTTGTCGTGAGAGACGATCTTGTCATCGGATGCTCGCAGCATCGTCATCGGTCGGCTTGCGGACGCCGAGGAACAAGCGGATGTATCCGTGGGTGTCTGTGACGGTGCTGGTTTCGACATTCACGGCGAGGTGCCCACCTTGCGCGGTGCGCAGGATCAACGGCTGATCGACATCGCGGCGGTAGGCGATGTCGGTGCTGCCGGTCCAGCGGGTGTAGAACTGCTCGTCGGCTTGCAAGCGGGCCAGCAGCTGCCGTGTACCGGGTGCGCTGCGGTGTTGGCCGAGAATCGGTTTGAGCCACCGCACCATCTGGGTGGCCTCCTGATCCCAGTCGACCAGCACCTCGTGCGCGACGGGCGAGAAGTACCACAGCGCCAGGTTGCCGGCTTCGTTCAGCCCGGGTAGTGCCCGTTCGAGACTGTCGTTGGTGGCCAGCACATGCCACAGCGGGGAGAAGTAGCCGGCGAGCATGTCGACCTGGTCCAGGTCATCGAGGCGTTCGAGCAGAGCAGGTGTATGCGCGACGCTGGCGCGCAGCGTTTCCACCCCGACCAGCGGCACGGCGGGCTCGCGCAGTTCGCGGATGTGCCGGATCTGCGCCGCCGTCAGTGAGTAGCCTGAGGCGAGCAGGTGCAGCGCTTGCTGAGTGGGGACCCGGACGCCGTTTTCGACCTGCTGCAGGTAGGCAGCGCTGAGACCGATCCGGATGGCTGCCTTCTCCCTGGACAAGTGTTTGCTCTTGCCGGGTGGACGAATGGATTCGCGGATCTGCCGCAGGAACGGTCCCAACTCCGGAGGCGCGAGGTCGGCCCGCTGTGGCGCGGCCATCGAGCGGCGGATCCCGGCACCGAAGCTCACGCCGTGCTCGAACGATCGGTGGTCCGTCGTGGCGGGCGGGGTCTCTGATCGGAATGTGTTATCTCCCAAGGCTGTTTCTCGCGCTCCTGCTCGTGTTCGGCGCCCTGAAGGGTGGGACAGACGGCTACTGCTCGATGCGGTAGTCGCTGACTTTCCATCCTTCGGCGGTGTGTTCGGTGGCTGCGTCCACGCGCATCACCTGGTAGGGGGTGGTGGCTCCGTCGCGGTGCAGCACGGTTTGGGTGACGTCCGCGGTCACGGCACAGTGGTGTCGGTCGCAGTCGGAGGCTGCCTGCGCGACGACGCGGGCGGTCACGATGTCGCCGGATCGCCGCCACGCCGCCCACTGCGGTAGCTCACGCACACCGGTAGCCGGTGGGCGCTGCGAGGCACGGGCGAGCTCACCAGTGAGCCAGGGCCTCGCCCGCGACAACGCCGCCCCGGGGGTGGCGTCGAGGGCCGGCTGCCAGGTGAACATTGCCGCGAGAGCCTGTTCAGCCGCCTGCGCCGGGCCTGCTGTGTCCGGCCTGAGGCCGTGGATGTCGTGGTCGGCGTCCCCGGCGGTGGGCGGGGTTGCGTTTCGGTCACCGAGGTCTGGACCGGCCAAGGCGACTGCGGCGATGATCGCGGCCGCGCCAGCACACAGCGTTGCCAGGACCGTGCGGGGTCGTGTCATCGGGGCGCGGGGGCATCCATGCGGTCGAACACCCATGCCGATGCCAGCGTGGTGACGGCGTCGCGGAAGGACGCGGGCCCGGTGTCGAGGGTGTACAGCATCTGCGCGTGCCGGTCTCCGTCGAGCGCGGCGATCGCCTCGATACAGGTCGGCTCCGACAGCCAGCGCCGCACCAGGTCTTCGACGAGAACGCCGCGGGTACGGGTGCGGTTGGCCGCCAAGATCAGCGCTTCGAGGTAATGCTGGGTGGTTTCGACCAGCGCCGGGGGCGCGGTGCTGGGCAGCTCGAGCTGATCGGTGTGCAGCGGTTCCTGAACGACAACGGCGTTGATGGAGTCCAGGACTCGCGCCAATGCCAGCTCCCGAGTCTTCTCGGTGAGGTGTTGATCGGCTTTGACCCGGTCGTAGTCGCGGAACAGCGCTGAGAGTGTCGCGCGCCAGCGCAGCAGGTTCACCGCGAACCGGGCCCGTGTCAGCGTGCTGGCGGGGTCGGGTCGCGCGGCGAGCAGACGTGGTAGTCGCAGGTCGGTGATCATCGAATGCGTCATCTGAGGGGCTCTCCTGTTGGTGTCGTCAGCTCAGCGTGGTGCTGAACTCATCGGTGGCGGCGAGGATCTTCTCGACGTACGGCCGGGTCTGAGTGAGGTAGTCCGGTGCGCCGGTGGGAAATCCGCCAGAGGCCAGGACCGCGCCTTCACCGGCGTTGTAGGCGGCCAAATACAGTTCAATGCGCCCGTGGGGGGCGTGGACTTTTCCGTCGTCGATCCAGGAGTCGACCGCGGCGGCGATCGCGCACATGTAGCGGCCCTGGGCCATGATCGCGTCACCGATGTCGAACGGAGACGTTTGCCCGTTGCCGTCGTCGTCGGCGCCGTAGACGGCCCAGGTGCCGGGCATGAACTGGGCGGGGCCTTGTGCTCCGGCTCCGGAGACGGCGCTGGGGCGGAAGCCGCTTTCGGCTTTGCCTTGCGCGGCCAGCAGCGCGGCACTGATCTGTGGGCACAGTCCGCCGGCGCGGCGATACCAGGGCTCGAACTCCGGTGGCACCGATCCGGGCGCGAGTTCACCGTCACTGGTGGTCGCGACGGCTTCACAGCCCCTGCTTCCGGCGCCGCCAGGGGATTGGGTGGGGCCGGTGATGGCCGAGCCGTCGGGGTAGCCGCCGCCGGTCACGCTGATGTGCACGTGGTCGAAGTGGTTGGCCGTGTCTCCGCCGCGGTCGTCCATCAGATTCGCTGTGCCGTCGGGCGAGCGGTACACCTGCCGCCAGATGATGTACTCGACGTGGAAGTCGGCGGCGTGCGCCATGACGTAGTCGGCGATGCTGTCGCCCAACGCATTTCCTTCACCGGTGGCGTAGTCGGGAATCATCACGTCGATCGCGCGACCGGAAGGATGGTCGGGGTAGGGATCGGATTCGCGCCATCCACCGATCGTGGTGATCTGCGGGAACGTCACCGCGACGGCGCGGGCCACACGGACCGCGTCGACCTGCAGGTGGGCTTCCACGCTCGCCGGCAACGGCGGCAACTCCGCCCCCGGCTCCGCCGCAGCGGCGGCGCGGTCCGCGCCCGCCACCGTCCCGGGCACGGGAGCCGGCGCCGGGACAGTTGGGCCGTGGTCGGCGCCGGGTTCGGTGGCGCCGTCGAGCCATGTTTGGGGGTCGGTGGCCTGACCGCCGGTGAAACGGCCCCCCGGCCATGTTTCGAAATGCAGGTGCGCGCCGCCGGGACCGCTCGGCACGACTTGTCCGTTGTAGCCGACCAGCGCGATCTGTTGACCGGCGGCGACCTGGTCACCGGTGCGTACTCGCAGGTCGGAGTCGAACATGTGTCCGTAGACGGTGGAGATGACCTGGCCGTCGATGTTGTGGTCGATGACGATCCAGGTACCGAACCCGTCGGCAGGACCGGCTGCGGCGACGACGCCGTCGGCAGCGGCATAGATCGGTGTGCCCGCGGCGGCGGCGAAGTCGATGCCGCGATGGAACTCCCCGCCCGCCCGGATTCCGAAGCCGGAGGTGATCTGGTAGGTACCCGCCTTCATCGGAGCCACCCGAGTCCCCGGCGGCAACAGGGTTGTAGCCCCGGGACGCATTGCCGTGCAGTGCTTTCCGCCGCGGTCGGAGTCCAGCATCAGCAACAGCACCATGAGAATCACCGACACCCACACCAGCCCCGCCACCGCGATGATGCTGACCAGCCTCATGGCCCACTCCGTGCGCTGACTGTCCGGCAGACGCCATGGGCAGCCAGCGCCGCTGCGGCAGCGGGCACGACGCCATCACCGCTGGCTGTGACCGTGATGCGCGGCCTACGTGCAGGTTCCAGCCATTTCCGTCGTCTTGGGCTTTCATGACGTGCGCCGAGTAGTACCGGGGGTCGGTGGTTCATCGTCAGCCTCGGCCCGTCGCGGACATGCCGACCGTGCGTGGCCTTGCGGTCGTTACCTTTCGCCCCACGGCCGAGGAACCAGCGGTGGGTATGTGGGTTCTTGTGCATTCACTCGGCGGATTCACAGATCGACTCCCAGGTCGGATGACTGGGGAGTCGGCACGGAATCCGCAGTGCCACTGTCTGTCTCGCTGCTGGCGCCTGATGGAGGGCCACTGTCGAGACAAGCCGCCTGGATCAGTTCGACTGCGAGGTCCGCGCTCGATCCGTGGTCGACCGTTTCGGCGGGCGTCGGCCCGCAACGGTGCGCCTGCGGGCGGTCCGCATCGATACCCGTCTGCGCATCGGTGTGCAGGACGTCGCCGGGACCGGCCGTCTGCTGTGTGACACTGGGGAGTTGATCAGTTGGATCCGTCGCCGGCTGCGGGGTGTTCTCGTTGATGACGGAATCCGGTCCGAACATCGAAATGTAGAACAAGTAGTCGTCGTAGTCCCCGCCCCAGGCGAGATAGTCCGCTTTCAGTGCGGCGACGGCGCGATCGATGAGCTCGGGCGGTGTCGGTGCAGCCAGGCCAGTATCGGTAGGATCGTGTGGCCCGGCTGCCACGCGGCGGATGATGCCCTCGATCTCGGCGCCTGAGTGAGGACGGCAATTCTCTTGCCACCTGCGCTCGAGCTGTTCGCTGTCGTAGGCGTATACGGTGTGCTGAAACAGTCGAATCCAGCTGGCTTCGTCGCGATCCCACAGCTCAGATCGCTCGTCATCGGTCAGCTCCGCCAGCGATGCGATAGCCTCCACCCGGTTCAGCAGTGCAACCATATTGCGTTCGTATTGCCGCGACTCCACGGTCTCGAGGCGTTTCGAACCATCGGTGCCGGGTTGCCATTCGCGCAATGCCGCAACTGCTGCCATATGCTCGACGGTCCAAACGTCGTCCGCGATCGCGTCCATCATCTGGGTGCGTGCTGGGCTGTCGCCTCCCGTCTGCATCGAACCTGCTGGACGGGTGTTGTCTGGAAATCCACGCCATTGGGCGGAGTGCTCGGCTTTCGTGATCTCTGTGTCGGGAATCCCGGAAGCTCTGGCGCGGACTTTCAAGCCGTCGAGGTTGCGTTCCAGCTCAGATCGCCGTAAACGCAGTTGGTCGAATGATGGATCTGGTCGTTGCGGCCAAGGCGTGTGTGGAATCTCACGCCGAACTTGCCCGCATTCCGCTCTGAGGTCCTCGATGCGGCGCAGCAACCGTGCCTGCCATCCCGATAACCTTTCCATGCCACTGCCGTCATTCATGGCTTCTGCCCTGATCTCGTGCCGAGGGTTCCGTGCTGTCGAACTGGTGCGCGGGGCTGGGCGACACAACTGCGGTCATGTGTAGGTTTTCGCTTCGACCCATAAGCGATCTGTGGGGGGGTTTGCGGATCGATCCTTGTTCAGCCGCCTGGGCGCCGACAGGGGCGGCGTCGAATTCGATAGTCACTGCACAGCGGGTCTGTATGCTGACCACGAGCGTCGTCCTCTCGAAAATGCGTGCGCTACTGCTCATGCGGTGTCTCCGCTGGTGTCGAAGCCTGCGAAGCGGGTGTTGGTGTCGTGGATGCCGGTGGCGCGTTCGGTGTCGGTGAGTTCGACGAGGAAGGGGATGCCGGGTTGGCGGCCTTCGCCGACTTTGAGCAGGAATTTCCCGGTGCCGGGTGGGGTGGGGCGTGGCGTGCCGGGGCGGATGGCTTCGCCGGTCAACGCTTGTGGGGCTGACCAGTTGGTGACCATCGCGCGTTCGGCGGCGGTGAAGGGGATGAATGTCGAGAGCCGGTTGACTTCTTCTCCGGGCAGGGCGCCGAAGATCTTCGCGCGTGCGCGTTCGAGGAATCCGAGTGCGCGGGAGATGGCGGCGTCGCTGCCGAGGGCTTGGAGGTCTTTGATGGTGTGGCTGATCATGATCAGGGCGGTGGCGATCTGGCGTTGTAGCCGCGTGAGTTCGTCGACGCGTTCGACCATGAAGTCGCCGAGGCTGAGTACCTGCCACAGTTCGTCCATCACGACTTGGAAGTAGCGTTGTGGCGCCAGCCCGGCGTCGGCGAGGGTGTTCAGTGCCTCCACGGCGCTGAATCCCGCGCCCCAGCAGGCCAGCATCACCGCGGCTTTGAGTTTGCGGTCCCCGGTGGGGATGTGGGAGACGTCGATGCACACCGCGGTGGAGTCCAGGTCGATGCCGACGGTGGTGGGGCCGTTGAACACTTGCCCGAACGGTCCGCGCGTCAGCGCCCGCAACGATTGCCGCAGCGGCACCACCGCGGCCTGGTAGCGCTGTTCGCTGTCGGCGGCAGCGTCCAGTTGCAGGTCCGGGCCACCGGCGACGATCACCTCCAACAGGTCGTCGAGGATGGGCTGCTGGGCGGCGGTGAATCCGCGTCCGCCTTCGCTGACGGGCCGATAGAGGCTGCTGAGGGCGGTGGCGATGACGGTCTCTTCGAAATCGGCGACGCGGCGCCCGCGCACGAGTTCCACCAGCGCGCAGATCAACGCGATCTGGCGTGCCCGCAGTTCTTGGGCCAGTGTTTGGGCGCGTTCGAACATTTCGGCGGCTTCGAGGCGGGCGAGGACTTTGCCCATGACCCCGACATCGAGGGGGTTGAGTTGCCCGTAGCCGTAGCCGAGGTCGATGACTTGGCCGCCGACCAGTTCCACCAGCGCCCGATAGTCGGGTTTCACGTCCGCCAGCACCAGCGGGGTGATGCCCTGGGCGATGCCGCCGAGCACGATGCGCCGCACCAGCGACGATTTGCCGAATCCGTTCAGCCCCAGCACGAACAGACTGGGCGCGGTGATGAATCCGCCCCGCAGAAACCAGTTCATCGGGTCGAAGCACACCGGTGCGCCCGTGCGCAGATGCGGGCCCAGCGGGGTGCCGACCAGCGGCGCACCCGCCCCGACCGACCACGGCCACAGTCCGACGACCTGAGCGGTGGTGCCGCGCCACTCCGCCGGCCGCCCGACCGCGGACACCCGTCCCCCGGTCGGCCCGGCATACCCGGTGTCGGTCAACCGCAGCACGGGACGGTCGAAGTCCTCGACCAGCGCGGAGCGTTCGAGGACGCCGAGGTTGCGGCGGCGGTGGTCATCGCGCGAGAGCAGCACGCCCGCCCACGCCCCGCGCACTCCCCCGCGCTGCTGCCGCGCCTGCAGCGCGGTGCGCCGCTGGTCGGTCAACACCTGGGGCCCGCGCCGACCGGACGCCGACGCGCCAGAGGCACGCTGCGGCGTTTCCGTCTGCGATATGGAGGTTTTCGCCATCGTTCTACCCTTCGAGTGCTTCGGGGATGGTGGCGTGTTCGGGCAGGATCACGCCGACGCCGAGAGAGGCGGCGAAGGCTGCGGAGTGGTAAGTGTTGCAGCGGCGGATGCTCAGCCGGGCTTGGGTGGACAGGTCGCGCACGAGTGCTTCGATGCGGGGGATGTCTTCGCCGCGGGGCGCGGTGAGGGTGATGAGGATGCCGTAGCGGGTCAACCCGTGGCCGCGGGCTTGTTCTTGGCGGGCTTGTTCGGCTCCGGCGACGCGGATGCTGGCGGATGCGGAGACCAGCCCGCCGCGGGTGTTCTGTTCGGCGACGCGGGCGTTGCGGTAGTCGTCGTCGACCAGGCGGGTGGCTTCGGCCGCCGAATGTGGCCGGTAGACGATGGCGACGCGTTTGCGGGGCAGGTCGGGGTTGGGTTCCAGCAGCCGCTGCAATACCCGCTCGGTCACCACACCGCGGGGGGCTTCGGTCATCTCCCAGGTGATGCTGACCGCACCAGCGTGCTGGAGGCGGTCATAGCGTTGCTGTTCGTCTTGCGGGCCGGCCATGTCCCAGGTGACGCCGTGACCATCCGGTTCGGTCGCGGCGGCTTCCAGGTCGGCTTGGGAGGCCGGGTCGTAGGCGCGGCGCACGAACGCGGTGATCTGGGCGGCGGTCATCGGCTCGGCGCGAACCCCCGCTTCAGCGAGGGCGACGAGGATGCCCGGCAAGCGGCGCCCGATCTCGAGGGCTTGTTCGGCGGGGACTTTGCGGCGTTCGGGGGTGGTGGCTTCGAAAGTGATCGCGATGCGTGGTTCCAGTTGGACGCGTTGGCTGGCCAGCTGGGAGGCCAGCTCCCACATCACATTCGACGCCAGCGCCGGCGCGTCGCGGTGGGTGAGCGCGGAGACCTCCCCCATCAGCCGGTTGCCGGTTTCGGGGATGGTGTCGATCACCGGCACGATCGCTTTCACATCCGGCGCCGAACCGACTGACGCCAAGAACGCTCCCCACGCGGCGACCCACTGGTCCACCAGGTCCTGGTCGACGGCTTCGCCGCCTTGCGGCCACGCCCGCAAGACCACGGTGTACTCGTCGAAGCGTGGCAGGTGGATCATGCCGAAGCGGTGGCCGTCGACGGCCTGGCCCTCATACATGCGTGAGGGCGCCAGCAGCCCGGGTAGTCGGGTCGCGCCGCCTGGCATCGCCGAGAACGACCCGGACCGGTAGACGTGCTCGCCGCGGTGGGCCCCGCGCCACCACTGCCACAGCAGCAGCGCCCGCGCGTACCCGGTGCGGCCGCCGATCTGGATCACCAGCGGCGCGGTCACCACCGTCCCCGTAGCCGCAACGATGCCCGCCGCCAGCAACCCGAAAACCGCTTGGGTCAGCACGACCGCGATGATCACCGCCCCGGCGGTGATCATCGCCACCCACGACAGCCCGAACAAGCCCTCGGTGCGCGGCCGTGAGCCCGCACTGTAGGTGCGCTCGACATACTCCACGCTCACCGCGACTCCTTCCTGAACGAAACCCACTGCGGCGCATCGGGTTCAGCGGGGAATGTCATGAGGCCCCAGATCCGGCCCGCGATAGCGCGCCACCCCCGACGCGGGCGAGGCCCCGCCGGTGACGTCGTCGCTCACGCGCTCGACTGCCTGACCCGCGCCGGTCGCGACCGTCGACGGATGCACCGCACGCCGCACCAGGCCTCCCGCCCCTGAGGGACTGGCCTGCGCCGCAGACGGCTTCACTGATCCGCGAGAGCCACCCGGGCCCGGCAGCGGCTTCGGCGCCCCACCACCACCGCCGCCGCCTCCGCCGCCGCCGTCGGTGGGCCGGGCGGGGCTAGCATGCCCGCTGCTCGTCGGGCCGCTGCTGGTGTTGGAGACGAATCCGGCGGAGCCTGCACCTCCGGTCGCTGCGCCGCGGGCCAGTAGCGCTTTGCCGCCGGTGGCGGCGATGATGCCTGCGCCGACTGCGGCGCCGGTGGCTGACGCGCCGCTGCCGCCGGAGCCGATCACGCTCAAAGCGGGGGCGACCAACCGCACCAACGCCGGCAGCACGAACGCCACGCTGCACAGCAACACCATCCCGACCAGCGCGCGGTGCGCAGAATCCGCCGATCCTGCTGGCGGCTGCTGGTCGAGGGTGGTGTTGGTGGTGTCGGCGGTGAGGTAGGCGATCATGTACACCAGCGACGCGACCGGTTTGAACAGCAGGAACGCCACGATCCACGCACCAAGGCGCTGGAAGGACGCGCGTCCGCCGCTCATCCCCGACGCCGCGGCGGTCAGCGGGTAGATGCCGACGGCGACCACGAGCAGGGCTTGGCGGATGATCGTCAACGCGACCATCGCCATCGCGCCGAGGATCCCGACCAGGGCGACGATGAACACCAGTCCCGGCCCGTACACACCGAAGCGGTCGGTGCGTACCAGCAGCTCCGCCGCGCCGCGGGCGTTGCCGCCGGTGGAGTCGTTGATAATCCACATCGAGAACGCGTCACTCAGCCGGGCACCGGCCAAGATGGCGAACCCGGCGATCCAGGTCGTCGCGGTCGAACGCACCAAGGTGCGGAAGGCTTCTTCGGCGTGCTCGGCGGCCATGTGCTGGCGGGCGATCCCGATCCGCAACGCCGAGATCAGAATCGAGAACGCCAGCAGCCACGTCTGCACCTGCCGGGTGTAGGAGTCCACCCGCTGCCACAGTGTCTCCCCGCCTGCGGCGGGGTCGTCGAGGATGCGGTCGTTGGGTAACTTGGCCCACGCCGTGCTCAAGGTGAGCGCGTCACCCAGCCCGTCGAGCAGGATCTCGGTCACCTGACCGAATGTGGAATCCCACAGCTTGGATTTCGTGGCCTCGATCGCGCTGCCCGGGTGGGAGGCGGCGTTTCCCGCCTTACACACCGCCGAGGCCACATCCCCGGTCCATGCGCCCAACCCGGGGATCGACGACAGCGCGTCGTGGATCTCGTTGCAGGTGTGGTCGAACCCGTAGGTGGTCGAGGTGCCGGATTCGGCCGGAACCGGTGCGGGCGCCGGTGACGGCGTGACCGGTTGGGCCGCGCCCGCGCCCGCGGCGCTGATCATCAAAGCGATGACGGCGGCGACGGTGAGAGCGAGGCGGCGACCGGCGGTCAGGACCATCGTGTCCACCCCGTCAGATCGGTTGTGGTGGTGGTGGGTAGCTGTTGGCCGTTGCCGCGCAGGCGCCAGTCCCCCTCATGCCAGACCATGCCCACTGTCACCGTCACCCACGAACGTGTGCCGGTGGGCTCTGTCGGTGTGCGGGCGGCCAGTCGCAGGACCGCCAGATCGGTGGCGTAGCTGTCGATGCGGTACGCATCAGGCGCCACCAAAGTGCGGGTCACCGACTCCGGTTGCTGCACAGGCAGTTTCCCCGCGGCGATCCCGGCGTCGAACGCTGCCTGGTCGGCGGCGGTCAGCACCATGCGGGCGGCGACCAAGGTCCGGTCTCCAGGGCGGGCGGCGACCTGGTTGATGCTCGATACCGCGGCCACGGCCGCGCCTTGGGGTGTGTGGGCGTAGCCGGCGGCCATCGCGTCCCGCACGCGGGTGGGCCCGTCGGAGGCGGAGAACGGCACGACCGCGCCGTGCACACGTTGCCACCCGCCGGGCTCGGCCAAACCCGATGGCGGCGCGGTCAACCAGTCCGGGTCGCTGGGCTGGCGTGCCGGACCGGTCTGCGCCCGCAGCTGCCCGGCCGGGTTGCGGGGGATGTCCACGCGGCGGCCGAACGCATCGACCGTCGGCACATCGAAGCCCTCCCCCGTCACAGGCGGCGCACTGGTCGTGGCGGCCACGTACGCCCGGCCCGCGGTAGAGGTGTGGGTGCGGTGGGCAGCGAACGCGATCGCCGCGGCGATCAGGATCAGCGCCAGCAGCACCACCGACGCCACCGTCCACCCACTGACCTGCCGAACCTCTGGTGTGGTGTGTCGTCGATCGGTGGTCATTGCGGGGCTTCCAGTCTCACCTGGGCGTCCACCGTGGTGGTCTCGCGCACCACCGGGTCGGTGGCCGAGGGGCCGGGCAGTTGTAGTCGCCAGTCCTCGGCCACCCACACCACCGTCGCGGTGTTCACCGCGGCCGAGCTGTCCGGGAACGAGGTGTAGATCTGTACGTGGGCGATCGCGCGGTTGTAGTCGGTGATCGTGTAGCCGCGCACGCGTGGCGCGGTGGCGGGATCGGCGCGGCCCTGGATGGATAGCAGCACCCGAGAGCTGGCCCAGGCGTCTTTGCCTGCGCCTGCGGCGATTTCGTGTGCCGCGACGCTGGCCCAGTGCTCGTCGGGGGCTAGCGACATCCGCACCGTGTGCACGATCGCCGCCAGCGCCGCGCCTTGCGGAGTGTGCGTGAATCCTGTCGCGGCCTCCGCGCTGAGCTGCCGGGGTCCGTCGGTGCCGACCGGCAGCCGCACACCTTGATAGTCCACCCAGTGCACGTCCGCAGGAACCACTGTCAGGTCATCGGCATGCACCGATGCAGGTGCCTGGTGATCGTCGCGGCCGCAGCCGCCCACTGCCACACTCATCGTCACCAGGGCCGCCGCGACAGCGGCCACAGCGCAACGCCGGTTTTCAAAAGGGTTCATGTGCAGTCCTTTTCGCGTGCGCATGGGGTCAGAAGGCGAGGTCCATGAGCAGGGATGCGGCGATCGGCCAGGCGACGGTGGCGAATACCCACGACAGCAGCACCCGCATCACCTCCGCGGGTGCGGCGGGTGGGCCGGGGGGTGGGCGGAAGTATTCCCAGCCGGCGCGGCCGCCGACCCACGCCAGCCGCATGATCAGCCCGACTTCCACGCCCCACAGCAGCCACTGGAACATCTGGCGCAGTTGGTCGGTGATCTCCGGCGGCAACTGCTTGTACGCCACAACCGTTTCGATCATCAGAGCGCTCCCAGACCCCTACACGCCGAGGATGGCGTTCATGATCGATCCGGCGCTGGTGGCGACGATGCCGCCGATCAACGCACCGACGACCATTTTGGGGGACTCGAGCATGCCGCCATGCCACTTCTCCCACGCGAATCGGCCACCGGCGAAGATGATCGCGCTCACCCCCGACAGCAGCACGAACCACATCAGCCACTGCACCAACTTCGTCAGCCCTCTGGTGCCCGGCGGCGCTTCGGGGGTGAAGTTGTTGACCTGCGCGAGCACGGTGGTGTGTTCGGCGGCGGACAGGATCCAGCTCATGGTGACTCTCCGTTATCGGTGATGGTCGCGTGATGCAGAGCGGCAACGGTCTCGGTGACCGCTGCCCCGAGCGCGCGCACATCCGCTGGCGGGGTGGACAAGTCGTCGTCGCGGCAGGTGTGCTGCGGGGTCGGTTGTCCGGGGGTCCAGACCGGGAGTGCGTCGTGTCCGGCCAGCGTCCAGGTTTCGTGCCAGTCGACATGCCAGAGGTGCTCGACAAGCCCGCTGTAGAGGTCGCGGTCGCGGCGGATCGCCGCCGGGAGGCGGCCGGGTCGCGCGGCGACGGTGACCAGCCCCACGACGGTGCTGTCTCCTGCCAGCCCGGCGTGGTGCTGGCGCAGCAGCGCGTCCGCGGCCGCCAACCCGATGACGGTGGCGCGGGCCACGACCAGCACATACGGCGACTCACGCCCGATCGGGGCGGGCCAGCGGCGGTGACAGTCCGCCGCGGGAGCCAGCAATTGCTCCAGCGTGGTGACTCCGGCGCCGCCGTGGGCGCCCAGCAGCCACACCAGCGGCGGTCGGCCGCCGGGTATCGCGCCGCGGCCTACCGGCACCGGGCGATCCCACACCGCAGCGCGCTGGGCGGGCGGCGGCGCCACCACCGCGCGGGCAGACGCTCTCGCACGCGCCCGTTTTAGGGCGGTGCGGGCGCGCTCGCTGGTGGGGGTGGGGGTGGGGGTGTCCATGGCGGCCGACCTCATGCCGGTTCCACCGCCACCACCAGCGTGCGGTTATCGCGGGTGGTGGTCGAGATCGTTTGCCGGTGCACGGTTCGGGAGTCGTTGGGCCAGCGTTCGGTCACGGTGACCGACCACCGGTCCGGCCCGGCCGGGGTGATGTCCACGCAGTGGGCGGTGCCGGTCGGCACGGCGTCGATGCCGGCTTGGATCGCCGCGTCACTGCCGAACCGGCCCTCAGGCGCCAGCAGTGTCCGCACGACCGCGGCGTCACGGCGGGTGTAATACGAGTACTCCAGCGCCAGAATCACTTCCGGCCCCGACGCGGTCGACCCCGCACCATCGCCGCTGACCCGATCAGCGCCGGCACGCTGCACACACCACGCCCCCGGCGCGACCGAGGAAGCCGGTGGCGCAGCCGTGGGCGGGGATGCCGCACCAGTGAGTGGGGACTGGGATTGCGGTGCGGTGTCGGCGGGCCACCCCCAGATCCCGAGGCCGATGATCACGGCCGGACCGCAGATCGACAGCAACGCAACCACCAACCGGCGCAGCGACCGCGGCCGGGCGCGGTCAGCAGTCGTCCGCGCAATCGGCTCAGGCGGCGTGGAGGCCTCCGCGGTCGAGGTGGTGGGCGCGGGGTGGGGCAGCCATGTGGTGTAGTCCACCTCGGCGGTGTCCGGTGAGAGCAGCGCCTCGGGTGGGAGCATGTCCAGCTCGTCGGACTCCGGCCAGCTCGGTGGCAGCGGTGAGGACAAGCCAGGGACGGTGAATTCACCACGCGGATCGGACAACGGTCCTCCTCTCCTGTGCGCCCGCACGCCACCGGCCCGACCAGTCATCACGGTGTGGGGCTGGTCGAAGACGGCCAGGACTCGAACAGCCCGCCCCCACCCGGTCGGCTGCTGGTCGTCGGCGCGGTCGCAGAGGGTGCGCCGCCGACCGACCAGCCGCCGCTCGGCGGCGCGGTAGATGTCGAGGTCGCCGTGGTGGGTGTCGGGCGGGCGGTGAGATCACGGGCGAGGGCGCCAAACCAGTCGGCGGTGAACTGCACGGGTGCCGCGCCGTCGGCGCCGACGGGGTGGGCTGTGTAGGCGCCGCGGCTGCTGATCGCGTCGCTGTATTTGACCCCGGTGGTGGTGTCCACCAGGCCGGTGTTGTCGGTGACGTTTGCGACCACCGCCTCGAACGCCTGGTTGACCAGCCGCGACACCGTTGTCGGCGGAACCAGCTGCGGCAGAGCACCCAACAGTTTCTGTCCCAGAACAGCCAACCCCGCGACAGGGTTCGCCAGCCCCGCGGCGGCGATCTCGGCGATGTTGCCCGGCGTGATGACCGCCTTGGCCACCGTGATCACCGAATTCAACGCGATCGTGCCCACTTTCAGCAGCGCCTTGAACACGTCGTTGATCTCCAGCGGGGTGCGCGGATCCGACGCCTCGGCCATGCGCGCCGACAGCGACGTGCGCGAGGACAGCGACAGCGACGCCAACGACGTGCCCTGCACGTCGTTGTTCACCACGCTGGTCGCGGTCTTGATGGCGGTGAACGCCAACGCTTGCGTGACCGACGCCAACGCGCGCAGCGGGTCACCGCCGGACTGATCGGCTGCAGCGACGATGTTGGACACCACCCGCAAGATCGGGGCCTGCGCCGGGGTGTCACACGCCAAATCGCCAGCGACGCAGAAACTTGCCACCCGCCCGGCCAAAGGCCCGAAGTCGGCCACCGCGCCGCGTTGCGGCCCGATGCCGCCGCCGGTCAACGGCTGCTGCGGCAACGCCTGAAGCCGGGCCACCGCGCCGCCGCTGGTGCCCGGCGCCGGATCGGGCACCGTCTTGCCCGGCTGACCGGGAAACAATGCCGCCGAGGGGTTGCGGCTGGGATCACCGAACAGCGCCACCCCTGCCACACGCTCGGCGGCGACAGCGCCCGCCCCGCGCGCCACCGATTGCGCGAACTGCGAGGCGACTTGCGCGCCCTGCGCCGCGCCCGCTACCGCAACCTGCCCGCTGGGGCATCGCGACGCGAACTCAGAGGCAGCCTGCGACACTGCCGCGACCCCGGCGTCCACACTGGCTGCGAACCCGCCACCGCCTGTAGTGCCCGCGACAGCTGGGGAGGTGGGGTCGTGCCAGGGCACGTAGACCCGGTGCACCGACCCCGGCGCGGCAGCCGCCAGCATCGGACGAAACACCTGACCCAGCACTCCGGAGTCGGTGTCGGGGGCAGCGTCGGCCGCGGCCTGGCCCTCCCCCTGAATACCAATCACCAACAGCGCTGGGCAGTTCTGTCCGGTGGCTGGTTGTGCCCACGTGCCAGGCGCGGCTGCCGCCACGGCGGCCGCCGTCGTTGTCGCGGTGATCGCCGCTACCGCCAGCAGCCGCCGCAGCGGCGTGATCACGCGCAGTCCTCGTCAGTCCCGGGGGAAGCGACGACGTCCTCGTCGGCGGTCGTCGTGTCCGGATCCTGCTGTGCGGCCGGGGTGTCGGTGGTCTGGTCCGAGGGCGGCTCGGCGTGGTCGAGGTGGGTGTCGGACCCGAGGGCCGCGGCCGCTGCTGCGCCGATGCTGGCGCCGACGACTCCTCCGGCGACCGTGGCGGGGATGCCCACGATCGCCGCGCCGGCCATGCACCCGGCCAAGCCGCCAGCGAACGCTCCGAACGGCGCCAAGGGACCACCGGATACAGCGCCACCGATCACACCGCCTGCGACGCCACCGACCGCCATGCCCGCGGCGCAGCCGGTCAAGCCGCCGACGAACCCGCCCGCGTTGGCCCCGACGCTCCAGCCGGCGACGCCACCGACCATGGTCGCGGCCGCGCGCCGATCGGACTGATCGACCGGCAGCCCTGCCGCGTCGAAACCCGCCGCGATCCACCACTCGGCGGTATCAGCGAGATCCTGTGCGACTGCTTGAGCTTCCGGC
This sequence comes from Nocardia sp. NPDC059691, assembly GCF_042733915.1. Lineage (NCBI taxonomy): Bacteria > Bacillati > Actinomycetota > Actinomycetes > Mycobacteriales > Nocardiaceae > Nocardia > Nocardia sp. NPDC059691. The sequence goes on along the minus strand of NZ_JBHWFB010000010.1, from coordinate 282,386 downwards.
GGCACCCACTCCGGCACCGCCACCGTCTCCGTGCCGAACCGCAGCGTCCGCGGCGGTGCAGCTGGCGGGACCGGCTCGGGCGCAGGTGTTTGCTGCGCCTGCTGGGCTTCTGCCTCACCAGAGTCCGCTTCGGGCTCGGGTGCCGGTGCCGGGGCCGGTGGGCGGGTCGTGACCACCGGTTGCGTCTGCTGGCTCGGGCGCGGTCGCGCAGGCTTGGGCAGGAGATCCACCACAGTGGGTGTGTCCTCCGGCGGCGCAGGTGCCGGTGCCGGTGCAGGAGGTGTCGTGCTCAACCCGGGCTGTCCTTGGCCCGGTGATTCCAGCCCTGGCTGCGCGGCATACGCAGGCCCCGCAGCCAGCGCGGCGGCCACTGCTGTCGCCGCGAAAGCCAGCATCGGCTGACGTCGAACAGTCATATCGTCCTCAGATCCTCGAACCCGACTCGAAAGGCGCCGAACGCGCTGGCATGAACCCGTGATCGGATCCCGCTGTCTGCGGCGAGAAGGGGGCGAATACAACGTTCGCAGCGATCCCCCGCCGCGACTTTCTCACCGGCACTGCAAGGGATCGCCCGTTTGCTGCCCGGACGGGAAGCCTCATCGTGCGGATCCCAGCCACAGGGGCCGGGGCAGCGCCTCGGCGAGGGCGCCCACCAGTTCCTCCGTCAGCGAGGTGATCGCGTCGAGGACCTGGTGGGTGATGTCGGGCACCGGATCAGGCATCGGTGCCGGGATAGGCACTGCCTCGACTCCGGTGGAAAACTTTGACTCCGCAGGCGGCGCAGTGACGCCCGCGTCGGCAGTGAGCTGTCTCTGCTGATTCACCGGCGCCAGGCCCTGCCCCGGATCAGCAGCGCCAACTCCGGCGACTGCGACCGCCATGGCCAGCGGCAGTGCGCTCAGCGCCACCGCTCGGGCGAGATGCCGTCGCGTGGGTGTGTCCATTCTTCGATACCCCTCGTTCGATGAGTGCGCGCGAGCACTGCAGCGAGCGTGCAGCCCCGGATGGGCGGGCAAGATCACCCGCAAACAAAGGCGCAGCCGATGATCGAATACGACCAATACATGCACGCTGGAATACACGCGATTCCGAAAGCCGCTCACGTGCCGGCCTCTGCCGACACACGGAAAACGACGCCACATCCGGTTCCGCCACCAGCGAGATACCGGGGAACCCCATCCAAGGGGCGCATTTGTACTGTAAGTCGCCGAGGCGATAACCGCAACGACAAAAGATTCCAGATCACAATCGGTGGGGCGACGTGCGCACCAACAGCATCGACCACTGAACCGCTGAACGACGGGTTGCGCTGCTATCCATAGCTTTGGGCAGCATCTCCGGACCTTCGGCGGCCTACCCGCGTGCCGCTTCCAGGCAATGCACCCAGGCTGGGCACATTTCGCTATCTGCTTATAGCGCAGCATGAAAAGTCACCCACGGTGGGTGTGTTAACGGCATTGACAAATCGCGATCGGAAGCGAGTATCGTGGAATTCGGCAGAAACAATTCTGCTGCGCAGAAGAAGACGGGAACTCAACTTGCGCCGGGCCTTCCCGGCCGATACCCCCACCGACGAGTTCCTGCCGGTGCTGCCTCCCGCCCCCGGAGGAGGCAGCACCGGATCCGCGTGGGCTGACTTCCCCTGCCTTTCCAGACGTGGCAACCGCTGGACCATTCGGGCTTCGGTTCGGGCCGGGAGGTCAGTGCACAACATCACCTATCGCGAGACATGGTGTGGGCGTGCGTGATTCAATTCTCGCGCTGAGTCTCATCCTTCAGCAGCATCAGATCAGTCATCAGGGGCGATGCCACCGAGGTCTGAGCTACTGGCTAGCCCTGGATCGGGCATCCGGCGTATCCATGGAGACACCACCGACGTCCCTCGAAGCGGAGCGAGATAGCCAGTGCTCGACTTCGGTCTTCACTCCTCGCTCTTTCAGAATTGGTTCCAAGCGGGCCATGTCGTGCAAACTTCGGCTTCGGCGGCTCGACACGCTGAGGTTTCAGCTTCTGCGTTTTCCTCTCCGCGAACGGCCAGCGTGCGAGGTGTTGTCTGCGCATTGTGTCACAGGCTTAGGCGACCACACCGCTAAGACCGCGGCCGTGTAGGCGCGCCTGTGAACCATAGTCGGCAACAGAGGTGATCGCGCCGTCGAAGTTGGGTTCGCTCGCGTTGGCGGGTCCAGCCGCCCCGGCCTCGTGGGCCGGGACGGCTCGCACGCACGCGCGTCGGGCGCTCTTCGATCGCCCCATCGACTTGTTCTGGCCCGTCCCGGCGCGATCCCAGCGACGGGGACATCCCGAACCGGCCGTCTCCTCACGCAGCAGGACCGAACTCATCGACGTCGACACGCTCGTCGTTGTGGACCTCGCACCGTCCGTGCCGGAGAAGCCGCCTCCAAATATCCCGAATCCGCACCCGCCGCCCACGGCGAGGTGTCGACAATCGCGCCGAGTTGCAGTCCGGCAAGCAGTTGTGTGTTCCGTACTGATGGGGTGGATATCTCCAAGCGGTGAACGACGCCGCTTCAGCGTGCTCGACGACAGTGCGGCTCCATCTCCACACTTGCCCACCTCTCCTCTTCGGCGTATCGAAACCCGAAACGGTCAGGCCTTGCGAGGACCGGACGCGCTGCTGGCCCGCTCGGCGGTGACCTCGCTGAAATCCTCGGTGCGCCAACCCAACTGCTCGCTCCAGGCGGCGATGTAGTCGGGCTGGTCGATGAGCGCGGGCAGGGGCGGGACACCGAAGGCATCGAGCACGGTGGTGTGCAGGTGTGCTGCGAGCGCGGCGTAGCGGTCGGTCAGCTGCCGCTGGACCTCACCGGCACGTTTGGCCGGCAGCTGCCGGTGGGCGGCATACCAGGCGGCGTGGGCGTTGATGCGCTCGAGCGCGAACACTGCACCCAGATCCCGCAGGATGGCCTCGGCTTCGGGGTCGTCGGTGGCGGTGGCGGCCGCGATCACAGCGTCGGAGGCCAGCCGGTCGGTCACGGCGATCGCCACCTCGGTGGTGGCGGTGTCGGCTCCGACGACGCCGCCACCGGTGAGTGCGCCTTCTCGAGCGGCAGCGACGATCGCCTCCTCCCGCTCGCGCAGCATCGCGCTCCACCACGGCAGCGGTGCGCGCTCGTCGACGACCCGCAGTTGGGAGATGTCGGTGTATCGGGGGGCGCGACCGGCGGCGACAAGTTCGATACTGCGGCCAGCCGCCACCAACAACGCGCTGTTGGCGCCCTCGGCGGTGACCGTCCCGGCCACCCGGGCAATGTAGTCGCCGAAGTAGTTCACGCTCGAAATCCCCTGCGCGCCAACGATCTCACGGCATGTGGTCAGCACGTCGCGTGCGGTGTAGGTGGCCAGGGGTTTGGCCAGCATCGCCATCGGCGCGGCGGTCGGGTCCGGTTCGCCGCCGTCACCGGTGGTGAACCGGGCGCGAGTGAGGTTGCTCAGCGCGGTGGCGGCGGTGATGCGCGCGGCCGCAGAGACCAGATCGCGTTGGATACCGTCACGGTCACCGAGTAGGACACCGCCAGCGGTGAGCCGCTGACGGGCGTAGCGGGTGGTGATGCTCCATCCCGCCCGGGCGCTGGCCAGCGCCGCGCCGGCGTAGAGAGCGCGCCCGGAATCGATGGTGCCGATGGCCGCGTGGAAACGCTGGTGTCGGCTCAAAGCGCAGTGGAACCGGCCCTCGTCATCGAAGTGGGCCAGCTGCCCGCACAACAGTGCCTCCGCGGGCAGCGGTTTCTCGACGAATCGGAACCCCGCGTGGTCCATCTCGGGTCCACCGGCCGACGGTGGGAGCGCTGACAATTCGATGCCGTCGGTGAGCTTGCCGTCGGCGTCGCGCAGCACGACCAGAAACGGCCAGACCCCTTCGTCGGTGCCCGCAGCGATCAGGCGGGCAAGGACGATCCCGATCTTGGAGACGGCGGGATCAGCGATGTTCGGCATCCATTTGATCGCCGCAGCGTTGGGGGTGTGCAGCAGGAATCGACGCTGCTGTGCTTGCCAGATCGCTTGAGTCTGCAGACCGGCCAGGTTCGTGCCGTGGCCCAGTTCGGTGCCTGCGAAGGCGCCGTTGGCGGTGCCGTCCTCGAGGGCGTGCAGCAAGGACTGCTGGTAGTCGGATCCGCTGCCCAAGCGCAGGATGGGTGCGATGCCGAGGTTGAATCCGTGCAGCACGGTCAGCAGCCGGGGGGCGTGGATGGCGGCGGAGTCGTAGATGGCGCACAGAAGTGGGAAATTGCGGGCGATGTCGGTGGCTGAGCCGCCGAGCGCGGCTACGACCTGTGCCATCAGTTCGTAGCCGTGATGGGCGGTGTCGGTGTAGCTGCGGCCCGGCACGGGCCGGTCGTCGAGTGCGGCGATGATGTCGCGGACCCGTCGCTGGTCGAGAGTGGAGGTGCCGGCGAGGGTGTGGCGCAACGCGGCGGGGGCCGGGCGGTGGGTGCGGGTGGAGTGGATGGAATGCCAGTAGGCGCGGCCATCGGGCGCGGTGGATGTGGTCATGACAAGTCCTCGATTCGGTGCAAAGAATGAGTGGTTGTGCCGTCGCGGCTGGCGGTTGCCGGTTACGGCGTGGCGGTGTGTGATGCGCGTGGGAGGGTGTGCGCGCGTCGGGAAGCGATCGCTGGGCCGGTAGGGCGTTGCGCGGGTGCGCGTCCGCGCAGCGGCACCGGGACAAGGTCCAGAGCAGGATCACGCGCGGTCATCCGCGCATACGCCCGGGCGGTCGACGGCCACGGCGTGACGACCCGCCCGGAGGCGGTCTTGTACCAACTCGGTCCCCCGGTGGGCCAGACGGTTCGAGCGATCGCCGCCTGCAACCATTGGTCGTAGCTGGCCATGGCGTGGGCGCTGACCTCGAGCGCGGCCGCGCCGGAGGTTTCGCGCAGCCGGATTGCGGCCATGATGTAGCGCAGCTGGGATTCCTTCATGCCGATGTTGGAGCCGGCAGAGTTGAAGGTATTCGGTCCGGCCAGGAAGTAGGCGTTGGGAAATTTCGGCGCGGCCAGGCCGAGGAATGTTCCGCCACCTTCATTCCAGTATTCGTGCAGGAGCATGCCGCCGCGACCCACGACTCGGATCGGCTCCAGGAACTCGGTGGTGCGGAACCCGGTGGCGTAGACGATCGTGTCGACCTCGTGCACGACACCGTCTTCGGTGCGGATACCGGTCGCAGTTACAGCGTCGATCGGGGTGGTGATCAGCTCGACGTTGTCCTGGCGGAGCGCACGATAGTAGCTGCGCGACAGCAGTATGCGTTTGGCGCCTATACGGTGCTGTGGGGTCAGCGCGTCACGAAGCCGCCGGTCGCGGACTTGCCAGCGCAGGTAGGCGCGAGCGGCCCATTCGGCAGGGCGCGCCGACCATCCGCCGGTCATCACCGGCGCCAGCACCAGATCTGCCATGTAATACACCAGAGCGCGATACAGCTCGTGGGTGATCGGGACCCGCCGCAGTAACGTGCGGGTGAGCCATCCGAACTCGGGGCGGGGTTTGGGCAGCACCCAGGTCGGAGTTCGTTGGAACACGCGCACCTGCTCGGCGATAACCGCTAGTTCGGGGACCAGCTGCACGGCGCTGGCACCGGTGCCGACGACCGCGACACGTCGGCCCCGCAGGTCTCGGGTGTGGTCCCATTGCGCGGAGTGAAACCAATTCCCGCCGAAGGTGTCGCGGCCGGGGATGTCGGGCAGATGGCGGCGGTGCAGCATCCCCACGGCGAAGATCACGGTCTCGGCGTGGACGATATGTCCTTGGGCGGTGGTGAGCCGCCAGCGACCAGTGTCCTCGTCGAAGGCCGCTTGGGCGATGGCGGTGCGCAGACGCAGATGCGGGCGCAGTCCGTGGTCACCGACGACCTGGCGCAGATAGTCCAAGATATCCCGCTGTCCCGGATAGCGGACCTCGCCGCGATAGGGCTGCGCGGTCAGCGAATACAGATGTGACGGTACGTCGCAGTTGCATCCGGGGTAGGTGTTCTCTCGCCAGACGCCTCCGACATCGTCGGCCTCCTCGAAGATCAGGAAGTCATCGATCCCGTTCTCGCGTAGCGCGATTGCCGCTGCGAGCCCGCCGAAACCGGCGCCGACGATCGCGACTTTCGCCATGGTCTGACGCGAATCCGGTGAGTTCATAGTTGTTGCCTCGCTTGTCTCAGCTGTCGATACCCGCTCCAGCCGTTTTCCGATGTTTGGTGCGACAGTTCGTTTTGTCGCAGCTGGCCCCCGTGACTTCGTTTGTCGCCGGTTCGTCCTGTGGAGGCGCGACCCGGCGGCCGCATCATGGAGGGTGCTGATGGCGGCGTGCGCCGGCGGCCACGGTGAGGCGGCTATCGGTCAGGACTTGCCGCGCCTGTAGGCCATTCGGGGCCTGTGCGAGGGTTATTTCGGCGCGCGCTGGTGGTGATATTTCCGGTGCAGCGTGATCAATGTTCATAGGACCCGCTCTGCGTGGTCATGCTTCGAGCCGGGCGGGTTGCTTGCTTGCTGCTCGGGGTCAGGCCGTGGCGTGGGTCGTGTGCGCCGTGGCGCGGACAGCCGCACATCGACCATTGCCTGAGGCGCGTCCCCGCGGGTCAGGACAGTCCAGCGGGCCGCGACGACAACCCAGTCCTGCTCGTCGTCCCAGCGCATCCGCCAGTGATTTCGGGCGTGCTCGGTCCCGGATAGCAACTCCGCCCGTAGGGCGGCCAGCCCGGTGATGTCCTCTGGGTGGATCGTGGGCATCTGGTGCAGCCACCGGTCCAGGGGCGGCGGCCCTTGGGAGACCCACTCATGCAGCAGGCCGGTGCGTAGATCCACCACGCCCACGGCGTGCTGAACAGGAATTGGCGCCGCTCGGATCAGCCGCGTCGTCATTCCAGGGGCAGGAACGGGGTACGCGTCGCTGATGTCGTGGACCAGGGCCTGGACGGTGCGGGTGCGTCCAGTACCGCTGCCGCAGGCGGCGATGGAAACATGCAGCCGCGCTTGGCTCATCACCCCTGCGGTGATGGCGGTGCCCGACCACAATTTCGGGGTGGGGGTGTCACCGAAGAGGTGCAGAAATGCGGTGCGGTCCTCGATGCGTTCGAAATGACGCATGAGGTCCGGCAGCGTGCGGTCAGTCGACCGCATCGAGTCGCTGTCCAATATCCGTTCGAGTGCGCTGGTGGTGTGGACGAGCCCGCCACCGGATGCGGTCCACAGCATGGCGCCGACCTCCGGCCGAAGCGGCACTGCTGTATCGCGCGGGCCGGCCCACAGCTGCACTGCCCACACGTGATCGTTCGGGCCGAGGACCGGGACGGCGAACACGCGCATCGGTTCGCCCGAGGGTGGGTAAAGTGCGCGCACCTGCGGCTCACCGGTGGTGACGGTCTGCTCGATGATCGCGGGAATGTGCTGCGCCACGGTAGAACTGCCTGCGGCGCGGGTTCGCGCGACTCGTGAGAATCGCCGGGGATAGGCACCTTCGGCTACCACCGATCGCGGCAAGCCGGGCAGGAATGTCTGCACCAGCACCCACGCCGTTTCTTTCGGAGGGCGAGGACTATCCCTCCCCACGGCCGGTGCCGCGGCTGACGTCTGTTCGAGCCGTGAGCTCTGAGGGCCGGAGGGAATCATCGACGGCTCCTCGCACGGCTGCGTGCGCAGTCGCGGCAGCGCTGACGTGCACATCGGGGTTGATGCCCACCGATCGTGAGCGCGACGTTCGCTATCACCGTGCCCACCGCGATGACAACCGGATACACCGACTCGAAGTTCAGCACGGTCAGCTCCCGCTGCGCTCCGGTGGCGCACCGGTGTCGGTGTGGGGGGCCGTAGGTCGTAGTGGTGGGGCGGCCACGCCGATCGCGGCGTTGACGCTCACCGCCGCGATCGCGAAGGCTGCCAGGATCAAAAGATCCACGCTCATTGCGCCACCCCACTATCGGTGACCCACACGGCAAGGCGGATCACGCCGTCAGCCGCGCCGCCACAGCCCACCCTGTCGCCCGAGTGGGCGGGCACGAGGATGGTGTTGGTGCTGCTCGACGGATGCGACGGTTCGGGGTTCGGCGACCAGATCGTCGCCCATCCGACGGCGGCCGCGGCGACCACCGCGGCGAGAACTGTGACCACACTGCTCAACGTCTGCCACTGCCTCGGCGAGGTGTCGTCATCCAGATTCTCTGTGTCCCAATGCATCACGATCTCCTGCTCTCGCAGCTTGGGCGGCGGCGACCGCCGAGGAGCGCAGCGATCCGGCCCCTTCGGCGGGCACGGCGGTGCGAACCCAGGGCGGGCACGACCCGGTCGCTGGTGTTGGTCAAGGCCGTCACGACGGTGTCCTGGTCACCGTCGAGGCTGGGGACGTGCACTGCGACCGGATCGCTGATCCCTGCGGCCGACAGCTGCGCCACCAGCTCGTCCAGACGCATCAGGATCGGTCCGATCCCCCGTGCTGCCGGTGTGCCGAGGACGATCACCACCGCAGCGCTCGCCGACCGTGCCGCTGCTGTGATCGTCGCCAGGTCGATCTCGCCCCGCGGCTGTCGCAGCACGGTCACCGGATGCCCCTCACGCAGCAGAATGATGACGAGACCGCCTGCTTCAGCGTCGTTGTCGTCGATGACGGCGCGCGCAGCGTGCAGGGCGGCGGAGATTGTGTTGGTCGGCTGTTGCGGCATCTACTCGCCTACCGCCTCGTCGTTGGGCGGGAGCCGATCAACGCGCTCGCGCATCAACCGTTCGACCGCCGCCAGTGGCGACAATGCGCGCTCTGCCAGCCGCATCGCGGCCGGTAGCTCGCCGCGGCGGCGATGGGCCTTGGCGATGAGCATCACCGACGCGGACAACTGCGCGAGTAACAGCGTCTCGCGCGCCGCGTCGTGGGCGGTAGCCGATTGTTGAGCCAGCACATACGCAGTCCGCGCTAGACTGGCCGAAGGGGTTCCGTCCGTCTTCGAGCGGGGACCGCTGCCCCGAGCGATGCCGGATCGGGCAACCTGCTCGGATGCCGCGGCCAACGGCCCCCCAGAGGCGGGTTCGCAACGCAGCGACCAGATCGCGAGAACTCCGGCAACTCGGGTGGCCGACCACTGCCAGCTGTAGCGATCCGCAGCCTCGGAATGTTGCAGGCGGTGATTGAACTGCGCGGCGTCTACTAGCGCTCGCTGCCACATCGCCGGGGAGGTCAGCAGGATTGATTCCCGCTCCCATCGGCCCATGATGCGCACGTGTCGCCACTCCGCCGCCGCTTCCAACCGCGCCTGTTCGCTGGAGTCCCAATCCAGGCGCAGCACCTGCAGCAGGCAATCGGCACCGAGTTCCGCGTCCGATACCTCCGGTCGCAGAAGTGTTGTGCGGGGATCGCGCAGTGAGAAACCGGCGACAGTCGAATCATTCGCGCTGAAGCGTGGCTGCAGCATCATGCGCGGCGTGCGCAGCCGGCGGACGAACTCTCCCTCGCTCACGCTGACGACCGCCGCGGCCCGCACGATCCTGCGCAGCAGATCGAATTCGGTCGCCGGGTCGGCATCGCGGCGTTCGGCCTGCGCGAGTTCATGCTCCGCGCCGAGCGGACCCGACGCGAGAAGACCATCTGCGGGCACTATCCCATAGAGCCCTAGCCGGTCTGGCCTGCAACGATCATCATCGTGGTGGCGCGGCTGGTCGTCCTCGTAGGAGCTCATCGTGAATCCGCCGCTCGATGGTGGCGGTCGGGCACATCGCTGCGCCCGCCGACCAGTGGCTCGGTTGCCGCATTCCAATGCCCGCCCGTGCTGTGCGCGCACCCCTTTGTGGCAGCGGAGATCAGTGCTGGGGAAGTCGCGGACGCCGCGGTGCGCAGGCACCCGGCGGCCGCGACGCCTACCCCCAACGACAGCACGGCCATCAGTCCGAAGACCGCGTGAAAACCGTCGAGAAACGCCTCGAGCGGCCGGGCGGTGGCCATGGCTGCGATGCCGACAACACCGCCGAGCTGGCTGACAGTGAGTCTCGACCCGAACGCAGCCGCACACCTCCCGGCATCAGCCACCTCGGCGCAGATCACCGACAACGCGGTGATCGCGGTGCCCATGCCCAGTCCCAAAAGCGCAACCACCATTCCCCATGCCGGCCACGCAGGTTCGACACCCACGGCTGAACTGCCCATGACAGCGAATCCCGCTGCGACCGACGTCATCCCGCCCGCGCACCACCACCGTGCTGAGGAATCGGTGATGAGGTGACCCGCCACCACGGCAGCGAGCATTGCCTCCACACCCGCTGATCCGACGCAGGCGACCGTAGTTGGCAGCGACACTCCCCACACCGAGGTCAGCAGCTGCGGGGCGGCTAGCAGATAGCTGGATGTTCCCGCACCAAGGCAGAACGACACCAGACTCGCCGTCGCCAGACGCCGCCGTCGCCATCGCGGCACCGTCGGAGCCGGACGTGGATGCCGCGCGCCGCGCGCGACGACTGTGTCTGTAGCTGCTGTTCCGCCGGATGCCACCAGCCACCGGGCCAGTAGATCGCAGTCTGCGCCCTCGGCCAAGGCCCCAACGACCTCACCGACACCCACCGACAGACCGGCCGCGCCGAGCAGAGCCAGCAGGCCTCGCGGACTGCGCTTCGGTGGCGCCATGACATCGGCTGCGGTCGTCGGTGCGGCAGCGGCGCTCGCGGCTACGACATATGGGATGCGGTCGTGCGGCTCGGCACTCATTGCCCGTTCCCCGCAAGGTCATGCGAGGCCGCGGCGAACCAGTCGGCTGCCTCGTCGGTCTGGCCATTGGCGCCGTACCCGGTGTGCGCGACAGTGACGGTCGCGTAGTGCAACAGGGTTGCCGGATTCAGCAGGTCCGCGTTCGCCACGATCTCAGCGCCGACCGCGACGCCGATCTGATTGACCAGCCTCGGGATCTGCCCTAGCGGGTCGGCAGCGATCGCGCCGACGATCTGACCGACTCTGTCCGCCGCGGCCTGCGTCTGCTCCGGCGTCGCCGCGGGAGTACGTGGATCTGCCGCCTCCGCCAGGCGCTGCGAGACGGTTTGCGCGGGTGCATAGTTCACCTGACCGGCCGGATCAACGGTGACATCCGACAGCAGCACCGCATTGGCTGCCTCGGTTACCGTCTGGCCCCATGCCCCTGCCAGGCTGCCCGCCGCCGTGATCGGGTCCCGCAGGTCGGCCTGCGCCGCGAGTCCGGCTGCCGTGCGTAGCGCCGCGGCATGACCGGGGGCATCGCATGCCAAATCACCCGCCGCGCAGAACTCGCCCACCCGCCCGGCAAGGGTACCGAAGTCGGTGCCGCGGTCGGCGATGCCGCCGCTACCCGGGACCGGCGACAGCCGCACTCGTGCGGTGTGCGTGCCGTCGGTGCCCGGCGGGGCACTCGGCGACGCCTGGCCGGCCACACCCGGTATCGGCCCTGTCCCAGCCGGTCGCGTGGGATCACTCAGCAGCGCAATCGCGGCCACTCGATCCGCAGGCACCGGACCGACACCCGCGCCGATGTCCTGTGCAAAACCGGACACCACCGCGGCGCCGCCGGAATATCCCGCAGCCGCGATCTGGGTGTGTGGGCAGCGGTCCACGACCTCGCCTGCCGTGGCGTCCAGTCGAGCACGAGCCTGATCAGTCGAGGCGGCGAACGGATCGGTGCCCGGTCCCGTGCCCAGCGCACCACCGAATGACGCGGGGTAGGGAATGTAGACGCGGTCCACGCTCGCTCCCTCGGCGATCAACGGGACGAACACCCGGCCGAGCATTCCCGAATCCGCCGTAGGCGAGGCGGTCGGCGACGACTCGGAGGTACCCTGCACCCCCAACACCAGCAGCGACGGGCAGCCAGGCAGCGGAACGGGGCCTTCGTCTGCGGCCGCAGCGCCGCCGCCCGTCGCCATCACAGCGGCAGTAGTCACCGCCACCGCTCCCCACGCGCCGGTTCGTGCGCTCAAACGGCAGCGGCGATGCCTGCTCATGCGCTCACCTCCGCAATTGCGCGAACAAAGGCTTCTTGCGCAGCGTCATGCACGCCGCCGAGCGCCACACCGACGTAGGTCACGATGCGAATGCTGGAATAACGCAAAGGGATTCCCCTATCAAGGATCGAGAAGCATTGGTGCACACACACCGCAGCAGCGACGTTGAAGTCTTCGCGGTTTCCCGGGCTCTGCGATGAGCCCGAGAAGCCGTGGAGACTCCTGGAGCCGGCCCGCCGCGTGTGGGCCGGATCCCGCCGCGCCGCTAGATCACGCCGAACGAATGCAGAAGTGAGATCCCGTTCGCCAGGAGCGACAGGCCGCTCGAGACGAGATTCGACACTGCGTAGGCCAGGCCGAGTATGTCCATGAGTTAGGTATTCCTTTCATTACTGACGCACGATGTCCGTACATCGAAATATCGGCCGCACGATATGAACTGATCACATTTCACACCGAGCTCCAGTGGTCGCACGACAGCGAATGAAAGAGATTCCCACACACGTGCAGCGCACAGCGCAGCAACGGAGTGCACGAATTTCCCACCGCCCCCGGCGAATCGTCAGCCTTACACATCTGTAAACGGGCGGATTCCCACGGCAGCTACCGCCTGGATGTCCGACCGGATACTGAATGTTCGGGCTACAAGCAGTCTTCGGCAGTAAGATGTACGTGTCAACGCTCTTTGGGTACCCACTTTGTACACATTTTGCAGAAAGACACCCAGACCGTCAGCACCACCGATATATATCGGCAAATTTCACCCACGCTGGGTACATTTTCCCTTCGCATGTTGAGTGCATTCAGGTGATGACACAGGCCTGCCTACACTCGCACCGCCGGCGACAAAAGGGCCAGCCTCGCCTGCGATCACCCGTGCCACCCCCAGTTGCCGGACACCGGAAGGAGCGGAACGCACCGTACTGCAATATCGGTGCGCTGCTGACCGCCTCGACACTGACGGTGGCCGCTACAGTTGTAAATGATCGACAACGGCAGCAATGTACCGTTCGAGAGTCGGACAGATCGAACCCCATCCCCTCCACGTCACGACTAGCTGGGTCCCCACACCATGGTCTACCGGCAGCGTCCGCGCCGACAGATGACCGACAGCCGGCGCAGACGCGCTGAGACGGCACCGCAATTCTCGCGATGAAACCGACGCGGAAGTCTGGCAACCCCGCCCTCACCTCACCTGAAGCTCGCCGCGCGCATCATCCCGCCACAGGCTGCTCACCTACCCGTGACGGGAGGGGCAGTTTGGCGCTGTCACGCCGTACAGGCATACACCAGATGGGGTCCCGAATCCGTGGCGCGAGAGCCGACCGGGACGCCGTATGAAGTGAGCAGCTCGATCGCGGAGCGGTCTTCGACATGGACGTAGCCCAATTCCTGCAAGATGTCGCGCATCTCGTCTGCGGTGAAGAAAGTGAGCCACGGTTCGCCCGCTGCAGCGACGCGATCAGCACGTGCTTGCACCTGGGTAGCCGTGGCCTCGTCGGGACTCGCGGCGACCGGGTAGAAGTAGTCGAAAACTACTTCGGACTTGGCGTGGCCGGCGATGTACCGGAGCGTGTCGTCGACCGATGCCCTGGTGAGGTAAACGACAACGCCGAGCCAGATGTACACAGCACTGCGATTGCAGTCGAAGCCCGCTCCGGCCAACCCGGCGGCCAGTGTGGTGTTCTCGAAATCGACTGGAACGAAGGTCAGCGAGTCCGGAATTGCCATGCCCGCTCCGGACACGCGTCGACGCTTCCACTCCTGAGTGGTGGGGTGATCCACTTCGAAGATTCGCGCCGTTGTCCCGCCATGGCGGTAGGCGGTCGTGTCGAGTCCGGCGCCGACGATCACCACCTGGTCAGTGCCTCTGGAGACTGCGGCCGCAACGGTGTCGTCTGCGAATCGACTGCGCGCATTGATGAACAACCTCCTTTGACGAACCAGATCCGGATCCAGACCGTGGTCGAACTCCGTTTCAGCTAAGACGGATTCACCGAGGATTCTCACAGCGAAAGGATCGGTGAACACCCGCGGCTCGTCGGCGAGCTGGTGGTAGGCCCGCGCGTGCGCAACAGCCATCGCGGTTGTGCTCGGACGTCCGGTCTGCATCCTCACCCTCCCATTGCTGCACAACCACGCCGCTCGAGCGTCGTGCGCCATCAGCCCGATCAGTGCCCAGACACCACCAGTGGCGCGGTCAGCATCCGGCGAACGTAGCCGGGTCGCCACATCAATCGCTCTGCGGCAACAAGTAACTCGGGTCGAGCATCGAGTTACCTCCCGATGTACGCCAGCGACACATTGCCATAATCGTAAGATGCGCCGGAATAGAGAATTACCTACGCTTGTACCTACCTATATCACTGACAAACCTTTCTGACCGATCGTCGGCGGGAGTGAATGGCACGTCCAGGTGGACGCACAGATCGCAGGCAGCAAATTCACGCACTTCGAAGTACCGAAAGGATAGGTAGCTACCTACGGACTTACCTACCTATCATCACAGGATACGGTTGGCACGCCTGCCCGTCGTCGATCCTCAGTTGCCAGTGCATGCGGATCGACACGAGAAGAGTGCATATCGAGACGCCCACGCCGCGATGGTGTTTCCGCCCAGCCGGGCGTGAGTGTTGACAACCACGAGTTAGGTCGGCCAGCAGCACGTAGAAGACCGACCATCCTTTTTCGGTTATAGTCCGCATATGCATAAACCAGGGGTGGGGCGTGTGGGAGGGGTACCGACGCCGACTCGGAACTTTGTCGGACGCGATCGCGAGCTGGAGCAGATTCAGGACTACCTACTGACCCAGCGGCTGATCACGCTTGCGGGTGCGGGTGGGATCGGGAAAACAGCCTTGGCGGCTGAGGCGATCCGGCGCGTCAGAGCCAAGGACCGCGGCGCTCAGGTCCACTGGGTGCCACTCGCACGGCTGCCTGCTGACTCGGACTACGCCGCAGTTGAGCGGGAGACCACTCGAATCGTGTTCCAGGGCGAGTTCTCCGGAAAATCCGGGTGGGAAGCTCTAGTCGACGCACTGGCCAGCGCCAGCACCGATGAGGCAGGCAACACCCAACGCACCATCGTTGTCTTCGACAACTGCGAGCATGTGCTCGACCCTCTCCTACTTTTCGTCACCGATCTCCTCGATACGCTCCCGGATCTGACGATCCTGGCCACCAGTCGGATCTCCCTCGGCTGGGCCGATGAGCGTGTAACGAATGTTCCACCGCTGACCAGGGAGCAGGCCGCCGCGTTGTTCCGGCAGCGCGTCGAGCTCACTGGCCACCAGGTGATCGGCGAGGAAGAGTCGGAGATCGCCGCTGAGATATGCCGACACGTGCATCACCATCCCCTCTATATCCGGTTGGCCGCCGCCCGGCGGCGTTACCAGTCGTTGGCCGGGATTAGGGATGAGCTATCGGGCCGAGCCGACGACCAGCGGATGCAGTGGTCGGCCGGGCCGCGCGCGGGGGTCGAACCCCGCCACAGGAAGGTCACTGACGTCATTCGGTGGTCGTACGAATTGTGTTCCGATCAGGAACGACTGCTGTTCGATCGCATGTCGGTCTTCGCTTCTGGATACGACACCCATCCCGACGACGCGCGCGCCGCCGCCGCAGATGTCGGAGCCGATCTCCATGCGATCCAAGCCGTGTGCGGTGACGAGGTCGAGGATTCCGGCGACAACCGGGATGTTCGTCCGTCGCTGCCGCGCAATGAGATACAGCAGCTGCTCGACAGGCTCGTCGATCAATCGCTGGTGACCGTCCACATCACCACATCGACGGTGCGCTACAGCCTGCTCGAGACCCTACGGATGTTCGCCTGGAAGCAGCTGAGTCGACGTTCGGACAGCAGCGGAGAAGACCAGCTGATGTGCCTGGCTCATCGGCACCTGATGTACTACCGGGATCGAGTCACCGATGCCGCATCCCGCTGGTTCAGTCCGCAGGAGCGAGAACTGCTGGACTGGGCCCGGGCATCCTGGGACAACATCCTCACTGCTATCGAAACGTCCCGCTCTTCGCCCAGCATGGCGGAGGCAGGCTTGGAAATCTGCATCGGGCTGATCGCCCTCCGTGTTCCGTTCGTACGAGGTCGGATCCAAGATATTCGGCGGTTAACAGAGCGGTGTCTGCATGCCACCGAGACGCTCAGCCCACAGCCGACTGCGCTGCAGGTAGCTGCCCAGTCGGCGATCGCGTGGCTTGCCGTGCGGCAAGGGCAAGAGGCCCACCGTATGATCGAGGACTGCGTCGCCGCCAGCATTCCCGATGCCGACATGGCCGGCTGGCGCAAGCACCCCGAGATCGACTTCGGCCTTTCTCCACGACTGGAAATGGCCCAGGGCACAGAAATGGTTATGCGCGATCGGGATCCGAGAGCGATCGCAGTGCTCGAGCGGGCCCGTGACAAGTTCCGTGATCTCGGCGATCGCGGCGGCGAGATGATGGCCGGCATGTTCGCCGGCTTCGCGGCGGCCCTGCTCGGATCATCGGACCAGGCTCACGCCATTACCGAGCGTTGCCTCGAGCAAGCGCAAGTATCGGGTGCGCGGTGGGCGGCTTCGTGGGCTGAGCTGAGCCGTGCCGTCGCCCTGCTCAAGCACGGCGATCCCAAAGCCGCGTTGACGATCCTGGATCATGCCTTACGTCATCAGCTGTCCGTTCGTGATCAGTGGGGTGCGGCGTGGGCGGTCGAGCTGCGGATTTGGGCATTGGCAGCCCTCATCACAAACAACGGCAGCAGCCACCCTCAGAATCCATCTCTAGCAAGGGAGATCGCTTACCTCACCGGCGGCATGGGCGCCGTGCGAACGCGCCTGGGCATCGACATCGCATCGATGGGGTCGTTCGCTGACCAGTCGCGCCAGGCCCGCGCCGTATCCCGCAAGGTGCTCGGTGCTGCCGCCTACACGGATGTCGAGAAACGCGGCGCCCGACTCGATCCTGTGACCAACGAGGTGCACCGCGTCGCTCTGCGCGACCTGACCATGAACTTCGCACCGCTGCCTGCACCCGAGCCGTGGCGCACGCTATCGGAACCCCAGCTCGAGATCGCCATCTTGATTGCTGCTGATTACACGAATCGTGCCATCGCCGCATGTCGAGGCGTCTCCCGGCGAACGATCGACGCGCAAGTCGCGGCGATATTCCAGAAGCTGAAGATCAATTCGCGAAAAGACGTAGCGGCGAGCATTCCTGCACATCTCATGCCCAGAATCGACGACGCCGCACGAGAACGGTCTTCAGCTTCGAATCCTGACAGCGTGACATAGGTAAGTGACCACGGTAGGTAGCTGCCGGTCATTCCGCATTCCATCTTCATTGCGTGCGTGTGAGAGTCGCGCTTGACGACCACAGCTCTCCCGCGACGACAGGGCGCCATCCGAAGCCGGTCAGCGCTCCCTTGCCGCTGGACGCTACAGGCACCGCACGAAGGATCACCATGTCACAAGCCGCTGTCTCGCGTGATGCGATTCTGATCGTTGGTGCTGGGCCGGCGGGTTTGACCCTCGCCCTCGAATTGCTGCGCTGGGGTGTGCCGTGTCGCGTGATAGACAAAAGGTCCGGTCCTGCCACGACATCGAGATCATTCACCGTCCACATACGAACATTGGAAGGATACGACAGGGCACGGATCGTCACGCCACTGCTGGATAAGGGCATCTGGAGCGGCGGTATGGTCTTCCATTTCGAGGGGGCCGAACAAGCGGCGGAGCGGCTCGCCTTCGAGCAATTGAGCCACCGGTATCCGGGCATCCTCGTGCTCGAGCAGGATCGCTTGGAAAGCGTACTGCGTGCCCAACTTGCCGCACGCGGCGTGCTCGTGGAATGGAACACCGAACTTCGCGCCCTCACCACCAGTGACAGCGGACGCATCACCGCGACCATTGTTCACACCGACGCCGACACCCGGGTGGTTGCAGAGATCGTGAACCCTGACTGGCTGGTGGGATGTGATGGAGTGCGAAGTACCGTGCGCACCCTCCTCGGGCTCGATTTCCGAGGAGACGAGTACACCGGCAGCATGAGGATGATGGACGTCCCGGTGTTCGGCCTTCCGCACGAAGACAGGGACATCCATTACGACATCCATCGGGGGGAAATGCTGCTCACGGCAGCGCTCCCTACCGAAGAACCGCTTCTAACCAACTACCGTGTCCTGATCCACGATCCCACGCCCGCACGGAAAGGCACACCCGAGCTCGACGCCGCTCGCGCGGAGTTTCAGCAGGCCATACATAGGCATTTCGACGGCGCCGTTATGCTCGGTGAGCCGAAGTGGGCCACTGTCTTCGAGATCTGGCGGCGCGTCAGCTCTGCCTACCGCATCGGCAATATCTTCCTGTGCGGCGACGCCGCACACGTTCATTCACCTGCTGGCGGCCAAGGCATGAACGCAGCCATCCAGGACGCGCTCAACCTCGGCTACAAACTCGCAGGCGTCGCCGCGGGCGAGGCTCCGGAAGAGGTACTGGACACCTACGAAGTGGAGCGCAGGCCGGTCGCCGAGCAGGTCATCGACGGCACCCATAGGCTGCACAGCTTCATGATGGCGCACGGCAAATCCATGGACGACCGACGCGCGGTCATCCGAGCACCAGGCTTCAAACAAGCTGCCGCCAAGCAAATTGCAGGCCTGTCGTACTCCTACCGCGAGGTCATAGCCCAGCCCCCCCGCATACTGCCATTGGATGGCCTCAGAGCCGGAGACCGCGCCCCTGACGTGGCCATCACGCCGACGCTGTGGCTTCACGACCTGCTGCGACATCCGGGCTACACGCTGCTGGTCTTGCAACGGCATCCGCAGTCCCCGCTGGCGGCATGGGCCGCGCACGCCGCGCAGCCCTACAGTCGACGACTGCGAGTGGTAGCGATCGCCTCGACTGACTCAACCCGGCGGCGGCCCCCATGGCGCGGCCAACGGCGCCGGCACTGCCCATCGTGGCTGGGCTGGTCGCCACGGAGGATCAACCGGGGCACGCTCCCTCGCGCATCGAGGTTGACCCCCGAGGTTGGCGCGGCCGCGCCCACCCATGCCGTAGTCGCCGAAAGCAACGAAATTTTCGACACGTACGGCGACTCCGCCACGGACTCGCTGTGCTTGGTCAGACCGGACGGACATATCAGCCTGCGGTGCCGCGGAAACGACAAATCCGCACTACTCGCCATGCTGCAGACAGCACTGATAGCGCCCCCTGACGTAGACGACACCCACGCTCCCACTGAGCCACCGCGGTCGCGCACGGCGCTGAGGACATCTGAAGACCGGCCATGACCAAGATCGCAAACCTCAGTCTGTTCGCAGTCCCGACACGGCACCGTGGGCACGCCAACCGGCGCAATCAGCGTTTCGACCACCCGGCATGTGCCCACAACATCGATCCAACCCTGGTCGCAGCACAGCCGAAGCCATCAGCGCAGAGAAGGGGCCGTAGGCGTCGTCCAGAACCGGCCTCGGCAACAAGCAACCCGATTGCTCAGCAAGCCACAGCGCGGTGACGAGTCAGTCGCCTCGGCGGCTACCAGGTACATGACGAGGGCAGCACACCACAGAAAGACAAAGGCAACAATGAGAAAGTTGGTCGAGCGAATAGAACCACTCGGCACCGGCCCGAACCCGTCGACACTCGGTGAGTACATCAACTGGGTCCGATTGACCAGCGTCGTGCCAGAGAAGGTCCGACACCTCTCACCCCGGGGCAACGAACGGGGACTAACACTGACACAGCTGGGCGCATTGCTCGATTCCTCTCTCAACACCGTCCAGAAGTGGATCCGCGACGAACGCACACCCTCCGACACCTATATCGACCTGCTCATCGAGCAACTGAGCGTCCCCTGGTACATCGCGGACGTCATGCGGGCTCTGGTCGCCCCGGATCTCTACCCGGTCACCACCGAGGAGTGGCCGGAGTTGACCGACGACGACATCTCCTACCTCGAAAACCACAAAGGCCCAGCGTGTTTCCAAGGGCTGCTCTACGACATCCCGCCCGGCGGGGCGAACCAGCAATGGTGCGAAGTGTTCCCCATGCTGCAACCGGCACCCCGGGGCTCCAAACGCGCAGTAAACATCATCGATGTGATGCTCAATCACCCCGACTCCGAAAGATTCAGAAAGCGATACGAGCGCATACAGGTGCTGCTCTTCGGCGTACGCATCTTCCGCCCCTTCGCCGACCCCACCAGATTCGCTGAAGTCTACGCAGCCTGCGCCAAATCACCACACTTCGCAAGACTATGGAAAAACGATCCCCTACCGGAGATCATCGACGACACAACCGTAGGAATATACAACGCCGAAACCGGCCAATACGACATCTACGAAACCAGACAAACCGACGCCCACTTCCCACCCAGCCAACTCAAGACCTACTCGCTCTACCAGCCCGCACCGAGACCCCATGACCTACCAGACACCGCTGGCTCGCTCGTTCATCAGCCGACCGCCCGCGCGTGAGGACCTTCGGTTCATGACCACATAGCCGAAGCCACCCAGCGCGACAACCGCACCCAGTCGCCTACACGCTACTGGGGTGCCCTGTCACGCGCCGAATTCGCGTGACAGATCGAAAAATACTCCGACGCCGGGTGGATTATCGAAAAAGTCACCCACGGTGTACACGCTAAAAGTCTTGACTACCCACCCGCCACGAATGAATGCTTGGGAAGCAATCAGCCGTTGCCCGACAACACCAGCACAGCGAATCGTCGTTGCCGGCAAACGCCCTCAAGCAGCCTGACGCATGTCATGTCGAACGGACATTGCGCTGCGCCTTTGACATCGAGGTGGTCGAAACTTTGCGTACGCGAACGCAGTCATCGCAGGCGCACCTTGTGGTGCCGCGTTGCGGGAAAGCCAGCACACTGTTAGAGGAACAGATCGCCTCCACGGCCGGATCTGCCCTGCCGGACCACCAGCCACCTTCGCCTGTTCTCAGTGTCATCCGATGGGAAACTGCTCCAATAGGCCCCGCACGCGATGGCGGCCAAGCGCGCCACTCGTACCGATACGGTACCTCGTCGAGCTCGCCAGTGAGTGATGATCAATGAGCCAGGCACAGCCAGAGTATCCCGCACTTCCTCCATCAACCGCCCGGACATCGCATTGCGAGAAACCAGCATTGAATTCGGCCAGACATTGTCGACCGATGCTGCGGCCTCACGAGGAATCAGTCGTGGGTTTCGACGACCTCTACAGTGCACGTCCGCGGATAGTCCAGTTTCCCGGCATCCCCTTTCACTACCCGACCACTGTCATCGAGACACCGATCGGGGTGGCACACTGCGCAACAGCGACCATCGATCAACGTGGCCGCGTCAGTGACAGATCAGCCATCAGGAAGCTCGACTGGCATCCCGGCCAGCCAGTAACAATCCAGCACCAAGACCAACTCGCAGTCGTGGACCCTGCCGACGACGGTCGCTGGGCTGTCGGCCCGACCGGATACATCCACCTTCCGGCGAACGTCCGTCACGCCTGTGGCATGCAGGCTGGTGACCGGCTCCTACTCGTAGCGTCCCTTACTCTCCAGCGGCTCGTCGTGTACACAACGCCGCTGGTGGCCGCTGCTATCTCACAATTCCGGCCCAATCCGTGGGAACCTAAATGACTTCCGAAGACGTCAGTACAGCGCTGCACTTGATCTCCAGACTGGGGTTGAAGCTCGAAGACCTGCTCGACGAGTCGACACGACAAGGGCCTGCACCAACTTTCGCGCAGTACATTGCACAGGTCTCGGCCTCGGCGTCGGAAAAAACTCTCAGGAACTACGGATCCTATTGGAAGGTCCTCGTGCAGAGGTGGGGTGATAGGCCCATCACCGAGCCGACGTACACCGAGATCGAACAACTCTGCAGCGAACACCGGGTACGCGCGGCTGCTGCCGGACGATCGAATTCACGCGGCGGCGTCGGCGCCGAGGCGACCTTGGTGGCGGCAATTCGCCGGCTTTACCGCCACGCCGAACTCGACCGGTTGATCCACCCGCTCGACAACCCGGCCGCGAAAGTCAGAAGAGCGCGCCTGCCCAGAAGCCCGAGACACGCGCTGTCTCTCGACCATATCCGCGACATCGGCCGTGTTGCCGCGACGACTGGCAATGATCGGCCACTGGACGCGCTGATCGTGCGTATCCTGATCGAAACCGCATGTCGCCGCGGCGGACTGCTCGGCTTGACCAGCGATGACCTCAACTCCCACGACTGCCTTGTCCGCCTTCGAGAGAAGGGCGGAACCGTCAGATGGCAACCCGTCTCGCCAACCTTGATGGAAAGGATCCTCGAGCACATCGAAGCCCGCGGCGGCACGGAAGCGACCCGGCGTGTCCTTCGATACCGGGACGGAAGACCGGTCGGAGTAGCACGCATCAACAACCTCTTCAAACGCATCAGGAAATTTCTTCCTTGGGCATCGTCGGTTGGAGTTTCCGCGCATTGGGTCCGCCATACGACGCTGACTTTCGTCGAAAGAGAGTTCGGAATGGCGGTCTCCAGCGCCTACGCCGGCCACCAAGACAGGCCGGGGGCGGGCCCTACGACCCTCATCTATACCAAGGCCAGCCTGCTCGACGTGGTCGAGGCGCTCGTCGCCTTGACCGGCGAGGCCCACCCACTGCTTCCCATCCGCACGCGACATCCACTGTCGACCGACGGATGGCGCAAGCCCGGTGAGACCGACACGGTAGGGTAACGCGCTATGAACCCACTTTTGTGGCGACTTCGCTGCGGAATGGGTGTTCTAACTGGAGGAAGAAATTGGGCTGCCCCAGCCGCATCTGCGCCTGCACCGCCGCGTCGGCACGATCGAGTTGCGCGAACACCTTCTCCCGTAACAGTGTTCGCGCGATCACCGAACGGCCCTTGGTCGAGCCCGCGCCCTCGAGTACCCGCCCGTCCTCGTGGAAGAACGTCGCGTAACCGTAGTAGGCGGTCTTGGTGATCGTCGACCCCTTCGGCACGATCGCATAAGCGTTGGAGAACTCCATCCCCGAGAATCGGGCGCCCACCTCGGCCGCCATCAGCGCGCCGTCACCGGTGTCGACATTCGTGCCCAGCGCCCGGGACAGGAACGCGCAACCGCCGGTGGCCAGCACCACCGCACCGGCCGCGATGCGGTAGTCCCGGTCGGCCTGGCGCTGGTAGCCCGCCGCGCCGCGCACCACGCCGTCGTCGTCGACCAGCAACTCCAGCGCGGGCGAGTGGTCCAGGATGCGCACCCCGGCACGTTTCACCCACGCCCGCATCCGGCGCATGTACTCCGGGCCCTGCACGCCGGTACGGATCTGCTCACCGGTGGCCGGATCCACAGGGAACGGATACCGTCCCTCCACCGCGAGCCGATTCATGTTCGCGTAGGTCTGATCCAGCACCCGGTCCATCCAATAGTGATCGGCCAGATGGCCACCCAGCGCTTCCCGGCTGGCCTTCGCGTTGGCCCGCGCGGTCGCCTCCGGCGCCACGTACCACACGCCGGTGCCGGACGGGGCGGTGGCGCCGCTGGTCCCGCAGTAGCCCTTGTCCACCAACATCACCTCGGCGCCGGCCTCGCGGGCATGGATTGCGGCCCAGCAGGCGGCGGGCCCGCCGCCGATCACCAAGACGTCCGTACTGATCTGCAACGGTTCACTCATACGTCTGCTCCTGTCGGTGCCTCGGGATTCACGCCGAGTGCGAGCAGCAACCGGCGCCGGAGTGCGGAGAATTCGGGGTCGACCACCGAACGCGGGCGGGCGACGGTGATGTCGAAGGATTCGGCGATGCGGCCCTCGCGCAGCACGAGCGCACGGTCGGCCAACAGCAGCGCCTCCTCCACGTCGTGGGTCACCAACAGCACCGACTGGCGGTGCAGCGTCCACAGGCGCGCCACCAGAGCCTGCACTTTCAACCGGGTCAGCGCGTCGAGGGCGCCGAACGGCTCGTCGAGCAGCAGCAGTTCCGGATTGCGGACCAGCGCCCTGGCCAGCGCGACCCGCTGCGCTTCCCCGCCCGACAAGGTCGCGGGCCACGCATCCGCTTTCGCGACGAGCCCCACTTCCTCCAGCGCCGTCAACGCACGCGCCTTGCCGGCCCGGTCGACGCCGAGAACGACGTTGCGCCACACGGTGATCCACGGAATCAACCGGTGCTCCTGGAACACGATCGCCTTCGATCCCGGCACGTCGAACGACCCACTGAAGCCGCGGTCCAGCCCACCGATGCCGCGCAGCAGCGTGCTCTTACCGGACCCGCTGGCGCCGAGCAGGGCGACGAACTCCCCCGGCGCGATATCCAAGTCGACCCCGCGCAGTACCGTGCGCCCGCCGAACGCGCGCACCGCCCCGCGGATACGGACACCAGTCCCGATGGTGGCGGTCATCTACTTCCCCTCGTATCCGGTGCGCCAGGCCAGGAACCGGTGTTCCAGCACGCGCACGAACAGATCGGTGAGCAACCCCAGCACCGCGTAGATCACCAGGACCAAGAAGATCTGATCGGTCCGCAGGAACTCCTTGGCATCGTTCATCAGGAACCCGAGACCGACCGGCGTGGTCTGCATCTCCGCGACCACCAAGGTGAGCCAGCCGATGCCCAGTGCCTGCCGCAAACCGACGAAGATCTGCGGCAACGCACCGGGCAGGATGATCTTGGTGGTCAACTCGAACCGGTTGAGGCCCAGCGACTCCGCCGCCTCCACCAACCGCCGGTCCACACCCCGGATCCCGGCCAGCACGTTCAAATAGATCGGGAAGATCGGCGCGACGATGATCAACGCGATCTTGAACGAATCGCCGATGCCGAACCAGATGATGAACACCGGTACCAGCGCCAGCGTCGGCAACATTCGCAACGCCTGTAGCGGGCCGTTCACCAGATCTTCGGCGACGCGGAACAACCCGGCCGCCACCCCGCACACCAGACCGATGCCGATGCCGATCGCCAACCCGACCGCCACCCGACGCCCGGAGGCGGCCAGATGTTGCCACAGCTCGCCCGACCTGATCAGCTCCCACCCGGCCTCGAGCACCTCCGTCGGCGCCGGAGTGGTCGTGCCGAGCCAGGATCGGGCGCCCAGCTGCCAGACGACCACCGCCAAAATCAGCCCGGAAGACGCTCTGGCCAGGCCGATCAGCTTCCGGGTGAACGGGGCCGGGCTTTCGACGACCGCCTCGGCAGGGGCGGAAGGCGGCGCGGATGTGGTCGGATCCAACTGCAATGTCATCTGACGCGGTCCTCACACGAGAAGTACTGTCCGGAACAGTAAGGTGCGCAGACGGTTCACAGAATGATTGCGATCAGCGCGATCCTGAACCCGAGCGCGGGTCCTCCCGCTCCTGCCGCACCACCCCCATCAGGCACGACGCGGGCATGGACGGGCGAAATCCGTACGGGGCAAGCGCTTTGCTCGGCCGCTGAGGGGCGCACCTTTCTCGGCACACCCGGCCCACCAGAGCGGATCGCGAGGTGATCCCGGCTCGGGTGGCCCTACCCGGACCGAGCAACGCTCACCCTACGGCGGGGAGATCATCCAGCGCGCCGATGAGGGGAGTCAGTCGCTCTAGTTCTTCCCGATGTGTGGCGCTGAGCAAGGCCAACGTTTCCTTGCCTGCCTCGGTCAGCGTGAGGTGTACGACGCGACGGTCGGTGCCCTGCCCTCGTTTCCGAGTGACGAGGCCGAGTTGCTCGGTGCGATCGATCAGCTGCACCACGCTGTGGTGGCGGGCGGACAGGTAACCGGCGACCTCCCCGATGCTCGGCCCGCCGGGGTGGGAGTGCCCTCGGATCGCCAGCAGGAGTTGGTGCTGGGTGTCGGTGAGTCCCACCTCGGCCGCCCCACGCTCACTCCAGCGCAGCAGCTGGCGCAGCACGGTACGAAACGCCAGCAGCCGCGTGTATTCCTGGTCGGTGAGGTGGCCCGACGAGGACATCGACCCTTCCATCATGGAGTGATATTATCACAGGATGATATAAGTGAGCGGCGATCAGGACGGGTCGCGTTCCTGAACCGATCGCGAGCCGCCCGGCTCGGGAGAGCTTCGATACGCCACTACGTCCGAAGGGTGGTGGAAACATGAGTAGTGAAACCATGATGAGCCGGCATCCCGACATCGTGGAATTGCGGGAGAAGTACGAGCGCGCCTCCGAGGCACCCGACGCCCAAGCGGTCACCGGCCTGATGTTCCTGACCGGGCTCTACATCGCGATTTCCCCCTGGGTCGTCGGGTTCAACGGACTCTCCACATTGACCGTCAACAACCTCATCGTCGGCATCGCTCTGGCCATGCTCGCACTGGGCTTCGCCTCGGTGTACGGCCGGACGCACGGCATCGTCTGGGCCGCTCCCCTGATCGGCCTCTGGACGATCGTCGCCCCCTGGATCGTCAGCGGCAACGTCGATACCACCTCGACGATCTGGAACAACGTCGTCGCCGGCGCCGTCGCCGTGCTGCTCGGCCTGGCCTCGATGTTCCTCGGAATGCGCAGGACCGGCGGACTCACCGGCCCAGCACCTCGAGCGGAAGCGACGCGAACCCAGCGCCCGTCCGGGCTCGGGCCGGAGACCTCCACACGGTGAAAACGCAGTTCCCCGAGCGCTCTGCCGAGTGAGCGAATCGACGCTACGCGCGTGCTGATTCGGCCCTGGCCGGCACGCGTGTCCGGTCCAGGCCCTCGGCGAGCGCGGGCCACTGTTCTTCCCAGGCAGACACCGGCTCCACCGAATTGATGCTCGGCTTCGCCACCTGCCTCATCAGGGTTCGCGGTGCGGGCGCTCGGGGCGGACGACGGGATCCGATTCTTCGCCCGGCGCCTGAAGTGAGGCGGAGCCGTCAGGCCGGCAGCAGACGATAGGAGCCGTCGGCCGGTATCCCGCACGTCGACGACAGGTCCCGACCCTCATCGATGGTGGTGACCAGCAGAGGCACACCCGCAGCGAGCGCGGCGGGTGTGCCTCAGAATCGTGTGGTGAAGGTCCCGCCGGAGCCGCTGCCGCACAGGGCTGGCGATCCGTTGCCCCACAAGGCCATCCATTCGACCGTCGCTGTACTCATCCAATGATGGCTGCTGCGTCGGACGCAAGCCGTCTGCTGAGCGACCGCGCCGGCCTGTGCCCTGTGTCACAGTCCCAATTCACTGTGACGTATTGACCATCGACGGTCCGTCCAGCATGGTGTCGATAGGTTAACAAGCGCTCAGTTACTTGCTGGAAGGTTCACAGTCATGCCCGAAGCCGTCATCGTCTCTGTCGCCCGCTCGCCGATCGGTCGCGCAGGCAAGGGTTCGTTGCGGGATCTCCGGCCCGACGACTTGGGGGCGCAGATCGTCCGGGCCGCGCTGGCGAAGGTGCCTGCCCTCGGTCCGAACGGCATCGACGACTTGATGCTCGGGTGTGGCCAGCCCGCCGGTGAGTCGGGCTTCAACCTCGCTCGAGTCGTGGCGATTCTGGCGGGCCTGGATCGGGTGCCCGGCACAACGGTCAACCGGTACTGCTCGTCCAGTTTGCAGACGACCCGCATGGCGCTACACGCCATCCGGGCCGGCGAGGGAGACGTCTTCATCTCCGCCGGCGTGGAGACCGTGAGCCGCTACGTCACGGGCAGTGCCGACGGCCTGCCCGGCACCGAGAACCCCGTATTCGCCGACGCGGTGCGCCGTACGGCGAAATTCGCTGCGGGCGGCGAGGCCTGGACCGACCCGCGCACCGAGGATCTACTGCCGGACGTCTATATCGCGATGGGGCAGACCGCGGAGAACGTGGCGCAACTGTGCGGTGTGAGCCGTGCCGAACAGGACGCTTTCGGTGTCCGCAGCCAGAACCTCGCCGAGGCCGCCCTCGCCAACGGATTCTGGGAGCGCGACATCACCGCGATCACCCTGCCCGACGGCAGTGTCGTCTCGCACGACGACGGCCCGCGGCCTGGAGTCACCCTGGAGAAGGTCGCCGAACTGAAGCCGGTGTTCCGGCCCGACGGGACGGTGACGGCCGCGAACTGCTGCCCGCTCAACGACGGCGCCGCCGCGGTCGTCATCATGTCGGACACCAAGGCCGCCGAACTCGGCCTGACGCCACTGGCTCGGATCGTCGCGACCGGAGTCAGCGCGCTGTCGCCGGAGATCATGGGCCTGGGGCCGGTGGAGGCGTCGAAGCAGGCGCTGGCCCGGGCCGGGATGACCATCGATGACATCGACCTGGTCGAAATCAACGAAGCCTTCGCCGCCCAGGTCATCCCCTCGGCGCGGGAGCTGGGCGTCGACTTCGACAAGCTCAACATCAACGGCGGCTCGATCGCGGTGGGTCACCCATTCGGCATGACCGGCGCCCGCATCACCAGCACCCTGATCAACTCCCTGCAGTTCCACGACAAGCAGATCGGTTTGGAAACGATGTGCGTCGGCGGCGGTCAGGGCATGGCGATGGTGCTGGAGCGCCTGTCGTAACCGCTGACTCCGCGAAAGGGACTCAATGATGAACAGATTCGAAGGCAAGACAGCGATAGTCACCGGTGCGAGCCGGGGCATCGGGCTCGGCATCGCGCAGCGCTTGGTGGACGAGGGGGCGCGAGTCGTGATCACCGCCCGCAAACAGGACGCGCTCGACGAAGCGGTGGAAGCACTGGGCGGGCCGGCCCGCGCGCTGGCCGTCGCGGGCCGTGCCGATGACGTCGAGCACCAGGCGGAGACCGTCGCTCGCGCGATCGACACGTTCGGCAGCGCCGACCTCCTCGTCAACAACACCGGCATCAACCCGGCGTTCGGGCCGATGGTCGATCTGCCGTTGGACGTGGCCCGCAAGATAGTCGAGGTCAACTGCCTGGCCGCGCTGTCGTGGGTGCAGCAGGCGTATCGGGCCTGGATGAAGGACTTCGGCGGCGCGATCGTGAACGTGTCGTCGGTCGCCGGTCTCAAGCCGGCGCCGGGCATCGGCTTCTACGGTTCGAGCAAGGCGATGCTCACGCACATCACTCAGGAACTCGCGGTCGAACTCGGCCCGAACCTACGGGTCAACGCCGTCGCCCCGGCGGTGGTGAAGACGAAGTTCGCCACTGCTCTCTACGACGGCAGGGAGGACGAGGTCGCCGCGGCGTACCCGCTGAAGCGGCTCGGCGTGCCCGAGGACATCGGCAGTGTGGTGGCGTTTCTGCTCTCCGACGACGCGAGCTGGCTGACGGGGCAATTGCTGGTCGTGGACGGCGGCGTCACGCTGACAGGCGGAATCTGACATGGCGCGGATGAAAGCGTGGCGAGTCCATGAGCTGGGCGAACCGGGCACGGTGCTGCGGCTGGAGGAGGTGGAAGTTCCGGAGCCCGGCCCGAGCCAGGTTGTCGTGCGGGTCCGCGGCGCCGCGGCGAACTTTCCCGATGTACTGATGTGCCGCGGCCTCTATCAGGTCCGGCCGCCGTTGCCGTTCACGCCAGGCGTCGAGTTGTGTGGCGAAGTGGTGGCGGTCGGTGCCGACGTGGCCGGGATCGCTGCCGGTGACCGGGTGCTCGGAGGCGCGGCGCTGCCGCACGGTGGTTTCGCGGAATTCGCCGTGCTGGAGGCCGCCCAGACCTTCCCAGCGCCGCCGTCGTTGGATGACGCGGAGGCGGCCTCCCTGTTCATCGGCTACCAGACCGGCTGGTTCGGCTTGCATCGGCGCGCCGGATTGACCGCGGGCGAGACCCTCCTGGTGCATGCCGCGGCAGGTGGCGTGGGCAGCGCCGCGATCCAGCTCGGCAAGGCCGCGGGCGCCCGGGTGATCGGAGTTGTCGGTGGCGCCGAAAAAGCCTCCTACGCCGAGGATCTGGGCGCCGACGTGGTCATCGATCGGCATCAGCTGGACTTCGTCGACGTCGTGAAGGACGTAACCGGCGGTCGTGGCGCCGACGTGATCTACGACCCGGTCGGCGGCGAGGTGTACCAACGGTCCACGAAATGCGTCGCCTTCGAGGGCCGCATCGTGGTCGTCGGATTCGCCGGCGGCGAGATCCAAGCACCGGCATTGAATCATGCGCTGGTCAAGAACTATTCGATCCTCGGCCTGCACTGGGGTTTGTACAACACCCAGGACCCGGGCGCCGTCGCCGAATGCCATCGCGCGCTGACCGCACTTGCCGCCGACGGCGCGATCCGTCCTCTGGTCGGCGCGCGGCTGGGACTGGAGGAGGTCGCCGGCGCCGTGCAGCGACTCGCGGACGGCAAGACCGTCGGTCGCGTGGTCTACACCCCCTGAACTCAGCAATTCCCCCGCAATCACATCTTCGAGGAGTATTCATGACCGATCCGACACAGCGGACCGCCATCGTCACCGGCGCGGCTCGCGGAATCGGCGCCGCTGTCGCCCGGCGGCTGGCCGCCGACGGTATGGCAGTAGCCGTGCTCGACTTGGACGAGGCCGCCTGCAAGACGGTCGTCGACGACATCGAGGCAGCCGGTGGACGCGCGCTCGCGGTCGGTGTCGATGTTTCCGACGAGGCCGCGGTTACCCAGGCGGTCGATCGCGTGGCCGCCGCACTCGGCGCACCGACGGTGCTGGTCAACAACGCCGGGATCCTGCGTGACAATCTGCTGTTCAAGATGAGTGCCGACGACTGGGATGCCGTCATGAACGTGCACCTGCGCGGTTCGTTCCTGCTGGCCCGGGCAGCGCAGGCGCACATGATCGAGCAGAAGTGGGGTCGCATCGTCAACCTGTCCAGCACCTCGGCGCTCGGCAACCGTGGCCAGGCCAACTACGCGGCCGCCAAGGCCGGGCTGCAAGGATTCACCAAGACGCTCGCACTCGAACTCGGCAAGTTCGGCGTCACCGCGAACGCGGTCGCCCCGGGTTTCATCGAGACGGAGATGACCGCGGCCACGGCCGCCCGGATGAACATCTCCTTCGAGGAGCTCAAGGCGGCGATGGCCGCCCAGATTCCGGTTGCCCGTACCGGCACTCCCGCCGACATCGCGCACACCGTGTCGTTCCTGGTGAGCGAGGGGGCCGGCTTCGTGTCCGGCCAGGTGATCTATGTGGCCGGCGGCCCACGGAACTGAACGGAGGAAGGAGAGCTGTGCATATATTCCAGGGCCTGTCCGAGCTGGAGGCCGCGGTCGGCACCCACCTCGGATACAGCGATTGGCACACGGTGACCCAGGAACAGATCGATCGCTTCGCCGAAGCTACCGGGGATCACCAATGGATCCATGTGGATCCCGCGAAAGCCGCCGCCGGACCGTTCGGCACCACCGTCGCACACGGGTTTCTCACCCTCTCGATGGTGCCGATGCTGGCCGGTCAGGTATACGCCGTGCGGGGCTTGTCCATGGGCGTCAACTACGGCACCAACAAGGTGCGATTCCCCACTCCGGTCCCGGCCGGATCCCGGGTCCGAGCCGGTGTCGAACTGGTCTCGCTCGTGCCGGGCACGATCGGGTCGCAAGCAGTGCTCCGAGTGACCGTGGAACTCGACGGCTCGGACAAGCCCGCGTGTGTGGCCGAGACGGTCGCGGTGCTGGTGCCGTGACGGCCGATCAGAAGGATGACAGATGACTCGACCCGACGCGGTCCGCGACGATCTGCGGCGCGGGGTGGAAGCCGTACTCGAAAAGCACGATCCGGCCACCACCGATGCCGTGACCTTTCACCGAGCCAGGTTCGACGCGGGCCTGGCCTGGGTTCACTTTCCGATCGGGCTCGGTGGCCGGGCCGTCGACCGGGAACTGCAACCGTTCGTCGACGCCCTGTTCGAGCAGGCCGGATCTCCGGACAACAACGCGGCGATCAACGGTATCGGTCTGGGTATGGCCGCGCCGACGATCCTCGCCCACGGCACGACGGAACAACGGCAGCGCTTCCTGCGTCCGCTGTGGAGCGGGGAGGAGATCTGGTGCCAGCTGTTCAGTGAACCGGGGGCAGGCTCGGACCTGGCCGCGATCGCCACCAGGGCAGTGCGTGACGGCGGTGACTGGGTCGTCAACGGGCAGAAAGTGTGGACTTCGGTCGCGCACAAAGCGCAATTGGCGATCCTCGTGGCACGCACCGATCCCAGCCGGCCCAAGCATGCGGGGCTGACCTACTTCATCTGCGATATGACCGCACCCGGAGTCGAGGTGCGGCCGCTGCGGCAGATCACCGGCGAAGCGGAATTCAACGAAGTCTTCCTGACCGACGTTCGGATCCCCGACACGCACCGCCTCGGCAAGGAAGGAGAAGGCTGGCGAGTCGCAACCACCACTTTGAACAATGAGCGCGTCTCGATCGGGGGGCGCGCGCTCCCCCGCGAGAGCGGAGTGCTGGGCGCCGCCGCCGGCCTCTGGCGCGAATTCCCGGAAAAGCGCACCCCCGAATTGCACCACCGGCTGTTGCGATTGTGGGTGGATGCCGAGGTCTCCCGGCTGGCGGCGACCCGGCTGCGTCAGCAGGTGGCCGGCGGCCAGCCCGGGCCGGAAACCTCTGCCCTCAAGCTGTCGTTCGCCCGAGTCAACCAGCAGGTTGCCGGATTGGAGGTCGAACTGCGCGGTGAGGACGGCCTGCGATACGACGATTGGACGATGGTGCGCCCCGACCGGGTCGATTTCGCCGGTCGCGGCGCCGGTTACCGCTTCCTGCGGGCCAAAGGCAATTCGATCGAGGGCGGAACCTCCGAAATCCTGCGCAACATCATCGCCGAACGGGTCCTCGGGCTGCCGGGTGAACCCCGTGCGGACAAGGACATCGCCTGGAAGGACCTGAGCCGATGAGCGACATCCTGCTGCTCGATACCGATGTCGAGACCTCCTTGCGCAGCGCGGTGCGTGACCTGCTCACCACCCGATGCGATCCGTCCGCGGTCGCGCGGGCCTACGACGGCGATCGGACACTGACCCGGACGCTGTGGACATCGATCACCGACGACCTCGGGCTCGCTGGTCTCCTCATCCCCGAGGACCGCGGCGGGGCGGGCGGTACGGCCCGTGACGCCGCCGTCGTCCTCGAGGAGTTCGGACGGTTCGTCGCACCGGTCCCGTTTCTGACCAGCAGCGTCATTGCCGCGACCGTCCTGCTCGCGGGCGACTCCACGCTGGTCGGTCGGCTCGGCGACGGTAGTTGCAGCGCAGCGCTGCTGACGCCGTTCTCCACTGCGCTCGCGACGCACATCCCGACCTTGACGGCTGATGCGGAGGGTCGGCTGTCCGGACTGGTTACCAGCGTCGCCGGCGCGCTCGACGCCGATGTGCTGCTGGCCGCCGTCGAGACGGCCAACGGCACGGAGGTGCACGCGTTGACGGCCGCCGCGGCGCAGATCAAGCCGGTGGTCTCCCTGGATATGACCCGCCCGCTGGCTGACGTCGCTGTCGACTCCGTGCCGGGCCGGGTCGTCGTCGCCGCCGAATCCGGTTGGGCGGCTATCCAATCCGGCTTGACGCTCGGCGCCGCACTCCTCGCGTCCGAGCAAGCCGGAATCGCCGCCTGGTGCCTGGAGACAACCGTCGAGTATCTGAAGCTGCGACGCCAATTCGGCCGGGTGGTCGGCGGATTCCAGGCGATCAAGCACCGCCTCGCCGACCTCTACGTCGAGGTCGAGTCGGCCTCGGCCGCCGCGCGGTATGCGGCGGGAACATACGCGGCCGACGACCCCGACAGCGTGATCGCCACCGCCGTCGCGGCGTCCTATTGCAGCGATATCGCGGTGCGGGCCGCCGAGGAGGCCATCCAATTGCACGGCGGGATCGGCATGACCTGGGAGCACCCGGCACACCTGTACCTCAAACGCGCGAAGGCCGACCAGATAGGACTGGGAAGTCCCGGCCACCATCGGAGATTGCTGGCGGACCTCGTCGGGCTGCCCGCGTGAGAAAGCCGAATGCACTGAACATGCTGTTCACAGGTGCCGATACCGGCAAACTCGTGCTCGTTGTGTAGAGCCATACTGTCCAGGTGACCGATACAGAGGACCTATCGCGCGCGGACCAGACCCGAGCGCGGCTGCTCGACGCCGCGGTGGTGGCCTTCGCCGAACGCGGCTTCCACGGGTCGACCACCCGCGATATCACATCGATCGCCGGGGTGAGCACCGGGACGATCTACGTGTATCACCGTTCCAAGGAAGAGTTGCTCTACCAGATCTCACGCGCCGGTCACCTGGACACCCTGGAGCGCGTCCGCACTGCCATCGCTTCGGCACAAGACCCCGCCGAGCAACTGATCGCCGTGATGCGGGAGTTCACGATCCATCACGCCCGCTCCCACACCGTCGCCCGGATCATCAATTATGAGCTCGCCGCACTGAGCCCAGAACATCAACAGGAGATCAAGGCAACCCGGCGTGCGATCGAGGGCGAGGTCCGGTGCTTGATCGAGCGCGGGGCGGCCGCGGGGGTGTTCGAGAACTCGAATACCCATATGGCCGCGGCCGCTCTGCTTTCGCTGGGAATAGATATCGCGCGCTGGTACCACGAGGGTGGCTCCTGGTCACCGGAGGACATCGGCGACTATTACGCGGACCTCGCGCTGCGGATCGTGGGCGGCCGAAGGTCGAGGCCGCCGGAGTCCGCTCGATCGTGACGATGTCAGGATGATCATGCGGAGCGACGCCGCGGAACTGCTCGCGAGGATCGCGGGAGAACTGAGCCGACATGCGCTCGGCTTGTCCGAACGTTTGACGGAGCAGATGCTCCACATCGAGCCGGAGCTGCGCGGCGACAGCCGCGTGGAGTCACTACTGCGGGCCAGCGTCACCGGCAACGTCGTGATCGCGTTGCATATCTACGAGCTGGGGCTCGACATCGACGAACTCGAAGCTCCCACGGAGGCATTGGAGTACGCCCGGCGCATGGCCCAGCGCGGCACTTCGATCGCCGCCCTGCTGCGGGCCTACCGCATCGGGCAGCGACTGTTCAACGACCACATGCTCGGCGAGCTCACCGCGGCGACCAACGACGTCGCCCTGATCACCTCCGCAGTGGCCGAGATGACCGACCGCTCGTTCGCCTATATCGATCGGGTCTCCCAGCAAGTCGTGACCGCCTACCAGGACGAGCGGGACCGGTGGCTGCAGAACCAGATGGCCGTCCGTACCGCGAGGGTGCGCTCGATCCTGTCCGGACAGCGCGTCGACCCGGATGACAGCGAGCGCACACTGGGATATCGGCTCGACCGAACCCACCTCGGCATGGTCATTTGGTCCGACGCGGGCGCCGACCAACTGCGCGCGGCCAAACAAGTGGCGACGGCCATCGCCGATCAGTTGTCCTGCCAAGGACCACCGCTGCTGATCCCGGCCGACGAATCAACCCTGTGGGCGTGGCTCCCGCAGCCGGAACTGGATGTCGATCCCGCCGCGGTGCGCACTCCGGAGCAGACATGGGCAGCGGTGGGCAGACCTGCCACCGGACTGGAAGGCTTCCGGCTGACCCATCGCCAGGCGACACAAGCGCAGGTCGTCGCGATGTCCGCACCGGCACCGCAGCGTGCGTCGATGTCTTGTTCGGCTCAGCTCGGGCCGATCGCGCTGATGTGCGCGGACCTGACCGCCACCCGGGCATGGATCAGCGAAATTCTCGGGTCGCTTGCGCGTGATGACGATGCCACGGCGCAACTCCGCGAGACCGCGCGTGTCTTCCTGGAGACGAACGGCAGCTTCCAGACAACGGCAGAGCGGCTGGTGCTGCACCGCAACACCGTCCAGTACCGGATCCGCAAGGCGGAGGCGGTACTGGGACATTCGCTTCGGGAGCGACGACTGGAGGTCGAGGTCGCCCTGCTGGCCTGCCGATGGCTGGGGTCGACCGTGCTGCAGCCCGTGGGGTGACCGACACATCCGTCGTGCGCGGCGCACGATCCCTCCCGCTATCTTCATGCGCTCACAATATGGTCCAGGTCACATCACCTTCCTAACGTGGCGTTCACGCAAGTGAGCTGCCGAGTTAGCAAGGAGATCGACATGCACTTCGCTGCCCTGCCGGATGTACGTGCCGCAGGCTTCCCCACCAACCCGTGTCTTGCCGACGACAACTCGGGAAGTATCACCAACGCCGAGTTCCTCGACTTCGTGCGGAAGTACGCCGATCGGTTGTCGGAGGCGGGGATCGGTGTCGGCGATGTCGTGGCCGTGATGTTGCCGAACCGGCTCGAATTGATCGTGACATTGTTCGCGGCTTGGCGGCTGGGCGCCGCGGCGACGCCGATCGACCCGTCGTCGACCGCGGCCGAGTCCGACTATCAGCTGGCCGATTCCCGCGCTCGCGTCCTTGTCTGCGCTGACGAACGCGAGGCCGGCCAGGCCGATCAACCGCAGCGAGTTGCGCTGGCGGAGCTGAATCGGCACGAAGGCCGCGGCGGCGCCGCGGAAGCGACCGAGTTCTCCAACGACGCGCTCGCGTTGATCATCTACACCAGCGGCACCACCGGACGTCCCAAGGGCGTCGAGTTGACGCACGCGAACATCATGGTGATGGCCGAGACGATGGTCGCGGGTATGCGGTTGACCGCCGAGGACCACAGTCTGCTGATCCTGCCGCTGTTCCACGTCAACGGCATCGTGGTCGGCGTGCTGTCGCCGCTGCTCGCCGGCGGCCGGGCCACAGTCGCGGGCCGGTTCTCGCCGCGGACCTTTTTCGACAGGGTCGATGCGGCGCGGCCGACCTATTTCTCCGCGGTGCCCGCCATCTACGCCATGCTGTCGGCGCTGCCTGCGGAGATCCGGCCCGACACCTCCTCGGTCCGGTTCGCGCTCTGCGGTGCGGCTCCGATGCCGGTCGAACTGCTCACCCGATTCGAGGAGCGCTACGCGATCCCGATCTACGAAGGTTATGGCCTGTCGGAGGGGACGTGCGCGAGCACGGGCAATCCACTCGACGGTGTCCGCAAACCCGGCACCGTCGGTCGCGCGCTGCCGGGCCAGGAGATCGCCATCGTCGACAGCGACGGCAATTTCCTCAACGCCGGATCGGTGGGCGAGGTCGTGGTCAAAGGCCCGACCGTGATGCGGGGATATCTGGGCCGGCCAGAGGAGACGGCGAAGGTGATCGTCGATGGCTGGCTGCACACCGGAGACATCGGTCGCATGGACGCCGACGGCTACCTCACCCTGGTCGACCGCATCAAGGACATGATCATCCGTGGCGGAGAGAACATCTATCCCAAGGAGATCGAGTCCGCGATCTACACCCACCCACAGGTGCTCGAGGCCGCCGTGATCGGTCGACCGCACGCGGTCTACGGCGAAGTGCCCATCGCCTTCGTGTCCTATCGCGACGGCGCCGCGGTCGAGCCGGAACAGATTCTCGAACTACTGCGGAAGTCTTTGGCCGCCTACAAGCTTCCCGAGCTGATCGTGACCGTAGACGAGATCCCGAAGAACCCCGTCGGGAAGATCGACAAGC
The DNA here is from genome assembly GCF_042733915.1 of Nocardia sp. NPDC059691. Taxonomy (NCBI): domain Bacteria; kingdom Bacillati; phylum Actinomycetota; class Actinomycetes; order Mycobacteriales; family Nocardiaceae; genus Nocardia; species Nocardia sp. NPDC059691. The sequence continues at coordinate 245,132 of NZ_JBHWFB010000010.1, read as the reverse complement.
GGATTCTGCGCCGCCGCTCGGTCGATGCGACCCTCTGACCCCCTCCTCTCCCTCTCGAAAGACACCTGCCATGGGATTCACGAAACCCGATCTTCCGGACATCGACTACGCCGAATGGAAGACCCGCCCGCGCGGTGAACGGCTGCGCACCGTCGCCGAGCACTGGGTCGAGCACGGCTTCGGCACGCCTCTTGCCGTCTACCTGCTCTACCTCGTCAAATGCGCCTTGTACGTCCTCGGCGCGGCCGCGGTGATCTCCCTGACCCCCGGGCTCGGGGCGCTCACCGACATCAGCTCGTGGTGGACCGAACCGATCGTCTACCAGAAACTCGTCGTCTGGACTCTGCTGTTCGAAATACTCGGGCTCGGATGCGGGTTCGGACCGCTCACCATGCGGTTCCTGCCGCCGCTCGGCGGCCTGCTGTACTTCCTGCGTCCCGGCACCCTGCGGCTGCCGCCATGGCCGGGCAAGGTGCCGTTCACCCGTGGTGACGAGCGCGGGCTCATCGATGTCGCCTTGTACGCGGTCGTCCTCGGATCCGGAATCCAGGCGTTGCTCGCCTCCGGTCGCGGCGTTCCGCCGGTGGACGGCGGCCATGTAGGCCTGCTCGATCCCATGGTCGTCGTGGCTCTGGTCATCGCCCTCTGCGTGCTCGGGCTGCGAGACAAGACGGTGTTTCTGGCCGCACGCCCTGAGCACTACCTGTTGATGCTGCTGATGTTCTTCGTGCCCTTCGCCGACATGGTGATCGGATTCAAGCTGGTCATGCTGGCACTGTGGTGGGGTGCGGCCACGTCCAAGCTCAACCATCACTTCGGGCACGTGGTCGCCGTCATGATGAGCAACAGCCCCGTCATGCGACTCGGATGGCTCGAGCGCAAGATGTACCGCAACCCACCGCAGGACCTGCGGCCGTCACGTATCCCGGCTCTGCTGGCTCACGGCGGCACCGTCGTGGAATACCTGGTTCCCGCCTACCTCGTGTTCCTCGGCCACGGCGGCCCACTGACCTGGGCCGCGATCATCTTCATGGCCGTTTTCCACCTGCACATCATCTCCACCGTCCCGATGGGCGTGCCGCTGGAGTGGAACATCTTCTTCATCTTCAGCCTGTTCTACCTGTTCGGACACTACGGCTACATCCACGTCCAGCAGCTTCGATCACCGCTGGTGCTCGCGATGATCCTCTTCTCCGCACTTGTCGTCGTCGTGGGACATATTCGGCCGCAATGGGTTTCGTTCCTGACATCGATGCGCTACTACGCAGGCAACTGGGCCACAAGCGCTTGGTGTTTCCGCGGGGACGCCGAGCTGAAACTCGAGCAGCACGTCACCATGAGCGCCGCGCTCCCGGTCACCCAGTTGACCAAGCTGTACGGCCCCGAGATCGCCGACATCCTCATCCAGACCGGGCTCGGCTGGCGATCGATGCACACCCACGGCCGGGCACTCAACGGCCTTATCGCACGCGCCGTCGACAACCCGGAGGACTACGCCGTCCGCGACGGAGAGATTGTCGCGGGCCCGCTGCTGGGCTGGAACTTCGGTGAAGGGCACTTGCACAACGAACAGCTGCTGACAGCGCTGCAGCGGCGCTGCCAGTTCGAGGAGGGCGAGCTTCGCGTCGTCGTCCTCGAATCTCAGCCCATCCACCGGCAACGCCAGGCATACCGCATCATCGATGCCAGAACCGGCGTCATCGAGGAGGGCTACGTACTGGTCGAGGACATGCTTGCCCGCCAGCCATGGCCGGAGCCGGACGATCTGTTCCCGGTTCATCCTCTCCACCACGACGACACCCAGGATCTGCCCTCGGCGCGTGCGCGATGACCACGGCCATCGTGGTCGGCTCCGGGCCGAACGGACTGGCTGCGGCCGTGACGCTGGCCCGGCACGGGGTCGACGTCACCGTGCTGGAAGGTGCCGCCACCATCGGCGGCGGCACCCGCTCCGGCGAACTGACCCTCCCCGGTCTGCTGCACGACCACTGCGCCATGGCCCACCCCATGGCCGTCGGCTCACCGTTCTTCGCCGGAATCGACATGGCCCGCTACGGATTGGAATGGGCATGGCCGGAAATCGACTGCGTTCACCCCCTCGACGACGGAACAGCGGCAGTGCTGTATCAATCCGTCGAAGAGACCGCGGCGGGCCTCGGGCCGGACGGGCCGATCTGGCGCCGCCTGTTCGCCCACCCCGCCGCTGGATACGAACTGCTGGCGAAGGACGTCATGCAACCACTCCTACGGATACCGTCACATCCACTGCGGCTGGCCCGATTCGGCATCCCGACCCTGATCCCCGCCGCCGCACTCGGACGGCTGTTCCGGACCGAGCGGGGACGGGCGTTGTTCGCCGGGAACATGGCGCACGGCTGGCAACCACAGCACCGGATCCTGTCCGCGGCGATCGGTCTCGGCATCACCACCGCGGGCCATCGCTACGGGTGGCCAGTTGCGGTGGGCGGCTCACGCGCCATCACCGAAGCCATGGCGGCGGCGCTGAGAGATCTGGGCGGAAAGATCGAGACCGGGTTCTGGGTCGAGTCGCTGGACCGACTGCCGCCGGCCGACCTCGTGATGTTCGATCTTGCCCCGGCCGCTATCGCCGACATCGCCGGTGACCGGCTGCCGTCACGGGTCGCCCGGGCCTACCGGCGCTTCCGGCACGGGCCCGCCGCATACAAGATGAGCCTGGCCATAGCGGGCGGCATTCCGTGGACCAACCCGCACGCCAGGAAGTCGGGAAGCCTGCACATCTGCGGCAGCGCAGCTGACGTGGTCCGCGCCGAACGCGCTGTGCATCGAGGTCGGCTTTCCGACCGACCGTTCATCATCGTCGGACAGCAGTACCTCGCCGACCCAACACGCTCACAAGGAAACATGCACCCGGTCGACATGTATGCCCATGTGCCACAAGGATATTCGGAGGACATCACCGAAGTGCTGCTCGAGGCGGTCGAGCGGTTCGCACCGGGGTTCCGAGACCGCATCCTCGCCACCACCGTCGTAGGCCCCATCGACATGCAGGCCTACAACCCCAACTATGTGGCCGGAGACATCCTCACCGGCGACAAGAGCATCCGCCAGCTGGTCTTCGGCGGACCACGCATCACCAGGCGCCCCTATCATGTGGCGGACCGGATGTTCATCTGCTCGGCCGCTGTCCCGCCAGGGCCGGGAGCGCACGGGATGAGCGGATACAACGCCGCGGTCGCGGCCCTGCGAGAATTCGCCGCCCCATCGAGGCATCGACCCGCAGTGCCGCGCGGCGGGAACGGCCCGAACTCCCCCGATCATTGATCGCAGCGCGCGTCGCGTCGACCTGGGCGGTTACTGGGGCAAGCAAGGCCGCGACCTGCTCGACCACCGCGATCCCCTGTCGGTCCAGACCCCTGCGCCGGTCAACGCGACGACCCGACGCCATCGAGCAAGCGCACCGGGCTCAGACCCGCCGCATCACCGACACGACCTTGCCGAGCACCACCGCTTCGTCACCGTCGATCACCTCGTAGGCCGGATTGCGCGGCTCGAGATACACATGACCGCTACGCCGCCGGTACACCTTCACCGTCGCTTCTCCGTCGATCATCGCCGCCACGATCTCACCGGAATGCGCCTCGTGCTGCTGTCGCACCACCACGATGTCGCCGTCACAGATCGCCGCGTCGATCATCGAATCACCACGCACCCGCAACCCGAACACCGTGCCACGGCCGACCAACTCGCGCGGCAACGTCATCGTGTCGTCGGTATGCTCCTCGGCCAGGATCGGAGCACCCGCCGCGATATCGCCGACCACCGGCACCGCCACCGAATCCTCCGCCGTCTCCCGCCGCACCGGAGCCCGCAGGAACATCCGCACGTCGATCGGACGCGACACCGTCCGGCCGCGGCGCAGAAAACCTCGCTCCTCCAAACTCTTCAGATGCTTGGACACCGACGACGCCGACCGCAGACCCACCGCGTCACCGATCTCGCGCGTATTCGGCGGATACCCGTACCGCAGAACCCAGTCCCGAATCGTGGCGAGAATCCGCTGCTGGCGCGGCGGCAACGTCGAGGTGTCGAGGTGCTCGAACGCGTCGAGCGGGTCGTATCCGGTCACCCGGGGAATGGTAGAGGCACGGGCCGACACTACGGACCGGCCACCACACCGGGCACGCCGAACAACTCCTGATCGGGTTCGGGAACCCAGCAGGCGGCGGCGGTATCCCGGTTGTAGCTCTCCGCGACATGCTCGATCAAATGCCGCAATCCCGGATGCCGGTCACCCGCCGACCACAGCAGCGCCAGCGGATAGGCCGGAGTGGGATCCACGATCATCAGCCGCCGCACGTTCGGATGCCACGGCGTCTGCCCGCCGTCACCGGTGAAGGTCGCCAACGACGACGAATCCGCGATACGTTCGACGATTCCCGCCATATTCTCCAGCGGACCCCCGGTATCGATCGGAATCCCGCTGAACGCGCTGAGTTCTCGATAGAAATCGGCCCACTCCGACGGCACGGCCGCACCGGGCACCCACACCGGATGCCCCGCGACCTCCCGCAACCCGATCGTCGACCGGCCCGCGAACGGATGGTCCTTACCCACGAGCAGATACAGCGGCTCCAGATACGCCGGAGCCGCGACGATGTCACCGGGCAACGCCACCGGGCCGCCGTGCGCGCGGGCCAAGGCCACATCGACCAGACCGCTGCGCAGCGCCTCCCGCGACGTCGTGATCATGTTCGACATGACGATCTCGGTCTCACAGCGCGGATGACGCGCGAGATAGAACTCCATCAACTCCGTCGCGGCCATACGCTTACCCAGAACCGCCACCCGCAACGGCCGCACCCGCTCGCGCACGGACCGCACCGCCGCCTCGGCGCCCACGAGCAGTGAACGCGCATGCGGCAACAGCCGAAGACCCGCTGCGGTCGGCGTACTGCCGCCGCGTCCACGCTCGAAAAGCTCCGCACCCAACTGCGATTCGAGTTTCGCGATGCGCTTGGACACCGCCTGCTGGCTGATACCCAGCACAGCGGCGGCGTGACCGAACTGCTCCTCCTCCACCACCGCGACGAACGCCCGCAACGCCGCCAGATCCAGATCCACCATCACCTCCATCGACCAGGCAACCTCCGCCTTGCTCGGCGACCTCACAACGCTTCCGCGCCCGTCCGCTCCGGCGGGCGGACCACCTCCACCTCCGTGAGCGGGCCCGCATAACGCTCGATCTCCACCGAAGTGAGCTGCCCGGCGCACCCTTGGCTGAGCGTCGAGGACGGACGGTCGGCGATCAGCACGTTCGGATTACCGTGACGGCAGAACGTCGGATCCGCCGGGTCGGGGTCGTACCACGCGCCGGTGGACAGCTGCGCGACACCGGCTCGCACCCCCTCGTCCACGACCAACCCCGCCAGGCAACTACCCCGATCGTTGAACACCCGCACGATGTCACCGGCACGCAGACCACGAGCCTCGGCGTCCGAGGGATGCATCCGGATCGGCTCCCGCCCGGAGATCTTCACCGACTGGCTATAAGCGCCCACGTCCAGCTGACTGTGCAACTTCGTCCGCGGCTGGTTCGCCACCAACTGCACGGGGAACCGCTCCGCCGCCGCGCCACCGAGCCACTCCTCCGGCTCCAGCCACACCGGATGCGGCGGGCAATCGGCGTACCCGAAGCCATCGATCGTCGACGAAAAGATCTCGATCTTCCCGCTGGGCGTGCTCAGCGGGTACCGGTCCGGGTCTGCGCGAAAGTCCGCGGCAAGCACCTGCTGTGGGTCCGGCACCGGAAGCTCGAGCGCCTCGCCGGACCAGAACGCGTCGAAATCCGGAAACTCCTGTCCCGCACGCGACTGCTCTACGCGCCACCGCTCGTACAGATGCCGCAGCCACTCCGCGACCGAACGTCCTTCGGTGAATTCCTTACCGACCCCGAGCCGATCCGCCGTCTCGGCGAAGATCCGATAATCGTCGCGCGCCTCGGCAGGCGGGCGGGTCAGCGCTCGCATCGGAAAGAACGACCGGTCACCTTCGCCCGCGCCGTAGTCATCGCGCTCGATGGACATCGTCGACGGCAACACGATGTCCGCGTGCCGCGCGGTAGCCGTCCAGAACGCATCGTGCACCACCACCGTGTCCGGCCGTTCGAACGCCATTCGCAAACGGGCCAGATCCTGGTGGTGATGGAACGGATTGCCGCCACACCAATACACCAACCGCACATCCGGATACACCAGATCCTGACCGTTGTACCGATAGGGCGCACCCGGATTCAGCAGCATGTCCGCGATCCGCGCGACCGGAATGAAGGCATCGACACCGTTGCGCCCCTGCGGAAGTCGCGGCACCGGCCCGCGCGCCGGTTCCCCGACGCCCGCGGCCGAGCCGTAACCATGCCCGAACCCGCCGCCGGGAAGGCCGATCTGCCCCAGCATCGCCGCCAGCACCACACCCGCCCACAACGGCTGCTCACCATGTCGCGCTCGCTGCAGCGACCAACTCACCGTCACCAGAGTTCGAGCGGCGGCCATCTCGCGCGCCAGCATCCGGATACGCTCCGCCCCCACCCCGGTGATCGCCGCGGCCCACTCCGGATCCTTGACGACTCCATCCACCGCGCCACGAAGATACGCCGCGAAACGCTCGAAGCCGACCGTGTACTCACGCAGAAACGTCGTGTCCGCCAAGCCTTCCGCGTCCAGCACCTGAGCCAGCGCAAGCATCATCGCCACGTCGGTGCCAGGCAGCGGCGCGATCCACTCGGCTTCGCTCTCCGGCGGGGTGTCGTCGCGCAACGGACTGATCGACACGAACCGGCAGCCCCGCTCCCGCGCCGCCGTGATCCAGCCCCGCACGTTGTGCCGGGAGACGCCACCAGGCGACACCGCCGCGTTCTTCGGTGACAGACCACCGAAGGCCACCACGAGTTCGGAGTGCTCGGCCAGTACCGCCTTCGCCGTCGCCTGCTGCGTCAACCAGCCGATGTCACCGATGACGTGCGGCAGGAAAACCGTCGAAGTGCCCAGACTGTAACTGTTCACGTGCCGGACGTAGCCGCCGAGACAGTTCAGGAAGCGGTGCAATTGACTCTGCGCGTGATGGAACCGCCCCGCACTCGCCCAACCGTACGAACCGCCATACACCGCCTCCGCCCCATACCGCCGGTAGACCCGGCCGAGCTCGCCCGCCAGCAGGTCCAACGCCCGTTCCCACGGCACCGGAACGAAAGCCTCCGAACCGCGCGGCCCCGGTCCCGGCCCGTTCTCCAGCCAACCCCTGCGGACATACGGCCGATCAATCCGAGTGGGGTGGTGCTGCGCAGAAGCGACGTTCCCGATCAACGGCATCGGCTCCGGATCACCACGCCACGGCCGGACCTCCGTCAGTCGTTCACCGTCGCTGTCCGCCTCGAACGCGCCCCAGTGGGTCAGATGCGTGGTCACCGCCCCACCGTAATCGGCCCCACCGACATCGCAGCGCCGCCCGTCTCCCCGCCGACGCCACCTCAGCCGGATTTGCGGCGCAGCTCGAAGATCCGGAACACACGGCCGCCGGAGAGCTCGTACTCCATGGCATAACCTGGCCAGAACTCGACCGCCAGATCCCAGAAGGGCTTGCGCTCCACACCGTCGATCTCACGCACCGCGACCAGGAACTGCTCACCCTTGTGCCGGACCGAGGCAGTCTGCGCGGCACGCAGATTCGCCGACCACGCCGGATGTTCGGAACTCCCCCAATTCGAGCCGAGGACGATGAAGTCCGCACCATGCGGGACATACAGCAACGACGTGGTCCGCGGGATCCCCGTCTTCCGGCCCGGCACCGTGACCTCGATGGACGGCAACCCCGCCAGATCCAGGACACCCCTTCGCCCGCCGCTCACCCGCCGGATCACGCGCTCGAGCCGGAGCACGACCGGCGCCGACCGCATCACCCAGCGCTGCTGAGCGAGCCGTCTCGCCACGCGCGGCAACGGATTAGACACCACTTCAGGACACCTCTCCGTACGACTCGCAGGCTGGCAGGCGCTCTACAACAGATCTAACACCTCGTACCGACATCTATGCACAGTCGGCCTCTCGGTCTTCGATATCCATTGCGAAGTTTCAGTTGCGGTGCAGGTTTCGTATTGCATCCGTTTCTACGCAATCCCGCTGGTCACCGCACCGGACGAGGTCGCTGGTGATCCCCCGGCCCGGCCTGGCTGCGCCGATCCGGTTCGAGCCCGACCAGGCCGAACGCGATCTTGGATCGGCTCGTCCTGGGCGGAGTTGTGCGTGCACGATCGCATGGTGGTTCTGGGGGTGTTCCGTGGTTTTGAAGACGAGGAAATACATATTTCAATGCGAATATCTACGTATCAACATGCAAGTTGTTGCGATGTTAGTTGTTGAGGCTCCGCCACATCACCCTCCACGCAGTTCCGTTCCGCGCAAGTCCTCGAAGCGCAGCCCACTCCCCGACTTTCGAGAAAACGGACAAGCGACCAGTTACCCTGTCCCCCGTGCCGTCCTCCCCCACCCTGGTTCGAGCACCCGAAGGACGACGAGGATCAGCCCCTTTCGGAACAGGAGTTCGATGCGTTCACACCGCCGCCATGTCTCTGCCGCCTTGGCGGCCGTCGCCGCGGTACTGCTCGGAGGCGCCGCCCCAGCAGCCGCCCGCCCCGAGCCGCCCGCCGCGGTCACCCCGATGGGCCCGGATTTCCTCTGGGGCGTCGCCTCGTCGGGATATCAATCGGAAGGCCATGCCCCGGACAGCAACTGGTCCCGCTACGTCGCGTCCGGGAAAACGACTGACCCCTACCGGGATTCGATCGACTTCTACGCGCGCTACCGCTCGGACATCGCCCTCGCGGCCGATCTGGGCGTGAAGGTGTACCGCATCGGCGTCGAGTGGGCACGCGTCCAGCCCGAACCGGGCAAGTGGGACCCCGAGGGGCTGAAATTCTACGACGATGTCGTCGCCGCGATCACGGCTGCCGGCATGCGTCCCATGATCACCATCGACCACTGGGTCTACCCGGGCTGGGCCGTCGACCGCGGGGGCTGGAACAACCCGGGCCTCGTCGAGGACTGGCTGGCCAACGCACGAGCGGTCGTCGATCGCTACGCCCCGTTCCAGCCGTTGTGGGTGACGTTCAACGAGCCGACCTTCTACCTGCTGAACGAACTGCGCCATGGCGGACTTTCGCCCGCGGCCGCGCCCGCGATGCAAGACCGGATCGCCCAGGCGCACAACAGCATTTACGACTACATCCACCGGGTACAGCCGGGCGCCATGGTGACCAGCAATGTCGCCTACATCCCCGGCGGTGAGGATGTGGTGAACAAACCACTGGTGGACAGGCTCGACACAAAGCTCGACTACATCGGCATCGACTACTACTACGGCCTCTCCCCCGACAGCCTCAGCGCCACGGCGAGTTTCACGGAGTTGTGGAAGAACCCGCTGCAGCCGGAAGGCATCTACTACGCGCTGCAACACTATGCGCGTCAGTTCCCCGGTAAGCCGCTCTACATAGTCGAGAACGGGATGCCCACCGAGAACGGCCTGCCCCGCGCGGACGGATACAGCCGCGCCGATTCACTCCGCGACACCGTCTACTGGCTCCAGCGAGCCAAGGCCGACGGCATGAACTTGATCGGTTACAACTATTGGAGTTTGACCGACAATTACGAGTGGGGCTCCTACACACCACGTTTCGGCCTCTACACCGTCGACGTCCTCACCGATCCAGCCCTCACGCGCAAGCCGACGGACGCGGTGGCCGCATACACCGACATCACCCGGGCCGGCGGCGTCGCGCCCGGTTACCAGCCGACCCGTGCGCCGAAGGATTGTTCCTTCGTCGACGCGCCCGCCAGCTGTTCCGACCCGGTCACCGTCCCGCGGTGACACTTCGGGGTACACCATCGAGTGGAGGTGGACGATGACCGACGATCCCATCACGGTGCTGCGGCGCTGGGCCGATTCCGGCGGAATCTGGCGGGTCGCCGGACGCCGGCCCGGTTCGGTCACCGTCGCCCTCTACCAGTGCACGGGCGGAGAGGAAGTCGACCGGCTGGTCTCCTCCGATCCCGAGTTGATCCGCTATCTCGGTGAGCGAACCAGCAGCGAGGACTGAACCGCTCAGCTCATGACCGATCCGGTCGCCCCCGCCCACAGCCGCTCCAGCACGCGCGCGGCCGGTTCCACGGAGGTGATCGAGCCGACCCCCTGCCCCGCGTCGATCGGCGCGACGGCGGGATCGTCAGCGGCGAGCGCCGCGGTGAGAGCGCGCTTGGCCGCCGCGTCCATGGCGAGTTCTTCTTCTCGCCCGGTCCACCGGTCGGTGAACCCGGTGCGCAGCACCCGCGCGGGAAACTTGGCGGGCCAAGGCAATTCCATTCCCACGTCGTACGCGCGGGTGAGCACCGTGTCGTCGCCGCGTGCCTCGACCAGAGCACGACGGCCCGCATCCGACAGCAGCGATTCCGAGGAGGCCGCCAGGCAGGTGCCGAGCCATGCGCCACTGGCCCCGGCGCGCAGCACGGCGGCGAGATCCCCCGGTGCGCCGATGCCGCCCGCCGCGAGCACCGGGACCATTACCGCGTCCAGCACCTCTTCCAGCAGCGGCAGCAGCGACGCGTTCACGGCGCCGTGCCCACCACCCTCCACGCCGCGGGCCACGAGGACGCCGACACCGGCGGCTTGCGCACGCCGCGCGTCCTGCCCGCTGTACACCTGAGTGGCCGGGACGATCCCCGCGTCCGCGACTCGGGCGGCCCAGCCCAAGTCTTCCCCGAAGCTCACCGAGATCAGTGCGGGACGCGCCTCGATCGCGACCTCGAGCAGTCGCGGCTCCTCGGCGACCACCCAATCGACCAGACCGATGCCGAACGGGCCGTCGATGCCGCGCACGTGCGGCAATTCCCGCTCCAGCGCCCGGACCGATCCGGCACTGCCCATCCCGATCATCCCGAGCCCGCCGGCCGCGGTCACCGCCGCGGCGAGCCGTCCGCCCGCCACACCCCCCATCGGCGCATTGACCAGTGGAATGCGCGCACCCATCCGGTGCGCCCATGCGATCGCGTCGTGTGCGGGGAACTGTTCGCCGGGCGTCGTCACGACTTCCATCGCAGCACACCGTGCCATGAACAGTGCCGGGCCGCCCTGTCACCGCGGGTGGTTACCCGCGGTAACCGAGCATGTCCAGCAGTCCGTCGAGCTGGAGTTCGAACAATTCGTCGCGGTCGGCGAAAGTGTTGGTGCCGTACATGTCGAAGACGTCCGCGCTCACCGCCCCGAACAGGCCGACCCAGAACGTGACGCCGCGGACCACCAGCCAGTCGGGCACCTCGAGCGGGAACTCGTCGCGGATCAGCGCGAAGCTGCCCGCGAGAGGCGCGGAGATCCGCGGCTCCTTACCGGGCGCGGCCAGTCGGCCGGCACGATGGGCCTGAGCGAACAGGGTCAGCAGCGCGGCGATCACCCGGGTGCCCGGCGCGGTGGTCTCGGTGGCGGGTGCGTCGTAGCCGGGAACCGGCGTCCCGAACAACAACCCGTAGCGAGCGGGTTCGGCCAGTGCCCAACGCCGCACCGTGCGACCCAGAACCCGCAGCCCGTCGATCGGATCGTCCCCGGCCTCGGCCAGCGCCTCGTCGACCGCGTCGCCGAGGGCGTTGTAGCCGTCCACGACGAGCAGGGTCAGCAGCTCGTCGCGACTGCGGACATACCGGTAGACGGCCGAGGAGACCACGCCGAGGTCACGCGCGACCGCGCGCAGGGACAAGGCGGCGGCGCCTTCGGTCGCCAGGTGTTCGCGCCCGATCCGGACGATGTCGTTCATGGTCTGGGCCCTGGCGCGGGCGCGGGGGGTCGTCGGCATAACAGAAACGATGCGCGCATCCGAGAGCGTTGTCAACTATTGAGAGCATCGCTCTTTAACCGGGGCGGGCGACCACCGGCACCGCTGATCACCGGAGTGATCGGCTGGTTCGAGCCGACTTGCGAACCGTTACTTACCCGGGAGTAGTGTTAGCCGAGTCACTGGCGACACGATCGAGGAGTTCCACATGGACCAGCGGACGACGGATTTCGACGTGCTGATCGTCGGTTCCGGGTTCGGCGGCAGCGTCACCGCGCTTCGGCTGGTGGAGAAGGGGTACAAGGTCGGCGTACTGGAGGCGGGCCGGCGCTTCGCCGACGACGAACTGCCCAAGACCAGCTGGGAGCTGAAGAAGTTCCTCTGGGCGCCCGCACTCGGCTGCTACGGAATCCAGCGCATCCATCCGCTGCGCAACGTCCTCATCCTCGGCGGCGCGGGCGTCGGGGGTGGATCGCTGAATTACGCGAACACGCTGTACGTGCCGCCGGAGCCGTTCTTCCGCGACCCGCAGTGGCGTGACATCACCGACTGGCGCGACGAACTCACCCCGTACTACGAGCGGGCGCAGCAGATGCTCGGCGTGGTGCGGAACCCGCACATGACGCCCGCCGACGAGGTCTTCAAGGCCGTCGCCGACGACATGGGTGTCGGTGACACCTTCGTGCAGACGCCGGTCGGCGTGTTCTTCGGCGAGCCGGGCAAGACCGTGCCCGACCCCTACTTCGGCGGCGTCGGGCCGGAGCGCACCGGGTGCGTCGAATGCGGCGACTGCATGGTGGGCTGCAAGTACGGCGCGAAGAACACGCTCGTGAAGAACTACCTGTACCTGGCCGAGCAGGCGGGCGCCGAAGTCATCCCGATGACGACGGTCACCGAACTGCGCCCGCACCCGGACGGCACGTGGGACGTGTCCACCGCTCGTACCGGCGCCTGGATTCGCAAGCAGCCTCGCACGCTCACCGCCGCGCACGTCGTGCTCGCGGCGGGCACGCGCGGTACCCAGAAATTGCTGTTCGCCATGCGCGACAAGGGCGTGCTGCCGGACCTGTCCGATCGGCTCGGCGTGCTCACGCGCACCAACTCGGAGTCGATCGTCGGCGCCGCGACCAAGCAGGTGCGCCCCGGCACCGACTTCACCAAGGGCGTCGCGATCACCTCGTCCATTCATCCCACTCCCGACACGCACATCGAGCCGGTCCGCTACGGCAAGGGCTCCAACTCGATGGGGCTGCTCCAGACACTCATGGTCGACGGCGGTGGCCGGATCCCGCGCTGGCTGCGCTTCCTCGGCCTGGTGCTGCGGCACCCGATGAACCTGCTCAGCTTCTTGAGCACGAAGAACTGGAGTGAGCGGACCATCATCTCGCTGGTCATGCAGCACTTGGACAATTCGATCACCACCTACACCAAACGCGGACTGTTCGGCCGCAAGCTGACCAGCAAACAGGGCCACGGCGAACCCAATCCGACCTGGATTCCGGTGGGCAACGACGTCACCAGGCGGGTCGCGGAGAAGATCGGCGGCATCGCGGGCGGTAGCTGGGGGGAGATCTTCAACATCCCGCTCACGGCCCATTTCCTGGGCGGCGCGGCGATCGGGGCCGATGCCGAGCACGGTGTGATCGACGGCTACCACCGCGTGTACGGCTACCCGACGCTCAGCGTCGTCGACGGGGCGGCGGTCTCGGCGAACCTGGGCGTCAACCCGTCGCTGACGATCACCGCGCAGGCCGAGCGGGCGGCGGCGTACTGGCCGAACAAGGGCGAGGTGGACGCCCGCCCACCGGTGGGGACGGGATACCGGCGTATCGCTCCCATCGCACCGGTGAATCCGGCGGTTCCGGCGACTTCGCCCGCGGCGCTGGTGCTTCCGATCGTGGAGATCCGGGAGACGCCCGCCGCCGGATAGCTCCGCCGCCGGTCTGATCTGCCGGAATTCGACGGCGGCGGGCGAGTGCGGGGCCCGTCGCCGCGAAAACCGGAACCGACCGCGCAGCAATCTCACCTCAACTAGCCTTTATCTGGTCTTTTGTCGCTGCGACAGCCAGGAGGCGATCCGTGAGCACACCGCGGCGCACGTTGCTCGGCCCGGCGGCGATGGCGACGGCCCTCATACTCGCGATAGCGGGGTGCGGCGACGGAGCGGACTCCACGCGAGCGGGAGCGCCGTCCAGTTCCGCGGTGCTGCCCAACCGGATCGCCGGTGTGCCGATACCGGACGGCCGGATCGACGATGCCGTGGGCGAGCTGGACCGGCTCGCGGAAGACCTGTTCGCCTCCTCCGGGGTCCCCGGCATGGCGGTCGCCGTCGTTCACGGCGGAAAGGTCGTGTACAGCAAGGGATTCGGCGTTCGCAACATCGTCACCGACGAGAAGGTCGACCCGGATACGGTCTTCCAGCTTGCGTCGTTGTCCAAGCCGGTCGGGGCCACGGTCGTCGCCCGCCGGATCGCCGCGGGAGGCGTCGAATGGGATACTCCGGTGCACCGGCTGCTGCCGTCCTTCGCCCTCGCCGATCCCTACGTCACCGAGCACGTCACCATCGGCGATCTGTACGCGCACCGCTCCGGACTGCCCGATCACGCGGGCGACCTACTGGAGGATCTCGGCTACGACCGCGGCGCGGTTCTAGACCGGCTTCGGCTGTTGCCGCTGGGCGCGTTCCGCGATTCCTACGAGTACACCAATTTCGGGCTGACCGCGGCCGCCGTCGCCGTGGCCACCGCGGCGGGAACCGATTGGGAGACGTTGTCCGCACAGACCATCTACGGTCCGCTCGGCATGAATTCGACCAGTTCCCGCTACACCGACTTCGTGTCCCGCGCGAACCGCGCGGAGGGGCACGTGCTGATCGAGGGGAAGTACGAGCCGGCGAACCCACAGCGCCAACCGGACGCGCAGGCCCCGGCGGGAGGCGTCAGCTCCTCGGTGACCGACATGGCCAAATGGATGACGATGGTGCTCGCCGACGGTTCCGCCGGAGGCTCGGTCCTGGTGCCATCCGAGGATCTGCTGCCCGCAATCTCTCCGCAAGCCGTGTCGGCGCCACCGAAAACGCCGGACGCGCGGGCCGGGTTCTACGGATTCGGCTTCAATGTGAGTGATTCCGCCGCGGGCCGCGTCGTGCTCGGTCACTCGGGAGCGTTCGGCCTCGGCGCGGCCACCGCGTTCACCCTGATCCCCTCGGCCGACGTCGGCATCGTGACGCTCACCAACGCGGCCCCGATCGGCGTGCCGGAGACGCTGAACGCGGAGTTCGCCGACCTGGTGCAGTTCGGGGAGGTCCAGCAGGACTGGCGCACTCTGTATCGAACGGCGTTCCAGCCGCTCGGAGCACCGGCCGGGGCGCTGGCGGGTAAACAGCCGCCCGCCGACCCCGCCCCCGCGCGACCGGCGGCGGCATACGCGGGTACCTACGACAACGCCTACTACGGGCCGGCGACGATCAGCGCCACCGATCAATTCCTCACGCTCACCCTGGGCCCGAACAACATGACCTTCCCCTTGAAGCACTGGAACGGCGACACTTTCGTCTTCACGCCTCCCGGCGAGAACGCCCCGCACGGATCGGTCTCCCAGGCGAGGTTCGACGGCGACAAACTCACCCTCGAGTACTACGACACCGAACACCTCGGCGTGTTCACCCGACGGTGACGGTCGCGCCCACCCCGACCGCGACCCCGGGCTCCGGCGCACGGCCCGCAGCCGGTCGCGGACGCCGTCCATCCGTTTCCCGGGGGTTTGCCGACCACCGTTGCGGGAAGTCGCTGAATGCAGGAGAGGAGGCAGCGATGACCGAACCGAACGAGACATACGACCCGCCGCAGGACACCGGCGCGCCCGACGCGGTCGAGACCGATGCGGCGGCCCTCAGCAGCGCCGAGGATCTGGACGAGGATCGGCTGCGTTCCGACCCGCTCGAGGCCGGAATGGACCCACCGGAGCACTGGAGCGGCGTCACGAAGTACGGCGTGACGCAGTGGGAGCAATCTCATCCTCGACCGCTCGGCGACCGGCTCGCCGAAGAGGAGCCCGACACCGATGCCGGAGTCCTGGATACCGAGGCCACCGGCACCGGGGACGACCGAAAGCTCCAGGACATCACCGACGACCGCGACCAGGTACTCGCCGCGCACCGCTACGAGGAGGAAATCGGTGTGGCGGCCGATGTCGCGGGCGGTTCGGTGGCCGATGACATCCGGCACCCGGCCCCGCCCGAATGAACTGAAGCATGCCCGCCTGATCGGTACCGCCGTGGCCCGGCCCGCCACCCGGATAAGACATCCGCCGTATATGGCGCGATCGCTTCCGGCGCGGCAGGACCGGGCGCGGATGGAGTTCTACTCGTCCGGGAGCAATACCAGACAGAACGTATGCCCCACCGGGTCGGCATAAACACGGAAGGCACCATCGGTTTCGTCCTGCACGAGTGTCGCGCCCAACGCGAGCACAGCGGGCTCGGCTTGCTCGATATCGTCCACCAGGACGTCGAAATGTACTTGCTGTGACCCCTCGGGATCCGGGAAGCGCGGGGGCTGGTAGTCGGGCGCCGTTTGGAACGCGATGCGCCGACCTGATGCCTCGACCAGCACCACCCAGTCGTCGTCATCGTCCTCGAGCAGATCTCCCCCGAGTAACTCTTGATAGAACCTGGCGAGTTTGCGCGGCTGAGGGCAATCCAGCACGACGCTGCGCAACTGTCCGACCCCATTGTTCGATGCCATATTCCGACCTCCAGACCTATGCCATTCGTCGTTGCCTACCCGCGCCGCTCGGTGGCAAACGCGGGCGGTACATCCGAGCGCCGCACCCGTCGCCGCTGCGACGGATCACACGGGCCGAAGGCAGGCCGGACCGAACGCAACGGCCCGCCCGGCGCTACGAAACACGCCGGACGGGCCGCTTCCCCGTTCGCCATGCGACGCCGCCACGTCACACAGCTTGATCATGGTAAGCGCCCACGCCTGGCATATCCGGCAGCCACGCCGGATCATCCGATGTCCGATCGATGCGGCACCGTCGTGCACGCAGGTCATTCGCCGTGCGAGGCTCGCCAGAGCGTGTGCTCACGGCTGATCGCTTCCTCGGCGTCGGATACGGCGTCGGCCCAAGCGGCTTCGGTGTCGTTCTGTTCCAAGACCTCGGCGACGATGCTCAATTCATTCGAGGCGACGGCATAGGCGGCGGCGCCGGTACTGTGCTGACGGGCCGACGACCAGGCGGCCAGTCCCGCCACCCCCGCCGCGAAAATGCCTGCGAGATCGAAGTTCACCGCGTTGAACGCCTTCGCCAGCGCTCCCGCGACACCCGCGACCTCGAAAACGAGTGCCAGCGTGCCGAACAACTGAGACCTGCGCTGGTGGTATCCGGATTTTCCCGCATACCACCGTTGCTGTTCCCGGATGCGGTCGTTCAAGTAGACGCGGCGCCGTTCGTCGAACGGTGCGGAGCGCAGCCGCCGCATGTGATCGGTGATGGCCGGGGCGGTGGTCGGCCGCAACGCCAGCGCCGAGATATCCTGACGCAGCAGCATCAGTCGCTCGATCAACATCCGATCGGCCTCGCCCGGAGACAGCGTCCCGACGAACGGCGCACCCTGTACCGCGTACTTCCAGGTCAAGGTCTTCACCGATTCGGCGAGCGCGCGACCCTCGTACCAGGACTTACCCGGACGTCCGCGCAGAACGCCCACATCGACCGCGAGGATTCCGACGAAGGCCATCGCCGTGAGGATGGCCGCGATATCGGTGCCCGAAGCGCCGACGCGTATGGTGACTGCCGCGCACGCCGCCGCCACCACGGCCAGCCAAAGCCGAGCTCCGTAGGCGCGAAGATAGAACTTCTGGCCGTACAGCGACGCCGTGTCCGCGGACTGGAACAGCCCGGGGTAGTCGTCAGCCTGCCGCACGGGCCGCGGGACGCGTTCGAACCGACATGGCCGAAGCGTAACAGGCGACAGGTCCGTACCGAATCCTTTTGCGCTGCTTTCGAATTACGAGTCGACCATCGCCGATCGCCATTCCCGACCACGCATTCGCGACATCAACCACGGACTTGCAGATCCGCCATCAGATACCGGGAGGCGGCCCGATGACCGTCGGTCACGGCGATCCGGGCCGTCCGCGGGGTGGTGCCGGAATTCGGTGAGCGGCTGTCCATTCGCGACCAGTGATAGAGCACTTGCGCTTTCAGGAACGCCCGGTCACTCTGCTTGTCGCAGAGGAAGATGACTTCGGCAATGGGAAAGCGGTCGATCACACGTTGCAACTCGAATCGTGTTCCCGCGTTCGCCGGCACGTATCCGGCGAGGTCGAGCACGACGTAGTCGACCCGGGACAGCAGTGTGTCCACCGCCGCCTGCCAGAAGCTGACGTGGCAGAGGATCGAGCGAACGGGATAGCTGCCCGCGGGGTCGCGGACCTTGACCGCCAGATCGGTCACCCCGAGCAGCCGCCTTCGTCCGGGTGGCAACGGTTCGTCCGAGTGTTTCGCCAGTTCTTCGCGCAACATGCGCGGTGACGCCACGAACATGGTGCGGAAGGCATTGCGCCTGCGCACGTCTCGCACCTCCTCCGGACTCACCGACGCGGCGCTGCGCAGGAGATGCACATACCCGAACTCGCGCCACGCGCCGCGCAGGAATTCCCGGGCGCGCGCCCGATTGTCGAACAGGCGCAGATAGGCGATCTGTACCGGCTTCGCGCCGATCACATTCGACCGCGACGAGACCTCGCGAAGGTCTCCCCTGCCCCGCGGCGGGGTGGTGAACCGCACGGTGAGCGCCGGAATCTCGCTCGCGCGAGACCAAGTCGGGTCCGGGCCGATCGGGCTGATCCTGGCGCTGTAGGCGGGGTCTTTCGACCACTTCTCGACCGTCCGGCTCGCATTCCAACGCCGCCACCGCAGCGCGACCGATGCCAGCAATACCGCCGCCGACAGGACCATCAGGCCGAGGACGGCAGGCTCCAGTTCCGGCGCCGGACGTTGCGTTCCGTCGGGTTCCTCCACGGTCACCCCGTAGACCAGGACCAAGACGAACAGCGCGACCGGCACCACGCCCCAGAGCAACCGTCGGCTCGCGGCCGCGCCGTGACTTCGGACCTCCTGCACCGTGGCCATGTGCGTGTCCAGCGGCGGCACCAGCATGGCGATCTGATCGGGATCACGGTCCACGCGTCGCCGCAGCGATCGCGCCCGCAACCCCTGCGATGCGTCGGCGACGGCCTCCGCACCGGCGGCGAACGCCCCCACCCCCAGCACGGCCAGCGGAAACAGCACCAGCTGCCGCCACGTCGACAGGTCCACCGCGGGCACCCAGGCCGCCAGCAGCTGCGGCCCGCGAGCCCAGACCACGACAACAGCCGCCACGGCCGCCACGAATCGAACGGCGTTTCCAGACGCCGACCGCAGCGACGCGGTCTCCTCGCCCCGGACGCGAGCGTACAACTCGCCGCCGCTCATTCCGCTGACCACCGCTGGCGTACCGTCCCGCCCCTGTGCCGACGAACATCCGTATACCGATGGCTGCGCCTGTCGCGCCGGCGATATCGCCGGGCATGTCAGCCGCTTTCACCGGCGAGCACCAGTATGGACCCGAGCCGGTGAAGACACATTCGTTATCGGCGCTATATGACGCGGACCGGCGCGGATTTCGGGAAGACGACCGGCAAGGCCATCAGTGCCCGGTGGAACGGTCCCGGCCGCCATTGCAGTTCGGCCTTGCCCAACTGGATTTCCGGCAGAGCGTCGAACAGCTGGTCGATGGCGTTCTGCACCGTCATGTAGGCGACGGATTTCGCCGGGCACGCGTGCGGACCCGCACTCCACGCCAGATGGGAACGATTGCCGATACGACTGCCACCGGGCTCGTCGGTCCCACGGATCTGAGGATCGTTGTTGCACCCGGCGAGGCTGATGACCACCGGCTGGTCGGCGGGCAACCAGACCCCGTCGACCATGATCGGCTGCCGCGGGTACGTCGTGCAGAAGTTCGCCATCGGCGGATCGTTGAACAAGACCTCGTCGAGCGCGTCGGTGGTGGACAGGTTCCGTCCGAGGACGTCACCGAAGCGGAATCGGTCGTCGGTGATCATCAGCAGCACGGCGTTGGTGATCAGATTGCGCTGCGCCTCGAATCCGGCCCCGTAGAAACTCATCAGCTGGGCGAAGATCTCGATGTCGTCGAGTTCGGTCGAGTGGTGCGCCAGCCGCGAGGTGACGTCGTCGCCGGGATGTTGGCGCTTGAGCCGGATCAGCTGCATCAGCGCATCCTTGAGCATCTTCATGCCCTCGGGCCCCCGCACCGTGTCGAAGCGCGCGGCCATACCGGTGGCGACCCGCTCGCCGATCTCGGCCGGGCAGCCGACCATCTGGTTGAGGACCTCCAGGACCAGCGGAAACGCGTACTGGGTGACCAGATCGGCGGATCCGTCCGCGCAGAACGCATTGATCAACGGGACGGCGATCTGTTCGACCGTGGTAGGCACGTCGAACAAATCGATCCCGTCGATGGCGTCGACGGAAGCATGCCGATACCGATCATGGGCGAGTCCGGTGTTGTACCGTGCCGCCGGATACCACTCCATCATCGGCCGCACCGGAGAATCGTCGGGAATGGTCTTCTGCCAGGTGCGCGGATCGGCCGGGAAATGGTCGGGATCGCTGAGGATTCGCACCGCGGTCTGGTAGCCGATCACCAGGGTGGCGGGAACGCCGGGCGCCAGCTCGATCGGAACCAGCGAGCCGTGCTTGCTCCGCATCTCGCGGTAGGCGCGGTGCGGGTCGGTGACGAACTCTTTCGTATACATCTGGACGCGCGGGGCGTCCGCTTCCGTCAAGGGTCCGTGCTGGACGGGGCACGCTCCGGTTCCAGTGGTGTGCGGCGCGGCCATCGGGGACTGTGGTGTGGTCAAGAACGTGACTCCAGGTAATGGAACAGCAATTCGACGAAAGTGATCTGTGAGCGGGTACACGTGCCTGCCGAGACCTGTCGTCCAGAACTCGGCGACCCGCATACGCTAGCAACATAGCAACGCTTCGATACCTCCGCTGACGAAGGCGGCGCCGACATACGGCCGAGAGGCACGTCGGGACAAGGCAATTCGCCGAATTTCGGCACGAAAGCACGCTGTAGGCGCTGGTGGGGAGTGCACGATCCGGTCGTCGCGCATCGGCTCCGGGTCGTGTTCCGCACCTGGAGGGCGTCGCCGCTCCCCTGCG
Organism: Nocardia sp. NPDC059691; assembly: GCF_042733915.1. Lineage (NCBI taxonomy): Bacteria > Bacillati > Actinomycetota > Actinomycetes > Mycobacteriales > Nocardiaceae > Nocardia > Nocardia sp. NPDC059691. Next base: position 224,044 of record NZ_JBHWFB010000010.1, on the reverse strand, counting down.
GTCACGCGCGGTCGGCTACCCCACGGCAGATCACTGTTCGGGTCCCCCACCGCCGGCCAGGCCAACCATCGTCGCGGCCGCCTGCCGCGCGTCGTCGACCGTGCATCGGCCGAGTCCGCAGGCGGTGGCGACACCGTAGGCCTCGCGTCCGGCGGCTTGCTCGAAGAGAGCGAGCGCGCGGGCGCTGTCCTCTTCGGAGTCCGGGGAGACGACACCGGCGATCACTTTCCAGTCGGGATCGAGTTTGCGCAGCGGTGCGTAGAACCGCGGGTCCAGCGGCGCCGGCTCGGCACCGTAGGCGCACGGGATGTGCACCGGCGGCAGTGGTGTGCCCTGTTCGCGCAGCAGCCGTGCCGTGCGGCCGAGCAGCTTCACCGCCGGAGTGAGGGTGCGCGGGGTGAGCAGGCTCTTGTGCTGATAGTCGCCGTAGCACAGGTGCACGATCGCTTCCGCGCCGATTCGGTGCATCCGGCCGAGGAAACCAGCGAGTTGCCGCGCGACGAGCGGTGCCAGGACCCACTGCGAACGTAGTCGTTCGGCCTTGACCATGCTCAGCAGTGCGATCGGCGACTCCAGCTGCCAGACCACGCGGTCACCGTACCGTTCGACGACCTCGGTCATCTCCTGAATCACCGCTTCGGTGAACACCGGCAGCTGCCGAAGCGCGCCGACCACGAGCCCGGAGCGCCGCACGGCGGGCCAGACGGGAAGCCCACCGGAGACCGCGGCGCCCGCGAAGACGAACATCGCCAGATCCAGCGGACTGGGTTGGCTGATCTGGACTTTCGTTCCGGCCAGCTCCGGACGGTCGCTCCGCAGCGATTCGAACGTGTCCACGACCTGGCCGATCCGCTCGACCCGGTCCATCGAGACGTGCCGCGGCTCCAACGTGCGCCCGGATCTCAGGCCGTAACTGGGGAAGTCGCTGTAGTCGGCGTACTCGCCGGGGCGGACGATCTCGAAGACGTCGGCATGCTGCTTGCGCGTGCGCAGATAGTCGAGAATCCAGTCCGGATCGAGATCGCAAGGCACGGCGGTCACCGGCCGTCCCTCGCTGTGGTCGGCAAACCATTGCATGACGGCACGATCACCCGTCATCAGCTCGGCAGGCAGGCTGCCGACATAATGCGCGTATCTGGTCATCTGTGGCTCTTCTGTTGTCTGGACGCGCGATCCGCGACCCGGGAGCATTCCCGTTACGCCGATCGGTAGCTGTGCAAGCGTACACGGACACGCCGGAATCCCGCACCCCCTGATGTTCCCACGCTATCGACCAGCGGATGAACGTTTCCGAAGCCGTTCCGCCGTCGCGGCAGGTGCTGCGGTGGCCGAGTCGGCCAGCCACTGCGGACCGGGACCTGTTGTGTGCCAATGGCTTAACCCCATGCTTCGATGCGAGCCCCGAACGGCGGCGACTACCGCGACAAAAGCACCGGACGAACCCCACGCCCACCAGACCCGGCACAGCGGTCACTATTGCGCTGACTCCAGCAGGCGTGCAGCCGATACGGGGTGCTTGCCGGCATCGTTCGGTGATCGGCAAAGTCGCGGATCACGCACCCTTCGGCTGCGCAGCAGCAACTTCCTCGCACAACACTGACCCGGGGTCGGCACCGGGCACCGTAATCCGGGGCGACCGACCGCAGCAGTCCGCGCCGCGTCCTGGACGAATTGCGGCGACGCATTCCGAAAATTTCCCACGCGCAGGCGTATTCGCGGTCTACCATCGGTGCGTCCGAACCGATCTGCCGGATAGGACAATTCGACGGCGCCTGGTCCGTATCGGCGTCGTGTCGTGTTATCGCTTTGCTGTGCACCACTGATCAGATCCGAACAGACGCAGACCATCGACAGCGTGCTCGTCGATCGTCTCGGTATCCATCTCGGGGGTGAGGGCCACGCATGACCATCGAAATGCCTGTCCGCGACAATTCCGGCTCGCCTGGTAGCCGAGACCAGCTGAGCGTCTCGACCGGCTCGCGGGATCGCGTGATGTCCCGTCGGCAGCGCTGAGAGCTTTCCGATCCGAGCGTGATTCGCTCGGGATGACCACGTCGCCGCAGTACCGCTGAGGGCAGGCGCATCGATCGACCTCGGACGCGGCGATGCCCGGAATTCATCGAACCCGTAGTGCGACAAGCGCTGCGGTACGTCACCGACGCGGCGGTCGCGAGAACCACTCAGACAGAATGGAGTCCCCGCATGGCCTTCGAGTTTCTCGTGCCCGCTCTCACCGCACTTGTCGCGGTGGTCGTCTTCGTGGCGGGGGATCGCCTACATCCGAAGGCATGGCGGCACACCGACGACGACACCGTCGGCGCGCTCGTGCTCAACTTGATCAACACGATCTTCATGGCGGTGGTGGCGTTCATCGTCGTGATCGCCTGGCAGCAGTACGACAACGCGCGCAATCACACCATCGCCGAAGCCAAATCGCTCATCGACACCTACTGGGCCGCGCACGGGATGCCCGAACCCGACCACACGCGCATCCAAGGACTGGTGCGCGACTACACCGAGCAGGTTCTCACCGCGGAATGGGCCGTGATGGCCGACGACGGTCATCTCAGTCAATCCACCCAGGACACCCTCGATACCCTGCGCGACGCCGTGGCCGCGGTGAATCCGGCCGATCCCGAGGTCGACACACTTCGCACCAGTGCACTGACCAGCCTCGACGCGGTGGCGCAGGCACGTGCCGATCGCGCGCTGGACGCCGGTTACCGCGTTCCCGGCTTCCTCTACCTGGCCATGTGGATCTGCACGGTCCTGCTGCTGTTCAGCGTGGTCCTCTCCGGCGTCCAGGTCACCAAGCGCACCGTCGTGACAACCGCGCTGCTCGGCGCCATCGTCGGCGTGGTGATCCGGGCGATCTACAACCTCGACGAGCCGTTCTCCGGTGGGAACGTGGTCCCGAAGGAGGCCTTCGAACTCGCACTGTCCCGGTACCAGCACACGACGTGATCTTCCGGCCGGTTCCGACTACGACGAGGCGACTGCCCATGCGACGCGAGCGAAACACATCTCGAACACCGAGAACGGCAAAGGGATTGGCCGCTGTGATGCTGCCCCTGACCATAGCGGCACTCGTGGCCCCACCGCTGGAAGCATCGGCGGAGCCACCGCCGTGGCCGCCGTTCGGCGACCTCGCCACCGGGAGTGCGGGGACCGGCTCCGAGCCGGTGGGCGCCTTCGCGGGCGGTGGTTCCAGCGACGGCCCCGCCACATCGTCCGGTAGCGCCGCTGGCGAAGGTGAGACGTCCGGTGAGTCCCTGAGCCTCGGCCCGGTTCGGCTGCCTTCCGGCAGCGGCGGCCTCGTCGCCACCGGCAGCGCCGGGACCGCAGGCGCTCGCGGCGGTCCGCCCGCCACCGGCGATGCGGAAACCGGGGGCGCGGCACGCCCGGCGCCCCACTCGGACGTCACGGCGGAACAACCGGCCGCGACGCCGGGAGTCGACACCGGCAGCGTCCAGCTGGCGTGCACCGGCAGCGCCGTGACGGGCAGCGCGTTGCTCCTGCTCGGGCTCGTGACCGGCAGCGGTTTCGGCTCCCTCGTACCTGGTCTCATCGGCCCCGGATCGAGTGGATCGGGCGTGGGCAGCGCCGCCGTCGGCAGTGCCGCTACCGGCAGCGCAGTGCTGACGTGTCTGCTGCTGCTTCCCACCGCCCCGCCCCCGCCTATGAGCCCCCTCCAACTCGACCCGCCTGCCCCCGAACTCCCTATCGTTCCGGCTCCCGCAGCTGCCCCTACACCGATACCGCCGCAGGCCGAGCGTCCCCTACCCGAGCCGCACCCTGCCCCACCGAACCGGACACACGGACGGGACATCCAACCCGCCGAACCGGCCCCCGACCCGGCCGTCTGGAACCTCATGAGGCTGATGACAGTGCTGGTGGTCACCGTCATCACCGTCGTCGGTATCCGCCTCGCACCCGGCCCCAGACGAACCCGTTAGATCTCCGATCCGCGCAAGGATGGTGCGGGTGCCGAAACAACCGGCACCCGCACCGTCCTCACTACTCGGAGTACCTCAGCGGGGCGCCATCCGGATGGCGCCGTCGAGACGGATGGTCTCGCCGTTGAGCATCGGGTTCTCCACGATGTGGCGCGCGAGCGCGGCGTATTCGCTGGGGTCGCCCAGGCGCGAGGGGTGCGGGACCTGAGCGCCGAGGGACGCGATGGCCTCGTCCGGCAGCGTGGCGAACAGCGGAGTGTGGAACAACCCCGGCGCGATGGTCACGACCCGGATCTTGATGGCCGCGAGGTCACGCGCCACCGGCAGGGTCAGGCCGACGATTCCACCTTTGGACGCCGAGTACGCCGCTTGCCCGATCTGGCCGTCGAAGGCCGCCACGGACGCGGTGTTGATGATGACACCGCGCTCCTCACCCACCGGATCGGTCTTCGCGATCCGTTCGGCGGCCAGCCGGATCACGTTGAAGGTGCCGATCAGGTTGACGTTGACGACCTTGGTGAAGTCCGCCAGCGGGAACGCCCCGTTCTTGCCCACGGTCTTGATGGCATTGCCGATACCCGCGCAGTTGACCGCGATCCGCAGATCGCCCAGCTCCTGCGCGGCGTCGAGGGCCGCCGTGACCTGCTCCTCGTTCGTGACGTCCGCCGCCGCGAAGACCACGCCGTCGCCGAGTTCTTTGGCGACGGCCTCGCCGGAGGACGACGGCAGGTCGATGATCACGACCTTCGCTCCCTTGCCGTGCAGCTCCCGCACGGTCGCCAAGCCCAGTCCCGACGCACCACCGGTCACGGCCGCGACCGAGTTGCTGATCTCCATCCCACTCCTCTTCTCCGGGTTGTCGAACGACAGCGCGAAACGCCGTCCGACTTGTCCGCGCTGTCACCCCGACACGGGGAGCCAGGCGCCGTGACCAATCGAGACACGGCGACAGGCTAACCGCACGGGCAGCACTAAGTAAACAGTCATTCTCCTTCGAATCGATACGCCGTTCGTCCAATGTCACCCGAACCCCCTGCAAGAGCGCGGAAATCGTCGTGATGGCAAGCTGTTGGTTATGGCCGATATTCGCCTGGACGTCTCCGACGCCATCGCCACCATCACACTCGACCGCCCGCGGCAGCTCAACGCGTTCACCACCGCGATGGGCACGGAGCTGATCGATGCCTTCGATACCTGCGACCGGGACGATCGAATTCGCGCCGTGATCATCACGGGCGCCGGACGCGCCTTCTGCGCGGGCGCGGACCTGTCAGCGGGTGCGGAGACCTTCGTCGCGGGCGACCAGGACGCCGCGGAGTCCTTCCGCGACAGCGGCGGCGAGGTCGTCCTGCGTATGTTCGAATCTCGCAAGCCCATCATCGCCGCCGTCAACGGCCCCGCCGTCGGCGTCGGCATCACCATGACGCTCGCGGCGGACTTCCGCATCGCCGTCGACACCGCCCGCATCGGGTTTGTCTTCAATCGACGTGGCATCGTTCCCGAGTCCTGCTCCAGCTGGTTCCTGCCCCGGCTGGTCCCCATGCAGACCGCACTGGACTGGGTGTACTCGGGCCGCCTCGTCGACGCGAGCGAGGCCCGCGAAGCGGGATTGTTCTCCGCGCTGCATCCGGTGGACACCCTGCTCGACGAGGCGCGTGCGCTCGCGCGCCGCGTCACCGAGCATTCCGCGCCGGTCTCGGTGGCCCTGTCTCGGCAGATGCTGTGGCGCAACCTGGGCGCCGAGCATCCGATGATCGCGCACCGCATCGAGTCCCGCGGCATCTACCACCGAGGCGCGAGCGCCGACGCCAGGGAAGGCGTGACCGCCTTCCTGGAGAAGCGCCCCGCGCGCTTCCCCGACAGCGTCGATCGCGACCTCCCGGACCTTTTCGGCGACGATCTCGCGGTCCCGCCGTTCCGGCCATGAGTCTCTCGGTGCTGATCACCGACCTGTCGGTGCGTCAGGAACCGTCGACGGTGGCGAGGAACTCCCGCAGCAACGCGGTGATCGCCGCGGGTTGTTCCAAGCTGCTGGTGTGACCGCAATCCGCGATGGTGTGCAGGCGCGCGCCCGGGATCGACGCGGCGATGCGCTCGCGCTACACCGAAATGGACAGTTCCGCGGGTCCACGCACGTTGATCCGTCCGTTCCAGCGCAATTCGTCGATGGTCGCGTCGGGGAACCGCCGCACGAAGCGAGTGAAGACGGCCCGGGCCTCGAGCCGGACCAGCGCCGCGCCCAGGCAGTGATGGATGCCCGCGCCGAACGAAAGGTGCTGCTGCGCGTTCGGCCGGTCGAGGCGCAGCTCGTCGCCGTCGACGCCCCAGAACTCGGGATCGCGATTGGCGGCGCCGACGCAGGCGAGCACCAGGCTGCCCGGCGGAATCACCGAGCCGCCGATCGGCATGGACTCCACGGTGATCCGGCGCATCAGTTGCACGGGGGTGTCGTATCGGAGCAGTTCGGCGACCGCGTTCTCGGCGAGTGCGGGGTCTTCCCGGAGTCGTCGTGCCTGGCCGGGGTGGCGCAGCAGGGCGAGGACGCCGTTCGCGAGGTGGTTCACGGTCGTCTCGTGGCCCGCGATGTAGAGCAGCATGACCTGGGCGACCAGCTCGTCCTCGCTCAGCACATCGCCATCGTGTTCGGCGGTGATGAGCCTGCTCAGCAGGTCGTCGCCGGGTGCGGCGCGTTTCCAGCGGACCAGGTCGCCGACCATGGCGAACAGTTCCTGGTTGGCCGACCGGACCTCGGCCTGCAAGGCGGGATCGGGCAGTGGTTCCAGCGCCAGCACGAGTATCGCGGTGAGTTCGCGCAGCCTGGTGTGCTCGACCACCGGGACGCCCAGCATCTCGGAGATGATCGCGAAGGGCACCGGGAACGCCAGTCCCGCGACCACATCCGCGGTGCCCGCCTCGGCGATGCGGTCCAGGGCGGCGTCGACGAGTGCCTCGGCCCTGGGCCGCAACGCCTCGATCGCGCGGGGCGTGAACGCCTTGGCGACGAGGCGGCGCAGGCGGGTGTGATCGGGCGGATTCCGGTCCAGCATGGACAGTCCGCGCATCATGCGGTTTTCCTTGCCGAGCTCGCCGCTGTCGCTCTTCCAGGTCGGCAGACGGGTCAGATCCTGTTCGTCGACCGACTGCGCCGACCGCTGCAGCGCGGCGGCATCCTCGTACTTCGACACGATCCAGAATCCGAGCGGGTGCTCGTGCACGGGTGCGGTGGCCCGCAGCCGGTCGTAGTGCGGATAGGGATTCTCGGCGAAGCCCGCGGCGAACGGATCGAACACGAAGCTGTCGGTGGTCACGGCCACTCCAGCGTTCCGCGCAGACCGCCGCCGGAAAGGTTCGGCGAGTGCGGATCTCCTTCGCGATCGCTGTATTCGTGATGCCGCCGATGCAGGGCCACCCAGGACACCACGCCGCCCTGTCCGGCCATCGAGCCGAGCACCGCCAGCACCGCGGCGACCCACGGCGCCGCCGTGAACGTGCGATGGGTGAACAGCCGGTGGTAGCCGACGGTCACGCCGAGGCCGGTGGCCAGCCACATCGAGAACAGCAGCAGGAATTCGGTCAGGCCGAACGGATGCACCCGGAGAAAGGCGAACGCACCAGCCGTGCCGAGAATCGGCAGAATATCGAAGAGCAGGAAGTGCCGACGTTGCAGCCGATGAATGTAAGTACTGCTGATCGTCTTCCTGCGGGGTTCCGGCTTCTCGCCGTTCGGATCACTATCTTCGGCAATCACTCGACTACACCTCGTCGGTCCAGGGGCCCGATCTCGCCGGCGGGACCGCTCGACCGTAACCCCGTCGGCGAGAGGAACTTCGGCAGAGCAAGAGCCCCCGATCGTGGGATCGAAAGCGTCTATGTCACCACCACGCCACGACGCGCAGCGGAAACGAGCCCATCCCGCGCACCGGCGCAGGCAATGCGACGAGTCTGGCGCCGGTGCCGGGGAGCGCGTCCAGGTTCGTCATCTGCTCGATGATCGGGATTCCCGCGCCCAGCAGCGTGTGATGGCACGGACGTGTCGGCAACGACGTGTCGTCCACGTCGAGCGAGTCGATGCCCACCAACGCCACATTGGCGGCGACCAGCGCATCGGCGACCTCACCGATCAGGAACGGATGCCCGGGGTCACGGTACGCGGCCGAACCCCACTCGGCCGACCAACCGGTGTGCACCAGCACCGCCTTGCCCCACAGGCGCGCGGGATCACCGAGCAGATCAGGGCCCACCGCGCGCAGTCCCCGCGCGCGGATCAGGACGATCGGCACGTTGAACAGCCGTTCCAACGGCAACTCGGCGATGTCGGCGCCTTCGGCGTGGAAATGGTAAGGCGCGTCGATGTAGGTCCCGGTGTGGCCGACCATATCCACGCGTGCGATGTCGTAGGCCATGTCGATCAGCGGCGATCGGTCGCGCGCCACGGCCGTGGTGACGCGTGGTGCGGGCAGGCCCGGATAGGTGAGCATGCCGTCCGAGACCGGATGCGACAGCTCCACGATCGCTCGGCTCATACCTGGGACGCTACCGGCCGATGCCGTGCCCGTACACGGAGTCGTCGCGGGGCCGGACGCGGTGGAAGCGCCGATCGCGATCGGCACCTGCGCGTCGCGCCGAAGAAGGGCAGAATGGACATCGGAAGGTCATCATGCGAGCGCTACAGGGCCTGCTCGGCGTCGTGCTGGGGATCCTCACGGCCGTGCTCGGCACGGTACTGGGGCTGGTCGCGGCCGTGCTGTGGCTCGTCGGCGCGATCCTGTGCGTGACGGTGATCCTGCTTCCCCTCGGTCTGCCGGTCACCAAACTCGCCCGCCGCCTGTTCACCCTCTCCCGGCAACTCATGCATCTGCCCTGACGGCCGTCGCCGCGGGTCGGTCGATCAGGTTTCGTATGGCTTCGATGACGGGGCCGGGCATCTCCTCCGGCAGGAAGTGTCCGCACCGCACGGTCCCGGCGCGAAGATCGTTCGCCCATCCCGACCAGATCGATAGGGGATCGAACGGAAGCACGACCTCGCCCGGATCCTGCCAGAGCGCGGCGACGGGCATGGTCAACCGGCGGCCCGCACGACGATCGGCTTCGTCGTGGACGTTGTCGATGGAGGCGCTGGCCCGATAGTCGGCGCACACCGCGCGAACGGCGCCGGGCGCGCGGGCAGCCGCTAGGTATGCGGCGCGGGCGTCCCCGGGAATCGCGCCGGGTATCCGGCACCAGTCGTCGAGGAAGTGCCCGAAGAACAGATCGGGGTCGGCTCCGATCATGCGCTGGGCCACGTCGGAAGGTTGTGCGAGCAGGTACAGATGAAAGGCGAAGATGCCGGACGTCCCGTGCAGGGTGGACCACATGTCCGCGGCGGGCAGCACGTCCAGAATCGCGAGATGGCTGATCGCGTCCGGGTGGTCCAAACCGGCGCGGAACGCGACCAACCCCCCTCGATCGTGGCCGGCGAGCGCGAATCGCTCATGGCCCAGCGCCCGCATGAGCCCGACGATGTCGGCGGCCATCGTCCGTTTCGCGTAGGTGCTGCCATCCGGCTCGCCGACGGGCTTGTCGCTGTCGCCGTAGCCGCGCAGATCCGGGCAGATCACCAGATGGTCGCGAGCGAGGTCCGTCGCGACGTGCCGCCAAGCGAAATGGGTCTGCGGAAAGCCGTGCAAGAGCACGATCGGGGCGCCTGCTCCGGCCATGGCTACGTGGAGACCGATATCGCCGACCGTCACGCGATCGTAGGCGAATCCAGCAATCCTGTTGCGCATCTCTCGGACAGTAGGACATCGCACCGACAAGCTCTGGCACGTGCACCGGTCGAAAACCACTGCGGCGCTATCGATCGTCAGCGAGAACTGAGATCCCCGGCTTATCGCGTGCGGCCGAACAGTAGCCGCTATCGGGAGCGGCTAACCCCCGCCGGGATGCGGGAACAACAACGGTGCGAGAAAACGCCGGGCGAACTCCTTCGCCGCCGCGGCGTCGGCGAGCGGGAGCGCGCCGCGCGGATTCGAGATGAACGACATCGTCAGGCGGACGAACAGCTCGGCGACCACCTCGGCGTCGAAGACGCCCAGCTCGCCCCGCTTCTGCCAGTGCACGATGAAGCGCGCGACCAATGCCCGTCCCTGCTCGATGAATTCGTCACCGGTGAGGAAACGGGTGAGTTCCCCTGCCGCGGACGAGACGCGAAGGCTGCGCGTCAGCAACCGGGGGGCCTTCGCCTCGCTCACGAACGCCGAGAACATCTCCGCCAGCGCGCTGACCGGACCCGCCGAGCGCTGCACCGCCTCGGCCACGATGATCCCGACCCGTTGCGACTCGGCCATGAGGGCGTAGCGGACCAGCGCGGACTTGGTGCCGAAACGGCGATAGACCGTGGCGACGCCGACACCGGCCTGCTCGGCGATACGGACCATGGTCGTCTCCTCGAAACCCATCTCGGCGAAGCAGTCGCGGGCGGCCTCGACGATGCGGCGCGATCGGGCGTCCAGCGCGGCGAGATCGGCCCATACATCGCCCACCGAGTCCAAAAACTCCGGGACGGTCTGGTCACCGCCGCGTCCCTGCGGGCGCGTGGCGGAATGCGGTTCGGCCGGGCCCACGTCACCCGCGGTCTTGTTCCGCCTGGTGCTCGTCTCGGGCTTGCTCGAATCGTTTCGCTGCGCCCTCATCGGCGTGAGCCTACCGCCCGTCCCGTGCGGCGCCTCACCTCGAGTTCGCCGTGTACGTCCGTGTGCTGCAAGCGGCATGGCGTCTGCTGCCGGATCGGTTGCTGCTGCTCCCGCTGGCCTACAACCGCCTGCAATACGAGAAGCTCGTCCGCTATCACCGTAAGGACGCGCTGGACTCCTTCGCGCCGCCCCCGGGCACGACGGCGGTTGCCCGGTCTGAGACGGCCACTCCCCGCCGGGGGCAAGGCACGCCGCACCGCAGTGGAAGACATACCGGACTGGGTATGCAGATGTCGAAGCTGGTGCTTGCCAAGGTGATTCAGCGGATCCGGCTGCACGGCTCGGCGATTCACCGGCTCGGGCAGGCGGCGCGGCAGGTAGCGTGTGCCGATATGGCGACCCCCTTGGCGTACACGGCCACCTACTCCCATCCGGCCGACGCGCTTCGCGCGGCGCTGGCCGACGAGCGGTACTGGAAAGACCGCGTCGAGGAGGTCGGCGGAGTTCTCGTGGAGTTCGATGCCGCCGAGGACCGTTTGCACGTGCGAATGGTGCAGACCATAGCGGCGGCCGAGTTGCCCGGCGCCGTCACCGCGGTGCGCCCCGAGGGCCTGGTCGTCACCCGCACCGAGACCTACACCCAGGAGGGCGGCAGTTTCGACGCCGACGTCGAGGGTGTGCCCGCGCGGGTGAGCGGCACCGTCCGGCTCACCGAGCAGGATGCCGCCGCGGTGGCGGTGGTGGACGGCGCGGCCGAGGTGGGGATCCCGTTGTTCGGCAAGAAGATCGAAGCGGCCGTCGTCGCCCGGCTGCTCGACATGCTCGCCGCGGAAGCGGAATTCACCGATGCCTGGATCACGAACCACTGACACGTCGACCGGCACCCGGAGTCGATCGGGCAGTCGATCGGGCATCAAGGATCACGCGGGGGCGGCCACCTCACCGGTCTCGTGCTCTGAACCGGTCGCGGTCCGACGACCCAGCGCCGGCGCGATCAACTCCACGGTGTCGTGCAGGATCTGCTCGTAGTCGGCGCGGTGGAACTCGTACGGAAGCTCCAGTCGCAGTTCCGAAGTCTGCGCGAGCACCGGATCGGCCCGCAGCCGATCGATGATCTCCTCGGCGGGCCCGACCAGGTCCGGGGCGAACAGCACACGCCGCGGCCCCTGCGGCGCGAGGGTGCGCTCGCGCCTGCTCTCCGCGTACTGCCGGTACCGCTCGCGAGTCGCGCGGTCGGCGCTGTCGAACGGAACGATCACCCGTCCCACCGCGACCCGGGCGGGCCGAGCCGGATCCACCAGTCCGCGGTACTCGCCGATCAGGCTCGACTGGGTGGTGGTGAAATCGTCGCTGTGCTCGCCGAACACGATGTTCCCCGTCAGGAGGTTCAGCCCGTTCTCCCCTGCCCAGCGCACCGAACGGGTGCTGGCCCCGCCGTACCACAGCCGGTCGATCAAACCGGGATTGTGCGGCTGTAACCGCGGCCGCTGGGTGTTGCCCGGGGAGTGGATCACCGTGTCGGCGTCACCGAGATAGTCGCCCCGCAGGTTCTCGATCAGCCGGGCGATCCGTCCGTAGGAAAGATCGTAGGTGCGCCAGTCCCCGTCGAAGACCAGGCCGCCGAGCAAGTCGGCATGCGGCGGCGTGCCCGCACTGAAACCGGCTTGCAACCGGCCCCGCGACAGCACATCCGCCAGCGACAGATCCTCGGCCAGCCGGAACGGGCTTTCGTAGCCGATGGGAATCACCGCCGTGCCCAATTGGATTCGACTGGTGCGCTGACCGGCGGCGGCCAGGAACACCGCTGCCGACCCGACGCCGTGCTCGAGATGACGCTGCCGGATCCACGCACCGTCGAAACCGAGGCTTTCGCCGTACTCGAACAGCCGTAGTGTGTCCTCGAGCCCGGAGTACGGATCGTCGTCGGGATAGTTGCCCGGCGTCAGGAACGACAACGTCCTGATCCGAGGTGCCTTGTCGCTCATCGGTTCAGCCGCGCTCGTACGGCAGCTTCTCACCGGCTTCGATCGCGACCGGGAGCCGGTTCTCCGCGGGCGGCAACGGGCAGGTCGCCAGGTCGGTGTAGGCGCAGGGCAGATTCGCGGCCCGATTGAAGTCCAGCTCCACCGACCCGTCGGCATCCGGCGGCGACAGCTGCAGCACCCGGTTGGCGGCGTACGTGGTGACCCCGGAGGTTTCGTCGGTGAAGAGCACGGTCAGGGCGCCGGGGTCCTTGCCGGGGAAAGCGGTCAGGCGCAGCGGCCGTCCGTCCAACTCGAACTCGACCTGCCCCGGCGCGTCGTAGACGTGTTCCAGTCCTTCGACAGCGGCGCCGACCGTGGTCGGCTGCGGCTCCGGGAAGGCGACATATCGCCCGGAGACCACCCACTTCGGGTGCGGCGCGTAGGCGGGCGTGCCGCGAAATGCCGTGCGCAGCGGGTTGTCCGGGTGCCGTGGCCGAACGATGTCGTGCCCGCCGCGCTTGGCGACCTCGATCACCGCGTCACCCCAGACAGCGTTCACGCCGCCGCGTTCGGGGATGACCCCGAACACATGCCGGCCGCGCACGGGTGTCCCGTCGACCACCAGCTCCTCACCGTCGTCGAGCACCACCGTCACACCGTCGGCGCCGGTGGACCAGGCACCCGGCGCGTCGGAGAATCGCTGCGGCGTCTCGGCCAGCCAGTGCAGATCGGTGATGGCCAGGAATCCGTGCGGGTCGGCCAGTCGCGCCTCTTGTCCGCGGTGCCAGTCCTGCCAGTCGGCGACGAAGGCGTCGGTCGGAGTTGCCGCGGCGGCCTGCGCTGTCATGTGGTGCTCCTCGTCTGAAGCCGTGTCCGCCCCGGTTCGGTGCCGTCCCCACGATTCGAGCCGAGACGTGCGACACCGCTCCGGACGACGAACGGAGGTGATACCGGATTCAACCGCACGCGCCCGTGCGCGAATAGAATTGCGATCAGCCCGAACCCAATCGCCGCTCACGGAGCATTCATCTGGTCGTGTGCGCACCGCCGTTGACGTGAATCGTCTGGCCCGTGATGTGCCGGGCGTGCGGGGAGGCCAGGAACTCGATCAGCCCGGCGACGTCATCGGGCTCACCCGCGCGTTTGTCGTGCGTGGAGTCGATCAACCAGCTACGCCGTTGCTCGCTCAGTTGCCCTTGGAAGAAATCGGTGTTCTCGATGTAACCGGGCGCGACCGTGTTCACCGTGACACCCTTCGGCGCCAGTTGCGCCGACAAACCGGCCGACCACGCCGCCAGCGCCGCCTTCGCGGCGCCGTAGGACCCCGCGGCGTACTCCGCGCCGATCGAGCCGACATTGATCACCGCTCCACCAGGTCGCAGCCGCTCCCGCAACGCCGAGGTGGTCAGGACCGCACTCAAGAGATTCGTCGACAGGTTCGCCGTCCACTGCTCGGCCAACTCCGCCAACGACACCGCGGCGCCGTTCCCGACGACGAGATCGGTGTTGCCCCCGGCCATGTTCACCAGCACATCCACTTCGGGCCCGACCGATTCGGCGAACCGCTCCACCTCCGTGGGAATCGCCGCATCACAAACGATTCCCCGCACTCCGAGTTTCTGCGCCGCCCGCTCCACCCGTTCCTTCGAACGCCCGGTGATCACCACGTCCGCCCCGCCTTCGGCGAACCGCTGAGCCACCCGGCGTCCGATTCCCCCGCTCGCACCGGTGACGACGACCGTTCCGCGCATTCTCATCTCCTCTCGGTATATTTAGCGCTAAATGTACCGAGGGGAGAGACTTCCGGCAATGACGCACGAAGCACACGACGAGATACCTTCGGCCGCCCGGATAGCCGCGGCATGGCGCCGTGAACTGCCCGGCGCGCGAGTCGAGTCGATCGAGATCCTCACGCCGCTGTGGCGAGTGGCCAAACTCCTCACCGACGAGCGACAGCGCACCCTCCAGCGGCTCGGCATCGACGAATCGACCCTCGATCTGCTCAGCACCCTGCGCCGATCCGGTCCGCCCTACCAGCTGACCACCCGCCAGATCGCCGCCCGCAGCCTCGTCACCGCGGGCGCCGTCTCCCAGCGCCTCGCCCGTGCGGAAGCGGCCGGGCTGATCACCCGCGAACCGACCTCGACCACCCGGCGCGGCGTCCTGGTCTCGCTCACGCCGGACGGCCATCGCCACATCGAACAGGTCGTGCCCGCCCTACTGGAGCACGAAACCGCCTTCACCGACCAACTCGCCGCCGACGAACGCACCGTGCTCACCGCGGCTCTGCGCACACTCGAGGCGGCGATCCGATCCGCCGAACCGGCATAGACCCCCGCGCCGACTCGGTCAGGCGCCGGACAGATCCGCGGACAGGTCCCTGATTTCCACGACCGGCCCGGCTCTGACCCAATTCGCGCGAGGCCGGATCGAGGATCGCGTTGCGGTAGACGGCGAAACCGCGCACAGCGTGCCGGAATACGTCCGGCGATTGAGCGAACACGGTCCACCAGTCGCCGGGTGTGGCATGGATCGTGCCGTGATCGACGGCGGGATCCTTGCCGGGCCGAACAGCCGGTCGTAGAAGAAGAGGATTCGTTCGATGTGATTGCTGACACGTCGCCTGTCAAGGCTCGATCCGCCGACCCCGGCACCAGGGCATTCGAGCGGAGCCCCGGTGCCGGGAAGACGGAGCGTCAGAGAAGTCGCGGCTCCGCTGTACCGGCGTGACCGCGCCACGCCGCACGTGGCCCGATGCCGTGGAATCGCCCGCTCGGCAGCGAGTCGGCCAGCGCGTCCTCGACAGAGGAGTGAACGGGCCGCAGGGCGTCGAGGTCGAGGACGGCCACGACGCGGGCCACTACCAGCCGGTCACCGACCACTCGCAGCCGGACGCCCCGGCGCAGGCATGCCTCGGATTCTTCGGCCAAGATCAGCAGCGAACGGCAGGACATGAAGCCGAGACCGCTCGCATCGATCACGATCGACCCCGGCGCCGCGGTGGTCGCTCCGGCCTCGTATAGCAATCGCCGCCACGCGGGCAGCGTGTAGGCATCGACTTCACCATGGACGTGGACGACGGTCGCGTTGCCGCAGTGTTCGATGGTCGCGTCCAGTCCGAGGAGAGCGTCTTTCCACCCGTCCGACGAGGGTTGGGCGGCGCCGCCGAGACCGTGCAATTCTGTGCTCATAGGGCACTCGATTCGTTTCGCGCCTAGCGCGCTCGATACCGGCCCACCCTGCATCCTCAAGACAGACCCGTCCCTTATTGCTAACAGAGACATGCCCATCTGTACAGCGGTGCGGATCCGAGCGGTTACCTGGACAGGTCGTGGGACGGGCTGCGGTACCTGTTGGAGTCGGCCGAGGCGGGAGGCCGCGCGCTGCTCAGCGGGCGCCCAACTGCGGAACCGATCGACGGCGACCCGTCACGGCCGGATAGGAACGGCACGTAGCCACGCCGGGCCGTCACCGATCTCCCATGGCCGCAGGCCGATCGTATGAGCGGTTCCTGCCGACCGTGAACGCTGACATTTGTTCAAGACGAATCTTCGGCCGCTCAGCAAGGTAGTCCCTGCACGGACCGTCCGAAGGAGAACCAATGGCTGAGACCAGCGCCGCTGCGGCATCGAGTCTGCGTTCGGATCCAGATCCGAAGTGGCAGTGGAGTTTCGGATCGAAGATGCCCAACTGATCGGCGATTTCAGCAAAAAGGGAGGCATACTCATGCGGATCCTCATCTCCGGTGCAAGCATCGCCGGACCGGTGCTGGCGTACTGGCTCACCAGGCACGGCTTCTCCGTCACCGTCGTCGAACGCGCCCCGACCCTGCGCAAGACCGGCGGCCACGCGGTCGACCTGTTCCGGCCCGCGATGGACATCTCACAGAAGATGGGCGTGCTGGCGCGCGTCCAGGAACGGGCCACCGGCACGAACCGGATGACACTCCACCCCGAAGGCGCGGGGCGGCCCGCCAGCGTGGATCTCGCCAAGATCTTCGGCGCCACTTCCGACCAACACGCCGAGATCATGCGCGACGACCTCAGCGAGATCTACTACGACGCCGCGTCCGACGACGTCGAATATCTCTTCGGCGACTCGATCACCGCGATCTCACCCGAGGGCGAGGTGCGGTTCGAGAAGTCCGCGCAGCGCCGCTTCGACCTCGTCGTCGGCGCGGACGGGCTGCACTCCACCGTGCGCCGCCTGATCTTCGGCGAGGAATCGCGCTTCAGCGCCTTCGCCGGGGCCTATCTCGGGGTGATGACCCTGCCCGGCGCCTACGGCTGCGACAGCGAACTCCACATCCACGTCGGCGTCGGCCGCACCGCAGGTATCTACGGTGTACGCCACCTCGACGAGGCGCGTGCGTTGTTCCTGTTCCGCAGCAACCGCGAACTCGACTACCAGCGCCACGACGTGTCACGGCAGAAAGAGCTGCTGCGTGGAGCATTCCACGGTTTCGACACCGACGTGGACCGCTGGCTCGACGAACTCGACCCCACCCCGGCGTTCTACTTCGACTCCATCACCCAACTCCGCATGGACACCTGGTCCCGAGGCCGGGTGACGCTCGTCGGCGACGCGGGCTACTGCCCCGGCCCGGCCGTCGGCGGCAGCACCACGCTGGCCGTCGTCGGCGCGTACGTCCTCGCCGGAGAACTCGCACGAGCGGGCGGCGACCACGAGCGCGCCTTCCCCGCCTACGAACACGCGATGGCCGAACACATACGCGGCGGCCACGCGGTCGCGCTCAGCGCAGCCAAGACCCTGATCCCCACATCCCGCCTCGGTGTCTCGGGACTGGTGCAGGCCACCCGACTGTTATCCGCCCTGCCCGCAGGCCCCGGCCGCGCCTTCCTCCGCCTCGCCACCAAAAGCACACGCGTCTACAACGCTATGACCGTCGACGACTATCCACCACCGCCCACCGCATCAGGAGGCCTGGGCGGCGACCCGTTCAGCCCTCGGACGTCAGACCCTCGAAGGTCAGGGTGAGCAGACGGCGAGCATGGTCGGCATCGCCGTTGCCCGCGTGTGCGATCGCGGAGACGAGGGTCATCAATTCGGTCACCTCGAGATCGGCTCGAATGAGACCGGCGGCTTGGGCATCCCGCAACAGCGGCATGGCAGCGGCATCGGTCATGCGATGCCACGCTGCGACCTCCGGGGTTTCGTCGCCGTCGCGAAGTCCATACGCGTTGACGAACGCCTCGCGCAAGCCTCGGCTGACCGCGATGTGATCGATGACCGCATTCAGCCAGCCGAGCAAGGCGTCACCGGCCGCACCGCCGCCCGCTAGCTCGGTGGCCGCGGCACACAGCGCGTCGATCCGCTCGCGGTACACGGCCGTGATCAGGTGCCCGCGGGTCGGGAAATGCCGGTACAGGGTGGCATTGGCGACACCGGCCGCGCGAGCGATGTCATCGAGCGAGGCGGCGGCGCCGAAACTTCGGCCTGCCGCCGACCGGTCAGCGATTCGAGACGACGGGCATGGACATGATCCGAGTGCACGACGGCAGGCTCATCGAGCACTGGATGGTCGCGGAACCCTTCCAGGCGGCCGGATAGGCGACAGAGCGCGAGCTACGCGCGGGCGAAGTTCGTCCTGCGCGGCACTCTCAGTAGAAGACCGGACCCGGGACGCCGCCGCCGACCGCGATGGCGTCGCCGGTGATCGCGATACTGCGGGGTGACGCGAGGAAGGTCACCACGTCGGCGACTTCCGCGGCGTCGATGACCCGGCGCAGCGTATTCTTCGCCAGCTCGGCTTCGAGTTCGGTGACCGCATTCCCCGACTCCTCGGCTTGCGCGGTCAACCGCTGGGTCAGGCGTTCGGTCCTGGTCAGCCCCGGATGCACGACCGTCACATTGATGCCCTTCGGACCGAGCTCGTCCGCCAAATTCTTGGTCAATGCCGAGACGCTGATGTTCCGAATCGTCTGGGCGATGGAATTCGCCTGGCGCGCACCGAGTCCACTGATGTTGATGATCCGGCCCCAGCCCTGCTCGACCAGATGAGGGGCGACCGCGCGGGCGGTGCGCAGATATCCGAGCACCTTGATCTCCACTTCACGCCGCACCACGTCGTCGCTGGTGGCCGCCAGGTCGGCGCTCGCGCCCGCACTCCACGGCGTGGCGGCGGAGTTCACCAGGATGTCGACGCCGCCCAATTCGGCGACGGTGCGCTCCACCAGCGCCTCGACTTGGCTGTCGTCGCCGGTGTCGGTCGGTATCGCGACCACTCGCCGACCCGTCTCCTCGGCCAATGTCCGGGCAGCGGCCGCGAGCGGTTCGGCCGCACGCGCCGCGATCACCACATCCACACCTTCGTTGGCGAGCCCGCGAGCGACAGCCAATCCGATCCCTCGGCTGCCGCCGGTCACGATCGCGCGTTTTCCATCCAGATCGAGATTCACCAGGCTGACGCTAACAAGCCTGTCGATCCCGGTAACCGATCCCGCTCGACATGATCGGAACTACGCGCTGCCCCGCGTCCATTTCCGGCTCTCCCGGGGCGCGGCGGAGCTCAGCCGTTGCCGTAGACGCGATCCGGCGAGATCAACACCACCGCCCGGCGCTCGGCGGCCATCACTCTGTCGTACTCGTCCCAATCCTCGTGCACGCCACCGGCCGCGGTGAACACCTCACGCAGCAGCAACCGCAACCGCTCGGCGTCGACCCCGGGGGCCGGGTCGTCCGGACCGGCGATCCACACCGGCCCCTCGGCGGCGCACCATTGCCAACCGACACGGACCACGATCGTGGCCCGCGCCCGGGCCCGCAGGTTGTCCAGTTTGCGCGCGCCGCCGCGTACCACCATGCCGACCACGTCGGCACCGGTCGCCGGGTGTCGCAATACGCCGGCGTTGACCAGCGACGACTGGATCGTGTTGTCGGCTCGAAGGGTGGAGACGACACAAAGTCCGTGGTCACCGGCGATCAGCCGGGCGAAGTCCGCGAGATCGGTCACGCCGGAAGTCTACGTACTCGAGCGGGCGCGGGCCGTCGGGAACAGCGAGTTGCGCAGTACCGCTGATATTTTCCGCACAACGCGCTCGGTAACACACCCGGCCACGCCATGCGCGCGCCGTGGCAGTGCTTGCTGCCCGGGCTCAGAGAAGATCGCGGCTCAAAGTCGGCCGACGATTAGTTCGGGCGTGACCCGGACGACGACCATCGGAGTATCCCCGTAGGTGGCCGCGGCTTCCGGATTGTGCTCGCGATAGGTCTTGCCGGTGTACTTCAGCGCCAAACGATCCCGTATTTCGAGACCGCCTTCGGTGGACAGGGTCGCGGTACCGTGGATCGCGGCGTAGGTGTAGGGCTGCTCGGGCGGGTTGACCAGCACGCCGACTCGGGCGTCACGGCGCAGGTTGCGCTCTTTGCGACTGCCCTCCCCCACGACGAAGAGGACATCGTCCCCGTCTCGCAGTATCCACACCACCGATTGATGTGTGCTGCCGTCGGGCTGGATCGTGGCAACGACACCGAATACGGGCGAGTCGAGGACCTGCCGCAACCTGGCCGGGGAAATGCCCGACGCCGTCGACTGCAACCGTCCGAGCAGCTTCGTCGTCTCGCCGTACAGCCGCGCGGCCGCGGCGGTGTCGAACTCGGGTCCGTGCACGTCCAACGGCTGTCCCTGCGCGATCGCGGTCAGCGCCTCGACCGGCGGATCGTCCAGTACCGCGAGGATCGGGCGGATGGCCTCGTCGATCGGTCGTGCGGTGCGGCGCATCGTTTCGATCCTGGCCGCCATCTCGGCGTCGTAGTCGCCGGACAGGGCGGTGTTCACCACCCCCGGATGCACCAGCACGTATCGCACTCGCGCCGACACCGGCCTGCGCGCGAACTCGATGCCGAGCAGATCGTTGAGCTGACCGCCCTGCGCGAGCGCGTGCAGGCCGTGGTAATCGCGCTCGAGACCCAAGTCGTCCCAGCGGATCTCGCCGGTTCCGCTGCCCGGACCGGCCACATTGACGATGACCGGGTTCGGGGCGGTGTTCAGCAGGTCGATCAGTTCGTAGCTGAGCACGAATCGGCTCAGGTAGAACAGCGCGAAGGTGTATTCGAACCCTTCCGCGGTCACCAGCCGATCGGACCGGTAGTGCCTGGCACAGAGCACCAGGGCATCCACCGTGGTGAAACGGGTTCGGATGGCGTCGATGGCGGTGCGGGTCGCACCGATCGAACTGAGATCCGCGGGCACGAAATGCGCACGGTCGCCCGCCCCGAGCTCCTCGGCTGCCGCGAGAAGGCTCTTGCCTTTCTCGGCGTCTCGCCCGACGACCACGACGGCGTCTCCAACGGCAAGCCGCTTCAGGGCGACAGCCCGGCCGATCCCATCGGTACCACCAACGACCACAACATATTTCATGACACAAAGTTAACCGACTAGTTCAGATAAGTCATCTTCACGGTACTGCCTATCACACTGTTTGGTTCAATGAAGCCGAACTACGGACCGAGCAGAGATCGGTATATACATCAAATTGGTTTGATGTAATGTGGGCGAGGTGGGTACCACGGATCGAGTTCCGGTTCCGCTGCTGATGCGCATGACGGCACATCCGCTGCGGTGGGCGTTGATGACCGAGCTGGCGGCGAGTGATCGCCGGGTGCGGGAGCTGGTGCAAGCGGTCGGGGAGCCGCAGAATCTGGTGTCGTATCACCTACGGCTGCTGCGGTCGGCCGGGTTGGTCGACGCGCGCCGCAGCAGTTTCGACGGCCGCGACAGCTACTACCATCTCGACCTGTCCCGGTGCGCGGCCGCATTCGGTGACGCCGCGGTTGCTTTGCATCCGGCGCTGGCTCCGTCCGGCCGCACATGGCCGAAGGACTGTTCGGTGTTGTTCCTGTGCACCGGTAACAGTGCCCGGTCGCCGATGGCCGAGGCACTGCTGCGGCACCGCGTGACCGGCGTCCGGGTCGCCAGCGCGGGCAGCCATCCCAAACCGCGGATCCATCCGAACGCGGCGCGAGTGCTCCGGGAGGACTACGGGATCGACCTGGGTGCACAGCGACCGCAGGCGCTCGATGCGGTCGCCGACCGCCGCTTCGATTACGTGATCACGTTGTGCGACAAGATCCGCGAGGTACCCCGCGACCACGGCCGCGCCGTCGCGACGCATTGGAGCCTGCCCGATCCGGCCACGACCGGCGACACCGACCGCGCCACATATCCGGAGTTCCGTCGTCTCGCCGGCGAACTCGACACCCGCATCGGGTTCCCGCCCATGCCCACCGCCATGTCCTCGGCACACAACAACTAGGAGATCCAGCCATGACCACGACCGCACCGATCGAACTCGCCCGAGTCCGCTACCTCGTCGACAATGTGGCCGCGGCGGTCGAGTTCTACACCACCCACCTCGGGTTCACCGTCGACTTCGACGCCTCCCCGGCCTTCGCCGCAGTGGTGCGCGGCCCACTGCAGTTGCTGCTGGCGGGGCCGAAGAGTTCGGCGGCACGCCCGATGCCCGATGGCGCTACCCCGGAACCCGGCGGCTGGAATCGTCTCCAGCTGGTCGTCGACGATATCGCCGCCGAGGCCACGCGGCTGCGAGCCGCGGGCGTCACCTTCCGCAACGACATCGTCGACGGCCCCGGCGGGCAACAGGTGCTCCTCCAGGACCCCTCCGGCAACTTCGTCGAACTGTTCCAGCCCGCGCCCCGCCCGACAGCACGCTGAGAGCATCGACTCATGCCGGTCGACAACCCCGCCGCTGGTGTAGCGGCAACCGATGGTCACCGCAGGCCGCGGTGGCGTGATCCGCGACTGATCGCCGTCGTGCTGCTGCCGGTCGTGTTCGTGTCCGGCGCGGCAGTCGTTCCGCACCTGGGTGC
Source organism: Nocardia sp. NPDC059691 (assembly GCF_042733915.1). Taxonomy (NCBI): domain Bacteria; kingdom Bacillati; phylum Actinomycetota; class Actinomycetes; order Mycobacteriales; family Nocardiaceae; genus Nocardia; species Nocardia sp. NPDC059691. The sequence goes on along the minus strand of NZ_JBHWFB010000010.1, from coordinate 201,604 downwards.
CGACCAGATCCGCAGTTGGGCACAAGAAACCGGTCCATGGCTGCCGCTGGTGTTCTTCACCGCGCACGCCGCGGCGACCATCGTCCTGCCACGGATCGCGTTCACTCTCAGCGCCGGACTGCTGTTCGGCCCGGTCACCGGCGTCGCTGTCGCGATCGCCGCGACCACGGTCAGCGCGGTCGTGGCGTTTCAGCTCGTGCGCGCGGTCGGCCGCGAGGCCGTCGCGGCCCGGCTGCTGACCCATCCGGCGGTCGCCGCGGTCGACCGGCGCCTGGCCCGCCGCGGCTGGCTGGCGGTGGGGTCGCTGCGGCTGATCGGCCCGGTGCCGTTCGCACTGATCAACTATTGCGCCGGCCTGTCCTCGGTCCGGCTCGCGCCCTACCTGGTCGCCACCGTCGTCGGCGTGCTGCCAGGAACGATCGCGGTCGTCGCGCTCGGTGACGCTCTGACCGGGCACACCAGCCCGGCCTTGCTCGCGACCACCGTCGCCTGCGCCGCGATCGGAGCGGCCGGACTGCTCGCCGACGCCCGTCTCGGCGCCGACGAACCAGTAACGAACGCGCCTACGACAACGGCAGCCGGCGCTACCTCCGGTCCAGCCTGCTCATCCGCGGTTGCGCCGACAGCTGCAATTGCCCGGTCCAGCTGTCGGTTTCGTGTGCGATCACCTCGTTGACCCGGTAGGAGAAATCCCGCAGCAGTCCCATCCTGCGGTCGATTTCCCCATTCGAATTGGCGGGCGCGCGGGAGACCGAAGCCCACTCGAGTTGGAAGTCGCACAGCATCGCGTTGATCGACTGCGCGCTGCGGATATCGCGCGCCCACGCCGTCGAGACACCGAAGAACCGGTCGCATGCCGCGCTTCCGGCGGCGCAGGCGAGCAGGATGTATCCCCAGCTCGGGTCGATGGCGTGGACTCCGGCGGTGGTCAGCAGGGGCACCAGGATTCCGAGTAAGCCGAGCACGATCATCGCCGCGGTGAGGGCTAGGCTCGCCCGCCGCTTCGTTAGACCGTCCCGCGAATACCACTCGCGCGCGTCCATGGCGTACGCCTCGACACGTTGGAACAGCCGGGCAAGGGTCTCATCGGAACTCGACCAGTCGGCGGAGCGGAGGTCCAGCGAACGCGGTACTCCGAGATCCTGCGAGCGATCCCCGCCGATGGGCGATCGGTGCTCTGTCACGGCCCGTACTGTATCTCGCCTACGGCTCCAGAATCACCTTTCGGCCGTTTGCCAGGCGGCCGGAGCGGCGTCGGCAACCCTACTCGGCACGTCCGATCGGCACCGCCGGATGCACCGTTTCACATTGTGCAGCAAGGTTTTTCAGCGCGCTGCTAGATCGTGGACTGATTCCGCATCGACCGCGCCGAGGTGTTGCGATGCGTGGATCGACGAAAGTTGCGACTTAGTAACGGATTCGGGCGACACGTGGTCTCCAGGTAAGTCGTCGGTCAATTCCGGCACCACTGCCGGAGAGATTGCAACGGCACCGAATCGGACTGTGCTACAGATCTTTCGACGCCCGCCTGCGATGCGGACGAACGGCGCTGCACCGACCGCTGTCCGACGTCGGCAGAATGCACCGAACTCTTCCCGAACGCGGCAGTCCGTCTGCTCGAATGTTCACACAGACCTGGAAGCCGAAGTGCCGGGCGAAGGGTGGGGTGGCCGGGTGAGGCGATCTCCATTTCCGCACCCGCCCCAGGCACCCCACCGAGATTTCAAAATCGCGTTGATCGCAACCATTCTCCGAGCGTTCGGCAGCTCTTAACGTCCGGATAACCCTGCTGCCTACCGTGCGTGAGGCCGACCGCAGTCGGGACCGCCCTGTCCACCTGGGTTCCCGACGGCGAACCCTTGTCCTCGAGTTCGGAGCGAAGTGCAGCCAACGCCGTGGTCAGCAAAGGACACTCGACTCGAGCGAGAACCCAGCGCGGCGCCGGGACGGCACGGCGAATTCCGTGCATCCCTGTCGGCGTTGCAGGGCCACTGGGGCTACCTGTGCGCCGTGGCCGGCAGTATCGTCACGCTGATCCTGCTGTTCCAGCCGTGGCTCAGGGCTGTGGGCGCCGACGGCAAAGCCAGTGCCGATGCCTTCGGCCGGATCACCGCGACCACTTCCTACCTGAACGTCTGGTCGTCGTCGCAGCCGCCCACCGCGCGGATCAGCGGCGCCCTGGCACTGCTGTCCGCGGGCGCGATCGTCCTCACCGTCTGCGTGGTGGTGGTGAATCTCCGGCTTCGCACCGAGGTCCTGTCACGCACGGCGACGGCGTGCGCGGTGACGACCGCGGCGCTGGTCCTGCTCACCGTGCTCTACGTCAACAGCAAGGCTCCCGAGCTGCGCGCCATGCTCGCCCGCTCCACGGACTTCGGCGGGCAGGTCGGCATGGTGACGAGTTGGGCGTTCGGCAACGGCAGCCTGATCGCGCCGGGAGTCCGGCAGGTCTCTTACAACACCGCGGGACTCACCCACTGGGCTCTGCTCGCAGGTATCACTTCGCTGGGCTCGGCCGTCATCGCCGTCGCCCAATGGGCCTACAACCGTCCGGCCACGTCGCTACGCCTGCCACGGCGTACGGCCGGTGCGCGTTCCGGCGAACCGGCCGGACGCGTCGAGTGAGCAGGCCCGCGGACCACCGCACGCTCCGCTGACGCCTCGATCTGCCCGCCGGCCGGACACATGGCCGGCCGTCGCATCGGCGGCCTCCACGATCCCGCGCGACGGACGGCCGATCGCCGAGGGACTTCACGATGCTGAAAGTAATCGGCGTAGCGGACTTTCGGCCCTACGGGCACGACCCACGCTGCGGGCACAGTCTTGCCAGGTGAGTCGGTGGGGCGAGAGCAGTGGAGGATGGGATGTCGCTGGTGTCGGAGGTGTGGTCGTCGACGTCGTTCCCGGAAGTCGCCGTGTTCGCCACCGGCCGAGTACCGGCCCTCGAGCGGGAACGCTTCGCCGGTACGGTCGGCCGTCTACTGCGGCGATTCCCTGTCGCGGGCGCCGCCCGCCTGCGGATCACGGCCCCGGACAGCGACGACGGCCCGATGGTCATCCAGGTGAATCTGTCCGTCGGTGACACCTGCGCGCGGATCCAGACGTTGGCACATCGTCGTGGTGACGCGTTGCCGACGGTGATCCGGTTGCAACGGCAGATCAAGGCGTTGCAGAAGCCGTGGGAGCCGCGGCCGTGGCCGGATCCGGACCGTCGGCCGCTGGACGCACCCGGCCCGGGAGAACTGGTCCGCCGCAAGGCGGTTGCGCTGACGACGGGCTCGCTGCCCGCGGCGACGGCGCTCTTGGACGCGATGGATTACGACGCGCATCTGTTCACCGATGCCGAGACCGGCGAGGACGCCGTCGTCTACCGCGCCGGACCGTTCGGGCTGCGGATGGCGCGCCAGCACAGTGTCCATACGCCACACTCGATCGTCGGCAGTTCGGGACTGTTCACCATCAACCCCCGACCGGCACCGGCGCTCACCGAAACACGAGCAGTGGAACGGGTATGCGAATACGGATTGCCGTTCCTGTTCTACACCGACCCACCGTCGGGACGCGGCCACCTGATGTATCGCCGCTACGACGGCGGCCTGACGCTCGTCGCACCCCGTACCGGCGCCATCGACACGGCGACCGCCTGAAAGTCGTCACTTCCCCGGCGTTATCCGTCCGACCTCGGTCGTCGCTGATCGCGACCGGGCCGGGCCGGGCCGATCATCTCTCCCTTCCGAAGCAATGCGCAAAGAAAGGCGGACACGACGTTGGCGCGTGATCTGACACAGCTGGAGATCCTCACCGAGCTCGAACCTTTCGCGGGTACCGCGTTGAACCGGCACCTGTCCATGGTCAAGGAGTGGCATCCCCACGACTACGTGCCCTGGGACGAAGGACACAACTTCGCGATGCTGGGCGGGATCGATTGGGAGCCAGGGCAATCACGGCTCTCGGAGGTGGCGAAGGCGGCCTTGATCACGAACCTGCTCACCGAGGACAACCTCCCGTCCTATCACCGCGAGATCAGTGCCAGCTTTTCCCGAGATGGCGCGTGGGGGTCGTGGGTGGGACGATGGACCGCCGAGGAGGCCCGCCACAGCATCGCCCTGCGTGACTACCTGGTCGTCACACGGGGCGTCGACCCGGTCGCGTTGGAGAACGACCGTATGACGCACATGTCCACCGGCTTCGGCGCGCCGGTGGAGCGAGCGGACACCGACTTCGACGGCGGGTTCCTGTACTCGGTGGCGTACGTGTCCTTCCAGGAGTTGGCCACCCGCATCAGCCATCGCAACACGGCGGCGGTCTGTGACGACCCGGTCGCCGACCGCATGCTGCAACGCATCGCCGCCGACGAGAACCTGCACATGATCTTCTACCGCGGCATGTGCGGCGCCGCCTTGGATCTGGTGCCCGATCAGGCCATCGAAGCGATCGACCTGATCGTGCGCAACTTCCGGATGCCGGGCACCGGCATGCCCAACTTCCGGCGCAACGGCGTCCTCATGGCCAAACACGGCATCTACGATCTGCGCCAGCACTTGGAAGAAGTGCTCCAACCCGTCATCCGGCAGTGGAACATCCTCGACCGCGACGACTTCGGGCCACGCGGCGAGCAAGCCCGCGAACGACTCGCCGCCTTCTTGGACGACCTTACGGAAGTGCGCATTCCCCGATTCGAGGAACAACGCGACCGTGCCCTCGCTCGGGAAGCACGCCGGGGTGTCGGCGCCGCTGCGGGATAGCACGACCGGGTAGGTCCTCCCCGCCGAGACGACCGTCAGCCCACATAGCGACGCGCGGGGGAACGGCGCTGCGATTCTTCCAGCAGAACGAGGCCCGCCTCCACTGGCGGTGGCAGGACTTTTCGTTCGCGCAGCACCCACGGCATCCCACGCAGTGTGTCCAGGACGGCCGCGGCGGTCGTCAGGTCGGCCGGGGCCGATCCGAGTACGACGGCGGTCCGCCGGGCGGCGCTGCGGGCCGGGCGGCGCAACCACAGCGTCCACAACGTGTTCCGGATGCCGAGCCTGCGACGGTGCGTCGGATCACGGGTGGTGGACGGCTCGTGGTGGATCAGGATGTCCTCCATCCAGCACATCCACCAGCCGCGCGCCGCGAGGTCGAGGGCGAGCAGTTCCTCTTCGCCCGCGAACCACAGACGCCGGGAGAAGCCGCCGACCTCCCGGAACGCGCTGACCCGGAAGGCGGACAGCGCGGCCATCACGCCGAGCAGAGCGGGGCCGGGCAGCCAGTCGGGCCCGACGACCGGTGAGTCGCGCAGTTCCGGCGTGATCGGGTCTTCTCGGAGATCGGGTGCGACCAGGCATCGTCCGGTCACCGAGCCGAGGCCGGGGTATCGGTCGAGCACATCGGCGGCCCGGGTCAAGGCGCCCGGCTGCCATCGGGTGTCGTCGTCGCAGAACGCCACATACGGCGTTGCCGTCCGCTCGACCGCGAGATTCCTGGCCACCGCGCCCAGGTTCTCCGCCGAGCGGATGAGTATTACCGAGGGGAACGCCGCGGCGACCGCGTCGGCGGTGCCGTCCGTGGACCCGTTGTCGACGAGGATGATCGGCGCCGCGTCGGGCAGCGTGGTCATGTGCGCCAGGGTGCGCAGCAATTGTTCGCGCCGGTTGCGGGTCATGATGACGACCGTCATTCGTTCCGTGACCATCCGTCACTTCCTTCCATGGGCGAGTTCCAGCGTCCTGGCACGGCGCTCGACCTCCGGCGGCAGCGTGCGCCGCTGCGCCAGCGCCCTCGGCAGGCGGCGAACGACCCCCGCGAACGCCAGCAACATTCCGGGGTCCCGCACCGCTCGGCGCAACAGGCCCGCGGACTCGGCAGCGGACCGCCGCAACGGCCGCCGCATCCAAGCGATCAACGCGTTGTTGCGCTGTTCGGCCCGTCTGCGCCACGCGTGCGGCGGTCGCCGCGCCGAGGGGTGGTGATGGGCGCGCACTCGCGCCACGTAACAGAGGTCCCAGCCGCACGCCGCCATATCGAGTGACAGCAGGCGTTCCTCGGCGCCGAAATGCAACAGCGGGCTGAACCCGGCGGCCTGCAGATACGCCTCTCTCCGGACGATCGCCGCGCAGGCGAGGAAGCCGAGCACCAACGGGCCCGGCAGACCGGGGGGATGCCCGAGCGGGCTGCTCGCCATCAGTTCGTTGACGGGATCGTCACGGTGGTCGGCGCCGACGAGCGTACGTCCGGCGATCAGGCCGAGTCGCGGATGGGCATCAAGCACCCGCTCGGCTTCGCGCAGCGCGTCCTCGGCCCACCACGAGTCGTCGTCGCTGAACGCGACGTAGGGCGTGCGGGCCAGTGCGACGCCGAGGTTGCGCGCCGCCGCGCCGAGATTGCGGGGCAGCCGGACGACGCGCACATCCGGGAATGCCTCCGCCGCGCCGGCCGTGCCGTCGACCGAAGCGTTGTCCAGTACCACGATCGCGGGAGCCGGGCGCAGTGCGCGCAATTCGGTCAAGGTGCGGGCCAGTTCGGCCGCGCGGTTGCGGGTGGCGATGACGACGGTGGTCTTCGCCACCGTCGGCGCGCTCACGCAGGCCGTCCCGCGAGCAGTTCGTCGAGCAGGTCGCTGGTCAAGGCGTCGGCCGAGGGGAACTCCCGCCGCCGCGCGCGTTCGCGCCCCGCCGGTGCCAGGCACCAGCGCCACCACGGGTCGAACGCGCCCGCGTCGGCGGTCTGCTCGGCGGACACCAGCGCAGGCCAGTCCAGCGCCCTCGCCTGCGCGGTGACCTTCCCTCCGCCCGCGATGGGATCCACCGCGAGGACCGGGATCCCGGCTCGCAGGCCCAGCACCAAGCCGTGCAGTCGAGTGGTGATCACCGCGTCCAGGCGAGCGAACACCGACGCGAGCTGGTCGGGTGTGCGGCACAGGCGCCAATCGTCGGACGTCAATCTGGTGTCGAGCGGTAGTCGCGCGCAGTCGAGCTCGCGCAGCCACCGCAGCAACGCGCGATGCACCGACCGGTGCCGCCTGGCCACGCCGTACTCGGCCTGGCCCGGGGCGAAGACGACTCCCACCACGGGGACGCTCACCGTGGACGCCCCGACCGCCATGTCCGGTCGCGCGACGGACGGACCGTCGCGCGGCAAGATGCGGTGGAAGCCGGTGACCGCGGCATCGGCCGGATCGAGGATGGAGACGCCCACCGCGATGCGTCGGCAGTTGGCGTACCGTTCGTGCAGGAACCGGACCTGTTCACCGTGCGCGGGCCCGCACACGAACACCAGGTGCGAATATCGCCCGGAGTCCGCGTCGTCCAGATGCATCCCGTCGGAACGAAACCCCGGGCTCCAGGCCGTGTCGTGGGGTATCGCGGCGGAGGCCAGCGCGTCGCACACCCGGCTCATGCTCAACACGTCCCCGGCCGTCGCTTCCCCGTGCAGGAAGCTGGGCCACCCGGTGACAAGTACCCGCATGTCTCTGCCCATACCCGCTGCGCCCCAGGTCAATCAGCCGCGACGGCGATCTCTCCGCTCGGTGACCGCGAAGACCGGGGTGCGGCGTCCTAGCTCGGAGCCGGGCGTAGGTGCACGACCTTCGTCTGGGTCATCTCGTCCAGCAATTCCGGCCCGTAACCGAAACCGGACCCGCTGGCCCGCCGCGGGTGCGCCGCTCCCCCGGGCGCCCCGCCGAACACCGAGTTGATCTTCACCGTCCCCACCGGCAGTTCCCGCCAAGCGTGCTGCGCGTTGGCCATCGACGGCGTGAGCACGGTGGCCGCGAGCCCGTAGTCGTCGGTCGCGGCCTCGGCGATGCCCTGCTCGAACGTATCCACCACCCGTACCGGCGCGATCGGGCCGAAGGTCTCCTCCCGCATGATCCGCATGGCCGGATCGCACTGTGCCAGCACGGTGGCCGGATAGTGCGCACCGGCGCCGTCCGGCAGCACTCCGCCCGTCAGCAGCTCGGCGCCGCGCTCCACCGCATCGCGGACGTGCGAGTGGACCTGCTCGCGATGATGACGGTCGACCAGCGGCGCCGGGTTCCAGGACTCGGCTTCGGCCACCAGCGCCGCCAGGAAGGCCTCCGCGACGTCCCGGTGCACGAAGATCCGCTCGACGGACACGCAGATCTGGCCGGAGTTCGCGAACGCGCCGAGCGCCGCCTGCCCGGCCGCCCAGACGGGATCCACACCGGCGTCGACGACGAGCGCGTCGTTGCCACCGTTCTCCAGCAGCGCCTTCGCACCGGTGTCGGCGACGCTGCGCGCGATCGACCGTCCCGTGGCGGTGCTGCCGACATGCGCGATGACGTCCACATCGAGACGTGCGGCGAGCAGCGCGCCGACCCGGCCGTCGCCCTGCACCGTCTGCAGAACGCCGCCGGGAAGCGCTCGGGAGAGCAACTCGCCGAGCAGAGCTCCGGTGTGCGGTGCGCGTTCGCTCGGCTTGTACACGACCGTGTTTCCCGTGACCAACGCCGCGCCGAGCAAACCGCAGGACACCGCGACGGGATCGTTCCACGGCGTCAGCGCGACGACGACGCCGCGGGGCTCCCACACCATGAGGTCGGTCGCCTCGAAAGCTCCTTGCAGACTTCGGCCTCGGTGCAACGGTCCCAGTTCGGCATATTGCTCGAGCGTCGCGGCACCGGCCAGCACCCCCTCCTTGCTCTCCGACCGTGGACGTCCGGTTTCGAGCCGATTGAGTTCGGCCAGTTCATCGGCATGCTCGCGCAGCAGGGCAGCACCGGCGCGGACCGCGACGGCCCGCTCGGCCGCCGTTGTTCGCGCCCAGGTGGTTTGCACGCGATTCGCCAGATCAACCTGCCGATCGATTTCGGCGGCATCCGTCATGGGTACCTTGCCGACGGTGGCGCCGCTGGCGGGATCGAAGATCTCGATTGTTTCGGTCGCGTGGAGTTCGGTGGCCGACGGGGCAGCATGGGGTGCGCTCATATCGCGGCCATTGCCTGGCATCCATGGTTCAAACCGGTCGCGCGTCGGCCGCAGCGGTCCCAGGACATCGACAATAGCCACAAGTTCGCTGTCAGGCCGCGCCGACCAGGTTTGATCCGGCGGCAATAGGCAAGAGCTACCGGCATGGCCGAAAAGATCGAGCGGCTCACGGTGCTGCTGTGGCACGTGCACGGCTCGTGGACGACGTCGTTCGTCCGAGGGCGGCACCGTTATCTGCTGCCCGTGGTGGAAGGCGGCGGGCCGTGGGGCCGTGGACGGTGCGGCCGCGACTGGCCGTCCGCCGCGGAGGTGCCCGCTGACCACTTGCGCGAAACCGAGCCGGACGTGGTCGTGCTCCAGCGCCCGGAGGAAATCGAGCTCACCGAACGATGGCTCGGCCGTCGTCCCGGGGCCGATATTCCCGCGGTCTTCGTCGAGCACAACGCGCCGCGGCCCAGTGCTGCCACCAGCAGGCATCCGCTGGCGGATCGCGCCGACATCCCGCTCGTGCACGTCACGCATTTCAACGACTTGATGTGGGACAGCGGACGCGCGCCCACCCGGGTGGTGCCGCACGGAATCGTCGACCCCGGCGCGCGCTACACCGGTGAACTGCCCCATGGCGTGGCGTTGATCAACGAGCCGATGCGGCGCGGAAGGATCACCGGGAGTGATCTCCTGCCCGACTTCGCGATGGCGGGACCGATCGATGTGTACGGGATCGGAGCCGGCGACTACACGGCGAACAGGTCCACCGGGCACCCGATCCGCGGCATCGGCGACTTGCGGCAGTCGGCATTGCATCCGGACATGGCGCGCAGAAGGGTGTACCTGCACACCGCGCGCTGGACCTCGCTCGGATTGTCCCTTCTCGAAGCCATGCACCTGGCCATGCCGGTGGTAGCCCTCGCCACCACCGAGGCCGTCATGGCGGTGCCGCCCGAAGCCGGTGCCGTCTCCACCGATGTCGCGGTGCTCACCGCGAAGTTCCACGAGTTCCTCCACGAACCCGATCTCGCGGCGCTGGCGGGCAAGTCGGGACGGCAGTTCGCGCTCGAGCACTACGGCCTCGAGGTCTTCCTGCGCCGGTGGGATGCCCTGCTCGCCGAGGTCACCGAATGAAGGCAGTGTCCCGGAGAGAGAAGGCGGAATCATGAAGATCGCGATGGTGTCCGAACACGCCAGTCCGCTCGCGGTGCTGGGCGGCGTCGATGCCGGTGGGCAGAACGTTCATGTCGCCGAGCTGTCCGCCGCCCTGTGCAGGCAGGGACACGAGGTCACCGTCTACACGCGCCGCGAGGAGGCGGACGCGCCCGACACGGTCACCGCCGAACAGGGTTACCGCGTCGTCCACGTCCCGGCCGGTCCCGCTCGTCCGCTGCCGAAGGACGAATTGCTGCCGCACATGGTCGAATTCGGCATTTTCCTGCGCGAGCACTGGCGCGACCTGCGGCCGGATGTCGTGCACGCGCATTTCTGGATGTCCGGACTCGCCGCCCTGTCGGGGGCACGCCCCACCGACATTCCGGTCGTGCAGACCTTTCACGCGCTGGGCGTGGTGAAGCGCCGCCACCAAGGCGCGAACGACACCAGTCCGGCCGACCGGATACGCCTCGAACGGCTGATCGCCGGACAAACCGACCGGATCATCGCGACCTGCACCGACGAGGTGTTCGAACTGGCCAGGCTTGGCGTCCCCCGGTCCAAGACTTCGGTGATCCCGTGCGGCGTGGACCTCGAACAGTTCGCACCCGAGGGACCGAAAGAGCCGAAGTCGGCCGAGTATCGGATGATCAGCGTCGGCAGGTTGGTGCCCCGCAAAGGTTTCGACACCGCGATCACCGCGCTCACCGGACTGCGGAACGCCGAGTTGGTCTTGGTCGGCGGGCCGGACGATGCCGAGCTATCCGACGACCCGGAGGGCAGGCGGCTGCTGGCCCTGGCGGACGAACTCGGCGTACGAGAACGGCTGCGCATGCTGGGCCGGGTGCCGAGGACCCGGATAGCTCCGCTCCTGAGATCGGCGGACGTGGCCGTGTGCACGCCGTGGTACGAGCCCTTCGGGATGACGCCACTCGAAGCGATGGCGTGCGGCGTTCCCGTGGTGGCCACCGCGGTCGGCGGCCTCATCGATACCGTCGTCGACGGTGTGACCGGCAGGCTGGTTCCACCGCGGGAGCCCGCGGAACTGGCCGACGCGGTCGGCGAGCTGCTGACCACACCAGGGGTCCGGGAGCGCTACGGCCGCGCCGGGCGCGAGCGTGTCGAGTCGCGCTATTCATGGGATCGGATCGCCGCCGAAACCCTCCACGCGTACCGCCGGGTGACCGCACGCGCGGGCGCACGCAACGGACATGGGCCCACCGACAGCCGTTCGCTCGACGGCACCGGCGACAGCGGCAAGCTTGCTCCCGAGTCACCGTCGACAGATCGTGGTCTTCGCGCGAGCGGCCGCGGGTAGGCCACAGCATGTCCGAACCCCGCGAACGCGCGTTGGTCACCGGTGGATGCGGTTTCGTCGGATCCCACCTCTGTGAGCAGTTGCTCGACGCGGGCACCGTCGTGGTCGCGCTCGACAACTTCGCCACGTCCACACCGGACAACGTCGCCCGGCTGCTCGCCCGTCCCGGATTCGACCTCATCCAGCACGACGTCACCGAGCCGCTGCCGACGATGGGCTTCTTCGATGTCGTCTTCCACCTCGCGTCGGCCGCGTCGCCACCGGACTACCTGCGACTGCCGATCGAGACGCTACGAGCCGGCTCCCTCGGCACCGCCAACGCCCTCGATTCGGCCGAGCGGCATCGAACTCGTTTCGTGCTCGCATCGACCAGCGAGGTCTACGGCGACCCGGGTGTCCACCCGCAACCCGAGCATTACTGGGGTCACGTGAATCCGGTCGGGCCGCGCAGCGTCTATGACGAGGCGAAGCGGTATGCCGAGGCTTTCACGATGGCATTTCGCCGGGAGCGTGGCGCGAACACCGGGATCGCCCGGATCTTCAACACCTACGGTCCCCGCATGCGTACCGACGACGGCCGGATGGTGCCCACCTTCATCGCACAGGCGTTGGCGGACGCACCGCTCACCATCGCGGGAACCGGCGAGCAGACCCGCTCGCTGTGTTATGTCGAAGACACGGTGCGCGGCCTGCTCGCGCTGGCGTCGACCGACCATCCGGGGCCGGTCAACATCGGTAATCCGCACGAGATATCCGTCCGCGGCCTCGCCGAGGAGATCCGAGCGGCAACCGGCAGCCGTTCCATCGTGACGTATGTCGACAGCGCGATCGATGATCCGAAACGGCGCTGCCCGGACATCTCGCTGGCCCGGCGCGAATTGGGCTGGTGGCCGTTGATCGGCAGGAAGGAAGGACTGCGCCGCACGATCGACTGGTTCGCCGGGCGCACCGCCGAGTCGGCCGAAGAGTCCGTGCGCTGAGCGGCGCCCGACGGCGGATCGGTTTAGTCGCGACTTCACCGGGTAGCGCCCCCCTTGTATGCCAGCGGGCGAACCGGGTCCCGCGCGTCTCGAACCGCGTCTCGAACAGAAAGGCGGCCCGTGCGCATTCTCGGAATCAACGCGGTATTTCATGATCCTGCTGCGGCTCTGATCGTGGACGGCGAAATCGTCGCGGCCGCCGAGGAAGAGCGGTTCACCCGTCGCAAGCACGGCAAGCGCCCGGTGCCCTTCTCCGCATGGGAACTGCCCGAACAAGCCGCCGCATGGTGTCTGGAGCGAGCGGGGTTACGCCCCGACCAACTCGACGCGGTGGGCTACTCCTACGACCCGGCACTGGTCGATCATTCGCTCGGCGGTCTCGATCGGAAAAGCGAGGCGACCAGAACGGATTACGCGTTCCGAGCGCCCGCTTTCCTCGCGGCCGCGTTGCCCGGCCTCGATCCCACCATCGTGCGTTTCGTGCGACATCACCTGGCGCACGCCGCGTCCGCGGCCCTCGCGGCCCCGTCCGGCGACTCGGCGGTGCTGGTGGCCGACGGACGCGGCGAGAGCCAGTCCTATCTCGCCGGGGAATATCGAGACGGCAAGTTCGTGGAGCTGGCGGCACAGCGGCTGCCGCACTCGCTCGGATTGATGTACGAGGACCTCACCGAGCATCTGGGCTTCACCCGGTCCAGCGACGAATACAAGGTCATGGCACTGGCCTCCTACGGCACCCCCCGATTCCTCGATCGGTTCCGCCAACTCGTGTACTCCACCCGGGACGGTGGTTTCCGTACCGAGGCCGTGAACTGGTCGGACTTCGCCCCCACGGTGATCGGCGGTGAGCTCGGCCGAGACCACGCCGACCTCGCCGCCAGCGTCCAACGACGACTCGAGGACGTGTTGCTCGAGTTGACCTCTTGGCTGCATCGCCAGACCCGGCAGCGAACCCTCACGCTGGCCGGTGGCATCGCGCTGAACTGCGTGGCCAACAGCCGTCTGCACGCCGAAGGCCCCTACGAGCGGATCTGGGTCCAGCCTGCCGCGGGCGACGCGGGCACCGCACTGGGCGCCGCGCTGCAATTGGCGGCCGAGTTCGGGGAGCGGGTCACCCCGATGCGGGGCGCCGACCTCGGCCGCGAATGGACGGACGCCGAGCTGGAAACCGTGCTCCGCACGGCCAAGGTCCGGTACACGAAATCCAACGACATCGCGGCGGACGTGGCGCAAGCGCTCGCGGAAGACCAGGTGGTGGCCTGGTTCCAGGGCCGGTCCGAATTCGGCCCGCGCGCACTCGGCCACCGTTCGCTGCTCGCTCACCCCGGCCGGTCGGCGAATCTCGAACGCCTCAACGATGTGAAGGGGCGCGAACAGTTCCGGCCGCTGGCACCGATGGTGCTCGCCGACCGGGCGTCCGAGATCTTCGGACGCGGGCCGCTGCCGAGCCCGTACATGCTGTTCGTGCACGACGTCGCGCCGGAGTGGCGAGAGCGGATTCCCGCCGCGACACATGTCGACGGCACCGCGCGGGTACAGACCGTAGATCCCGCCGACAAGCCGGTTTTGGCACGCATGCTGGCGGAGTTCGAGCGGCACACGGGTCTGCCGGTAGTGATCAACACCAGCCTGAACACGGCGGGCAGGCCGATGGTCGATTCACCGCGCGACGCCCTCGAATGCTTCGGTTCGGCACCCATCGATCTGCTCGCCATCGGCTCATTCGTGGTCCGTCGCCCATGAACGGCCCCACCGTGGACTACAGCATCGTGATCCCGACCATGGGCCGGGAAAGTCTTCGCGCGCTGCTCGAGTCGCTGGACACAGCGTCGGGACCGAAACCACGGGAGATCATCGTGGTGGACGATCGGCCCCGAGCCGGGGACCTACCGTTGCCCGCGACGGTGTCTTCGGTTCAGGTCATCCGCTCGGGCGGACGCGGACCCGCCGCGGCCAGGAACGCCGGGTGGCGGCATGCCGAAGGAACCTGGATCGCTTTCCTCGATGACGATGTGCTCACCGCGCCGGATTGGCCCGCCCGCTTGGCCGAGGACCTGCGTGATCTCGACGACAACACGGCGGCTTCCACGGCCCGCATCGAGGTTCCACTGCCGAAGCACCGCAGGCCGACCGACGCCGAACGCGGGATCGCACGGCTGGCCACGGCGCGGTGGATCACGGCGGACATGGCCTATCGCCGGTCCGCGCTGATCGCGGTGGGTGGCTTCGACGAACGGTTCCCGCGGGCGTTCCGCGAGGACGCCGATCTGGCACTCCGGGTCTGCCTCGCGGGTTACGTCATCGCGGCCGGACAACGCGTCACTCGCCACCCGCTTCGCGAATCGGGACCGATGGCCAGTGTCCGAGCACAACGCGGGAACGCCGACAACGCCCTATTGCGGCGGAAATACGGCGCTCGATGGCGGCAGCGGATCGGCGAAGAGGCCGGACTTCTCCGCCGCCACGCGTTCACTACGGCCGCAGGCGCGTTGGCCATGGCGCTCGGCGTCGCGGGCCGTAAACTGCCCGCCCTCGTTTTCGCGGCCATCTGGACGGCGCTGACCGGTGCGTTCGCAGCGCGCCGGATCGCACCAGGACCCCGAACACCCGGCGAGATCGGCCGGATGACGCTGAGCAGCGCGCTGATTCCACCGGCCGCGTGCTGGCACCGACTGCGCGGCGAGCTGCGTCACCGGAACGCGACCCACGCCTCGCCGCTGGCGTTGCTGTTCGACCGCGACGACACCCTCATCATCGATGTCCCCTACCTCGCCGACCCCACCGAGGTCCAGCCGGTGCCGGGAGCCGCCGACGCGCTGCGGAAAGTGCGCGCGGCGGGCATCCAGCTCGGCATCGTGAGCAACCAGTCCGGCGTAGCGCGAGGATTGATCAGCCCCGAACAGCTCGCCGCGGTGAACTCCCGAGTCGAGGATCTGCTCGGACCGTTCGCGACCTGGCAGGTGTGCGTGCACGGCGAAGGCGACGGCTGCGGGTGCCGCAAACCGGAGCCGGGCCTGATCCGGCAGGCCGCGGCGGATCTCGGCGTCGACGTCGGCAGGTGTGTGGTCATCGGCGACACCGGCGCCGACGTCGCCGCCGCGCAGTCCGCGGGCGCACGCGCGATCCTGGTGCCGACTGCGAGAACCCTTCCCGGCGAGGTGCACCGCGCGCGTCGCGAAGCGACTGTGGCGCGGGATCTGACCGAGGCCGTCCGGCTGGCGATGGCGGGTGTGCCGTGACCGGCCGGGCGCTGGTGGCCCGCATGGACAATTTCGGCGATGTGCTGCTGGCGGGGCCGTGCGTCCGAGCGGTGGCCGCGCAGGTCGATTCGGTGACGCTGCTGGCCGGGCCGCGCGGCCGAGCCGCCGCAGATCTTCTGCCGGGTGTGGAGCAGGTCGTGACGTGGCGCGCTCCGTGGATCGATCTGGAGCCACCCGCGGTCACGTCGGCGGGTATCGATGCCTTTATCGAGCGGATACGCGCGCTCGAGGTGGATCTCGCGTTGATCCTCACGTCCTTCCACCAGTCGCCGCTGCCGCTGGCGCTGCTGCTTCGGATGGCCGGTATTCCCTGGATCGGCGCGATCTCGGAGGACTACCCCGGTTCGTTGCTGGATCTGCGCCATCGCGTCGAGGGCGATCCGCCCGAAGCCGAACGGGCGTTGTCGCTCGCCGCGGCGGCCGGCTTCCGGCTGCCGCCCGGCGACGACGGGAAACTCGCTGTCCGGCAGCCGTTGCCGAAGGTCGGCGGGCTCACCGGCGAACCGGGTTACGTGGTCATGCATCCGGCCGCGTCGGTACCGGCGCGGCAGCCGTCCTCGTCCCGTTCCGCGGCCATCGTCGCCGCACTGACCAGCGCCGGTCACCGGGTGATCGTGACCGGCGCTCCCGCCGACCGGCCGCTCACCGGCGCCGTCGCGGGCAGACACGGTATCGATCTCGGTGGAGCCACGACCCTGCCCGAACTCGCCGCCGTGCTCCGCGACGCGAGCGTCGTGGTGGCGCCCAACACCGGCCCGGCGCATCTCGCCGCGGCCGTCGGGACACCCGTGGTCTCGCTGTTCGCACCGGTCGTGCCCGCCGAGCGGTGGGCGCCCTACGGCGTGCCGGTGGCCATGCTCGGTGACCAACGCGCGCCGTGCCGCGGCAGCAGAGCCCGGGTCTGCCCGGTGGCGGGGCATCCGTGCCTCGACTCGATCACCCCCGAGCAGGTCGTCACGGTGGCGGAAGAACTCGGTGCGGGCAGCCTCACGCGCCTGCGGACAGGAGGTGCGGGGTGATCGAGGACCATTTCGCGGCTTTGCACGCGGCGCTGGACCGCACCAGTTGCTTCGCACCCGATATCCGCAGATGGGGCAGGCAACTCGCGGTCGTGCTCGCCAACGGTGGACGGTTGCTCGCCTGCGGTAACGGCGGCAGCGCCGCGGAAGCCCAGCACCTGACCGGTGAGCTGGTCGGCCGCTTCCGCAACGAGCGCCGTCCGTTCTCGGCGATCGCGCTGCACGCCGACACCTCGGCGGGTACCGCGATCATCAACGACTACGGCGAGACCGAACTGTTCGCGCGCCAGGTCCGCGCGCACGGCAGGCCCGACGACATCCTCGTCTTGTTGTCCACCAGCGGCACCAGCCACAACGTGGTTGCCGCGGCGAAAGCGGCGCACGACATCGGCGTCGTCACGTGGGCCATGACCGGGCCCGCGCCCAATCCGCTCGCGGCGCTGTGCGATGACGCCGTCGCCGTGGACGCGCCCACCACGGCCACTGTGCAGGAAGTGCATCTGGTCTTGGTGCACGCTCTGTGCTCGGCGCTCGACGATGCACTGGGGGTACCGACATGAAGCCGTTGGTCGTGGTGGGCGACAGCATTCTGGACGTCGACATCGAAGGCGTCGCGGAGCGGTTGTCGCCCGAAGCTCCCGTGCCCGTCGTGGACGTGGAACGCCAGTGGATACGCCCGGGCGGTGCCGGGCTGGCCGCCGCGCTGGCCGCGCAGTCGGTCGCCGAGGTCTCGCTCATCACGGCGACCGCCGACGACCACGACGGCCGCATCCTCACCCGGCTCCTCGACCAGCACGTTCGAGTCGTTCCGATCGCGCTGCGCGGCAAGACGGTTCGCAAGGCCCGCGTCCGCGCCGCGGGACAGTCGCTGTTGCGAATGGACACCGGCGACGGCACCGCGGACGGCGGCTCGGTGAGCGCCGCGGTTACCAGGACACTGCGGGCGGCCGGGGCGATCCTCGTGGCGGACTACGGCCGGGGTGTCGCCGCGCATCCCCGGATCCGGAGCCTGCTCACCGAACTGGCTCGGTCGGTACCGGTGGTGTGGGATCCGCACCCGCGTGGCCCCGCGCCGACACCGGGAGCACAACTGGTCTCGCCGAACCTGAAAGAGGCACGCCAGTTCGCGCCGGGATATGTCGAACCCGACGAGTTGGCGAAGGTGCTGCGAGACGAGTGGGCAGCGGATTCCGTCGCGGTTACCACCGGTCCGGGCGGAGCGGTCCTGGCCAACGGGAAACGGCTCACTGTGGTTCCCGTACCTGCCGACGTCCGTCTCGCCGGGCATCCCGGTTCCGACACTTGCGGCGCGGGTGACCGATTCGCCTCGGCCGCGACCGCCGCCCTGTTCGGCGGCTCCACGGTCGCCGACGCGGTGTCGCACGCGGTCGACGCGGCGGCCAGGTTCGTCGCGGCGGGCGGCGCGGCCACGTTGTCCACGTGCGACAGCACGGCCGTGGCCACGGCGGGGCCGACCGACACGAACGAGTCGGCGTTCGAGGTGGCGGCGCGGATCAGGGCGCGTGGCGGCCGACTCGTCGCCACCGGTGGCTGTTTCGATCTGCTGCATCCCGGCCATGTGAGCCTGCTGCGCCAGGCTCGCGCCATGGGTGACGCCTTGGTGGTCTGCCTCAACTCCGATGCGTCGGTGCGGCGCCTGAAAGGGCCGCGCCGGCCGATCGTCACCGCACGTGACCGTGCCCGGCTGCTCGTCGAACTGTCCTCGGTCGACGCCGTCGTCGTGTTCGACGAATCCTCGCCGAGCGCACTGCTGGACCGCCTTCGCCCCGATGTGTGGGTCAAGGGCGGCGACTACTCCGGCGTGGATCTCCCCGAGGCCGCGGTCGTTCGCGGTTACGGCGGCGAGATCGCGCTGATCCCCACTGTTCCCGGTTACTCGACTACACAACTGGTCACCGCGAGCCAGGTCGGCGGCTGACCCGAGAACGTAAGGAGCGCGATGCGAACCCTCGGCAATGTCCTGATCACCGGTGGCGCTTCCGGGCTCGGCGCGGCGGTCACCGCCGCCGTCCGCGCGAACGGGGGCCGCCCCTATGTGATCGACCGGGTGGAGCCCGAGGCACCCGTCGACTTCGTGCGTGCCGATCTCGCCGACACCGTCGCCGCCGAACAAGCCGTGCACGAGATCATCGAGCGCACGGGCGGCC
The DNA here is from genome assembly GCF_042733915.1 of Nocardia sp. NPDC059691. NCBI lineage: Bacteria > Bacillati > Actinomycetota > Actinomycetes > Mycobacteriales > Nocardiaceae > Nocardia > Nocardia sp. NPDC059691. The sequence continues at coordinate 182,786 of NZ_JBHWFB010000010.1, read as the reverse complement.
GGATCGACGGCGTGTTCACCGCGGCGGGGACCGACGCCTGCGGCCCACTGGACCAAGTGCCAACGAAGAAATGGGAATACGTGGTCCAGGTCAATCTGTTCGGCACCGCCGCCGTGATTCGTGCCGCCCTTCCGGCGCTGCGGGAGAGCAAGGGAACGGTCGTGACGTGTGCTTCCACCCTGGGCGTCAAGGCGGTCGGTCATGCGACCGCCTATTGCGCCTCGAAATTCGGCGTCGTGGGCTTCACCAAGGCGCTCGCCGCCGAAACGGCGGGCAGCGTCGGGGTGACCCTGCTCATCCCGGGCGGGATGCACACGGCGTTCTTCGACGACCGCGACGAGCAGTACAAGCCGCCGCCCGACGCGAAACTCAACCAACCGCGGGACGTCGCCGACGCGGTGGTCTTCGCGCTCCGGCAGCCGCCGGGCTGCGAAGTCAGGGAGATGGTCGTGTGCGCCTCGGAAGAGGGATCGTGGCCCTGACGCGCACGATCCTGGTGCTGCGGGCACTCGGGCTCGGCGACCTGCTGACCATCGTGCCCGCCTTGCGCGGGATCAGAAGCGCCCACCCCGGCCACCGGGTGGTGCTCGCGGCGCCGGAAGCGCTGCGTGACCTCGTCGGCCTCATCGACGCGGTCGACGAACTGCTGCCGACGGCGGGACTTGGTGCGCTTCGATGGCCCACCGCGCCACCGAGTCTCGCGGTCAACCTGCACGGCAAAGGACCGGAGAGCATCCGCGATCTGCTGACGGCAGGCCCCGATGCACTACTGACCCACCACAATCCGGAATTTCCCGACCTGCCCGGCCCCGCGTGGCGCGACGACGAGCACGAAGTGGATCGCTGGTGCCAGCTGCTGGAATACGGTGGGATCGAAGCCGATCCAACCGCACTGCTGCTGCCGGCCCCACCGCGACCCGCCCCCGAATCGAATGCGGTCGTGATCCATCCCGGCGCGGCGTATCCCGCGCGGCGCTGGCCGTCCGAACGCTTCGCGCGAGTGGCGCGTGAACTCGTCGCCGACGGTCATCGAGTGGTGATCACCGGGAACAGAGACGAAATGCGCTTGGCCAACGCGGTCGCCGAGAAGGCCGGGCTACCGCCCTCGGCGGTGTACGCGGGACGCACCGATCTGACCGAACTCGCCGCACTGGTGGCCGACGCGGCTCTGATCGTGTGCGGTGACACCGGCGTCGGGCATCTCGCCACCGCGTTCGGCACACCGTCGGTAGTGCTGTTCGGGCCCACGCCCCCGAACCGGTGGGGGCCGCCCCCGCACGCGGAACACCACATCGCGCTGTGGGCCGGGACGGTCGGCGACCCGCACGCCGATTATCCGGACCCGGGCCTGCTCATGGTGCGACCCGAACATGTGCTCGCGGTCGCGGCCGACTTGCTCGGACAGCGGGTCCGCCATGGGTAGTCGCGTCGGCGTGGTCGGCGCCGGTTATGTGGGGCTCACCAGCGCCGCATGCCTCGCCCACCTCGGACACCACGTGATCTGCGTCGACAACGACGAAGCCAAAGTCGCGGCGCTGCGTACGGGTGCGGTCGCGATCGTCGAGCCCGGGTTGCCGGAACTGGTTCGAGAGGGACTGGAGGAAAATCGGCTGGTCTTCACATCGGACGCGCAGGCGCTGCACGAATGCGAAGTGGTCCTGTTGTGCCTTCCCACGCCCATGGGCACCGGCGGTACGGCCGACCTCGGCGTACTCGAGGACGCGCTGAGGACGTTGGCCACCGTCCTGCCGCCGGACTGTGTGCTCGTCACCAAATCCACCGTCCCGGTGGGGACGGCGGCGCGGATTCCCGCCCTGTCCGGTCTCGCGGGCACGGCGGTGGTCAGCAACCCCGAATTCCTCCGGGAGGGCCACGCGGTCGAGGATTTCCTGCGCCCCGACCGGGTTCTCCTCGGCGCGGCCGAGCACGATCGGGAGTCGGCCGACCGTGTCGCGGCGCTCTACGCCGGAACGGGCGCACCGGTGCTGCGTTCCGACTCTGCCAGCGCCGAACTGGCCAAGTACGCCAGCAACGCGTTTCTCGCGGTGAAGCTCTCGTTCGTCAACACACTGGCCGAACTGTGCGAACGAGTCGGCGCCGACATCACCAAGGTCACCGGCGCGATGGGGATGGACGACCGGATCGGTCCCGCCTTCCTCGCTCCCGGCCCCGGCTGGGGCGGCTCGTGCCTGCCCAAGGACACGCGCGCGCTCCTGCGTGCCGCGGAAGCTCGGGGTGTGGACTTCGCCATGGTTCGCAATGCCTTGCAGGCCAACGACCGTCAGCAGGCGATGGTGCTGCGCAAGATCCGCCGCGCGGTCACCGATTCGGTCGACGGCTCGCTGGCCGGGACCCGGATCGGCGTGCTCGGCCTCGCGTTCAAAGCCGGAACCGGCGACCTGCGCGACTCCCCCGCCGTCGCGGTCGCGCGGCAGCTGACCCGGCACAGCGCCGTGGTCACCGCTTACGACCCGTGTGTGCCGGCGGGCACCCCGGGTCTGGACGGCATCCGCGTGGTGGACGACCCCTACCTGGTGGCGAAAGACGCCGGCGCGCTGGTGATCCTCACCGAGTGGCCCGAATTCCGTTCGCTCGACTGGGCCGAACTCGCGACCGACGTCGACCGACCCGTAATCGTCGACACGAGAAACCTTCTCGACGAGCGCCTGCTCACCGGCACTGGATTCACAGTGCTGGGCAACGGCACCACCGGCGCGTCCGACGCCGGACGGACCTTTTAGACACGCTCGTGCAGGGCCCAGGTCGAGTACGCGAAGCCGGTCTCGGCACCGGCGACCTGCTGGCCACCGGAACGCCGTCCGGCGTCGGTTACGCCCGCACCCCCGCCTGGCTGGTGCAGCCGGGCTACACCGCGAAGGCGTGGGCGACGACTTCGGCACCGTCCGGCGCCCACGCCTACGGGGCACAGGACGAGGTCGACGCGCGGCACGACAGCACGCGACATCTCGGCCGAGGGAGTCCGGCACAGCGCGCCGGCCGTTGATGCCGCACACTGCTCCCATGACGACGCCCGAATCGCGAACCGGATCGATGTTCCGGTGGACTCCGGTCGCCACCGGCGCGGTGATCGCGCCCGGCGAGCGATTGACCTGGCCGCGCACGATCGGCATCGGATTGCAGCATGTGGTGGCGATGTTCGGCGCCACCTTCCTGGTGCCGGTCCTCACCGGGTTCCCACCGTCGACGACGCTGCTGTTCTCCGGAGTCGGCACCCTGCTGTTCCTGGTGATCACCCGCAACCGGCTGCCGAGCTATCTGGGTTCGAGTTTCGCCATCATCGCTCCGGTCCTCGCGGCCACCGCCTCCGCCGGAATGGGTGCGGCGCTGGGCGGCATCGTCGTGGTGGGCGTCGTGCTGATCGTCATCGGCGCGGTGGTGCACTTCGCAGGCACCCACTGGATCGAAGCGCTGATGCCGCCGGTGGTCACCGGCACCATCGTCGCCCTGATCGGGCTGAACCTGGCGCCGACCGCCAAGACGAATTTCGAGAAGGACGCGATCACCGCGACGGTCGTGCTCGTCCTGCTGATCCTGTGTCTGGTGCTCTTTCGCGGGTTGCTCGGCAGGCTGGCGATCGTCACCAGTGTCGTGCTCGGCTATCTGCTCGCGCTCGCCCGCGGCGAGGTCGACACCGCGGCGATCGGGAAGGCTTCCTGGGTGGGGCTGCCCGACTTCCACGCACCGAGCTTCCACCTCTCGGTGATCCCGATGTTCCTGCCGGTGGTCCTGGTGCTCGTGGTCGAGAACATCGGGCACGTCAAGTCGATCACCACGATGACCGGTATCGACTACGACCGGCGCATGGGCCGCGCGCTGGCGGCCGACGGTCTGGCGACCGTACTGGCGGGCAGCGGCGGCGGTTCGGCGACCACCACGTACGCGGAGAACATCGGCGTGATGGCCGCGACGAAGGTGTACTCCACCGCCGCGTACTGGGTGGCCGGCGCCGCGGCGATCGCGCTCAGCCTTTCACCGAAGGTGGGAGCCGTGATCGCCGCCATCCCGGCCGGGGTGCTCGGTGGCGTGACGACGGCACTCTACGGCTTGGTCGGAATCCTCGGCGTGCACATCTGGGTGAGCAACCGGGTGGACTTCGGCAAGCCGATCAACCAGTTCACCGCGGCCATCCCGCTGGTCATCGGCATCGCCGACTTCACATGGGTGGTAGGCGAACTCGACTTCGGCGGCATCACGCTGGGCGCCGTCGCCGCGCTGGTGATCTACCACGCCATGCGGCTCATCGGGGGATGGCGCGGGACGGTCGTCCCTGACAACGCGCACGGGGTGCGGAAGCCGGTGGAACCGACGGATCGGTGACCGTCGGCGATTCCGGGCAACAGCGATCGACGCTCCATGCGCTGGGAACCTGGAGGAATACGAGCACGACCCTCAGATCCTCGTGCTGCGGTCGGCCCAAAATCGCTCCCGCACTTCCTTCTTCAAGACCTTGCCATTGACGCTGCGAGGGAGCTGGTCGACGAAGACGACCGCCTTGGGCGCCCGCACCGGGCCGAGCCGCTCGCGGCACCGGGCGATCAGCTCCGCGTCGCCAACGCTCTGCCCCGCCTCGAGTTCGACCACAGCGGTCACGACCTCACCCCAGTCGGGATGCGGGGCGCCGACCACCGCGCAATCCCGCACGGCGGGGTGGCTCCAGATCACCTGCTCGACCTCGCCGGGAAAGACGTTGAAACCGCCCGAGATGATGAGGTCCTTCTTCCGGTCGGTGATGTGGAGGTAGCCTTCCGCGTCGCGATGCCCCAGGTCGCCGGTGTGCAGCCATCCGTCGACAATGGTCTCCGCGGTGCGTTCGGGATCCTTGTAGTAGCCCTTCATCACGAGATCGCCCCGGACACAGATCTCGCCGGTCACACCCGCGGCCACCTCCGCCCCGGACTCGTCCAGAATCGCCACCGTGGCCAGCGGATAGGGTCGTCCGCACGAACCGAGTCGGTGCTCGGGCGCCACCTGTCCGTCGATCAGGTGCTCGTCGGGCCGCAGGAACGAGATCGCCGCGGGGGCCTCCATTTGCCCGTAGCCTTCCAGAAAGACCGGCCCGAGCCGCTCGATTCCGGCGCGGAGTTTCTCGGTCGACATCGGCGCCGCGCCGTAGGTCAGGTAGCGCAGGGACGAGGTGTCGGCGGTCCGCTGCCGCAGCACCTCGAGCAAGCGGTAGATCACCGTCGGCGGAAGGAACAGATCCGTGACGCGGTGCCGCTCGATGGCATCGAGGACCCGCTCCGGTGTCGCGCGCGGGATGATGACGACTGCGCCCCCGCGTGCGGTGGCCTGCAGGCTGAACAGCCCGGCCGTGTGCGTCATCGGGGCCGCGGCCAGGTTGACGATGGGTGCGCCCGCCGGATGGACCAGCGCCATCATCTGGTGGGTCACCATCGCCGACAGACTGCGGTGCGTGTTCATGACGCCCTTGGGTGCACCGGTCGTTCCGCCGGTCGGCGCCACTGCGACCACATCGTCCATGGCGTAGCCGACCCGTGGTGGCGCGGTGGGATGCTGGGCGGTCCAGTCCCGCAGGGTCACATCGTCGGTCCCTGCCGCCAACGCGATGTATACGCCGACCCCGGGTGCTGCCGTCTTCAGTTCCGCTACCTGGTCGGCGAGAGCAGGGTGGTAGAACAACACTTCCACGTCGAAGCGCCGCAACAGCCGGATGTTCTCGCTCACCGGATGCGCCGGGTTCAGCGGGACCCACGCCGCGCCCGCGCGCCATGCGCCGAGTACGCAGATCCACGCCAGCGGTGAGTTCGGCGACAGCACGGCGATTTTCGATTCGCGCCGCATGCCGGCGCTCAGTAGCGCATGGGCGATTCGGCACGACAGCGCACCGGCTTCGTCGAAAGTCCAGGTCTCGTCGTCGGTCCGGTAGGCGACGCCCGCCGGATTGATCGCCCGGCCTCGATCGAAGAAATCGATGATGGCCATGTCTCACACCCTTCCCAGCACGATGACGGCAGTGACCGCTTCCTCGCCGCGGTGGAAACCACCGCCGTTCTCCGCCAGCGCGATTCGCGCCCCGTCCACCTGACGCGGACCGGCGTTGCCGCGCAATTGTTCCGTGAGCTCGAAGATCTGGCCGAGCCCACTCGCCCCGAGAGGATGCCCCTTGGATTCCAGGCCGCCGGAGGGATTCACCGGAATCCTGCCCCCGAGCGTGGTCTCACCGCGCAGCGCCGCCGGTCCACCCGCACCGAGCGGAACGAGGCCGAGCAACTCGGTCTGCAGGATCTCGCCGAATGCCGTGGCATCGTGAACCTCGGCCACGTCGATGTCCTCCGGACCGGCTCCTGCCAGTTCGTAGGCGCGTGCGGATACCGTACGGCTCGGGTGTCCCTCGAAGGTCGTCGCGTCGCGGTCCGCTCCGCTGCCGAGGACGGCGGCGAGAACCTGCACCGATTTCGGCGCGCCGAGCCGCCGGAGCCCGGCCTCGCTGCACACGATCACCGCGGCCGCGCCGTCGGTGATCGGCGCGCACATCGGGACGGTGAGCGGGTACGACAGCTGCCGCCCCGCGAGTACGTCCGCCACGGTCATCGGCTTGCGGTAATGCGCGCGCGGGTTGTCGGCCGCATGGTCGTGATTCTTGGCCGCTACCGCGGCGATCTGTTCCTGGGTCGTGCCGTGCAGACGCATGTGGTTGCGAGCGATAGCCGCGTAGATGTCCATGAAGACCGAGCGGCGCCCCAGGTCGTGGTCGTCGACGTCACCACCCAACTCCAGCAGGACGCGCTCGAGTGTGGCGGGATCGGACACGTCGTAGGCGCTGTCGAACACCGCCATGGTTCGTTCGGGGTCGTCGACGTGCATGCGCTCCACGCCGACGGCCAGCGCGACCTCGGCGGCCCCCGACCGGATCCGATCCACCGCGAGCGCGAACGCGGAGGCGCCCGTAGCGCAGGCGTTCTCGACGTTCACGATCGGAATGCGCTGAATACCCGAGGCCCGCAAGGCGATCTGCCCCGCGATCATGTGCTGGCCCTCGAGCGCACCTTGCGTGGCGGTACCGAAGAACGCGGCGTCGAGTGCGTCGGCGGAGGCACCGCAGTCCCGCAACGCGTCGGTGACGGCCCAGCGGGTGAGATCGTTGACGCTCTTTCCGGGGTGTCTGCCGAACGGCGTCATTCCGACACCGGCGACCCAGACGGGGGTTGTCATGATTTTCCTTTCGATTCGAAGTCGTCGATGCGGTCCGATCGACGCCGGCCCGCGCCGAAGGCGGTGCGGAGTCGCATCGACCTCGCGGGACGACAGGAGTCGTCGCTAAGGGCGCTCACCGATCGGCTGGTGATCCGCCAGGAGTCGACTGCCGAGGAAATCCAGTACTCGGTGTAGGGCGGCCTGGGTAGGTTGGCCCGGTTCGTCGATGAGGTGTTCGGTCAGGACCGAGTGGGGATCGAGCACGGCGTCCGGGTTGGCGGCGGCGTCGTCTAGTTCGATCGCGATGAACGCCTCGCCGAGTTGGTCGCGCAGGAAGTCGAATCGTTCGGCCGGAGAACGTCGATCACCGCAGAATCGCAGGCCCATGACCGAAAGTCCGTCGGCGCAACGTTGTTTGACGCGGGCGAGGTCCGAAGCGGACAGGTCGATGGAGTATTTCTGTCGCGAGGTGAAACCCAGCGGCAGCCCCGGCTGGGACAGTACGGGCGCGATCAGACGGTCGTCGACCGCCATGGCGAGGGCGAATCCACCGGTGAAGCACATCCCGACGGCACCGACACCCGGTCCGCCGCAGCGGCGGTGCTCGTGTTCGGCCAGCGCACGCAGCCAGTGCACGACCGGTGAGGTGCGGCCGGTGGCCAGCACCACGAACTCCCGGCTGACGCAGATCGGCCCGAGCTGACCGGCGACGTTCGCCAACGCGGAGACCAGCCCGTGCGCGGCGGGGCTGGGGTCACGACCCGGGTTGCCGTACAGGTGCGGCACCACCGCCGTGCACCCCAAACCCGCGACGCGGCGGGCGAAGTCGAACACCTCGGGTGAGATGCCCGGGAATTCCGCCATGACGATTACGGCGGGACCGGCGCCTCGGCGGAAAAGTGCGCGGGTCTTGCCGTCGTAGGTGAACGAATCGCGCTCGAAGTCGTGAAGATCGTCGTCGCTCATGTGTAGCCCTTCTCGTGAATGGGCCCTCACTATCGACCGGCAGGACTCGCCGGTTATAGGAAAAATGTTCCCCGATGCGCCCGGAGTCACCGCTGTCCCTCGACAGCGCCGTCGATGAACAGCGGCGTCGACGAGACCGGGACCCGAAGCACTCCCCCAGCGATGTCGACCGGCACACGAGCACCGTGGGCATCCACTACATGCGCCCGGAGAAACGGCCAGTCACAGACGAATTCGTTCGGTGAATCATCCTGATCGGCCATGCCGCGCCGCTCCCAGACGACCAGCGCCGGAGTGCCGTGATTCCGCTCGGCTTCGAACAAGTACAAGTCGGGACGATCGATGACGGTGATCCGCCGAACCCGGGTGGCGCCGTCGAGCAGGCGTGCCATCAACTCGAAGGTGTCGGCGGCCGGATGCCGTCGACCGATGGTTGCGCCCGCACTGTCCAGAAGCTGGAGTTTGCCGAACATCAGCGCACCCGCGGCACGGCTGTCGCGATAGAACTCCATTCGGGGGCGATCGGGTAGTACAAGTTGCGCCGGATGCCCTCGGCGAGCGCGAGCATCGTGCGCACCACCACATCCCGGCAGGCCAGCCTGTGCCGGTGTTCCTCCAGTTCCGGTGCGCACCCGTTCATGAACATCTGCAACGTGGGCGGCAGTTCGGCCATGCGCTGGTAGAGCTCGACCACCGGCGCGTCCGCCGCGGCTTCGATCTCTTCGAGGGTGTCGGGCATTGGAGCCTTCCCGAGGAACTGCTGCTGATGAACCGCGAGCACATCGGCCAGATGCGGCAGATTGTCCGGGAAATCCGTGGGCAGCGGCCCACTGTGTTCACTTGCGACGACCGGCTTTTCGCATCCGTGCGCGGCCAGCTGCGCTCGGCATGCTCGCACCAGTTCCGGGACGGTGTACGGGTCGCCGTAGGGGTGGATGTCGAAAACGTCGAAATGCTCCGCTCCGTCCCGCAGCACCTCTCCGAAGAAGCGCCCCCAGGTGTGCGCTCCGGCCGGTCCGTCGCCAAGCATCGCCCCCGGCACCGCCGCGCCGAGTACCACCAGCGCCGCGGGGTCCGCCTGTTTCACGGCCTCGTGGAAGACCCGCAGCTGAGCGACATAGTCACCGGCCGTACCGGCCCAGAACAACGGCAGGCATGGCTCGATCTCGCACTGCCAGAAACGGATTCGGCCCGGCTGGTGCGCGGCGAGCTCTCGGACGAAGCGATGGTAGCGGTCGATGTCGATGGCCGGCGACGCGGGCAGCCACCGGGTGGCGCGCCGCGTGGCCCAGTGCGAACCCGCGCACACCGTCACCCACGCCTCGTCGCCGTCGGCGAGTTGGTCCAGCAACGCGTCCAGCACGTGCAGATCGAACCGGCCGGGTTCCGGCTCGACCTGCGACCAGTGAATGTTCACCCGAACGATGCCTGCGCCCAGCGCCCGCGCCTGTGGCACGAACTCCTCGGGTCGGCCGAACAGCCCGTAGGTGGTGCCACGCACCACCCCGAGACGAATTCCGGGCAGCAGTTCATCCGCGGATACGGCAGAGGCCATGGTCGTGCTCCTTTCAGCGCCAAATAGAGGACTATTAGTACTCTATTAGTGAGCCAAGCTACCACGGGATTCCGCCACCAAGGGACGTATAGTCCTCTAAGTGAACGGAATGAGTGGGCCGGACGGGCCGAGCCGCGCGGACGATCACCGCAAGGCGCCGCGACGGCGTGGCGAGGTGCTGGAACAAGCGATACTGCGAGCGGCGGCGGAAGAACTCGCCGAGGTCGGCTACGCGGGCTTCGGCATCGACCGAGTCGCCACCCGCGCCGGAACCAACAAAACCACGATCTATCGCCGCTGGCCCAGCCGCGCGGCACTGGCGGTCGCGGCGTTCCGCGATGCCGCCCTGACCGACGACGTGCCCGACACCGGCGACCTGCGCACGGACGCACTCGCGGTACTACGCGCCGCCGCCGACCGAATGACGTCACGACAGGGAGACCTACTGCACGTACTGGCCACCGAAATGCACAGCCAACCGGACCTGCTCCGCGAAGTTCGAGATCAGCTGTTCGACACCAGCGTCACCCGATGGCTGACGATTCTCGGTCGCGCCATCGCCCGTGGCCAAGCCCGCCCCGAAGCACTGTCGCCGCGAATCGCGACCGTGGCGGTCGATCTACTGCGCAACGAGTACCTTGTCCGCGGCGTCACCACCATCCCCGACAGCACCATCACCGAGATCATCGACACCATCTACCTGCCCCTCGTGCGGCCCCACATCGGGCAGGGCGGCGAATGAGAGCGCGCCGCCTACTCGGACCGCGTCGAGCGCGTCAGAAGTGCGCGGCGCCACCGTCGATCGAAGTCGAGTAGCGTAATTTGTCGAGGGTCGTGGACCCGACGGCGGGCGCATGCGTCACGGTTGGGCGAGCGAGTGCGTCGGGGTGATGGTCCGGATGTGCAGGACGACGTCGAACCAGTCGCCCAGTCCGGCACCGGCGATGTGATGATCGACGTCGCGGTCAGGGCGGTAGGTCCCGATGATGAGGCGGAGCTTCGCGGGCCGATGCAGCCATTGCCGAACCGCGCCCGCGGGTGCGGTCCGCAGATCGAGCAGGTAACTGCCGAGCTCGGGTTGGTCGAGCACCGTGTCCGCGAAGCCCTCCGCCGGAGCGGGCACAGCCAGGTCGGCGCGGACGTTGCCGTGATGAAAGGTGAGTGCGACCGACAGATAACCGGTTCCGAAGCGGTCACGGAGCAGGGATCCCGTGTTCGGAAACCGTTGTGACATAGCGGCAACGGTGAGCTCTCGCGCGACGGCGGTGTTGGACACTCCTTCCCAGTACACGATCCGGTGCCCGGTGCGATCGTGCCAGTCCACGATGCGGCGAGCGGCATCGACGGATTCGGCGGCGAAGTCACGGCGGCCCGAGGCGGTGCTGTTCTCGTGGTACCGCACGATGAGGCGAGCCGCGTCCAGGACTTCGGGTGCGCCTGCGGCGCCCGGCAACGACTCGACCAGCGTCAGCGCGTCTCGGGCGTGGTCGGCAAATGGGCGCCCAGGGTGGGTGCCGTTCGCGCGCTGTATGTGCTCGCCCAGCCGATGGGCTGTCACAATCGGGTCGTAGTGCGATCTGATCTCCGCGATCCTTTGCGGCGCAACTCTTTCCACGAACCTTGTCACGCGCTCGTAGTGCGCCGGCTTGGCGGCCTCGGGAGCCAGGCCGAACAGGCGTACCGGATCGTGCGGATGCGCACGATTGAACTCGCGCGCCCACTCCAGAACAGCGATTGTCTCGGCGGTGCGCCACGGCACCCACGCATCGCCCAGAATCGCCCGCACGTCCCCGGCACCCGTCCGCGCGTATTCGTCCATGGCCGCCACGACGGATTCGTCATCGAGCAGGGCGAGCGCCCGAAAACCCAGAGTTTCCACGAACAGTCGCAATATCCGGTGTGCGGTCACGGACAGTTCGTGCCCCGCGCGGGTCGTCGCGCCGACTCCGACGACGACCGTGCTGTCAGCCCGGTCGACCAACGCCGCCAAGTCCATGAGCGACCCATCGGCGTCGACCGTGGCGAGGGGGCGGGCGCGGTCGCGGATCCAACGCGTCACGTGCGCGGAGTCGTGCGTCTCATCCGACATGATCTGCTCCTCGGCGAACGGGCCCGCCGGACCTAGCGCGGCGGAGCGCTCTCGACAATGCCTTTGATATCAAAGACATTTATCTTTGATCGCAAAAGTACTTTCGGGATGGGGCGGATGTCAATTGCCGAATCGCGGTCACCGAACCCGTCCGCCCCCGCCTACCGCGACCGACGCGCCGCGATGAGGTCGGCCGCGCCGGAGCGCAGGAAGGGCCGATCGAGTGAGCCGAGCATCATCGGCGTCATGAGCGATGGCGGGCGTCGACAGTTTCTCGAGATTGCCCGGCGGCGCGATCCGCGGGCGTGGCGCGATGCGCTGTCGATTTTCGGGTGAGGGTCAGCAACTCGCCGAACACATCGGCTGCGATCTCGGCGAGCGACCGCTGCTCGTCTTCGCGAATCCATTGCGTGAAAGCGATCCCGAACACCGTGATGCACGACTCCGCCGCCAGCCTCGCGGCGAGGTCCTCGACGCCTCGCGCGCGCAGGGCGTCGGCGACCGTCGTGGCGAGACCTGCGAGCTTGTGCCGCTCGCGTTCCTGTAGTGCGGGGTTCTGGTCGATCACGAATTGTCGCGTACGGGAGTCCGACCGGCGTTCGTCGGGAAAGAACGACGCTACGGACTGCAGCGCGGAGGCGACGATGTCGATCGCGGACATGTCCGGGGGTGCGGCGTCCACGCCGGTGACGAACGCTTCGACCAGTAAGCCCTGTCCGCGGAAGAGAACCTCCCGCTTGTCACTGAAGTGACGGAAGAACGTGCGTTCGGTCAGACCGGCGGACTGCGCGATCTCCGTGGCGGTGGTCTGTTCGAAGCCCCGGGTGGCGAACAGTTCGAGCGCGGCCTGCCGCAGCCGCTCCGCGGCCCCAGGTTCCCAGCGTGCCATGTCGCCAAGTGTAGTGATGACAGCTACTGACATGAAGGCGTAAGGTGATGTCTGTGACTGACGTCAGTCACAGACATCACCTCGCAGGGATCGCTCCCCGCTCAGCGGCGGAGTGGACGAAGGAGTTCACGTCATGCATGTTTTCGTCACCGGAGCCTCTGGATGGATCGGCTCGGCCACCGTCGCCGACCTGCTCGCCGACGGCCATGAGGTCACCGGACTGGCCAGATCCGACGGATCCGCCGCAGCCCTCGAGGCAAAAGGCGCCCAGGTCCGCCGCGGCGACCTGGACGACCTCGACGGCATCCGCTCCGGAGCCGAGGCGGCCGACGCCGTCATTCATCTGGCGAACAAACACGATTGGTCCGACCTCGCCGCCTCCAATGCGGCCGAGCGAGCCGCCGTTCAGACCATCGGCGACGCGCTCGCCGGCACCGGCCGCCCCTTCCTGCTCGCGTCGGGCGTCGCCGCCCTCAGCCAGGGCAGGCCCGCGACGGAAGCCGACCCTTCTCCGTTCCACGGCCCCGACTCGCCGCGCGGAGGAAGCGAGAACTTGGCGCTCGAGTACGTCGACCGCGACGTGCACGCCGTGAGCCTGCGTTTCGCGCCAACCGTGCACGGCGCCGGGGACCACGGTTTCATCGCGACCCTCGCCGCGATCGCCCGCCGGACCGGCTTCTCCGGCTACCCCGGCGACGGCGCCAACCGGTGGGCCGCGGTCCATCGAGCCGACGCCGCCCGACTGGTCACGCTCGGCCTCGGCAAGGCCCCGGCGGGAGCTCGCCTGCACGCCGTCGCCGAAGAGGGCGTGCCGAGCCGCGTGATCGCCGAGGCGATCGGCCGAGCACTGGACCTGCCCGTGACCTCCATCGCCCCGGAGGACATCCAAGGTCATTTCGGGTGGATCGGCGCATTCTTCGCGATGGACCTCTCGGCAACCAGCGAGGCGACGCGAGAGCTGCTGGGCTGGAAACCTACCGGGCCGACCCTCATCGAGGACCTCGACGCCGGTGCCTACACGGCGCACTGATCGGCCGCCGCAAGTTCGTGCCGTCGCCGGGGCGGGTTCCACTGACGAGCCTTCACCCGTGGTCACCGGTAGCCTCCCCGACCCAGCACGCCCTGTGGCGATCACCGCCTCGGCGACGACAAGAAAAGGCCGGTGTCTGCACCGGTGCGGCCTCGGGCATCGAGCACGTGGCGGCGTTCACCCGAACCAGTCGGAAGACCACGAGGGATTCGGTTCATCCAACCCGTAGGTCGCATGCTGGAAGAAGAAGAGATCCGGCCGGAGCGCGTGATAGCGAGTGCCGAAATCGTCGCTGCCCTGCACGTGGGCGTGCCCGGCGTGGATCAGCGAGCGCAGATCCCGGTCGGAGTAGGCGATCTGCACCATCGCGACCTCGACGCCCACGCCGACCTCCACAAATTCTCAGCGAGCCGCCCACCGGCGAACCGCGCGCTCGGTCATCGCCCTCACAGCGGGGGCGGCCTGCTACGGGTTCATTTCGAACACGCCCGCGTGGCTCATCACCTCGTCGTGCAGGCGCGCGGTTCGCTGGACGTCGATGATCGGCTTATGCAGCACGCTCAGTGCCCAATCCTGTTGAGCGGTGGTCGAGGAGGCTTTCGAGAAGACTCCCAGCGCGTACGAGGAGAAGTCGCGCACGAATATCTCGAAGATCGAGTCCACAATGTCCTCGGACGCCCCTTTGATCTCGGCTTGTTCCAGGATGAGCTGCCCGTAAGGCAGCAGCGTGAACAATTCCCCCACCGCGAGCTGATAGTCCAGATCCTCGAGTTGGGCCGGGGTAGGCGGTGCCTGTACGGGGAAATGAGTGAAGCGCTCGGCTTGCTCGACGAACAATGCCACGTTGGGCAGGTGCCGATAGCGTTCGTACGCCGGCCGCCAATCCGCGAATCGCACTGCGCCCAAACCCGCCGCACCCGGTTGCCGGAACAGCGACTCGTCGTCGCCGGGATCCCGTCGCACCGGGACCGGCGGCAGTTCCGCGGGGTTGAACAAGAAGTTCGGCATGAATTTCAACGTCAAGGCCATATTGACGTGTGCGGTGCCCTCCAGCCGTGGCATCGAGTCGATGGTGCCGCGTGCCGTCGCGAAGTAGGAGTCCTTCTCGAATCCTCTGGCGGAGATGACATCCGAGAGTTCACGGAACACGCGCTCGGCCTCGCGAGTGACCTTCATCTTGCCGATGGAGTTGAACATCACGAAGCGGCGGTCCTCCGGGGTCGAGCAGCGCATGTAGTCGATCGCTCGTTCGTGGTAGAGCCGCATGGCGGTCATGCGCACGTAGCTGTCGCTCAGGATCTGGCGCACCTGCGGGAAGTCCGTGACGGGGTGCCCGAACAAGACCTTGGCGGCGGCGTGGTTGATCGTCTCGTAGAAACAGTGCTCCACGATCCCCAACGCGACCATGCCGATGTTGAACTTGCCGCAGTTGACCGCGGCGAGCGCGGAGTCGAACGCCTTGCGGCCTACGTGGAGTATGTCGTCGGCCGAGACGGGATAGTCCACCAGGTCGTAGGCGGAGACGAAGTTCTGCCCGTGGATGACGTTCTTGACCAGCCGGTAGTTCGGGTGCTGGCTGTCGGCGATGAACCAGACGTACGCGTCGGAACCCTCCAGGTCGGTGCGCCTGCCGATGGTCGGCACGATCCTGGCCACGTTGCCGTTGCCGATGTAGTACTTGCTGCCCGTGGCGGTGAAACCCCCTGCGCCATCCGGAGAGAGCAGCATATCGGTAGCGTAGATGTCGGCGCCATGGTCCTTTTCCGACAGCCCGAACCCGATGATCCCGCCGCGGTCGAGTTCCTCGGCCGCACGCAGATGCGCCTTGCCGTTGGCGCTCTGCCAGATGATGGCGAGGCCGAGCGTGGAGACGCCCCACGCATACCAGTACTGCGATCCGTAGAAGCCGGTGATCTCGTTGAACCGGGAAATGAACGCGGTGTCCCAGCGCTTCTCCGGATCCGCGCCCGAACTCGCCCGCGGGATCGCCATGTAGGCGATGATCCGGCTCTCCGCCAGGAACCGCATCCAGTCCTCGTACCACTCCGCTCGGTGCGCGTCGCTGGTGAGCGCCTGCTTGCCCTTCCGCTCGAAGAAGTCGACCACCGACCGCAGCCGAGCCCGCGTGGCGGGATCGAACTCCTCGAACGTCTCGGTCTTCGGGTTGAACAGGGCCATGACGACACCTTTCGAATTGACGGCAAGTGCCATCAATTTAGAACTGACGGCAGCTGCCGTCAATCATCGAACGGGGCTCGGCGGTACAGGCGACGGTAAGCGGTCAGCGTCTCGGCGAGGTGTTCGACGACTTGTTCGCGTGTCGCGGGCAATGTGCCGTCCCACCAGGCCGAGAACAGGCCCGCACAGGCGCACGCCATCGTGACCGCGGCCAGGTCACGGCGCACCGGATCCCGGATACCGGTGCAGAAGTGCACTCGGATCAGGCGAGTGAACGAGGGCATGACGGCGAGAGTGGTCCACTTGCGTCTTGGTTACCACCCCGACTCCCCTGCGAGGCGGTGGACGCGACGGGTCGTCATCTGGACAGAACGCTCTCGGTCACGCTCTCCGACGCGGTGGATACCGGCTCCAGCGGCGAGGTGGCCGCTTGGTATTCACCCATGTTGCCGGGATCGGGATTCGACAGTTGCACGAAGAAGCCGGCGATGCGTCCGGCGAAGTCGCCGTCCGGCATCGCGCAATACAGGTCACCCGCGATGCAGAAGGTCCAGGTCCGCGCGGTGAGCCAGCCGAAACCCCCTGCGCGAGGGCCGATCGCGCCCGCACCCGGGACAGGCGGCCCGATCAGAAGGTCGCCGGGTGAGCGACGAGGATCGGAGATCAGCCCGACCAGCACGACCCGGTGTGGCGGCACCACGCCCAGTCCGGTACCGATTTCGGCCGCGAGATCACCTGCCGCGTCCGCGCCTTGACTGTAGCCGAGCAGCGCGATCCGAGTGGCCCCGCACAGCTGGGCCATTGCCGATACCAGGACGCGCGCTTTGTCGATCGCCTTCCGTTCGGAGCGACCGTACACTTCGCTTTCCCATGGGAAAGCCGTTGCCGCGTAGGGGACATAGTCGACCTGGACATCCCCATCCGGCTCCGGCAGCGCGCGTGCAAACATTGTGCAGGGTCGATCACCGGGGCACGATGCTCTTCGCGCCCACCATGCGCACGAGGCTGAGGATCGGGAGCCCGATCACCAAATGTTCGATCCCGGTGGAGATGCCGACCCAGAGGTCGCTGGACAGTGCCAGAGGAATGATCACCGCCGCGGCGGTCAGAATGCCCACGATCCAGCCGAAGAACAACTCCGGCGACGGAGTGCCCAGGCGCAGCAGATACCACAGCACCCCGCCCAACAGCGCACAGATGAATGCCACCACGGCGAACCAGTACGCATCCTGGGCCATCGGGTTCCACACCCCGAACTTGCCGCTCTCGCTCACCCGGGTGGCGATGATCTCGATGATCCAGGCGCACAACCACGCCGCGAGCGCGGTCACCACCGCCGCGGCGATCACACCGCCGACGAACATGCCGATATTGACGTCCGGCTCCTGCCGCGACCGAGGTTGCCTCTCCGGGCGTTCGGAGTGCTGATACGCGCCCTGTCCCTGGTCCTGGCCGTATCCGGACGCCTGGTCGTATCTGTGATCCTGGGCGTACCCGTGTTCCTGCCCGTATCCCGAAGCCTGGCCGTACCCGCGATCCTGGCCGTACCCGGAGGACCGGCCGTCTCCGCGATCCTGGCCGTACCCGGGATCACGGTAATCGCCCGGCTGAT
Source organism: Nocardia sp. NPDC059691 (assembly GCF_042733915.1). Taxonomy (NCBI): domain Bacteria; kingdom Bacillati; phylum Actinomycetota; class Actinomycetes; order Mycobacteriales; family Nocardiaceae; genus Nocardia; species Nocardia sp. NPDC059691. The sequence continues at coordinate 165,291 of NZ_JBHWFB010000010.1, read as the reverse complement.
AACCGGCTTCATAACGTGCGGTGTGTTGGTCGCGCGGATTCATGGGATTCAACCGCCGATCACCTCCGTGGAGAGCTTGCGTGTGCGTCGAGTGTAGGGCGGGACCGCAAGGGCCGCTGCCCCCTATCGAATTCCCGTTGCGCGCAGTCGTCACACACAGGCCGGCGCCGCCATGGCGGAGATCAGTAAGGTGCCGGACTCCGATCGGGTCCTGAGGATCGCCGTGGCCCAGCCGACAACTCCTCCCGGTTCCCGGCCGATCGCACCCGAGCACGATCCGCAGTGCGGAAAGTTCAGGCGACGACCGTCCGTTGCGGGACGCCGACGTATTCGCTCAGTGGCCGGATCAACGCGTTGGATTCGCCCTGCTCGATGATGTGCGCGGTCCAGCCGGTGATGCGGCTCATCACGAAGATCGGGGTGAACACCTCGATATCGAAACCGAGCAGGTAGTAGGCGGGGCCGGTCGGGAAGTCGAGATTCGGTTCGATGCCGGTGGCCTCGCGCATGGTGCGCTCGAGGACCTCGTATATACGCACCCACTTCTGGCCGTCGGTCGCCGCGGCGATATCCAGGAAGGCTTTCTTCATGGTGGGGACGCGGGAGTCACCGTTCTTGTAGACGCGGTGGCCGAAGCCCATCACCTTCTCCTTGCGCGCCAGCTTGTTACGCAACCATGCCTGGGCCAGCGCGGGGTCGTCGATCTCCAGCATGTCGTGCATGACGGCTTCGTTCGCGCCGCCGTGCAGGGGCCCTTTCAATGCGCCGATGGCGGCGGTGACGGCGCTGTATATGTCCGACTGTGTGGAGGTGACGACGCGGGCGGCGAAGGTGGAGGCGTTGAAGCTGTGCTCGGCGTAGAGGATCAACGACACTTCGAACGCTTCCACCAACGCGCGCGACGGGATGGTCCCGAAGCACATGTTCAGGAAGTTCTCCGCGTACCCCAGATGGGAATGCGGTGCGATCGGGTCCAGGCCATGGCGACGGCGATGGTCGGCCGCGACGATGGTCGGCAGCACCGCGAACATGCGAAGAGCCTTGGCGCGGTTGGCATTCGCCGAATTGTCGTCTTCGGCCGGGTCTTCCGCGCCGAGGTAGCTGATGGCGGTGCGGACCACATCCATCGGGTGGCAGGTGTCGGGCAACTTGGCCACCAGCGACAGCAGTGACCGATCGGCCCGGCGGGCCGCGCGTTCTCGCTGCTGGAACCGCTCCAGTTCGGCGTCCGAGGGCAACTCGCCGTACCAGAGCAGATACGCCACTTGCTCGAAACCGCAGTGTGCGGCCAGGTCCTGTACGGCGTAGCCCCGGTAGGTCAGAGAGTTGGTTTCCGGCGCCACCCTCGAGATGGCCGTGGTGTCGACGACGACGCCTGCCAGGCCTTTGGCTATGGTCGGTACCGCGGCCTCCGGCCCACCCGTCGCCCGACCACCGCCCCCCATCGAATCGCTTGGCGATGCGGTGTTCATCACTGGTTCCTTCCCAGAGTGAAATCGAAGATGTCGGAATCGAATTCGTTGTATCGCTCGTACTGGAGAAGCTCGTACAGGCGAGAGCGGGGCTGCATTCGATCGAGCAAGCCCGATTGCGTGCCCCGCTCGAAGATCTCCCGCAACCCGGCCTCGGCCGCGAACATCGCCAACCGCAGGGTGGACACCGGGTAGATCACCGCGTTGTAGCCGATCCGCTCCAGTGTCGCCGCCGGGATGAGTTCGGACTTACCGAACTCGGTCATATTCGCCAGCAATGGAATCGGCATCGCGGCCCGGAACTTCTCGAAATCCGCGACGGTGCGCAACGCCTCGGTGAAGATCAGGTCCGCGCCCGCTTCGGCATAGGCCCCCGCCCGATCGATCGCGGCGTCGATGCCTTCGATCCCGGCGGCGTCGGTGCGCGCGCAGAGCACGAAATTCGGATCCCGCCGGGCGGACACCGCCGCCCGGAGCCTGCGCACCATCTCCTCGACCGGCACCACAGCCTTGCCGTCGAGGTGACCGCACCGTTTCGGATTCACCTGATCCTCGAGATGGCAGCCCGCGATTCCGGCGTCTTCCAGCATCGAGACCGTGCGCGCGGCGCTCATCGGCTCGCCGAAGCCGGTGTCGGCATCGATGAGCACCGGCAGATCGGTCACGCGCGCGATCTGCCGACCGCGCTCCGCCACCTCGGTCGAGGTGGTGAGCCCGATATCCGGCAGCGCCAGATCGGCCGAGACCACCGCGCCGGAGACATACACGCCTTCGAAGCCGATTTCTTGAATCAGCCTGGCTACCAGCGGATTGAACGCACCCGGGAAGCGCTGGATCGTTCCGGAGGCCAGGCCCGCGCGGAACGCGGCGCGTTTGTCGGCGGCCGGCGTGGCCGCGGCCAGCAGACCGGTCATCAGAACAGTCCCTTCGGCAGTTTCGGCGCCCGCGCGAGTACCTCGTCGGAGACGGTGAAGTTCAACTGACCCAGTTCCTCGGCGGACAACTGCGGGGTGCGCTGGGCCACGTCGAGGAAGCGGTCCTGCTCGCCCGCGTCGATCACTCCCTCGGCCAGCGTCCGGAACTTGGCGATGTACTGGTCGCGGGTGAACGGCCGCGCGCCGAGCGGGTGCGCGTCGGCGACCGCGAGTTCGTCGACGATCACCTCGCCGCTCTTCAGCGTGACCTCGGCGCGGGCGCCGAACGCCTTCTCGTTCGGGTCGGTCGAGTGATAGCGCCGGGTCCACTCCGGGTCCTCGGCGGTGGAGATCTTGCGCCACAACTCGACGGTGTCGGGTCGCTGCGCACGTTCGGGGGCGTAGGAGCGCTCGTGGTGCCAGGTGCCGTCCTGCAGGGCGACGGCGAAGATGTACATGACGGAGTGATCGAGGGTTTCGCGGGACGCCGTCGGGTCGAATTTCTGCGGATCGCCCGATCCGGTGCCGATCACCACGTGCGTGTGGTGGCTGGTGTACAGCACGATCGAGGCGATCCGGTCCAGGTTGCCGATCCGCTCACGCAACCGGCGCGCCAGGTCGATCGGCGCCTGGCTCTGGTATTCGGCGGAATGCTCCTTGGTGTAGGTGTCGAGGATGCCGCGCTTGGGTTCACCCGGGCCGGGCAGCGGCACCGAATACTCCTTGTCGGGGCCGCCCAGCAGCCAGGCGATGACGCCGTCCTCCCCTTCCCAGATCGGCGACGGCGCGCCTTCACCGCGCAGGGCACGATCGACCGCTTCCACCGCCATCTTCCCGGCGAAAGCGGGTGCGTAGGCCTTCCAACTGGAGATTTCTCCCTTGCGCGATTGCCGGGTGGCGGTGGTGGTGTGCAGTGCCTGACCGATGGCCTGATAGATGGTCTCGGTGTCCAGGCCGAGCAGCGTGCCGATACCGGCGGCGGCGGAGGGGCCGAGGTGGGCGACGTGGTCGATCTTGTGCTCGTGCAGGCAGATCGCCCGCACCAGGTCCACCTGGATCTCGTATCCGGTCGCCAACCCGCGGATCAGATCCCGCCCGCCGCGTCCGGCATGCTGGGCTACCGCCAGGATCGACGGGATGTTGTCGCCGGGGTGGGAGTACTCCGCGGCCAAGAAAGTGTCGTGAAAATCCAGTTCGCGCACGGCCACGCCGTTGGCCCAGGCCGCCCACTCCGGCGAGCATCGGCCGTCGACGCCGAAGACGGTCGCGCCCGGCTGGTACGGGTGCGCCAGCGCCTGGGCGCGCGCGTTGGCCACCGGACGACGCGTCACCGACGCCGCCGCGACCGCCGCGTTGTCGATGATCCGGTTGACGATCATCTCCTCGGTCTCCGGAGCGACCGCCACCGGGTCCGCGGCAACCTCGGCGATCCGCCACGCGAGGTGCTCCTCGCGGGGGAAGTGCTCAGCGGAGCGGCGCGTGCGGACGAAGTGGTTTTTCACGACGGAATCCTCCAGATCATCAATTTCCGGGTTTCTTTTCGCACACTACACACGCCTGTGCACGCGAGAAATCCGTTACAAATGCCGAATTTTGCGTACCGCAATCAGCAAATTTGTGGAAATTGCGAAATCTCGTGGTGCTACATTCGCGAGCATGCAGAAGATGTATGCGGGCGGACGGCTGCGCGCACTGCGCGAGCAACGCGGCTTGTCGCAATCGGGCCTGGCGAAGGCGCTCGCGCTGTCGGTCAGCTACGTCAACCAGCTGGAGAACGATCAGCGGCCCCTGACGGTGCCGGTGCTGCTACGCCTGAATTCCACCTTCGACCTGGACATGGGGTTCTTCGCCGCCGACACCGACGCGCGACTGCTCGCCGACCTGCACGACGTCTTCGCCGAGGATCCCGCCGGCACGACGGTGTCCACCGCCGAACTCGACGACCTGGTCTCCCGGGTGCCCGCCGCCGCCCGCGTCCTGGTGAGCCTGCACCGGCGTCTGCGTGGCGCGACCGAACAACTCGAACGATTCTCCGCGGGCATCGAAAGCCCTACGGCCGACCCCGGTCGTGCCATGCCGTACGAGGACGTGCGCGACTTCTTTTACGACCACCGCAACCACATCCCCGAACTCGACCAGGCCGCCGAACGACTCTTCGCCGACCACGGTCTTGGCATCGGCGGCCTCGACCTGCAACTGAGCGAACTCCTGCGCGAGCGGCACGGCATCGCGGTCGCGATCAGATCCGACGACCCACACCGCCCCGGCCCCAAACGCCTCTACGACCCCGAAGCAGGACGTATCACGCTCGCCCGCAGGCTCTCCGCCGGTCAGCGGGCCTTTCAACTCGCCACGCAGCTGGCTTTTCTCACCCAGACCGCGACCATCGATGCGTTGACCGCGAGAGTGGAGTCGATGGCGGCCGAATCGCGCGAACTCCTGCGGGTGGGATTGGCGAACTACTTTGCCGGGGCGCTGATCCTGCCCTACACCCGGTTCCGGGACGCCGCCGAAGAGCTGCGCTACGACATCGATCTGCTGTCGGCGATGTTCGAGGTCGGCTTCGAGACCGTCTGCCACCGCCTGTCCACGCTGCAACGCCCCGGACGACGCGGAGTCCCGTTCTTCTTCGTACGCACCGACCGCGCGGGCAACATCTCCAAACGCCAATCCGCGACCGCGTTCCATTTCTCCCGGGTCGGCGGCAGCTGCCCGTTGTGGGTCGTCCACGAGGCCTTCACCACACCCGGTCGAATCCGTACCCAGATCGCGGAGATGCCCGACGGACGCAAATACCTCTGGCTGGCCCGAACCACCGACGAGAGCACCCCCGGATACCTCTCTCCCAGAAGGGATTTCGCAATCGGTCTGGGTTGCGACCTGGCCTACGCCGACAAGCTCGTCTACTCCCACGGCCTGCCCATCCACGACGACACCTCCGCGGTGCCCATCGGCCCGGGCTGCAAGATCTGCGAACGCCCCGACTGCGCCCAGCGCGCCTTCCCGCAGCTCGGGCGCGCGATCCGGGTCGATGAGAACCGCGCCGCCAACATCCCCTACACCCCGGCCGACCATCGCGGCGAACCGCGATGATCACACCGGCTTCGTGCCACCTACGAGCCCCAGCCGACGTACGATTCCGCGCGCATCCGTTCTCGCATGTGTGGGTAGTGGAGTTCGAAGGCCGGGCGTTCGGATCTGATACGGGGGAGTTCGTAGAAGTTGTGCCGGGGAGGCGGGCAAGTCGTGGCCCATTCGAGTGAATTTCCCCCGCCCCAGGCGTCGTCCACGGTGACGACCTCGCCGTAGCGGTAGCTGCGGAACGCGTTCCATACGAACGTGACCATCGAGACGCCCAGAATGAACGATCCGATGGTCGAGATGGCGTTCAGCGCGGTGAACCCGTCGGTCGGCAGATAGTCGGCGTACCGGCGGGGCATACCTTCGGCGCCCAGCCAGTGCTGAACCAGAAAGGTCGTGTGAAAGCCGACGAATGTCGTCCAGAAATGCAGCCTGCCCAGGCGTTCGTCCATGTAGCGCCCGGTCATCTTGGGGAACCAGAAGTAGATTCCGCCGAAAGTGGCGAAAACGATCGTGCCGAACAACACGTAGTGGAAGTGGGCTACGACGAAATAGGTGTCGTGAATCTGCCAGTCCAATGGCGGGCTGGCGAGGATGACGCCGGACAGTCCGCCGAACAAGAAAGTGACGATGAAGCCGACGGCGAACAGCATCGGGGTCTCGAAAGTCAGGTTCCCCTTCCACATGGTGCCGATCCAGTTGAAGAATTTCACCCCGGTCGGCACCGCGATCAGGAAGGTCATCATCGAGAAGAAGGGCATCAGCACCGCCCCGGTCGCGAACATGTGATGCGCCCATACCGCTGCCGACAGCACCCCGATCGAGATGGTGGCGTACACCAGAGGTCCATAGCCGAACAGGGGTTTGCGGCTGAACACGGGCAGGATCTCGCTGATGATCCCGAAGAACGGCAGTGCCACGATGTAGACCTCGGGGTGCCCGAAGAACCAGAACAGATGCTGCCAGAGCAGGACGCCACCGGTGGCGGCGTCGTAGATGTGCCCGCCGAGATGCCGGTCGTAGGCCAGCGCCATCAAGGCGGCGGTGAGAATCGGGAACGCGAGCAACACCAGCACGCTGGTCACCAGGATGTTCCACCCGAACATGGACATGCGGAACATCGTCATGCCGGGCGCGCGCAGGCAGACGATGGTGGTGATCATGTTCACCGCGCCGAGAATGGTGCCCAAACCGGATACGACCAAGCCCATGATCCACAGATCGGCTCCGGGGCCGGGCGCGTGGATGATGTCGCTCAGTGGCGTATACGCGGTCCATCCGAAATCAGCCGCGCCGCCGGGTGTCACGAATCCGGAGACCACCATCGTCCCGCCGAAGAGGAACAGCCAGAAGCTCAAGGCATTCAACCGTGGAAATGCCACGTCGGGTGCTCCGAGTTGCAGCGGAAGGACCGCGTTGGCGAATCCGAACACCGTCGGAGTCGCATACAGCAGGAGCATGACGGTGCCGTGGATGGTGAACAGCTGGTTGTACTGCTCGGGTGAGAGGAACTGCAGGCCCGGCCGTGCCAGTTCCGCGCGCATGAGCAGCGCCATCAGACCGCCGAGCAAGAAGAAGGCGGTCGCGGCGACGAGATACATGATGCCGAGCACCTTCGGGTCCGTCGTGGTGACCAGCCGCCACAACACCGAGCCCTTCGGAGCCGTCCGCGCCGGAAACGGCCTGGTCGGTGTGACCTGCGGTGCGAGTGGATACGACACCTGAGTCATCGATACTCCTCACCTGCTACCGGCGAGATCACCCGCGGTGGCCGGGGACGAATTCCTGGGCCTTGGCTTTCGCGCCTTGCGCCACGAGATGCCAGGCGTCGGGGTCGCCGCGCAGCACCGCTTCGGCGGTGGATTTCATCTGTTCCCAGGTGGCGTGCGGTGGGATCGGCGGCACCTCCGGATCGCAGCGGACGTCGAGCACCGTGGGCCGCTCGGCCGACAGCGCCGCTTCCCACGCGGGCGCGAGGTCGTTGGGGTCGTCCACGGCGATGGCGCCCAGGCCGTACGTGCGGGCGAGTTCGGCGTAGGAGACCTCCGGCAGCGACTGCGATTCCTCGAATTTCGGCGCGCCCCCCATCGAGCGCAGCTCCCACGTGACCTGGTTCAGGTCGTTGTTGTGGAACACGCACACCACCAGCCGTGGATCGCGCCACCGCTCGTGGTAGCGGCTGATGGTCAGCAATTCGCCCGCGCCGTTCATCTGCATCGCACCGTCACCGACGAGAGCGACCACCGGCCGGTCCGGGTGGGCGAACTTCGCGCCGATCGCGTACGGCACACCGGGCCCCATGGTGGCCAGCGTCCCCGACAACGAACCCCGCATCTGCCCGCGGAACCGCAGACAGCGGGCATACCAGTTGGTGGACGACCCGGAGTCCGCGGTCACGATGGCGTCCTCCGGGATGTACCGCGACAGTTCCCACACCACCCGCATGGGATTGACCGGCTTCGCGTCCAGCAGCGACTGGCGTTCGATCGTCTCCCACCAGCGCCGCACGTTGGATTCGATCGTCGTCCGCCAGCTGCGATCGGACTTGCGGCTCAGCAGCGGAAGCAGTTCGGTGAGTGTTCGTTTCGCGTCACCGACGAGGTTGACCTCGGTGGGGTATCGCATGCCGATCATGGCGCCGTCGATGTCGATCTGCACCGCACGCGCCTGACCGAAGTCCGGAAGGAACTGCGAATAGGGGAAATTCGATCCGATGATCAACAGGGTGTCGCAGTCGCGCATCAGTTCATAGCTGGGCCGGGTACCGAGCAGGCCGATGGATCCGGTCACGTACGGCAGGTCGTCCGATAGCACGTCCTTGCCGAGCAGGGCTTTGGCCACCCCGGCTCCGGTGATCTCGGCCAGCTCCATCACCTGCTCGGCGGCGTCCCGGGCGCCTTGCCCGACGAGGATCGCCACCCGCGACCCGGCGTCGATGATCTCGGCGGCTCGTTCTATGCCTGCGCGATCCGCGGTGACCGTGGCATGCAGTGCCGAGGGCGGGCTGGATGGCACTTGCTTGAACGCGTGCTCGGGCGGCTGATAGCGCTCCTCCTGCAGATCGGAGGGGATGATCAGCGCCGTGGGGGCCCGGCGGGTGGTCGCGATACGGAACGCGCGGTCGAGCGCGTTGGGCAATTGATCGGGAACGTTCACCTCGACCAAGTAGTCCGAGGCGACATCCTTGAACAGGCTCTGCAGATCGACTTCCTGCTGATAGCTGCCGCCCATCGCGCTGCGCGCGGTCTGCCCGACGATCGCCACGACCGGCACGTGATCGAGTTTCGCGTCGTAGAGACCGTTGAGCAGATGGATCGCTCCCGGACCCGACGTGGCAGTGCAGACGCCGACCTCGCCGCTGAACTTCGCGTAGCCGACCGCCTGGAACGCGGCCATCTCCTCGTGGCGCGCCTGAATAAAGGCGGGTTTGTTGTCGGCCCGCCCGAACGCGGCGATCAAGCCGTTGATGCCGTCGCCCGGATAGCCGAACACCTGCTGCACGCCCCAGTCACGGAGTCGTCGCAAGACATAGTCGGCGACCTGGTCAGCCATGTCGTTCTCCTGTCCGCCTTCGAGGTGTCGTCTCCGGGGCCGATTACCCCGGCCGGCAGCCCTCAACCCGAGGCATACGCGGCGACCGGACGGGCATCCGCGCGGTGTTCTCGTCTGTTCCGATGCTCACCTGCCGTCGTCGAGAGGATGTGCCCGAAATGGCGCGTTCGCTTCAATTGCCCGGCCGTCACAGCGCTTCCGGTCGTTCCCAATGGCCGTTGGAGGCACTGCGCGCGGACCTCACCGAGCGGATCGACGGCGAGGTTCGATTCGACTCCGGAAGCCGCGCGACGTACTCGACGGATGCGTCCAACTATCGCGCCGTCCCGCTCGGGGTGGTCGTGCCGCGCACACCGGAGGACGCGGCCACGGCGGTCGCCGTCTGTCGCGCGCACGACGTGCCGGTGGTGTCGCGTGGTGGCGGCACGAGCCTGGCCGGGCAATGCCGCAACGCGGCGATCGTCATGGACCGGAGCAAATACTGCACGCGTGCGGTGTCGGTGGACCGTGCCGCCGCCACCGCCGTGGTCGAGCCGGGCATCGCGCTCGACCGGCTCAACACCGAGCTGGCATCCACCGGCCTGATGGTCGGCCCGAAGCCGTCCACCCATGTCAGCTGCACGACCGACAGCTCTCGCCGCGCTTCCGGCTCGACGGAATGAGAGCACGGCCCGGCCGGTGAAGGCCCAGGCGGCGACATGCCCTGACGTCCATACTTTTTCATCATCCGCCGGTCCACCGCGATTGCGGCGGACGCACCCGGTGCACGCGATCGACGGACGAGGCTCCGGGCTGCTCGACGAGCGGGATGGGCCATCGGAGGTCGATCATGGTCGCCGTGTGCAGCGTGCGTTGGCGTTTCATGATCGGCCCGAGCTCCGGCGCGCCGATCGATACCGTCACGGTGCAATCGCCGGGGCCGAGCGCCGACAGCATGCCGTTGCGAACCGTGGCGGCGAGCGGCTGGAGCAGCAGCGCGACACAGAGCTCGATCGTGAACTCCCCCACCGTATTTCCGTCGATGGTGACGTCCAGGCACGGATGGTAGGTCTGGGTGATCTCGTGTTCGAACAGCGTCACCTGCTCGGCTCCGCCCGCACTTGTACGCATCGCCGCCATGCGTAGCCGGTCGTAACGGCGCCAACCCTCGATCGCGACAGTGCCCAAGTCGACCTCGAGCAGCCCATCTATCGTCTCGGCCACCTCGCGCAGCGCCGCCGACTCCAGTAGCGCGGCCACGCCCGGCGCCCGGCGCAGTGCCAGGTGTTCGGCGCCCCTTTCGTGCAGGCACTCGGCCAACTCGCCCACACCGACATCGTGCGGAGCGTTCTGGAACAGCACTGTCCGAGCCCTGATCAACGCTGGACTTGTCATCCGAATACCTCCTTGACGCTCAGCCATGGCTCGCAGGCCCGCAGCCGCACCCGGACGTCGGGAGCGCGGGCGACCTGGCGAACGTGGATGGATGGGGGGACGTCCGCGACCACACGCACCTCTACCTGTGGTAGATGCGGATCCTCGTCGTGCGACGCGCCGCCCGGGCGTTTCCCGCGACCCCGTATGACCAGCGCCGCGGCACCGAGGGCAAGGAGGAACCCTCCGAGGCCCACTATGCCGACGGGGCCGGTGTCCGGGTTGCCCGCATCGGCTTGTCCCGGAGGAAGCGGAGGCTCGCCGGGCCGTTCCGGGTTTCCGGGTCCGTTGGATGTGGGGACGAGCCGCGCGGGTGATATCTCCACGGATGTCTTCGCGACAATGCGCTGAGAGGTTCCCGAACAGGCGGCGGGGATGGAGTGCGGACCCAGTGCGGCTCCCTGTGGCACATCGACGCGAGCATCGAACGAACCGCCCTGAGCCTGGGCGGTCACCGCCGCGGACCAGTCCGGAAGCACCCGCACCAGGTCGCAGGGCCAGCGTTCGCCGTGCACAGTGATCACAGTGCCGCGTTCGGCAGTGGCCGGCGCGGTGAGAACGGGTGCGGGAAGCACGGCCGAACTCTCGGTCGGTACAGGGGACGGACCGGAACTCGATGGCGGCGCGGTTGTCCCGACCGGTTTCGTCGTGGTCGTCGTCGGACTCGGTTGCGTCGTGGTTGTGGACTCCGGCTTTGTCGTCGTGGTTGTCGGTTCCGGATTCGTCGTGGTTGTCGGTTCCGGCCTGGTCGTCGTGGTTGTGAGCTCCGGTTCAGTCGTGGTTTTGGGCTCCCGTTTCCCCGTCGTGGGCTCCGGTGTCGTCGGGGTGGTCGTCCAATCGGACCGCGTAGTCTTGGGCAGCCAGTCATCCGTGGGCGTGCTGTTCGGCCAAGCGGGTTGTGACGTGACCGGCGACGGGTTAGGCACGGTGGTAACCGGCTCCGGTGCCGCGACCGGTACCGACACCGCGCCGACCAGTCCCGCTACGGCCGCCGCGACAAGGAATACTCGCGAATCGTTTCTCATGATCACCTCCCCCGAGACAGGCATGCTCCCGAGGATGCAGTCGAGCCTTCGCTCTCCTCGACCTGCCGACGCGAGTAGCCGACTACCCGTTTCCCGTAGTCGCGCCCGTACCCGTCTGCCCCGGCACCGCCCTTGATTCCGCGAGGCCAACGGATGTATCACCCGTCGCCGAGGCTCGAACGCACCATCGTGCTCCGCGACTTCGCCCCAGCGGTCGACGCGGGGAAGGCGGCTCCCGGCCGGGTGCAAGAGCGGGACCTTGGTCCTTCGCCGCTGGCTACCGGTTGCTCTACTGCCGCCTCGCCGAGGAGACGGACACTCGCAGGTACGCCGCCACGATCTCGACCCGGCCCGACAACGGCCCCCGCATGCGAACCGGAGGAGAACCCATGTTCACTTCGAGCAAGGCTCCGATCCTCGCGGGTGTCGACGGTTCCGAGGTGGCGCTTGCCGCTGTGCGCTGGGCCGCCATCGACGCCGCCCACCGCCACGCACCGCTGCACCTCGTCTATCTGACCGGCGGCCTCGGCGACCACGGTTCCGGCGTCGAGTTCGGGCCGTCCGCCCCCGGCAGCTATCGGTGGGGCGGCCCGGACGCGTTGGAGATCGCGTACGCCACGGCCATCGCCGAATCCGCTCCGATCCATCGGATCGACGTGACCGCGGAGTTGACCAACGCCGCCCCCGTTCCGGTTCTGCGCCGCCGATCCGAGACCGCGCGGCTGCTCGTGGTCGGCGCCCATGACCTCGGCGCGTTCAGCCGCGCGATGCTGGGATCGCTGAGCACCGCGCTGGCGCGGCAGGCGGGATGCCCCGTTGCCGTCGTTCCCCGTGGCGTCGAGCACGGCGACGGGCCTGTCGTCGTCGGCGTCGATGCCTCCACGAGCAGCGCGGCAGCCGTCTCCTTGGCTTTCGACGAAGCGGCGTTTCGCGGCGCCGATCTCGTTGCCGTCCACGCGTTGTCCGGCTTCCCCGGCTCGCTCATCGAATCGCGGGAGGGTGGCGAGGGATTGCTCGACCGGAGTTTGGCAGGGTACAGCGAGGCGTATCCGGAAGTGACGGTGAGGCGTGTCGTGGTCGAGGACCACCCCGCCAGGCGACTGCTCGAGGCGGGCGAGAAAGCGCGGTCGATCGTCGTCGGCAGCCGCGGGCACGACGACTTCTCCGCGATGCCGCTCGGTTCGGTCAGTAGAGCCGTACTACACGGGGCGCAGGTGCCGGTGATCGTCACAAGACCGGCGAGCTTTGCGCGGCACCCCCGGAACGGGCGATAGACGGGCACCGCCACCGCGATCGACGGACCGTCAACGCTACCGATTCACGGTGCACCACGGGGAGCCGTGGGCTCGTAGCCGAGCTCGCACACGAGGGCGGGCGACGACTGCCGATCGGATTGTGCCGCTATCGAGCACAACCGACCGTCCAGCCGCCGCCCGCCGAGGACGCCGCCCGCCCGCCGTCAGCCGTCCAGGCGCTCCTGGATGGCCTCGATGACGCGAAGCCGCAGTTCATCGGCGCGGATGACCGCATCGACAGAGCCGACTTCGACGGCGCGCTGGATGTTGTGGATGCGGTCGAACTCCGCGGCCACTTCACCGAGTTTCTCCGCGCGCACCGAGGAGCGCAGTTCGTCCAGTTCGGCGCTCAGAGTGGCGCGATCGGTACCGGCCGCGTTGGCGACGCGCACCTCCAGCTGCTGCACCCGCGGGTCCGCCGTGGTGCGGGTGGCGACGTCACCGGAGAACACCGCCGCCGCGGCGGGCGCGCCGCCGAGCACCGAGGCGAACGAGCCTTCCAGCGCCAAGACGGTCATGTTCGGGTTCAACGCCTTCGAGAAGACGACGAACGCGCCACCGTGATAGCGGGAGATCACGCAGAACACGATCGGACCGTCGAAGTTGACGATCGCACGGCCGATCTCGGCGCCGTACTCCAACTGCAACTTGCGCATCGACTCCGGCGACCCGTCGAAGCCCGACAGGTTCGCCAGCACCACCAGCGGACGGTTGCCGCTCGCGGCGTTGATCGCCCGCGCGGCCTTCTTCGACGACCGGGGGAACAGCGTGCCCGCGGTGTAGGTGTCCGGGCCGTCGGTGGGCGGAAAACCGTGCCGCGGCACGCCCCTGGACTCGATGCCCAGCAGGCACACCGGGATTCCGCCCAGATGCGCGTCCTGCACGACGGCGGTCTCGGCGTCGGCCATGCCCGCCCAGCGCTCCAGCACGGGGTGGTCCTGGTCGGCGACCGCGCGCATCACCGTGCGGATGTCGAACGGCTTCTTCCGGTCCGGATTCGCGGTGGCGGAGAAGATCTCGCCGACGGTGGCGAAGTCGCTGCCCGCCAGGACGTGCGGGAAATCGGAGATGTCGCGATCGATGGGATCGCTCGTCTGCGACCGCCGCGGCGCCTGCTCACCAGGGACGATGTAGGTGTGGTCGTAGTGCGCCATCAGGATGTCGCGCGCCGCGGCCAGGTTCGGCGCCCAGTACTGCGCCTGTCCGTTCGGACCCATGACCCGGTCGTAGCCGCCGATGCCGAAGTTGTCCTCGGCCGACACGCCGCCGGAGAAGTCCAGCGCCTGCTTACCGGTGAGCACCATGGCCGAATCCGGCGTCATCACCAGGATGCCCTTGGTGTGCATGAGCATGGTCGCCTCGGCGTTCCAGTACGGCTGGGCTCCGACATTGATGCCCGCGACCACGATGTTGATCTCGCGGCCCGCCTGGGTGAATTCGACGATCCGCTTGAGCGCGGCCGCCACCCAGTCCATGTTCTCGGTGCCCGATTCCATCGAGATGCGAGCGCCCGCCGACAGCGCGTACCACTCCAGCGGCACCTCCAGGCGCTCGGCCAAGTCCAGTGCGGCGATCACCCGCCTGCACTCCGGTTCCGACAGCGCGCCCAATGCTTTCGTCGGGTCGCCGAGCAGCACCACCCGCGTGACGCCCTCCGGGTGTTTCGGGGTGGCCGTGGTGATGACGCCGGCGACGATCGCGGCGGTGTTGCGCCCCTTCGGCCGGTCGACCGGGACGAGCGTGTGGTCGCTGTCGAGGTCGTATTCGGTGAAATCGCCGAGCAAGCCGGTCAATTCGTAGGGGTACACCGCATTGCGGCCCGCGGCGCGCAGCACCTTCTGCCGGTAGGCGTCGAGCGGTTCGATCGGTTCGTCGGACGGCTCGCCGAAGGTCACCACGGTGCCGCCCGCGGCATCGAAACTGATCCGGATGGCCACCTTCGCCAACTCGCCGGTGTCCGCGTCGCGTTCCCGCGCGATGAGCACGATTTCCTCGAGTCCGGCGCCCGCGGTCGTCGGCAGCACATGGCCGCCGATCCGCTCGAGCTCGGCGCGAGTGACGTCCAGCGGCGGCCAGACGTACATCACGATGCGATTGGTGTTGAGCCGCTTCGCCGACGGCCGCTGCGACTGCGCCCGGCGGATCGAGTCGAGGCAGGTGGCGATCGTGCTCTCGGCGGTCGGCAGCGCGAGCAGCCGTCCGTCGTGTTCGCGCAGCGCGGTCAGGTCCCGCACCTGGGCGAACGCGATGAGCCGGTCGTCGGCCGGATTGTCCTTCGCGACGCACCGGAACAGATAGATCTCCTCGTCGTCGGACGACGGCAGTCGCGTCAGATCGAACTTGCGCAGCCGCTCCATTTGCATCCGCTGCGCGATGTACGGATGCAGGCCGCGGATCAGTCGTTCCTCGGCCGGGCCGGTGGCCGACGGGCGGAAGGTGAAGTGGTGATGCATGACCGCGCCGTTGCTGCCCGCGACCGTCGCGGTGATCCGGTGCACCTGCTTCGGCAGCGGCTGCGCACTGAGCACCGAGTGCAGAGCCGCGGCCATGGCGTCGAAGTCGGCGGGCTGCTTCTCCCAGCTGAGGTAGATGTCGGCGTCGATCGACACCGCGTCGCCGGTCAGTTCGGCCAGCCCGCGCACCGCGGCGCCGAGCGCGTCGAAGCGCACCGCGGCGGACACCAGGCTCGCACCGTCGCGGTCGGCGATCAGGTAGCGGCATCCGTCGACGTCGTGGGTGCGGACGCCGGTGAGCCCCTTGTTGCCGTAGTACCGGCGGGTCAGCACCTCGAGCATCGCCGTGTTGTCGTCGCTGCCGCGCACCAGCCGCTGGCCCAGCAACCGCACCAGCGGTTCGGTGCTGCGGACCATGTCGGAGATACGCTCCGCGCGATCGGACGCGTCGGGATGGGTGTCCAGGTACCGCAGGGACCGGCGGACATTGGTGTACACGCGGGCGCGATTACGCCGCAGCAACGGCTGGCCGTACCAGCCGAACACCAGACCGCGAGCGAGATCGGCGACGACGGGGAAGTGCACCTGGGTCGCGGCGACCAGCCGTTCCAGTGCCAGACCGACCGGTTCGCGCAGGGCTCGATCGGGCATCCGCTCGCCCAGCCACTCCCGCAGCAGTGCCGTCACGACCGCGACGGTGTCGGTGCGTTGCTGGGCGAGGAAGATCCGGAAGACCGCGGCCTCGAGCTCGGGGGTACGTTCCAAATCGGACACGCCGTAGTGGCCGAGCGCCCGCGCGAGCTTGCTCTTGAACGATTCCGGCAGTCCCGCCCGTTCGACGTCCAGGCTCTGCAGGTAGGTGTGGAAGTACTCGCGGGCACTGTGGACATGCCCTTGGGCGTCCTCACCCGACGGCCGGTTGTGGCTCAACTCGGCGAGGTCGGTGAACACGTCGATGAGCTCGAGTTCCTCCGCCAGCGGCCTGCGGTCGTCCGCGACGGCGACACGGCGGGCATCGAGGTAATCCGTCAGCACCCGGCGGTCGTCGTGCGGATCGACGTCGAAACCGAGCAGCAGGCCGCGCAGGTCCTGCGACCGTCGGACGATCCGCTCGTGCGGATGAGCCTGCGCGTCCCCGGCAGGCAGGTCCAGTTCGACCGACCCGACGACCGCGGTCTCCTCGACCGCGTCGTCGACCAGGCGCTCCAGCCGCAGCAGCGGCGCCCCGGTCTCCACCTGGGTACCGACCGAGACGGCGCATTCCTTCAGTCGCGCCTTGAACGGTGCGCGCAGCACCGTCTCCATCTTCATGCTCTCCAGCACCAGCAGCGGCGCGTTGGCCTCGACCTCGTCGCCGACCTGCAGCGGCGTGGCGACCACGAGCGCGGGTGCGGGCGAGCGGACGACGCCGCCCTCGTCCCGGCTCACCCGATGGGTCACACCATCGACGTCGACCACGTGGATCGGCCCGTGCGTGCCCGCGGTGACGCGGAAGGCGGTGCCGTTGACCACGATCTGGCCGGAATGCCGGTCATAGCGGACCAAGTCGACATCGGCGGTGCGGATGTCCTCGCCCGCCTCGATGCCGATGCGGAAACGATGCGCGCCGGTACGGGCCACGCGCACGCGATAGCCGACTCCGCGCAATTTGAGGTCGAGCGGTCGACCCGCGTGGTGCTGCACCAGGGGACGACCGCCCGCGGCGGTGGACAGCAGGCGGTCCCGCTCGGCCCGTTCCTCTTCCTCGTAGGCGTCGATGGCGGCGGCCGCGAGCGCGACGGCGGAGTTGCGGTGCGAGACGAGGCGACCCTGTCCGCGCACCCGGTCGATCCAGCCGGTGTCGGCGCTCGCGTCGATCACCTCGGGCTGGTCCAGCAGTTCGAGGACGAAACTCTTGTTCGTAGCGCCGCCCTCGATGATCACCCGGGTCTGCCCGACGGCCCGGCGCAACCTGCCCAGCGCCTCGGACCGGTCGCGACCGTAAGCGATGATCTTGGCGATCATCGAATCGAAATCGGCGGGGATGACATCGCCTTCGCTGACACCGGTGTCGACCCGAATACCCGGACCCGCGGGCAGGTCCAAGCGGGCGATCCGGCCCGGCGCGGGAGCGAAGTCGCGGTCGGGGTCCTCGGCGTTGAGCCGCGCTTCGATGGCGTGCCCACGCTCGGCGGGCGGCTCGCCCTCGAGCCGTTCACCCGAAGCCACCGCCAGTTGCGCGCGAACCAGGTCGAAACCGGTGGTCTGCTCGGTGATCGGGTGCTCGACCTGCAGACGGGTGTTGACCTCGAGGAACGCGAACAGCTCGTCACCGGGGTGATAGAGGAACTCGACGGTCGCCGCGCCGCGGTAACCGACCGCGACCGCCAGGCGCTCGGCCGAGGCCTTGAGTTCGGCGACCTGCTCGGGCCGCAGCACCGGTGACGCGGACTCCTCGATGACCTTCTGGTTGCGCCGCTGCACCGAGCAGTCGCGCACACCCAGCGCCCAAGCGGTGCCCTGACCGTCCGCGATCACCTGAACCTCGACATGGCGAGCGCCGGTGACGAGCCGTTCGAGGAACACCACTCCACTGCCGAACGCGCGGGCGGCCTCCTGCCGGGTGCGTTCGTAGGCGTCGACCAACTCGGCCTCGTCGGTGACCACGCGAATACCGCGCCCGCCGCCGCCCGCGGTCGCTTTCAGCATGAGCGGGTAGCCGATGTCGGCGGCGGAGGCGAGCGCGTCGTCGACGGTCTCGACCGGGCCGCGGCTCCACGGCGCGACCGGTACACCGACCTCTTCGGCGATGAGCTTCGCGCCGATCTTGTCGCCGAGTTTGCGCATCGCCTCGGCATCCGGACCGATGAAGGTCACGCCGATCTGGTCGCACAACTCGGCGAACGCCGGATCTTCGGCGACGAAGCCCCAGCCGACCCACGCGGCGTCGGCCCGAGTCGCCACCAGCGCCCGTTCGAGCGCCTTCAGATCCAGGTACGGTCGCGCGGAGGCCGGCCCGAGGTCATAGGTGATGTCGGCCTCGCGCACGAACGTCGCGTTGCGATCGACATCGGTGTAGAAGGCGATGGTCTCGATCGAACGTGCCGTTTCCGCGGCCAGGTCTCGGACCGCGTGGATGAGGCGCATGGCGGCCTCTCCCCGGTTCACAATGGCGATGCGGCTGAACACTCGCCGTCCTTCCTCTCCGAAGTTGTGGCCCGGTCGACGGGCAAAGGGTGGATACCCTTTGTCGCACATCCGGTCGGTGCAATTACACCTGTCCGGTGGTTACTCGGCCGTATCGTCGCGCGGGTGCGGGGCAGGCGCGCCGGGTAGCCCGCTGCCGACTGCGACGTTCAGGGAAGCGTGGAGTGATCCGGCAGCCGTCGGTCGCAGAGATGGCGATACCTGCGACGGCCACCCCGACGCCGCATGGTAAGCATCGTTCACCACGCGAAGGTTAGAGGCAGGCCGGTGCCGCGTCAATCTTTTCGCCTCGCGTACGCTCGCGTCGTCGGATTCCGCTACGAAACCAGAAACGCGAATTACTGGTCGGTTTCGAATATTTTAGCGAGTACCGAGAGCTGTGGCGCCGCAACCTGCACGCGAACGGCGTCTCCCTTTCGCAGACGTCTCCCCTCCCACGAACGGGGAACCTGCCACTTCGCGCCCCACCGGACGACCCCGTGACCAGGAACCGCGTAGTTGTCCCGGGTCCACCTCCTCACCCCGGGTACGGAGCAAACGACTCGATGCGCCCGCCGTAGCGCGTTCCGATCGCGATCTTCCCGACCTCGGCTTTACCGTAGGCGTACGAAAGGCTCGGATGCCTGTTCACCCGTCGCGCTGCCACCCTGCACCCGGTAGGAGACCTGGCGCGCCGACCAGGGTGACGATCGGGATCCCACAGGTCGCAGATGCGTATGAAGCGCACCGCCTTCGCCGATGCGTCGACGTCCGGACAGACCGCGAACCGGTTGAACCGATCAGCCATGATGCAGCCGCGCCCGTCGATTCGGCCGAAGCCGACACTGCGGTCAGTTATGCACCGAGGCAAGGATGTTCGCCGAATCTCGAACCTTGCCGTAGAGAACAGCGCGCAATCCGTCCGTGAACCTCAGATCCCGATCACCGGTCATAATCGCGAGGACATCGTCGGCGCCCTCCTGCCTAGCATGATCACCGGTCGAAATTCGCGCCACCAGGGAATCCCACTCGCCCGCGTTGCTCAGTTCGAGATAGGCCTGTTCCTCGATGACGAAACCCGTGATGTAGGAACGCAATACCAAAACGATCTCGCCGACGCCGAACTGCGGCAGAACCACACCGCGGAGGAGTGTCGTCAGCGTACTGGAGACTCTGATGGTCTCCGGCGAAGGCGAGTACGAGCCCGCGACGACGCGCCCTCCCTCACGGAAACGAAGTATCGCCGCACGAATACGCCGACAGCAGATCATCGTCTGAGCGACATCGGGGTTGCCGAGGTCGATATCCGACAGGTCGACGGCCCGGAAAATGGTGTCGGCCATCGCACGCTGGAGATCCTTCCGGTCCCGTAAATGCTTGTACAACGCACCCGGCGTCACCCCCGCCGCGGCCGCCAGCCGTCGCATCGTGAGCGCGTCCAGACCGTTCTCCGAGACGTAATCGTGAGCGATGTCGGCCAGACGATCCCGGGTCAACCCGCGCTTGGTCATCGCTATCGCGCCGATCCCGCGCCGCGAGCAGGCCCAAGGACGCGGCGAGTGCCTCCCCCCACGTGATCGACACATACGAGCCGTCGAGTCACCCCACGGACATCTACGAAGCGGAGGCCGTCCAGATCTCCCGAACACGAGACGGAAGTGGTTACGACCGCCGGGTGATCAATGTTCACCTCGCCGAGGCTAGGACAAGCGCTGCATTGCCGTCAACGGCTCGACGGATGATACATATCTTGATGCGCATATCTAAGTATGAACATGCAATTGTTCCCGTGGCGCCCGACGGCAGCGAATTCACCCATCTCGCCCAGCTGGGCGTTCTGCCGGCAGCGCTCGGTTCAGGCACGGCCCAGCCTGCGCATTCGTATGCACCGCCGTTTCGGTGGCTACCCTCAGACGCGATGCATGTTGAGTTGATGCTCGATTCACTCGACGGACTGTCCGTGGGAGACGCGCTGGGAGCGGAATTTCCCATCATGGGCCGGTCGATTCCGGATCTTCGGGCCGGCAATCTCCCGGCCCGGCAGTGCGGGTGGACCGACGACACCGAAATGGCCTGCACCGTGGTTGCCGAACTCATCGGTCGCGGTGGGATCGACCAGGATCGGCTCGCCGCCGCCTTCGCGCGCCGATTCGACCCGAGCCGTGACTACGGCTTCCTGGCGGTCGGTACCTTGCGCCGGATCCGCGACGGCGTGCACTGGCGGGAGGCGGCCGGAGCCGTGTACGACAACCAGGGATCCTGTGGAAACGGTGCGGCCATGCGCGTCGCTCCGCTGGGCGCCTTCTACGCCGACGATCCGGAAAAGATCGCCGCCGAAGCGGCGCGGTCGGCGCAGGTGACGCATCTGCATCCGGAGGGCGTCCTCGGCGCGGTCGCGGTGGCGCTCGCGGCCGGTCAGGCCGCTCATGCTCGCCTACGCGGAAGTCGGCCCACGCCAGCGGATTTCATCACCGGCGTCCTCGACCGCCTTGACGACGGCGAGACGACCCGCCTGATTCGCCGTGCTCGCAGTCTGCTCGATGCCTCCGCGGAGGAGGCCGCGGACGAACTCGGCAACGGATCCCGGGTCACCGCACAGAACACGGTGCCGTTCACGATCTGGGTAGCGGCGACGCATCTCGACGACTACCCGGCCGCGATCACCACGTGTATCGCCGCAGACGGCGATATCGACACCACGAGCGCCATCGCCGGCGGCATCGTCGCCGCCCACACCGGCACCGACACGCATCCCGGCCCGCTCGGAGGAGTGCCGCGAACCTGGCTCGCCGCGCGAGAACCGTTGCCCGGCTGGTTCGACCCCACCCGCCGACCACCACGGCGCAAAGATTCCGTTTCCGGCCGCTTCCGGAAGTGGCTATCCGGCGCGTCGTGAGAACAACCAGCTGACGCCGTGGATCCGCAACACCAAGACGCCACTCCCCCGTCGCACCTCCTCGCCTACCCTGGCGCCCGCCGCACCGGTCGCGGCCCAGAGTCTCTTGGCCGCAAAGCTTTTCAACCGAGCGGCACCGATCATGCGGTGGCGTGAGCGATGTCCTGTGCCCTCGGACGCCCCAACGCTTCTCAGTGGCGAATGAGGTCGGCCCGGAGCGCGTCTGTTCCCGATATCGGTTCGTCATCGTCCAGCCGCGCGTCAGCGGTTGGTCGCCGACGCGAAGTGCGCTGCGGGTGATCCGACGAGCCGGTAGTCGTCGTCGGTGTTCACGTGCAGATCGAGCTTGTTTTGGAAGAGGAGGATGATGTCGGAGCCGCCGAACTGGAAGTAGCCGAACTGCTGGCCCTTCTCCATCTGCCTGTTCTCGACCGCGGTGAGCACGACCGAACCCACGTGGGACATGCCGACGCAAACGACCGCGACGATGCCGATGTCACCGACCGGTGCGACGGAGGTGTCGATGGTGACGACACCGCGGGTTTGAGAGAACTGATAGCCCGTCTGGGCGTCGAGCCGGGCGGCAAGGCCTTGCTCCTCGCCGAGGGCCCGCCGCAAATGCTGGATGATCCTGTCCGGCTCGCTCACATCAGCCTCCTGCCGGCCGTGTAAACCCAACTCTACGTCGCGGCCTGCGGCGGCCAGACGTTCCGCATCGCCGACAACATCGACTCCGCCATCGAGGCCGTCGTGCGGACTCGAGGCGAAGCATCCCGTCAACGGTGCGCAGCAGTCGCGTTTTCAACTCCACAGGGTCACATGCACTTTCGGGCGAAACCGCGTGACGCCCACGCCGGACCCACGGATCATCGCCTGGATGCATCGCGGGGTGGTGATGAACCGCAGCAGTTCCGACACCGCGGGCTGGCGGGAATCGGGCGGCAACGTGGTGGCGCACCACTCGTCGGATACCTGGAGCCCTGGTCCCTTGACGTGGATCAACCGACCGGCCGCGAGATCGGCGGCCACGGCGAAACCGATCGTCGGGGTGATGCCTCCGACCCGGCGGACCTCTTCCAGAGCGGCGGCGTCGCTCTGGAAGATCCGCTGATGGGATTCGGGTACGGCCAACTCGCGCAGCATCGTCGCGATGTGCCCGTCCACGCTGCCCGCGCTGGGACCCAGCATCCACGGCTGCTCCCGCAGCAGCGCCGGAGGTGCGGCGACGCCCGCCAGAGGGCTGTCGGGGCGCGCGACCGAGATGATCTGATACTTCAGGAACGGCCGGGCGGCGATGGCGGTGTCGGCGTTCTCCGGCCCGGGCCCGAGCGCGATGTCCACCGCACGGGTCTCGATCAGACCGCGGAACCGGCTGGTGGGGTGCACGCTCAGTTCGACCGCCAGATCCTTCGCCCGCGCCGCGAACAAGTCGATGAGGCCGGGCGCGGCATGTTCGGCGAACGCGCTCGATGCCGCGATACGCAGCAGCCGTCGGCCATGGGCGGCTTCGCTCACCTCGATCGCGGTCTGCCGTTGCAGTCCGAGGATCTCGATGGCCCGGCTGGCCAAGCGCAATCCGCCGGGCGTGAAGGCCAGCCCCGCGGCGGCGCGGGTGAACAACGGGTCGTCGAGCTCTTTGCGCAGCTGGGCGATGTGCAACGAGACACCGGCGTCGGACATCCCCAGCTCTCTGGCCGCCGCATGGACGGAGCCGAGCCGCACCACGGTCGAGTAGGCCCGAAGCTGGGCGGGCGTCACGATCCGAGTCTAGTTTGGAGGTGGACGCGGTGCCTACCGCCGTATCGCGCCCGGAGGACGCATCATGCAGGACGTGCTCACGGATCTGATGGCAACGTGGAACGCCGGGGGCACGGCTGGGGTCGCGACGGTTGTGCGCACCTTCCGCTCGGCGCCGCGACCGCCAGGCGCCGCCATGGTCGTCGCCCCGGACGGGACGGTCGGCGGTTCGGTCTCCGGCGGCTGCGTCGAAGGCGCGGTCTACGAACTCGCCACCGACGTCGTGCGCACCGGCCTTCCGGTGTTGCAGCGGTTCGGGTTCTCCGATGACGACGCGTTCGCCGTCGGCCTCACCTGCGGCGGCATCATCGACATCTTCGTCGAACCGATCTCACGGAAGACGTTTCCGGAACTCGGCGAGGTGGCCGCGGACATCGCCGAGCACCGGCCGGTCGCGATCGCGACCGTCATCGAGCACCCGGACCCCGGCCGGATCGGGCGGCGGCTGCTGATCCGGCCGAGTGACGCGCGCGGCACGCTGGGGTCGGCGCGCACCGACGACGCGGTGATCGATGACGCGGCCGGGTTGCTCGCGGCGGGCCGCAGCGAGGTGCTGTCCTATGGCCCGGACGGACAGCGTCGCGGCGAGGGCATGGCGGTTTTCGTCGCCAGTCATGCCAGGCAGCCGCGGATGCTGGTGTTCGGGGCCATCGATTTCGCCGCCGCCGTGGCGCAGCAGGGATCCTTCCTCGGGTACCGGGTGACCGTATGCGACGCGCGGCCGATCTTCGCCACCTCGGCCCGGTTCCCGACCGCGGACGAGGTCGTCGTCGACTGGCCGCACCGCTACCTGGCCGCGCAGATCGCGGCAGGCGCGGTCGATGCGCGGACCGTCGTCTGCGTGCTGACCCACGATCCCAAGTTCGACGTTCCGCTGCTCGAAGTGGCCCTGCGGGCGCCGCAGATCGGTTATGTCGGCGCCATGGGGTCGCGCCGCACGCATGACCAGCGGCTGGCCCGCCTGCGGCAGGCCGGCCTCACCGAGGAGCAACTCGCCCGGCTCGCCAGCCCGATCGGGCTGGATCTGGGCGGCCGGACGCCGGAGGAGACGGCGGTGTCCATCGCGGCCGAGATCATCGCGCGGCGCTGGGGCGGGCACGGCCGTTCGCTGACCGGAACCGGCGGACGGATTCACCACACCGCGCCGACAGCCGATTAAGTGATTACTTAATCCGGTCTTGACCCCCAGTTCAGCGGCGCAGAAGCTGAGCTTCTCCCCATGAATGTGAGGTGGGTCACATGCAGGTGCCCGGACCATTCGAATACGAGCGCGCGACGGGCGTGGATCACGCCGTCGGACTCTTGGACCGGCTCGGAGAGGAGGCGCGCATCATCGCGGGCGGGCACAGCCTGTTGCCGATGATGAAACTGCGCCTGGCCAATCCGGAATATCTCATCGACATCAACGACCTGGCTGCCGAGCTGGGCTATATAGTCACCGATCCGACCCTGGTGCGCATCGGCGCGATGGTGCGGCACCGGCATCTGCTCGAATCCGACGATCTCGCCGCGGTGTGCCCGATCTTCCGTGACGCCGAGCGCGTGATCGCCGACCCCGTCGTGCGCAACCGCGGCACGATCGGCGGCTCGCTGTGCCAGGCCGATCCCGCCGAAGACCTGACCACGGTCTGCACGGTTCTCGGCGCCACCTGCCTGGTGCGCGGACCGTCCGGCGACCGGGAGATCGCGATGGACGACTTCCTGGTCGGCCCGTACGAGACCGCCATGATGCGCAATGAACTTCTGATCGAGATCAGAATTCCCGTGCGGCATCGGACCTCCAGCGCCTACAAGGAGGTGAAGCGCCGAGTCGGCGACTGGGCGATCGCGGCGGCAGGCGCGACGGTGACACTGCGCGACGGTGCGATAGCGGCCGCCCGGATCGGCCTGACCGCCGTCGAGCCCGATACAGCGGCGCTGGCCACCGCCTCGGACCTGCTGGTCGGCGCGCCGCCCACCGAGGAGATCTACGTGGAGGCGGGCCGGCGGGCGAGCGCGGCGTGTGCACCAGCCTCCGATTCGCGAGGTAGCGCCGACTACAAGCGCCACCTCGCGTCCGAACTCACGATTCGCGCGCTGCGCACCGCGGTGGAGCGCGTGCTGAACCATCCCGCACCGAGAGGGAACTAGCCATGCAGGTAACCATGACCGTCAACGGCGAGCAGGTGAGCGCCGACGTCGAGCCGCGCACCCTGCTCGTGCACTTCCTACGAGACCAATTGCGGCTCACCGGAACCCACTGGGGATGCGACACCAGCAACTGCGGCACCTGTGTGGTGGAGGTGGACGGCGAACCGGTGAAGTCGTGCACGATGCTGGCCGTCATGGCCGGCGGGCGTTCGGTGCGCACCGTCGAGGGACTCGAGGTCGACGGCAAGCTCGATCCCGTGCAAGAAGGCTTCATGCAGTGTCACGGGCTGCAGTGCGGATTCTGCACGCCCGGGATGATGATCACGGCCCGGGCACTGCTCGACCGCAACCCGGATCCCGACGAGCAAACCATCCGGGAGGCGATCTCGGGCCAGATCTGCCGCTGCACCGGATACACCACCATCGTGCGGTCGATCCAGTGGGCCGCGGCGAAGCAACGGGGCGAAGCGGCGGAGCCGGAACCCGCGCCCACCGCGGCGCCGGTAGCGAGTACATCATGACCGCCGTCGAATCCCGGCCGGAAGACCGAGTCGACAACGACCGCAAGCCGTGCGGGCACGGCAGGATGCTCCGCAAGGAGGATCCCCGGTTCATCCGCGGACGCGGCAATTTCGTCGACGACGTCCAACTGCCCGGCATGCTGCATATGGCGATCCTGCGTTCGCCGTTCGCGCACGCGCGGATCGTTAGCGTCGACGTCTCCGCGGCACAGGCGCATCCGAAGGTGAAGGCGGTAGTCACCGGCGCGGACCTCGCCGCCAAGGGACTGGCCTGGATGCCGACGCTTTCCAACGACGTGCAGGCGGTACTGGCGACCGACAAGGTCCGGTTCCAAGGCCAGGAGGTGGCCTTCGTCGTCGCGGAGGACCGCTACGCCGCGCGTGACGCGCTGGAACTCATCGACGTCGAGTACGACATGCTCCCTCCGGTGATCGATGCCCGGACCGCGCTCTCGCCCGAGATGCCGGTGATCCGAGACGATCTCGAGGACAAGCGGGACAACCACTGCTTCGACTGGGAGACCGGTGACGCCGCCGCGACCGAGGCGGTGTTCGCCCGCGCGGACGTCGTCGTCGAGCAAGAGATCGTCTACCCGCGCGTGCATCCCGCCCCGATGGAAACCTGCGGCGCCGTCGCGGATCTCGATCCGGTGACCGGCAAGCTCACCCTGTGGTCGACGAGTCAGGCGCCGCACGCCCACCGCACGATCTACGCGATGGTGGCCGGGCTGCCCGAGCACAAGATCCGGGTCATCGCACCCGATATCGGCGGCGGGTTCGGCAACAAGGTGCCCATCTACCCGGGATACGTCTGCGCCATCGTCGGGTCGCTGCTACTGGGCAAACCGGTCAAATGGATGGAGGATCGCAGCGAGAACCTGACCAGTACCGGTTTCGCCCGCGACTACATCATGCTCGGTGAGATCGCCGCCGATGCCGACGGCAAGATACTGGCCATCCGGTCCACCGTGCTCGCCGATCACGGCGCGTTCAACGGCACGGCCGCGCCGTTGAAGTATCCGGCCGGCTTCTTCGGTGTCTTCACCGGCAGCTACGACATCGAAGCCGCCTACTGCAAGATGACCGCGGTCTACACGAACAAGGCCCCCGGCGGCGTCGCCTACGCGTGCTCGTTCCGGATCACCGAGGCCGTCTACTTCGTCGAGCGGTTGGTGGATTGCCTCGCACAGGAACTGAAGATGGATCCGGCGCAGCTGCGGCTGCGCAATCTGCTCCGGCCCGAACAGTTCCCGTACACCAGCAAGACCGGTTGGGTCTACGACTCCGGTGACTACGAGAAGACCATGCGCTTGGCGATGGACATGATCGGATACGACGCCCTGCGAGAGGAGCAGCGGGAAAAGCGCGCCCGCGGTGAGTTGATGGGCATCGGGATGGCTTTCTTCACCGAAGCCGCCGGCGCGGGACCGCGCAAGGATATGGACATCCTCGGGCTCGGGATGGCCGACGGGTGTGAGCTGCGGGTCCACCCGACCGGCAAAGCCGTTGTGCGGCTGTCGGTGCAGACCCAGGGGCAGGGACACGAGACGACGTTCGCCCAGATCGTCGCCGAGGAGCTCGGGATACCGCCGGACGACATCGACGTCGTCCACGGCGACACCGATCAGACCCCGTTCGGCCTCGGCACCTACGGCAGCCGCTCGACTCCGGTCTCGGGCGCCGCTGCCGCGCTGGTGGCGCGGAAGGTGCGCGACAAGGCCCGGATCATCGCGTCCGGCATGCTCGAAGTATCCGTCGCCGATCTGGAGTGGGAGAAGGGCTTGTTCCACGTCAAAGGCGACCCGTCCGCGGCCGTCACGATCCAGCAGATCGCGATGCGAGCACACGGCGCGGGTGATCTGCCGGAGGGTATCGAGGGCGGACTCGACGCGCAGATCTGTTACAACCCAGCGAATCTCACCTACCCCTATGGCGCGTACTTCTGCGTCGTCGATGTCGACCCGGGGACGGCCGTGGTGAAGGTCCGGCGCTTCCTCGCCGTCGACGACTGCGGGACCCGGATCAACCCGATGATCATCGAGGGTCAGGTGCACGGCGGCATCACCGACGGCATCGGCATGGCGCTGATGGAGATCATCGCCTTCGACGAGGACGGCAACTGCCTCGGCGGATCCCTGATGGACTACCTCATCCCGACGGCGCTCGAGGTTCCGCATTTCGAGACCGGGTACACGGTCACTCCTTCGCCGCACCACCCGATCGGCGCGAAAGGTATCGGCGAATCGGCGACCGTCGGATCACCGGCGGCAGTGGTCAACGCGGTGGTGGACGCATTGGCGCCCTACAAGGTTCGGCACGCCGACATGCCGCTGACGCCGTCGCGGGTCTGGGAGGCGATGCAGGGCCGGGCCACACCGCCCGTCTGAGTGGGGTGGGAGCGATGGGAACACCGATGAAGATGACCGAGCGTGCACAGCAACTGGTTCGGACCCGGACTCCGTTCGTGCACGCGACCGTCGTCCGAGCGCAGCAGCCGACCTCGGCGCATGCCGGGGACGAGGCGATCCTGTTGCAGGACGGGACGATCGAAGGATTCGTCGGCGGCCAGTGCGCCCAGAACTCGGTCCGCAAGGCCGCGCTGGGCGCCCTGCAATCGAACGAGAGCGTGCTGCTGCGCGTGCTGCCCGACGGCGACCTGCAATTTCCCGAAGCCCCCGGCGCGGCTGTGGTGGTGAATCCCTGTCTGTCCGGCGGAGCGCTGGAGATATTCCTAGAGCCGCAGGTCCCGGCTCCTCTGGTGCGCATCTGCGGCGCGACACCGATCGCGGACGCACTGGCCGAGATGTGCGCACTGGTGGGATTCGATGTGCAGCGCGGTATCGGCGGAGCCGACTCGCCGGATTCGCTGACCGACACGACCGCGGTGGTGATCGCGAGCCACGGCGGCCCGGAAGCCGAGACGATCCGCGCCGCGCTCGACTCGGGTGTGGGGTATGTCGGTTTGGTGGCCAGCAAGATCCGGGGAGCGTCGATTCTGGACGAACTCGGCTTGACCGAAGCCGAGCAGATGCGCGTGCGCACCCCGGTGGGCCTGCCGATCGGCGCCAAGACCTCGGCGGAGATCGCCGTCTCGATCGTCGCGGAGGTGATCCAGGCGATCCGCAAGGGCGGCTTGGCCGTCCCGGTTCGCCTGTCGAGCGTCGCGTTCGAGGCGCTCGATCCGGTGTGCGGTATGACCGTGGCGGTCGGGCCGGACACACCGCATCTCACCGTCGACGACGTCGACTACTGGTTCTGCGGCTCCGGCTGCCGCACTTCCTTCGCCGAGGCGAAGACGGGCTCATGACAAACGGATTCGTCACCGGGGTCGTACTCGCGGCGGGAACCTCACGGCGTCTCGGCACACCGAAACAGCTACTGCCATACCGGGATACGACACTTCTCGGCGCCACACTGGACGTGGTTCGAGCCTGCGGTTTCGGTCAGATCATCGTCACCCTCGGCGGGGCGGCCGCAGCGGTCCGGCAGCAGGTCGATCTCACCGGGGTGGAGGTGGTCGTGGCCGACGACTTCGGTTCGGGCTGTTCCTCGTCGTTGCGTTCGGCCCTGGGCTCGGTACATCCCCTGGCCCCCGGAATCGTGCTGATGCTCGGTGATCAACCGGGTCTGTCGGCCGCGACCGTCGAACGACTGATCGCCGACGCGACGACCGCGGCGATCACGGTCTGCGGCTACCGCGACGGCGTCGGGCATCCGTTCTGGCTGCCCCGCGGTCTGTTCGGCCAGTTGGCCCGATTGCACGGCGACAAGGCGGTCTGGAAGATCATCGAGTCGGGCCGCGTCCCGGTCTCCCGGCTCGACGTCGACGCAGCGGTGCCCTTGGATGTGGACACCTGGGCCGATTACGAGCGCCTGCGCGCCTCGACCTCGCCATGATGTCGCCGTTCGCCGATATCGAGGACGTGGTCCGGCGATTCGACGCCGACGACTACCTGCTCGACACCGGTACCGCCGCCGCCTTCTATCTGGCCACCACGTTGGGTCGGCCCCTACTGCTGGAAGGCGAGCCGGGAGTCGGCAAGACGACCGCGGCGAAGACCCTTGCGACCGCGCTCGCCGCTCCGCTGATCCGCCTGCAGTGCTACGAGGGCCTGACCGTGAACGAAGCGCTGTACGACTGGAATTACCAGCGTCAGCTGCTCAGCATTCGGCTCGCCGAAGCGCGCGGCGCCGACCTCACCGAAGCCGACTTGTTCACCGAGGCATTCCTGGTCGACCGTCCGATCCTGCGCTGTGTCCGTTATCGCGGTCCGACGCCCCCGGTGCTGCTGGTCGACGAAATCGACCGTGCCGACGACGAATTCGAGGCGTTGCTGCTGGAATTCCTCGGTGAGGCCGCGGTGACCGTGCCGGAACTCGGCACCTTCGCCGCCGAGCGGCCGCCACTCGCGGTGCTGACCTCGAACCGCAGTCGCGACCTGCACGACGCGCTGCGGCGGCGCTGCCTCTACCACTGGATCGACTATCCCGAACCGTCCCGCGCGGTGGCGATCGTGCGACGCACCGTGCCCGGGGCGACCGATGCGCTGATCGAACATGCCACCCTGTTCGTCGCGCACGCTCGCGGTCTCGATCTCGACAAGCCGCCCGGCGTCGCCGAGACCATCGACTGGATCGCCGCGTTGGCGACGCTCGATGTCGCCGATCTCGTCGCGCCGGAGGCGGTCGCAGCACTCAGCGCGCTGGCGAAGACACCCGACGACCGCGCGACCGTGCGGGAGGCGTTCGCCGAATACACGCGAGACCTGGCTACCGGATGAGAGGGATGCCGCAATGAAGATCGCCAACGAGTTCACCGTCAACGCACCCGTCGAGCAGGCATGGGAGGTACTGACCGACCTCGAACAGGTCGTCCCGCTCCTGCCCGGCGCACAGATGGTCGGATGGCAGGGAGACGACTTCCTCGGCAGATTGAAGGTCAAAGTCGGCCCGGTGACCAGTGAATTCACCGGCAAAGCGCAATTCGTCGAGCGCGACGAACACGACCATCGCGCCGTCATCAGCGGGCGCGGCCGGGATGCACACGGATCCGGGAACGCCGCCGCGACCATCACCACACGGCTGTGCGCGGACGACGGCAGGACCCGGGTCACCGTCGACACCGACCTCAAGGTTGTCGGCAAACTCGCCCAGTTCGGCAGCGGAATGCTGCAACAGGTGTCCGAGAAGATGATGAATCAGTTCGTCACATCCTTGGAAACGAAACTCGCGGCGGCCGATGAGACCTCTGCGGAGCCCGTAGCCGAGCCGGACCGCCGAGCAGCGCAGCCGGTGGCGCCACCCGAGCCCGCGCCGCTGGACCTTGTCGAACTCATGGGGCCCGCGATGATCAAAAAATATGCGCCCGCGGTCGTGTTCGCACTCGCGGCAGTGCTCGGAATAATCTTGCTTCGCAAGCGGATACGCACGAATCGATGACGCGGGCGGCACTGCTGCGCGGCGTGGATCTGGCGGCGTTCGCCGTCGCGGTGGTCGCGCGG
This sequence comes from Nocardia sp. NPDC059691, assembly GCF_042733915.1. Classification (NCBI taxonomy): domain Bacteria; kingdom Bacillati; phylum Actinomycetota; class Actinomycetes; order Mycobacteriales; family Nocardiaceae; genus Nocardia; species Nocardia sp. NPDC059691. The sequence continues at coordinate 134,076 of NZ_JBHWFB010000010.1, read as the reverse complement.
CTGCGGGGAAGTGGCGTCGCGGTGGCGCCGAGCGGTCCCGCGCTGTTCGTGCAAGCCTGGCGTCGCATGGCGCCGCGCTCGCGCACCGAACTCTACTGGGCCATGCGACTGACGCTCGTCGATCGCATGCAAGATCTCGCCGCCTTCGACGCGGTCTTCGCGGCGGTGTTCGCCGACGCGGTGCTGGGTGTGGACCCGGCGAGCCGAACGCACGGACTACCGGCCGAACGCGCGTCGGCGCCGGGCACAGTCGGTCGGGGGCGGTCTCGGCACGGCGGTGATGTCCCCTGGGCGACGCCGCGATCGGCAACCGGCGCCGACCGGTCCACCGACCAGGCTCCGGCGCTGCCGGACGTGCTGCCGAGCCGGTTCGCCGCACGGGAACAGGAACCGTTCGCCTGCTTCGATCCGGACGATCTGCGAACGATCGGCGTCTGGCTGGAACAGGCGGCAGCGCTCTGGCCGCAGCGCCGCAGCACGCGCCAGGAAAGTGATCCGCATGGCAAGCGGATCGACTTCCGAGCGACGATGAACCACTCGCGCCGCACCGGCTGGGAGTCGGCGGTGCTGGTCCGCACCCGTCCCAGGCGTCGCCCGCGCCGGATCGTCATGGTCTGCGACGTCAGCCGCTCCATGCAGCCGTATTCGACGATCTACCTGCACCTGATGCGGGCCGCCATGCAACGCCGTTCGTCCGATCGACCCGAGGCGTTCGCCTTCTCCACTTCCCTGACCAGGCTCACCCCCGTGCTCGCGCACCGTTCCCCGGAGGTGGCGGTGGCCCGGGCCAACGACAAGGTGCTCGACCGCTACGGCGGCACGCACATCGGCCGATGCCTCGGCACACTGCTGGCGACTCCGTCCGGTAACGCGGTGCGCGGCGCCGTCGTCGTCATCGCCTCGGACGGCTGGGACAGCGACACTCCCGATCTCCTGGCCCGCGCGATGGCCCGGATCAGACGCCGGGCTTGGCGCGTCATCTGGCTCAATCCCCGTGCGGGCGAGTCCGGGTTCCAGCCGGCCACCGGCGCGATGGCGGCAGCCCTGCCGTTCTGCGACACCATGATGCCCGCGCACACACTGGCGGAGATACACGCGTTCGTGCAGATTCTGGCATCGTCGGCTGTGTCCGCCGACCCAGGTCGATACCCGATCCCGTCCCGGTGATCATCGAGAAACCTTGCGGTGGCGCAAACCAGACGGATCGGCGACCATCCGAACGCCTGCGTCTGGCTTCACCCGGCCCAGGCCGCTAGCCGCGATCTCGGCGCAGCGGCGTTGTGAGCGCGGGGTGGATCCGGCGCGGCGGCAACGATGGCAGCCCGGCATTGCGAGCCCGCTCGAGACCGACCCGTGTCACCGCGCCGACGACGGTCCGCCATACGAGCCGGCTTGCCGGAATTGTGTGCTCAGACGTCCCGCACATCTCTACTCGAGAAATCCGCGGAGGATGGCCCGAACGATAGCGGCGGTGTCGAGTGCGGGGACGTCGAGTGCGAGACGGTCGAGAGCGACGCCGGTCAGCAGGGACACTATCGCATCGATCTGATCGTCGGTGGCGTGCGGGTAGGCAGCGCGGATCTGGGCGGCGCGAGTGCGCACGGTGACCGCCCGCAGGTCTCGCATGAGCGCAGCCAGTTCCGGATCGCGGGCGGCTTCCACGGACAGCTCGAAGCGGGCCAGATACCGGTTGCGAGCGGGGCCGGACCCGGCATCGACGGCGGCTGCGAGCAGATCGACCACCTGCCCGGGGGTGGAGGGCGGGTTTGCCACCGAGCTCTTTTCGGCGGCGATCTGGTGGTCGAGGATGCGCCGGGCGATCGCCGTGTAGAGGGCGGCTCGTGTTGCGAAGTAGTTCGAGGTGGTGCCCGGGGGAACGCCCGCGGCCTTGTCGATGCTGCGGTGGGTGATCGCTGCCAGGTCGATCTCGTCGATCAGCTGGAGGGCTGTGTCGGACAGAAGCTCACGTCTATCTGTTTTTCTCGGCATGCGCTTGATTCTACTACATCGTAGTACTACGATGTAGTACTACGATGTAGTGACCATTTGATCGAGGCAGGTTCTGATGTTGCAGGGCAAGAAGATTCACAGCACCGACGTCCTCGTGGTGGGCGCCGGACCAACCGGATTGACACTGGCGGTCGAACTCGCCCGTCGCGGGATCGCCCATCGGGTGATCGACCGCGGCTCCGGTCCCGCGATCGGTTCGCGCGGCAAGGGCTTGCAGCCGCGCAGCCTGGAGGTACTCGACGACCTCGGCGTGATCGATCGAATCCTCGCCGCCGGCGAGGCAGGGCTGCCGCTGCGCATGTACCAGGACCACGAATTCACCGCGGAGCTGGCGACCACCACGGGTCCGGGTCCCCGGCCGGGAATTCCTTTCCCGGACCTGGTCCTGCTGCCGGAATGGCGAGTGGAAAAGGTGCTGCGCGACCGCTTGGCCGAACTGGGTAGCAACGTCGCGTTCGGTGCGGAGCTGGCATCGTTCGAACAAGATGCCGAGGGCGTCACGGCAGTGCTGGAGAACGGTGAGATCGTCCGGGCCCGGTATCTGGTCGGTTGCGACGGCGGGCACAGCACAGTCCGCCGTCAGCTAGGCGCGACTATGGCCGGACGGACGCACGACGATCAGTACTTCCTGGTGGGCGATGTGCGAGTAGGCGGACTGAGTGCCGATGCCGCCTACGCCTGGTTCACCGAAGGCGGTGGCTACCTCGCTGTTTCGCCGCTGCCGCACGCCGATGGAGTATGGCAGTTCCAGGCGAACGTAGTGCCCGGACCCGACGGATCGGTGCCCGAGCCGACGCTCGACATCTTCCGCGAACTCTTCACCGCGCGTTCGGGCCGGGCGGATGTGGTGCTGGACGAGACGACCTGGCTGTCGCGTTACCGCTTCAACGCGCGCATGGTCGACCGGTACCGCTACGGCCGGGTCTACCTGGCCGGCGACGCCGCCCACGTGCATTCGCCTGCTGGCGGCCAGGGCATGAACACCGGCATCCAGGACTCCTACAACCTTGGCTGGAAACTCGCGGCTGTCCTCGGTGGTGCGCCCGTCGACCTGCTGGACAGCTACGGGGACGAGCGAATCCCGGTGGCCGCCAAGGTGCTGGCAGACAGCTCGCGCGGCTTCGAGTCGGTGTTCGCGCTGCGCGGTGTGCGCCGCTTTCTGCGTGATCATCTGATCTTCCCACTCGTGAAGCACCCGGCGGTGATGGCCAGGCTGCTCGCCAAAACCAACCACCTGGCCATCGCCTACCCCGACTCCGCGCTGACCCTCCGCGGTGAGGACCGCTGCCGCGGCCCACGCCCCGGGGACCGCGCCCCCGACGCCCGCGGCGTCACCGCCGACGGCACACCCACTCGACTGTTCGATCTCACACGCGGAACCCACTGGACCGTAGTGGGATTCGGCGAAGAGGCCGCCGCAGCGCTCCGTGAACTCGCCGGTATCTCGGACGACGCAGTACGCACCTGCATGGCAACCGACAACGCCCCGGGTTCGGACCACACGGATATCACCCGGACACTCATCGGTTCCGAAGCGCGGCGCCTGTTCCGCGCCCAGCCGGGCACGCTGGTCCTGATCCGTCCCGACGGTTACCTCGCCGCGCGCACCCGCGACGCAGCCGCGATCTCCGCACACCTCACTCGAATCCTCGCTCCGCGCAAAGCACTCGAGACCACTGCCTGAAGGTCACCGTCGCGTGCTGCGCCGGATGACGGCCAGCGGCGACTGCGACTCTGCTCTCGCTGCAAGGGTTTCGTTGCCAATCGATAGCTCCGAGGGGATGCCTGGCCACTACACCGGCAGCAGATGAGGGAGTGATGATGGAAGTGGAGAACGTCCACCACTCCTACGGCAGACGGTCGGTGCTGCGTGGAATTGCGTCCGGTTCGATCGCGCTGTCCGCCGTCCGGCGGATGATCAGGTGTGCTGGAATCGCCACTGCTGGGTGCGGCTGATCGGCGCGGATCGCGCGAGCCCGATCTGCTCGGTGCCGATGTCACCGTCGTGACCGGGCAGGTCGAGGACGAACTCGCAGGCGGCCCAGACAGCGATGCGGTAACAGTCGGGATGGGCTTCCTCGGCGGTGATCTGCCACCCCATCGGCGTCCCACTGCACTCGAGGTGGGTTCCCTCGCTCACCACTCCGTCGCCGAGTCCGAGCCTGGTGCCGGTGCGTCCGCTGCCGATATACCAAATTCCCTCGCCGAATTCCGGCGCTCTGGACAACAGCCAATGCTGCCAGCCGTCCTCGACACCTGGCTCCGCCACCACCGTCACCTGATCAGCGCTGTCGAGCGCCAGCACACAACCGGCGCCGACATTGACGATCCGATAGACACCCTCGCTCAAACCGGTCATGATCCGTCGTCCTCACCATCCGCTGGATCCCGAGGCCACGGTGTTCCCGCGAGCCTCGCATCAGAAGATTCCGTGCCTTTGGGCTACCCCGCCCATCGACCGAAGAATCACGTCGGTACGGGCGGGATCGCAGCCGCCTGGCTCCTCCGAACGAGACAGAGCCCCCCTGTCTCAGCGAGCTGGGGACGATCCGCGGGGCCGACGACCAGCCGGTCGGGACCTACCCCCGACGCCTCGCACTGCATCCATCCACCGCTGCCCGGTGACTCTGTCGGCTGTTTGTGGTGAGCGGCGGTCGGCACCCCGCGCCGGTGCACGGCGCGACCGGGTGTGACTCGGAAACCATCTCGAATTCCTCGCGCAACGACACGCCGACGAGGACGCAGAGCGAATGCGGCCCCGGAAATTACGGCGGCTACACTCGGTCTCTGGACACCGCAGCCGAGGGGATGGCTCTCAGAACCTGGAGGACGGTAATGGCTGACTACGATCGAGTCGTTTCGCTGTCCCGCGAGAAATTCGAACAATCGGGACCGAGTGTTGCCGAACTCAGAGACGACACGAAGTCGACCAAATCAGATGATGTCGACATCGCACGGATGGAGCGGATCCTCGATCTGCGAGAAGGCATGCTCGCCGGCGACGAGTACTACCTCCAAAAAATCGTCTGCGAATGCGGAAGACGCCTCACCATGTACGACTTCGTCTTCACCGGTTTGGTTGACGCCGGCCATTCGAAGTCTCTTATCGTGCACACATTCGTCGGCAATAAGCTGGTGGTCAACGAAGCTCGGCCTATCCGGTGTTCCGCGTGCGCCAGGGTCTGCCCGCGCCCGTGGTATCGAATGCCGCAAAGTTACGGTTGCCGACCACCTGCGTGATTGTTCAGCCGAAGGCGACACCCTCTCGTACATCGCGCCTGCTCGTCAGGTAGACGGCTGCTCGGTGTGTTCGATCTCGGCGATCGGTTCGGGCCCGACGCGGTTCCGTGCTGATTCGAGTGTGCCGCGGGACAACGACTCACCCTCACACCTGCCGACCGGGTCCGCTGTTCGCTGCGTCGGCGTAGCGGCGGGCCAGGTGGGCGAAAGCGGCGGTGAGTTCGGGCGGGCCGATGACCTCGATGTCAGCGTCGAACCTGCCGAGAGAGCTTGCGAGCGCGGGCCATGACCACGAGCCCAGGACGATTCGGCAGCGGTCGGGACCGAGCGCCTCGACCACTCCGTCGTGGAGGAACGGTGCGATCTCGGTGGCGGGCAGGTGCATGATGACCGCACCGCGGCAGGGCCATCCGCCGTTCGCGTCCGAACCGCGAAAACTGCTGCTCACGAAGGTGGCCACATCTCCCGCAGGAAGTTCGCGCGGAACGAAGCGGGGGCCGGTGGGGATGCGCGGGGTGATCCGGTCGGCTCGGAACGTCCGCCAGTCGTCACGGTCGAGGTCCCACGCCACGAGGTACCAGCGCCCTCCCCACGTGACGAGATGGTGGGGCTGCACTCGACGCGGGGGGTGCGCGGCGGCAAGCGGTGCGGCCGCGCCGTTGTAGTCGAAACGCAGTACTTCGCGGGCATTGATGGCGGCGCCGATCGCCGTGAGAACCTCCGTGCCGACCTCGGGTGCGGACTGGTCGGCGGGCGGTGCGACAGCGGTGATCCGAAGAGTGTCCATGCGGTGGCGTAGCCGCGCGGGCATGACCTGACGGATGGTGGTCAGCGCTCGCGCCGCGGATTCGTCGATACCGGCGCCGGCGGTGGTGGCGATCTGCAGTGCGACGGCCAGGGCGACGGCCTGCTCGTCGTCGAACAGCAGCGGCGGCAGTTGTGTACCCGCGCCGAGCCGGTATCCCCCGTCCGGGCCTTTGCTGGTGACGATCGGATAGCCGAGTTCGCGCAGCCGGTCCACGTCACGGCGCACCGTGCGCGGGCTGACTTCCAGCTGCTGGGCCAGCAGCATTCCCGGCCAGTCCCGGCGCGCCTGGAGCAGGGACAGCAGTGCCAGCAGTCGCGCGGAAGTCTTCGGCATGTTTGTCATCCTGCCCGAAGTAGAGGACACAACCTGGCCACTACCCTTGCGAGGGTTGCTCACGTCAGCCATCGAGCCGAATCAGGAGCAACCTTGTCCCTCACAACCACCACCCACCTGAACTTCCGCGGTGACGCCCGCGCCGCGCTGGCCTTCTACCAGTCCGTTTTCGGCGGCCACCTCGCCGTCGTCACCTACGGAGACGCCGGAGCTGTCCGTGACGAGTCCGAGGCCGACCAGATCATGTGGGGCCAGGTACAGGCCGACAGCGGGTTCCACGTCATGGCCTACGACGTGCCCTCGTCGATGGACTACCACCCCGGAGAGAACGGGTTCTTCGTCTCCGTGCGCGGAGAGACCGTCGACGAGGTGTCGGACTACTGGGAGAAACTCACCGCGGGCGCCACCGTGGTGATTCCGATGGGCCCGGCGAGCTGGGCGACCGCCTACGGGATGCTGCGGGACCGTTTCGGCGTGGTCTGGGTCGTCGACGTCGTCAGCGAATACAACGGATAACTCGTTGCGTCATCGGGGCGCTCCCGCCCCGATGTCCATCCGCCTCCCGCCGGGCCACCTGGGGCACTTCGCGTTGACGAATCTGCATCTGCCGCAGAATCACCGCCGCATTCCACCAACCCAAATCGAATTCGCCGCCGCCCTTCCTGGCCAGACGGGCCGCGAGCCATGATTCGATATCCCGATGGGCGGCCGCAACGCCGGTCGGCCGGTGGGTGAAGGCGGATGCTATGGTGCACAACTTTTCCGACATCTGGAACGACAATATTCTTAGCGAGGCGGAATTCGTCACAATCGGATGAAATGACGCTGTTCGGCGCGGATAAGCAGACCTCCAGCAGCATAGTCCTCGGCAGTCGCGAGAGGAGTAAAATCGATTCATTCGATATCGATAAATCAAATATCGACGATAATTGCTAGCCCGACGATGGCGACCAGATGCCGAGTCGACCGACCGTCCCACGCCAACGCATCGTCGACAGAACAGAGCGATCGAGGAGGCATCATGACAGTGGTTCAGAACTTCATCGACGGCAAGCTCGTCGACTCGGTCGGCGGTGCGACGATGGCACTGGTCGACCCCGCTACCGGCGATCGGTACGGTACCGCCCCCGTGTCCGACGAACAGGACGTCGAGAACGCGTACGCAGCGGCCGCCAGAGCGTTCCGCGACTGGAAGCGGACGACGCCGTCGCAACGCCAGAAGGCGCTGTTGGATTTCGCCGACGAGTTGGAGAATGCCGCCGACGCGCTTGTCGAGGCCGAGGGACGCGACACCGGCAAGCCGAACCACATCACCTCGGCCGCGGAGATCCCGCAGATGCTGGACCAGACCCGATTCTTCGCGGGGGCGGCACGGGTACTCGAGGGCAAGTCGGCCTGTGAGTACCTGGCGGGCCATACATCCTGGATCCGCCGGGAGCCGATCGGCGTCATCGGACAGGTGACACCGTGGAATTACCCGATGATGATGGCCATCTGGAAGTTCGTTCCCGCGATAGCGGCAGGCAATACCGTGGTGATCAAGCCGAGCGAAACCACTCCGGTGACGACGGTGATGCTCGCCGAACTGGCCTCCGAACACCTGCCGCCAGGTGTGCTCAACGTGGTAACCGGTGACCGGGCGACCGGTGCGGCGGTGGTCGCGCATCCGACTCCGAAGATGGTATCGATCACCGGTTCGGTGGCCGCGGGCCGTGCGGTCGCGGAGTCGGCCGGGAGCCACCTGAAGCGCACGCATTTGGAGTTGGGCGGCAAAGCGCCGGTCATCGTGTTCCCCGACGCCGATATCGCTGCTGCCGCCCAGGGTATCGCGGCCGCGGGCTATTTCAACGCCGGGCAGGATTGCACGGCGGCCACCCGAGTGCTCGGTCACGGGTCTGTGGCCGACGATCTGACCGCGGCGCTGGCCGAGCAGGCCTGCGGCGCGACAACCACTTTCGGCAAAGCCGCCGATGACGGGGATGCCTGGGTGCCACCGGTCAACAACGCCGAGCAACTACAGCGGGTGCTCGGCTTCCTCGACGAGGTGCCCGATCACGCTTCGGTCGTGGCCGGTGGACACCGGCAGGGCGACCACGGGTATTACGTCGAGCCGACGGTCATCGGGGGGTTGTTGCAGGATGACCGGATGAGCCAGAACGAGATCTTCGGCCCGGTGATCACCGTGCAGTCGTTCACCGACGAAGACGAGGCGATCCGGTGGGCCAACGGCGTCGAATACGGGCTGGCCTCCTCGGTGTGGACCAAGGATGTGTCGAGGGCGCTCCGCGTGTCGGCCGCGCTCGACTTCGGCTCCGTGTGGATCAACACCCACACCGCGCTGGTCGCGGAGATGCCGCACGGCGGGTTCAAGTCGTCCGGACACGGCAAGGATCTGTCGATGTACGGGCTGGAGGACTACACCCGTGTCAAGCATGTGATGGCCAAGATCGACTGAAGCCCCACGACGATGACAGCACAGCCGGTCGCCGCCACCGGCAGCGCCATGCGCCAATTGCGGCGTCGCCATCACCTACTCGTGTGATCCAGGCCGGTCGGCGGCACAATCGCAACAGCGTAGGCAACGAATCCGGTGCCGTGAGCGAAGAAGAAAGGGGCGCGGGTGCACGCGACCGTAGAGCCCGGCGTCGAACTGGCGGTGCTGTGCGTGGTGATGGTGGCTCTGACGGCCGCGTGGTATCGGGTGGCGCGATTGGGACCGACTCCCGTGGCTCCGCGCGCCGCGATCCGCGGCGCCGCACAACTCGGAATCGTCGCGCTGGTACTGGCCGCGGCGCTGGCACATCTCTGGTCCGCGGTGCTCGTCCTGGCCGTCATGTTCGCCGCCGCGGTGGCGACCGCCGCGCAGCGGTCCTCGGCCGGCTGGTCGGGAATGTGGCTCACCGTCGCGCTCGGGGCGGGAATCGGGGTGGTGGTGCCACTGATGCTGATCAGCGGCGTGGTCCCACTCACCGGTGTGGCGTTGGTCCCGATCGGCGGAATCGTGCTGGGCGGGACGATGACCGCGACATCGCTCGCCGCCCGTCGAGCCCTCGACACGGTCGAACAACGGTGGGGTGAAGTGGAGGCGGCGATGAGTCTGGGCTTCACCGAACGCGAAGCACGACTCGAGGTCGTCCGTCCGAGTACGGGTGATGCGCTGCTACCGGGCGTCGACCAGACCCGCACAGTCGGATTGGTCACTCTGCCCGGCGCATTCATCGGTGTGCTGCTCGCCAGCGGTTCAGCCCTGCAAGCCGCCGCGGTACAGATGCTGGTTCTCACCGGCCTGCTGCTGGCCCAAGCATCCGCGGTAGCGGTGACCACCGAACTGGTCGCACGATCGAAGGTACGCCGCACACCACGATAACGACACAATGGATCAGTACCAGCCGAAGGTGCCGCACCGACCCGCGCCGGTCACCCCCTGAGCGCCTTGCGCATCCGCTCGACCATCCGGACGGTGACGACCACCAGCACCGTCAACGTGGCCGTCAGCAGCACCGTGGACAACCACGCCATGGTGGGCACCGACAGCCGGTAGACCAACACGATCCGGGTCGCGGCCTCGACGACCAGTCCCACGCCCCACAATGCCGAGAGGCGGACGTGGGTGCGGCGGGCCAGCGCATTGGCGCGGTAGGTGTGCTCGATGACGGCCAGGTCGCCGGTCGCCATGACGCGGCGGGCGGCGTAGTAGGTCAGCGGCTTGCCGAAGAACAGGCCGATGAGGATTGTGACGCCGATACCGGCGGTCACCACGGATTGTTGCACCATGAGCGTGCGGGCGTCGCCACTGAGCAGCGACCCGATCAGTCCGATCACGAAGCCGCCCAAGATCATTCCGGCGAACAGGTCGATCCGGCGATTCCGCGCCACCTCCACGAGCACGGTCGCCGCGGAGGCCAGCGCACCGGCAAGCAGCGCCATGAAATCGGAGCAGCCGAGCGCGTGCAGCACGAAGTAGGCCGCTATCGGCACCAGGATGTCGCGCGCCACGGGGGCGAACAGTTTTCGCAGGTCGGGACGCCCAGTGGCAACCTGCGCGGCGGGGGAAACGGTCTCGTCAACGATCATGGTGGGCAACTCCTGTAAGAACGGGCCGGACAGGAATCGAATCTACGAACGCGAGAGCCGTCCGGGATCTGTCAACCGTCACATGTCGGGCATGACAACTGTCATGGCGCGGTAGCCGCCCCCGAACGGCACCCGACCCGGACCCGCGGCCGTTCGACGTGGCGGAGTCGGCGTTCGGCGAGGACACTGAGGACGTAGCACCCAACTCGTCCCCAGGAGCACATGCGATGCCAACCAACGGGCCTTTCGGCATCGATCCGGAAGATTTCGAACGCGCACTGCGTGGGGCGGGCACCGAGCTCCGCGACCTGCTCGGGAAAGCCGGTGTATACCTGGATCGCGTAGACCACGCGACCGTCGGTTCACTGGCGTCGCTGCTCGGTCAGTTCGTCCAATCACAACAGCCACGTCCACCGAAACCCGAGGGCGAGACCACCGGGGAGACCGGCAGCGGGGTGTGGGTGATCTACAGAGTCGACGACATCGGCGAGGCCAAGGTCGAGCAGGTCTTTCCGAGCGAACTCGAGGCCTTGCGCGCGCATCGCGACAACACCGATGATCGCCGTCGGGTGCGGTTCCTGCCCTATGGGGTTCCGGCAAGTGTGTTGGATGCGCCCTGACGGCTGTACACCCACCGACTACCCCGATGCGATGGACGGTAGGGGCATCCGGCCGGAGTGATTCCCCGCGGTTTCAGCCGATGCTTTGACGGGTTGGCTCGATGAGCGCGATGAACCGCTCCTCTTGCCGCGAGTAGGGGTTGCCGGTGTATTTCGTCGAGATTTGGTCGACGATCTCCCATGCGGCGTCGCCTTCGAGCCATGCGACGACCCTGCCGCGGATGACGACCGGCCGGAGCGGGTTGTCGACCGGTGTGAGGGAGAGTGCGATCCGGGGGTCGCGGCGCATGTTGCGAGTCTTGCGATAGCCGGGGCCGGTGATGATCGCGATATGGTCGCCGTGGGTGCCGGTCCAGACGGGGACGGAGTGGGGTGCGCCGTCGGGCAGGATGCTGGCGAGGTGGGCGATCGAGGTGCCTTCGAGCACGCGGCGCACTTCGGGGTCGAGCATGCTTGTCATCTCCTGGGCGTGAGTTCTCGGTATCGATATCGAAGGGTCAACGCTGAATCTCGTAGTGGAGGTGGGTGACCCCCGACGCGGGAACGGCTTCGACCAGACGCAGACGCACCTGCTCGGGCAGCGCCCGGAAGAAGGGCGTGCCCTCGCCGAGCAGGACCGGCACCTGATGCAGAACCATTTCGTCGACGAGTCCCGCTTTCAACGCCTCGGTCACGACGCCGCCGCCCATGAGGGCGACATCATCCTTGTCGCCTGCGGCCTCACGGGCTGCCGCGATCGCGTCCTCGATGCCGGTGGTGACGAGGTTTTGGCGGTCGGAGATCTCCGGCGCGTGCGGGTGGCTGACGACGAACAGCGTCTCTCCATCGCCGAGACCGCGACCGGTCCCGGGGTCACGGCCGGTGACATATCCGTCGACCGATACCGCCAACGCGCTGAAACCTTGCTCATCTCCACACTCCTCCCTGAGTTCCTTCAAGAGACTTCAGAACCGTAGCACCTTTAGTTCCCTGAAGGAACTCCAATCGGTAAGCTGCTTCCATGCAGCGCACGAACTTCAGCGGGATGGCGTGCTCGATCGCGCGGACGCTCGACGTCATCGGGGAGCCGTGGTCACCGCTGGTCCTGCGGGATGTGTGGGTCGGGCTCAATCGGTTCGACCAGATCCAGGCCGACCTGGGAATCTCCCGCAAGGTCCTGACCGAGCGGCTGAACCACCTCGTCGATCAGGGGGTGCTCGTCCGGCGTCCTTACGACCAGCGGCCACGCTACGAGTACCACCTCACGAAGAAGGGTCTCGAGCTGGTGGACCTGCTCATGGTCATGACCCGCTGGGGTGACAGATGGCTCTCGGGCCAGGAAGGCCCGCCGGTGCTCTACCGCCACCACGCGTGCGGCCGGATCAGCGACGTCGACCTGCGCTGCGCCCACTGCGGCGAGCCGATGCACGCGGAGGACATCGACACACTGCCGGGCCCCGGCGCAGCCGGATGACCCCGCCCGCTTGCGTTGCGTCCAGTTGCGAGGGCGCCGGGTAGCGAGGTACCGGGATTCCGGGCCTGGATCAATCGCCGGCCGAATACGCTTCCGATCATTCGCTCTACTCCGCCGTCCAGCGCATGTACGGACATCGAATGTGACGAAGACATATCACAGAACGTGATGCAGATCATTGCGCCAAAAGGTGGGGTTGGGCATCGTCGTCCATTCATTTTGGAAAGAACCTGGTTGGAGATGCCGAATGGCCGACCATAATTTCGCTTACGACCTCACGCTGGACGAGGCACGACGGCGCAGCGCCGTCTTGGCGGCGCTCGGAGACGACTGGGATCCGGTCGCGGTGCTCGCCGAGGAGGAGCTGGCGTACACCATGCTGTACTCGAATCTCGACGATGAGCAGCAGCGAATCTACGAGGAACTCGTCCAAGCGGGGATCCTGCCGGATCGAGCGACACGCGATACTGCGCACTGATCCGACCGCCGAGCACGAACCGTGACCGGTGTTCGGCGTGTGCGACAGCCCGACCGCCGGACGGATCGTCCCCGAGCCGGCATCCGGAACTCATCCAGAGCTGTCGCGCGGGACCAGGGACACGGCCGAGTGGTCGGACTGCCCCCAGGTCGTAGGCGCCGGTCGTCCGCACCGTTATCGTTTTCCTGAGGAAATCTTCGCCCGCCGGCATCCACGCCCGCGTGGGCCGGGACGCGAAACGGTATACCTTCAGCGGCGGGTCGCTGACCAGCGGAGGCAAAAGGAAGGTTCGGACGTTTATGGCGATCGACGGTCTCGGACGGTACGGAGTATGGCGCGGCTACCGGGGATTCGCTCCCGCGGATGCCGCCGAACTCGAGGGTCTCGGTTACAGCGCGCTGTGGCTCGGTGGGTCGCCGCCCGCCGACTTGCCGGTGGTCGAGTCGTTGCTCGAGGCGACGGAGACGTTGATCGTCGCCACCAGCATCGTGAATATCTGGACGGCACCGGCGAATACGGTCGCCGAATCGTTCCACCGGATCGAACAGCGATTCCCCGGCCGCTTCCTGCTCGGTATCGGCGTGGGGCACCCGGAGGCCAACAAGCCGTATCAGAAACCGTACGACGCGCTGGTGGAGTACCTCGACGAGCTCGACAAGGCCGGGGTGCCGAAGGAGCGGATCGCACTGGCGGCCCTCGGGCCGAAGGTGCTCGAACTCTCGCGTGAGCGCACCGCCGGCGCGCTGCCGTATCTGGCTCCGCCGGAGCACACCGCGCGGGCGCGCCGGATCCTCGGCTCCGCGCTGCTGGTCGCGGAGCAGAAGCTCGTGCTCGACGACGATCCGCAGCGGGCGCGCGAAGTCGGCAGGCAGATGGTGGACATGTATCTCGGCCTGCGCAATTACGTCTCGAACCTGCGGCGTCTCGGCTTCTCCGAGGACGATGTGACCAAACCGGGCAGTGACCGTCTCATCGATGTGCTCACGGTGCACGGCACGCCCGTCGAGGTCACCGGGCAACTGGTCGAGCATCTGAAGGCTGGTGCCGACCACATTGCGCTGCAGGCATTGGACGCGGACTATCTCGGCTCGCTGCGCCAACTCGCGCCGCTGCTGACCGCGGCCGACTGAATCACCGTGCCGGGCCGCGTTCTCGTGAGGCCGGCCATTCGCTGATCCACGTCGATCGACGGTTCGATGGGTGCGCACAGCGGTGTCGAGCACTGGCGACGGATGCGTCCGCTGCCGCAGAGGTAGCCGGAGTCGGAGGGTGTGTAGGCGGCGGCCGATAGTATTCCGGCGTCGTCGCCCACAATCCTCCTGCCGGGGAGCCCACTATGTCCCAGCCGCCGAATCCCGCCCAGCACCCGGTCGTGGTGGACTTCCACACCCGCCGCCGCGACAACTGGCAACTACGCCTCGCGGACTGGATCACCCGCTTTGCCGGATCGATGCCGTTCGTCTACCTCCACGCGGCCGGATTCGCCGCCTGGATGCTCCTCTGCGAGGAAAGCCCTTGGCCGACATTGACTCTCGTGGTATCCCTCGAGGCGATCTTCCTCTCGACGTTCGTGATGATCGGACAGAACCGAGCGGCCGAATTCCAGCAACTCAAAGCCGACCACGACTTCGCCGAGGAAGAGCTCGAACTCAAGACCAACACCGAACTCACCCGCGCCATCCACGCCATGACCACCGAACTGCACCGTCGCATCATCGAGGAAACACCCGACCAGGCCGAGCGGTTGTGATCGCGGTCGACCGACCGGCACGACAGCGCGCTGCCACTGTCCCGCGGTGTTGCGTTGCGGCGGAGGGCGACTCCTTACCGCGCACGCGGCATTGCCGACAGCGGACCGTTCTCAGGCGAGGCGCGGAACGCCTGGATCATGAGTGCGGCGAAGCGCCGCGAGGCCGCCACACGGGTCTGCGAGCCGGCTCGGATTCCTCGGTGTGCCATGAGCATGAGGCTCAGGTCGGCGACTGCGAAGTCGGGTCGCAGCTGCCCGGTCTTCTCGGCGCGGCGGGCCAGTTCGCCGACCGCCCGTAGCGCAGCGGCACGTTCGGCGGCGAAGTCGAATGCGTCGGGAAAGGTCGAGGTGAACGCCTCGGTGAAGGAGCGGTTGTCGGCGTGCAGCGCACAGATGTTCTCGATGAACCGGCAGAAGCCATGCCAGGGATCCGGGTCGGACAGTCCTTGCTCGACGAGGGCGCGGCAGGCGCGCATCTCACCGGCGAACGCGGCGGTGGCCAGGATCTCCTTGGTCGGAAAGTGCCGGTACAGCGTCGCGGGCCCGACCCGGGCATGGCGGGCGATATCGCGCATCGGCACGGTCATTCCCTCGGCGGCGAACAGAGCGCGCGCGGCGTCCAGGATGCGTTCGCGGTTGTCTCTGGCATCCGAACGCAGAGTGTGAGGCAAACGGTCGGCCACCGCTCTCACTTTAGCTAAGCGGACGCATGCGTCCGTTAGCGTCGGCTCGGGGGGATGACGGGAGACGAGGAGAGCCAGTGAAAGCCATCGAGATCCGGACCTTCGGAAGCCCTGACGGCATGGCAGTGGCCGACATTCGCATCCCGTCGCCCGCCGCAGGACAGGTGCTCGTCACCACGGAGGCGATCGGCGTCGGTGGAGTGGACGCGGTGATCCGGCGCGGCACCCTCGGCGGTTACGGCTTCCGGGAAGGGCACATCCCCGGCAGCGAGGTCGCCGGGGTCGTGACCGCGGTCGGCGCGGGTGTCGACCGCTCGTGGGTGGGGCGGCGGGTGTGGGCGTTCACCGGGGTCGGCGGCGGATACGTCGAACATGCCGTCGCCGCCGTCGAGCAGATCCTCGCGCTGCCCGAGCACCTGTCTCCGGCCGCGGCGGTCACCCTGGGCAGCTCCGGAGTCGTGGCGCACTTCGGTCTCGCTCACGCCCGCTTCGCCGCAGGCGAGTCGGTGCTGGTGCGCGGAGCGGGGGGCAGTATCGGAATCTCGGCCGTGCAGCTCGCCGCTCGCGCCGGCGCCGCCGCGGTCGCGGTCACGACCTCCTCGCGGGAGAGAGGCGATCGACTCCGCGCCCTCGGCGCCACCCAGGTGTTGGACCGCGCCGGGACCGGTGGCGCGGACTACGACGTCATCATGGACATCGTCGCCGGCGCCGCCGTCCCGTCGTTCCTCGGCAAACTCGCGCCGAACGGCCGCATGGTGGTCGTGGGGATCGTCGCGGGCTATCCACCGGCCGATTTCGGTATGACGATGATGACGGCGTTCCAGAAGTCGCTCTCCTTCGCAACCTTCAGCGCCGACACCATCGACCACACCGCCCAGCGAGCGATCCGAGCCGAGCAGTTCGCCGCCGCGGCTCGCGGGGAACTGGATGCGGTAGTGCACGAATTGCTGCCGCTGGAGCAGGCCGCGCTGGCGCATCGGAAGATGGACGCCGGAGAGGTTTTCGGTCGCATCGTCCTGACGCCGTGAGCGATCGCATCGCCGAAATCCAGCGCCAGGTCTCCGCGCCCCGGCGATTTGCCCATCCCGCGCTACCGGAAAGATCTCTCGGCGGCCGGACCTCCCAGCCCCCGACCGCCCGATATCGCGGTCATCGATGGTTGTTACCTGGAAAAGGCTCCTGAACTGGGATAATCGGAGTTTGCGCAGCAGACCCGACACTGTATTCAGCTGGCCGTGTGGATGTCCACCGCTCGACGTCCCGACAAACTCGCCCCGACCCACCGAAGGAAGTCAGAGCGCCATGACAGATATCAGCATCGAGACGCTCAACGGAACCATCGACGCGGTGCTCGAAATCCCGTCCGGCGAAGGACCCTGGCCTGGCGTGGTCGTCATCCACGACGCCCTCGGGCTCCGCGGCCCCCACCGGGAGATCGCGCGTCGCATCGCCGGCAACGGCTATCTGGCGATCGTGCCCAACCTGTACTCCCGCGGCGGGATGATCCGCTGTATGCGCTCGATGTTCAACGATCTCATGGCCTATGAAGGCCGCACCTTCGACGACATCGCGGCGGCACGAAAATGCCTGGCAGAAAGGTCCGACTGCACCGGTGCAGTCGGCATCGCCGGATTCTGCTCGGGCGGCGGGTTCGCCCTCGTCGCCTCTACGAAGGGCTTCGGCGCATCGGCGCCGTTCTATCCACCGCCGCTGCAGAGCAAGTACGCCGAAATCGTCGAGGGCGCGTGCCCCATAGTCGCCAGCTTCGGCCGACGCGATCCGATGAACCGGGGTAGCGGCCCGCGCCTCGAAGAAGTGTTGACCCAAAAGAAGATTCCACACGACGTCAAGACCTACCCCGACGCGGGTCACAGCTTCGCCGACCGCACTCCCGTGCAGGCGGTGGCGCGCATCTTCGGGTTCGGCGAGAACGAGAAAGTCGCCGCGGATGCGTGGCAGAGGGTATTCGCGTTCTTCGGCCAGCACCTGCGGTGACCGCGACGCCGCGAGATCGGCGTCGGGGAGCCTCGCCCTCGTTGTCGGGTCAGTAGAGCATCGAACGCTCCGCGCCGTCCGCGACGGCGGCCCCGGACACAGCGGCATCGGCCGCACACCTGCGCGCCGCGCTGCCTCGACACTCGGATTGGAGGAGACCGCGCGGGCGGTCGGCGCAACAGCTGGAGATGGAGTCAAGAGGGTATCCAACTGCCGTGGAAGCCGGTGGGGATTCGGACGGGCAGGTGGACTTCGGCGATGGGAGGGCTGTCGAGGTCGGCGGCGTCCAGAATCAGAAGGTAGCCGTTTCCGTGAATACGATCGTGGGCGAAACTCATCAGGTATCCGTCGTTTTCGTCCGTCGCCTGGGGGCGCGGGACGAACACGGCCTCGCCACAGGTACGCCCTTCCGGCAGTCGGTGAGTGCGCCGTGAGGCGCCGTCGGCGAAGTCGTAGCGGTAGATGCGGGAGTGGCTCGGTTCGGCTTCGAGCGAGAAGCTGACCAGGTAACCGAAGCGGTGGTGGAGCCCGACCGTGCTGTCGGCGACGCGCGGATACTCGACCACCGCGTCGTCCACCTGCTGTTCGGTGACGGTGCCCTCGGCAAGCATCAGGCGCCACTGGTGCAGGCGGGGCAGCCCGCCGCCGATATCGTCGCTGCCGTCCCGCCACAATGCTGCCACCCGCGTACCGGTGAGGGTGATGGCGCCGTCGGCCTCGAAGGCGTTGAGGGTGTGCCACACATAGCAGGGTTCGATGTCGAACCAGCGGACCGGGCCACCGGCGCGGGCCATCACGCCGAACCGCGCGTGATGTCCGTCGTCCCAGCGCCACGCTGCGGTGACCTGGTCGAACACGACCGGCAGGTCCATGAAGACCACATGGTGCCGGGTCACGGCGAAGTCGTGCATCATCGTGGCGCGCGGAAGTTCGATCGGCTGGGTCCGGAGCAACTCGCCGGAGGGTGACACACGGTGGTAGGTCAGATACGGCGGGCGCAGTCGGTAACCGAAGAACAGCAACTCGCCGGATTCCGGACAGATCTTGGGGTGCGCGGTCATCGGCGTCCGCAGCGCGCCGTCGAAGGTGAACGGTCCGACGGTCTCCAGCTCCGGCGTGAGCTGGTAGGGGAAGCCGCCTTCCTCGAGCGCCAGAAGTCGGCCCGCGTGGCTGACGACGTGAGTGTTGGCCGTGGTGACCCGGTAATCCATCGTCGCGGTCGCCGGGTCGAAGCCGAGTTCGAAGCGCGACCGGCCCGGGTGGTGGTAGAGCGGGGTGCGCACGTAGCGGTTGCGATACCAGCGCGCGCGTCCTTCCGTCAAGGCGACCGCGTGGACCATGCCGTCCCCGGCGAAGTAGTGCGGTGACCAACCGGTCCGCGGGTTGGGACCATTACGCACGAACATTCCGTTCAAGTCTGCGGGTATTTCTCCGATCACCTCGGCTGGTTCCACGGTGCATTCCTCGGTGACCGGCGCGTTGTTCCCGGCCAGATGCAGTGGCACGGCCGCGTGCGACGGCATTGTCATCGTCGGATCTCCCTTCCCTGGATCGCCGTGCCAGGATGCCGAGACAATTCTTGAACAAACAGACTTGTTTTCGGCGAAGCCCTGAGCCGCTCACCGAACTCCCAGCTCAGCGCCGCGCAAGAAAATATGCGCGACTCGATCACCGCCATCCGCGCCGGCGGCGGCCGTCGCGGATGGCGCCGGCCGACTCGTCGCTGGAATGACGACCGGGATAGGCACGGTGACCTGGGTTCCGTGTGAGAATCGGCTGGAGAACGGCCGGTCTCTTTCGGGACTCGGCGGCCGAACCCGCGGTGTCGCCGACACCGCTGCGCAGCGACACAGGTAGTCCGATGACCGAAACACATTCCGAGTGCACCCGCAGAGAGTCCTGGGAGCGGACGACCGGCATCCCCTTGATGGTGCTGGCCGTCGCGTTTCTCTGCGTCTATGCCTGGCAAGTACTCGATACCGGGGCATCGCCTCGCCTGGACGCCTGGCTCACCCGGGTCGACGTGCTGATCTGGGCGGCGTTCGCGCTGGATTTCGCTGTGCGGTTGGCGCTGTCCGGGAACCGGTTGCGATTCCTGCGTACCCACCCGGTCGACCTGTTGATCGTGGTGTTGCCGCCGCTTCGCCCCCTGCGGCTGTTGCGGGCGGCCATGCTCGTGATCGGCACCCTGAACCGGAACACGACGACCAGAGCCAGGCTCGCGGTATTCGTAGGAACTAGTTCGCTACTGCTTCTGCTGCTGTGCAGTCTGGCATTCTTCGACGCCGAGTACGGGGCGGCCGACAGCAAGATCCACAATTTCGGTGACGCGCTGTGGTGGTCGATGGTGTCGGTGACCACCGTCGGCTACGGCGATGTGTATCCGGTGACCACCGAAGGCCGTTTGATCTCGCTGATCCTCATGACCCTGGGCATCGGCCTGATCAGTTTCGCAATCGGCACCACCACCAGCTGGGTGATGGATCAGCTGAAGAGCGTCGAGGCGAATGTGGAGAGTACCGATCGGGAGATCACCGAACTCGTCGCAGAGATCAGAGCATTACGTGCCGAGGTGGCCGCTCTGCGATCCACTGGGATCGAGCCGGATACCGTGCCGGCCGAATGACCGACGCATCCTCGGTGACAATGCCCATCTCCGGCGAGAGTCGCCGACGCGGCCCTGCGGTGTCGGCCGAATTTCAACATGATTCGCCGCAACCGCGACCACCAGCGGATGCGGGCCGGTGCGGGGCCGCCCCTACAAGTAGGGGCGCTCAGGGTCGTAACCGGGGGTGAGGTGGGGGCGATGAGCCAGGTGGAGTTCGTCGAGAGCGGAGGCCGGCGTGGGTCGAGCTATGAGAAGTGTTGCGGTGGTCGCTATTACGGCGGCAATGTCGATGTTCGGGATCGGTTCGCCGGTGATGGCGCATGCCGAACCGGACGGGCTGAGGCATTGCGCGGTCAGCAGTGGACGAGTACCGGAAACAGCGA
The DNA here is from genome assembly GCF_042733915.1 of Nocardia sp. NPDC059691. Taxonomy (NCBI): domain Bacteria; kingdom Bacillati; phylum Actinomycetota; class Actinomycetes; order Mycobacteriales; family Nocardiaceae; genus Nocardia; species Nocardia sp. NPDC059691. The sequence continues at coordinate 113,641 of NZ_JBHWFB010000010.1, read as the reverse complement.
CCCCGGAGGAGGTCGGACTCGATTCGCCCGCGCTGCGCCAGGCGGTGGCGCTCGCGGCGGATTCGACCCGCACGACGCTACAGATCTTTCGGAACAATTGCCTGATCGCGACCGGCCCGAACACCGCGCGGGCCGCCGGTGTGCCGTGGAATCTATGGAGTAGCACCAAGAGCGTGGTTTCGATGGTAGCCGGGATCGCGGTCGACGAGCGGCGGCTGCGGCTCGATGACCCGATCGGCGCCTATCTGCCACCCGAGCTCGGTGATGCCGGACATCGCGCGATCACGGTGCGGAATCTGCTCATCGAATCCAGCGGCATGCGGGTAGCGGTAGCCTCGGAGGGCATCACCGGGTTGGCGCAAATCGACCCGAATGTGGTGGCGCAGGCGCTGGCGATGCCGATCGATCAACAGCAGGGCACCGAGTGGCGCTACAGTCAGCGCGCTGTCGATCTGCTCGTGTACGTCATCCAGCGTGCGGTCGATGAGGACTTTCAGACGTACGCGCAACGAAAGCTCTTCGATCCGTTGGGAATTCCGCCGACCGACTACTTCTGGGGACGGGACCGCAGTGGAAACACCTACGGTTACGCGCATCTACTGCTGCCACCGGACGACTTCGCCAAGCTCGGACTGCTGCTCACCAATCGCGGCCAGTGGGGCGGTCACCAGATCATTTCCGCGGAATATCTCGCGCAGGCAGGCCGGCCCGCCCCGACGAACCCATGCTATGGCTTCCTGTTCGTGGTGAACGGGCCGGACTGCGGCAACTACTTTCCTGGACTGCCGCCGGATGCGATGCAGATGTCGGGAATGATGCGCCAGGACAATTTCGTGGTGCCGAGCCTCGGATTGATGGTCAGTTGGACCGGTGTCACGGTGCCGGGGAGCGCGTTGAGCTTCCCGCACGATGTCCTGCGCGCGGTCGGCGCCGCCTTCCGGGAACCTCGCATACCCGCAGCGGCGCCCTACGAGCAGCAATCCGATGTCCAACTGTCCGATCCGATGATCTCGAACCCGGACGCGACACTCGCCGCACTCGGCATCGGGCCGATGGCCTACCCAGGTTGCAACCCGCTGTCCTGCCTGGGTAAACCCATGTCCACACCGTTCGCGAATTGGCCACCGGGTTGTTTCATACTCGGCTGCGTCGGCCCGCACCCGGCGACTCCTGGAATTCCGTAGCGGCACAACGCGTCGCGCACCATGCCGCCGCCGACATATCACGACGCCGGGCCGCGCAACCGATCCGTAGTTCCTTGCGATGAAACCCAATGCGTCTACGTTCCGCGCACCAACCTGCCTTCACCGTCTTCGGCGGGCATGGGGTCCAGCGAAGATCTTCGAGTAGTAGCTCGACCCAATTACCTTTGTCGCACAACCGATTTCGATGACAAATTGCGCTCTGTGGGGGATGATGTGTCTCACGGTAGATAGGCAGTTCGCCGATCGGTCCGGAAACAAGGGGGCATGTCTGTCATGGGAAAAGTGGACACCAGAGGTGTTTGGACGCGCGTCAGCGTGGACGAGTCGCAGTTCGAGGGTTTGCGACAGCCCGGAGTCAGGTCGAGCGCGGGCATCAAATCGAGTATCCGATGGGGCGGCAGCCAAGACGAGGAGAAGAGCGGCTACGACTTCACCGGCCTCACCGATGTCGACGCGCGCCTCGACGGCCAGAACTTCCGGCTCGGCATATTCACACACTACAACCGTCGAATTCATTTGCCACACAGTCAGTTCTCGGTTTTCTTGAAGGTCACCGTCGACTTCCAGGACGAGGGATTCGACCATACGTTCACCCTGCGTTTCCGCCACGACGAGACGCCCAACTCGCCGGGCGACGTCCCCGATGTGGTGAGACCGCCGGTCGTCCACGAGAACGACATCGTCCGCGTCGACGGCACCGAATACCTGGTGACCATCAGCGGTTTCCTGGACGACAAGGATGAAGTGAGGCCGTACTTCGAAAATCCCGAAGGGGAAATCAAGAGAGTCTGGCTCGTTGCGAAATTCGAACCCCAGGCTGAGCCGGGTTCCTGAACCAAGATACTCGCCCGGCGCCCATCCTATGTCCTGGTGCGGCGGGACGCTGATGTAAACGGCCGGGCCCGACGGCGTGTTCGCCGGGCCCGGCCGCGGCAATCCAGCGTGCAGGATCGACCACCGTGACCCGGGCGCCGCTAGCCGCGCCGACGGTCTTACCTCGTCGCCCTATCGGCCGAGGTGCACGCTGCCAGAGTCCCGAGCGACCACGTGTCCACGGCGATCATCCTGCCCCGGGCGCCGACCGCTGGCTGACGCGCTCGCCTCGAGCTGACATTTCCCGGCGGCCGATCCAGGGAGCCGAGCCGCCGCGACGCTCTCGCGCACCCTGCAGGGCAATTCATCAGCTACGCCCCGAAACGAGTAGTCGACTACTGGTGTCCGCGATCCAGCGTCCTGAAATTATCGCCAGGAGTTGGGCCGAGCGGCCGAAATGTCGGGGACGACAGCAGTATCACTCGCGACAAAAAGGTAGGAACAGAAATGACCAGGGTTGTCGGCACTGCGTTATATGGCATCAAGCCCGATGGCGATCTGCAGTGGTATCGCCACGACGGTGTCCAGAACGGCGGAGCCTTTTGGACAGCAGGTGAGGGCGGGAAGAGGATCAGTGGCGGCTGGGACATCTACAGCACGGTGTTCAGCGGCCGCGACAGCGGCGTCATCTACGGCATCAAGCCGGACGGCGATCTCCAGTGGTACCGCCACGACGGCTGGCAGGACGGCGGCGCCTTCTGGACCGCCGGTGCGGGCGGTAACAGGATCAGTGGCGGCTGGGACATCTACCGCACGGTCTTCAGCATCGGCCGAGGCGTGGTCTACGGCATCAAGCCGAACGGTGACCTGCAGTGGTACCGCCACGACGGGTGGCAGGACGGCACCGCCAGGTGGACCGCCGGTGCGGGCGGCAACCGTA